>NZ_JAYPTL010000042.1:0-249 GCF_038133525.1 Erythrobacter sp. | reverse complement strand
TTGCGAGTTCAGCGGCTTCGAGAACGGTCAGCTGCGAGAGCTCTTCAACAATCTTCTGGATATCAGCCATTTCAATACACTCCAATTCGGTATCGGGCGCCCATCAGGCGGCCCGTGATCTGGGTCGAATTACGTCTTGTCCGCTTACGCTGCGTCCTTGGCGGCATATGCGCCGAAAACGCGAGCGAGCTTTGCGGCAGGTGCCGTCGACAGCTGGGCGATCTTGGTCGCCGGAGCATTGACGAGACC
>NZ_JAYPTL010000041.1:13002-31627 GCF_038133525.1 Erythrobacter sp. | reverse complement strand
GCGCGAGGCGACGCAGGGTGCCGAGGCCGAGGCGCGCAAGGCGATGGTCGGATCGGGCGATCGCTCCGAACGCATCCGCACCTATAATTACCCGCAGGGCCGCGTGACCGATCACCGGATCGGGCTGACGCTGCAGAAACTGCCGCAGATCATCGCCGGGCCGGGCCTCGGCGAACTGGTCGACGCGCTGATCGCCGAAGACGAAGCCAAGCGCCTCGCGGCGATGAGCGAATGACGGTTGCCGACGCGATCCGCACCGCCGCGGAACGCCTCGCCGCTACCAGCGACACCGCCCGGCTCGATGCCGAATTGCTGATGGCGCATGTGCTCGGCGCCACGCGGTCGGCCATGCTGCTCTCGCGAATGCGCGACGAGGCCGAGCCCCACTTGCCTGCGTACGACGCGCTGATTTCGCGCCGCGCGGCCTGCGAGCCGGTCGCGCATCTGCTCGGCGTGCAGGAATTCTTCGGCCTCGACTTCGCGGTGACGCCCGACACGTTGATCCCGCGCGGCGACAGCGAGACGATCGTCCTGGCGACACTCGAAGCCGCATCCGATGCCGTTCGCGTGCTCGATATGGGCACGGGTAGCGGCGCGCTCTTGCTGGCCTACCTGCATGAACGCGGACAGGCGCACGGCATCGGCATCGACGCATCGGAGCGGGCGCTGGCAGTGGCGCGCCGCAATGCCGAGCGGCTGGGACTGGCGGGGAAGGCGGAGTTCCGTCTCGCCTCGTGGCATGACGCCGACTGGGCCAACGATCTGGGCCGGTTCGACCTGATCCTGTGCAACCCACCCTATGTCGAAACGGGGGTGCAGCTCGATCCCGACGTGCGCGACTATGAGCCCGCATCCGCCCTGTTCGCCGGACCCGAGGGTCTTGACGACTATCGCGTGATCATCCCGCAGCTTGGCAAGCTATTATTGCCAGGGGGCGTTGCCGTCCTTGAAATCGGATCGACCCAGGGCGATGTGGTGGCCTCCCTTGGTCGCGAATCGGGCTTCGAAATCGAGCTCCGCCATGACCTCGGCGGGCGGCCCCGTGCAGTGATTCTCAGATAAGGCTTGGCAAAGCCGATTCGACCCTCTACCTCTGGCCGTAGGCCAGTGGTGTGCGACGCGTTCGTCCCATGGGTCTAGCTCCGACATTTGCAGTTCCGGTGCGCGGCCATCAGCCTCGTATACCATGCACAAGACTGGGGCACGCGATCCGCGACAAGCGCGGTCGCGCAAGGGGTCACGCGGCTATTGGCGAACCGTTGGTTCGCGCCGCGAAATTGATGAGGACCAGCTACCCTTGAACAACAATCGCAATAACCGTCGTCGCGGACGCGGGAACAATCGCAACCAGGGCGGTGGCCACAACGCCAACCGCATCGACAGCCGCGCGCGTGGCAATGCCCCGCAGCTGCTCGACAAGTACAAGAAGCTGGCCCAGGACGCGCAGCACAATGGCGACCGGGTGCAGATGGAATACTACCTGCAGTTCGCCGACCATTATTTCCGCGTGATCGCCGACAACAAGGCACGCCAGGACGAAGCACGCGGCAAGCGCTTCGACGAGCGTGACCAGGACGACGACGAGGATGAGGACGGCGAGGATCGCCGCCGCAACCAGAACAATCGCCGCGAGCGTGGCCGCCGTGATGATCGCGACGATCGCGACAGCGACCGAGGCGAGGAATCGCAGGGCGAAGATCGCGACGGCAGCGAGTACGAGCCGGTCGAGAACCCCTTCACCCGTCGCGAGGAAGAACCGCGCAAGCGCCGCGCGCCGCGCAAGCCTCGCCGCGAGGAAGGCGGCTCCAGCAGCAGCGAAAGCGAAATAGACGCTTCGGTCCTGCCGCCATCGCTGAGCTCGAACGACGACGAGGCGGCTGAAAAGCCTGCACCGCGCCGCCGCCGGCGCAAGCAGGAAGAGAGCGAAGAGGCCAGCGCGGCCTGATCGCGCTTGATTGGTTGAACCAACACCCTATTGGGCGAAGCCGATGGATGTGACCCTCGGCTTCGCCCGCCGCCACCCTCGATGGACCGCACTGGCGCTAGGCGCGCTGGTCGCGCTCGGTTTTCCGCCGCTCCACCTGTGGCCGCTGGCAATCGTGGGGATGGGCGCCTTCGCGCTGCTCATCGCCGACAGCCCCACGCGCAAGGAAGCCTTGCTGCGCGGCTGGCTGTTCGGGGTCGCCCACTTCACCCTGGTGAACAACTGGATCGCGACCGCCTTTACCTATCAGGCGGAAATGCCCGCCGTGCTCGGCTGGGTCGCGGTGCCGTTGGTCTCGCTCTATCTTGCGGTCTACCCCGCGATTGCGGCGCTGCTCGCCTGGTCGATCGCGCGCCGTGGCCCCATGCCGGCCTTCGCGCTGGCTTTGGGGGCAAGCTGGGTCCTGACCGAATGGCTGCGCAGCTGGGTCTTCACCGGATACGGTTGGGGTCCGTACTCGCTTTTGCTGCTTGGCGAATGGGATCGGCCGGGCTGGGGGATCCTGCTGCCCTACTTCGGTACCTACGCGCTTTCGGGCATCGCGGTCGCGCTCGCCGGCTTTGCTGCCTGGCTGGTCGTCCAGCGCAAATGGCTGCCGCCTGGCGGGTTTGCGATCCTGCTCGTGGCCGGAATGTACTGGCCCGCTGCCCAACCCGATGAAGGGGTGCTCCCGCTCACCCTGGTGCAGCCCAATCTCAAGCAGGAAGAAATCGACGACCCGACCAAGTTCGAGGGTCAGTTCCAGAACCTCGCGCAATTGAGCATGCCGCTGACCCCGCTCAGTCATCGGCTGGTGCTGTGGCCGGAAAGCGGCGTGCCCGACTATCTGCGCGAAGGCTATCCGCAGCGCTACTACAACCAGATGACCGCCGCGGGCGATCCGGTTTTTGCCCGGCGCCGGATTGGCAGTGTGATCGGCAAAGGGGGTCTGCTGCTGACGGGGGTGGTCGATCTCGAGATCGGCGATGTCGACGGACTGCCAAGGGCCGTGGGCGCTTACAACGCGATCACCTCGATTGACCCTGAAGGCAATCTCGGCCCGCGCTATTCCAAGGCCCACCTCGTCCCCTATGGCGAATATCTCCCGCTCACATGGCTGCTCGAGCCGCTCGGCCTTTCGCGACTGGTTGCAGGGTCGATCGAGTTCATTCCCGGCCCCGGCCCGCAGACGCTCGATCTCGGCGACTACGGCAAGGCCGGTATGCAGATCTGCTATGAAATCGTCTTCTCGGGCGAAGTGGTCGATCCGCACGAACGGCCCGATTACATCTTCAATCCTTCGAACGATGGCTGGTTCGGATCGTGGGGGCCGCCCCAACACCTCGGCCAGGCACGCATGCGGGCCGCCGAAGAGGGCCTGCCGGTCCTGCGTTCGACCACTACCGGAATCAGCGCGGTGATCGACGCGCGTGGCGTCGTGCGCGAACATGTCGAACGTCACGTCGCAGGGCGCATCGACACGCTCGTGCCGCCCGCCGATTCGCCGACGCTGTTCGCACGGCTGGGGCACTGGCTCACGCTGGCCTGGGGATTGCTGTTGCTTGCACTTTCGCTGGTTGCCATCCGGCGGGCGGGAGGCTACCGCCCCGCGTGACACATAAAGAATTCTTTATATCGGGATTTAGAGCGGCATGCGCACCAATTACCTGTTCACCTCCGAAAGCGTGTCGGAAGGCCATCCCGACAAGGTTTCCGACCAGATCAGCGATGCCGTGGTCGATCTGATGTTGGCGCAGGATCCCGAAGCGCGCGTTGCCTGCGAAACCATGACCACGACGCAGCGCGTGATCCTGTCGGGCGAAATCCGTTGCGCTCCGATGTACGATTCCAAGAACCCCGACTGGGCCGAAAACGGCGGCTGGGCGCCCGGGGCCAAGGAAGAGATCGAGAAGGCGGTGCGCCGCACGGTCCGCGAGATCGGTTATGAGCAGGATGGCTTCCACTGGCAGACCCTGACCTTCGAGAACCACCTGCATGGGCAGAGCGCACATATCGCGCAGGGCGTCGACGCCAGCGGCAACAAGGATGAAGGCGCGGGCGACCAGGGCATCATGTTTGGCTTCGCCTGCGACGAGACGCCCGACCTGATGCCGGCGACGATCGACTATTCGCACAAGATCCTCGAGCGGCTCGCCGCGGACCGCAAGAGCGGTGCGGCACCCTTCCTCGAACCCGACGCCAAGAGCCAGGTGACATTGCGCTACGAGAACGGACGCCCGGTCGAATGCACCGCGGTGGTCGTTTCGACCCAGCATGCGCCTGGCTATGACGAGGGCGAGAAGGAAGCCGAGCTCAAGAACTATGTTAGGCGCGTGGTCGGCGAAATCCTGCCCGATGGCTGGATTACCGATGCGACCGAATGGCACATCAACCCGACGGGCGCTTTCGAGATTGGCGGGCCCGATGGCGACGCAGGGCTGACCGGCCGCAAGATCATCGTCGACACCTATGGCGGTGCGGCCCCGCATGGCGGCGGCGCCTTCAGCGGCAAGGATCCGACAAAGGTCGATCGCTCGGCGGCATACATCACTCGCTACCTTGCCAAGAACATCGTCGCGGCGGGCCTCGCGAAGCGCTGCACGATCCAGCTGAGCTATGCGATCGGCGTGTCGAAGCCGTTATCGCTCTATGTCGACACGCACGGCACCAGCGCCGACGGGGTGACCGACGAAGGACTCGAAGAGGCAATCCGGGGGATCGACAAGCTGGGCGGCCTGACCCCGCGCGGCATCCGCACGCACCTGGGGCTCAACAAGCCGATCTACCGCCCGACCGCGGCCTATGGCCATTTCGGGCGCAAGGCCGATGGCGACTATTTCCCGTGGGAACGGACCGACCTTGTCGCGGACCTCAAGGCGGCCTTCGCCTAGGAGTCCTGACCCTTCAGCGGGCTTGGGTGATCGAGCGCAAGCTCGGCATCGGAGAAGGTGAAGGGGCTGCGCACACCGGGGACGCCGTCGAGCTCGATCTGCATCCCCCGGGCGATCACCTGGCGATCGGCAAAGACCTGATCGATCGCGTTGATCGGGCCGGCCGGGATGCCCGCATCGCCGCATTCGGCCAGCAATTCTTCCTTCTGCCACTTGGCGGTTTCGCCCGCGATCAGGGCGTCGAGCGCAGCCCGGTTGGCAAGGCGGCCTTCGTTGCTGGCGAAGCGCTCGTCATCAAGCAGATCCTCGCGGCCGAGCAGGGTGAGCAGCCGCCGGAACAACCCGTCGTTGGCGGGAGCCAGCACGACCTCGCCATCGGCCACGGGGAAGACTCCATAGGCGCTGACCTGCGCGTGCTCGTTGCCCATGCGCGGCGGATTGGTGCCGGTCGTGAGGTAGTGCATCGCCTGGCTGGCGAGCAGCCCCACCGAACAGTCGAGCAAGGCCATGTCGACATGCTGGCCGCGCCCGGTCCGCTCGCGCATCGCCAGCGCGGCCTGGATGCCAATCACCGAATAGAGGCCGCAGGCGAGGTCCGAAACCGACACACCCATCTTCATCGGCTGTCCTTGCGGTTCGCCGGTCAGCGCCATGAAGCCGCTCATCCCCTGGATCACAAAGTCATAACCGGCCTCATGCGCACGCGGGCCGGTCTGGCCGAAGCCGGTGATCGAGCAATAGACTAGGCCCGGATTGGCTTCCGAGAGCACTTCGTAGTCTAGCCCGAACTTTGCCAGCGTGCCGGTCTTGAAGTTCTCCAGCACGACGTCGGCGCCTTCGGCCAGCGCACGGATCCGGGCGAGGTCCTCAGGGTCCTTGAAGTCGGCGACGATATCGCGCTTTCCGCGATTGGTGCCGTGATAATAGGCCGCCTCGCGTGCGCCGCCCTCGCGCTCTATCCAGGGCGGGCCCCACTTGCGGGTTCCGTCGCCGTCGGGGCTTTCGACCTTGATTACGTCGGCACCGAGGTCGGCCAGGATCTGTCCGGCCCAAGGGCCGGCCAACACGCGGGCAAGTTCGAGGACCTTCAGTCCGGCGAGAGGGGCCTTGGGGTTGCGCGGGTTATCGAGCCACATGGGCAGCGCTGCTGCGCTTCCGGATCGCCCCGGTCAAGCGCTCAGATGGCGTAGGCGGTCGGGTCTTCGTCGGGCCAGCTTGTCAGCCGCGGATTGCTCCGGTTGACGAAGACCGCTGGCAGCTTGGCCAGCATCAGCGACTTGTGGATCCAATAGTCGGTCCACTTTTCGCGCCAACGCGGCTTGGGGCGGCGGCCATGGGCCCGAAGCCAGCTGTCATAAGGCATCCAGTGGCTCGGTTCGTCCTTCTCCACTACTTCGAAGATGCGCTTGAGCCCCTTGTCCGAAAGGATGTGGCGGTTCTTCAGCAACACCTCGACCTGGTCCATGCCGCGCTGCTCGGTGATCATGATCACCCGGCATAGCTTCTCGAATTCCTCGCCATTCGCGACGATTGCCTGTGTGTCGAGTTCGTCGATGGTGCAGCCGAACACGGCCTCGATGAAGTGATCGATGTGGCCGCAGGTGCGGTCGACCTTGAGCGGCATCTTGCCCTGCAGTTCGAACCAGCGGCGAAACATGCGATAATGCTTTTCCTCATCGGCGCGATGCTTCTCCACCGCGGCAATGAACCCCGCATCGTCAGGGCAGCGCGCCCGCACCGCCTCGAGCACGCGATCGAGCGAGGTGTAGCCCCGGTGCTCGTTGTAGATGTAGATCGACCCGAGCACGTCGAGGAAGCGGTTACGAAAGACAGCCTGCAAACCCATGCAGACAGTGTCGCATGGATCGCGAGTCGGCGCGAAGCCTTATTCGGTGAGCAGGCCCGCAAGCCCGGAGACTGCCTCGATGAACTCCTCGCGAAAGTCCTGCACGACCTGGCGGCTTGAGCGGACCTGCTCGACCAGGCCGACGCCCTGGCCGACGAAATAGCTCACCAGTTCGCGCGCCCCGTCATTTCCGGCAGCGGCCTCGCGCTCGATCCGTGCAAAGGCAGGCTCGGAAACCATCCCCATCAGCGGCATGGGCAGCGTGCCCGGGCCATCGGGCGCGTCCCAGGCATCATGCCAGGCGGTCTTGAGCTGGCGCGCGGGCTTGCCCGTGCGGCTCTTCGAACGGACCGTGTCGCGACTGCGCGCGGCGACCATCTTGTCGCGAAAGGCTTCGGACGTTTCGGCTTCGGGTGTGGCCAGCCAGATCGATCCGGTCCAGGCGCCTTGTGCGCCCGCCGCCATCATCCCGGCCATCTGCCCGCCAGTCATGATCCCGCCCGCTGCGAGCACCGGAATCCGATGCCCGGCGCGGTCGAGCGCACGGACCACTTCGGGGATCAGCACCAGCGTCGAGACTTCGCCGCAGTGACCGCCCGCTTCGGTTCCCTGCGCAACGATGATGTCGACCCCGGCTTCGGCCTGGCGGATCGCGTGCTCCTTGGCCCCCACCAGTGCTGCCACCGGTACGTCGCGCTTCTTGCCTTCGGCGATCATGTCGGCTGGGGCGATGCCAAGCGCGTTGGCGATCAGCTTGATCGGGTGACGGAAGGCGACCTCCATCAGCGCGAGGCCGTTTTCCGGCGTGATCCCCATGCGCTCCCTGAGGATGGGCATCTGCGCCTCGGGCGCGATTCCGTAATTGGCGAGAACTTCGTTGACGAAGCTCTGATAGGCCGGATCAATCGCAGCTGCGCGGCTCTTGTTGTCGGCCAGTTCGCGGACGCGCGGGTCGATCACTTCGGGCACCAGCACGTCGACGCCATAGGGGGCACCATCGACATGCGCGTCGATCCAGGCGAGTTCTTCCTCGAGTTGCTCGGGGCTGAACCGCGTCGCGCCGAGGACCCCGAACCCGCCGGCCTTGCTGACTGCGGCGACCACGTCGCGACAGTGGCTGAAGGCGAATAGCGGGAACTCCGCCCCGGTCAGTTCGCAAACGCGATTCATCGGCATATCAGTCTCTCCTTGCAACTCGAGTAGCGTCCGGTCCTGTGCCTCGCAAGGCCGGGTTTCGACGCCTGTTCGGCTGAACCGGTTTAGAGCTCAAGCAGATCGCGGCCGACCACGATGTCGCCCGAAAAATACGGGCGGACCGCCGCCAGCCATTCCTCGTCGGTGATGAACGGATAGCCGCCGGGTACGAAATGGCTGAGCACCAGCGTCTTCACCCCTGCCGCGCTGGCCATCCTGCCAACGTCCTCACAGGTTGTGTGAGCAGCGAGCAAGTGTTGGCGTAAGCGCGGTGCGGTGGGCTGGGAGGCGATCAGCTTTTCCATCGCTGGTAGGTACATCACCTCATGGACTAATACGTCGGCACCCTTCGCAAGGGCGACTAGGTTCTCGGAAACAGCGGTATCGCCGGAAAAGACGATCGAGCGATCCGGGCAGTCGAAGCGATAGGCAAAGGAGTGGCGGAAAGGCGGGTGAACGACCTCGGTACAGCTCACCCTGACGCGATCGTCTTCATAGACCGGCCCAGGTCCAGTGTGTTCGAAAGCGCTTACCAGTTTGGATGGATCGAGCCGCGCCTCGTCGGCCATGCGAATTGAAATGTCGGCACGATTGGCCCGGAGCGTGTCGCGCAAGATCTGCTTGAGCGGTGGTGGTCCGTGGAACTCGACGGGAGCGGCCAGATTGTCCGCCCATGCGAGCAGCAACACATTGCCGATGTCGATGTTGTGGTCGTTGTGATGGTGCGTGATGAAAACCGCATGAAGCTGCTCGGTACGCAGGCCAGCCATCACCATCTGGCGCGCCACACCATTGCCCGCATCGATCAAATAGACCCGGTCACCTACGACAATCGCATTGGCTGCAGCCGCGCGGTTCGGTTTGGGAGTCGGGCCGCCGGCTGTGCCGAGAAGGATCAGTCGCGACTCCTGCGGGGTCGGCTCTCCAGCCCTGGTAAGTTGCGCGAGCGGCAGTGCGGCCAGTCCGGCCAGCAGGGTGCGCCTGGGTATGTCCATCGGTGCAGCTTAGCTGCTGCGCGATGCTAGTCCAGATAATGCGCCGTCGTGCGTGACCTGACATCCTCGGCCGTAATGCCTGGTGCCGTCTCGATCAGCTTGAACGGGCTGTCGTGGTCGGGGCGCTGGAATACGGCGATGTCGGTGATGATCATATCGACCACGTTCTTGCCGGTCAGCGGCAGCGTGCAGGCGGGGATGAACTTGGGGCTGCCGTCCTTGGCGTTGTGCTCCATCACCACGATGATCTTCTTTACGCCCGCGACGAGGTCCATCGCGCCACCCATACCCTTGATCATCTTGCCCGGGATCATCCAGTTGGCGATGTCCCCGTTCTCGGCCACCTCCATCGCGCCCAGCACGGTCAGGTCGATATGCCCGCCGCGGATCATGGCAAAGCTGGCCGCGCTGTCGAAATAGGCACTGTGCGGCAACTCGCTGATGGTCTGCTTGCCGGCATTGATCAGGTCCGCGTCGACCTCGTCCGCATAGGGAAAGGGGCCGATGCCGAGCATGCCGTTTTCGCTTTGCAGCGTCACGTGCATCCCTTCGGGAATGTGGTTCGCGACAAGTGTCGGGATGCCGATGCCCAGGTTGACGTAATAGCCGTCCTTCAATTCGCGCGCGGCGCGGGCGGCCATCTGGTTGCGGTCCCAACCGGTGCGGGTCGCGGTATCGGTCATCTTACTTGCCTTCGTTCATGATGTCGGGCGCGGTGCGCACCAGTGTGTCGGGGGTCCAGCGGGCGTCGGGCGGGAATACGTCGTCGATCGTTCCCTTCTGCCAAAAGCCATAGGCTGCGTTGGGGATCAGGAACCAGCCATTGCCCCACAGCTGCGCGATATCGCCACGTGCTGCGAGCTCGCGGCGCTGTTGCACGGTGAGCGCCCGGTCATTGAGCAATTCGGCAAAATCGCCGAGGTTGTCGCCGCCGAGTGCGATCACACAATAGCTGTCCGAGATGATCTTGCGGCGGCCGTCCTTGTTGCCACCCAATGCATCGTCGCCCGCCAGGAACAGTGTTTTGCCGTGTACCGCCGGGCCGACACCCGCCTTCTCGATCGCAGCGATCGTGCCTGCGGCGGTCGCGGTGGGACGGTTGGTGTTGAAGACTACTTCGATACCCGCTTCGCGCAGGCGCCGAATGCCGGTGACTGCGCCAGGGACGGGCACGGCATAGGGTGCGCCCTCATCGGCCCATTTCATGAAGGCTTCCGGCGTGAAGGCATTACCGAGCGACAGCCAGTATTCGTAGCCGCGATTGAGGATGACGGTCTCGTCGACGTCGAACACCGCGGCGAAGGGCTTCTGCGTCCCGTCTTCGCGCTGGCAGCTTGGAGTGCCAAGACCACCGGGCGTATCGGGCAGGCCAAGGGGAACCGATTGCGGCAACTTGCGCTGGCGCGATACGAAGATGGTGTAATCGGCGATCAGGCGCCACGCCTGGATTGAAGCTGCCGCAGCTTCGCCGGAACCGTAGGTCCACCGCATGGGGTCAGGGGCAGGTGCTTCGCCACCCATCGGGGCAGGCGCGGCGACAGGCGCAGCAGGCGCGCTGGCCACTTCGGTTGGAGCCGTCGCGCAGCCTGCCAGGGCAAGCGCTGCGAGGGCACTGGTGCCGGTAAACCTCATCGGGTAGCCTCCATGTCGGCGGGCAGGGGGATGTTAGGCTGCTCGACCTGCCACAGCAGCGAGAGAACGCGCCAGCTGCCGTCCGCCTGCCGCATCAGCTGAAATGAATTGATCCCTCGCGTGCCGCCGGTGGTGCCATCGGGCTCGGTCCAGCCCCCCGAATAGGAGGACCATACATGGGCGATCCCGCCATAGACGAGCACCCGATTGACCAGCGTGCCTTCGCTGAAGCCGTTGGTGACGAGGAAGTCGCGCTTGGAAGCGATGTATTCCTCGAGCGTACAGCTCTCGATCCCATCGGCGCGGATCGCGGTCAGGCGCGCGTGCGGCAGATATAGCGCGCGCATCGCATCCCAGTCACGCTGTTGCCCCGCCGGGCCGGAAATCGCCGCATAGACGGCGTCGACCACGCGATTGATGGCCGCGATGCCTTCGGCCTCCAGCGGCACTATGCGAGCTCGCGCTCACGCGTGGTGACGAATTCGATCTTCTTGTCGTAGGGCGTGCCCACGATCATGCGCTGCACATAGACACCGGGCAGGTGGATGCAGTCCGGATTGAGGCTACCCACGGGCACTATTTCCTCGACTTCAACTACGCAGACCTTGCCGCAGGTCGCTGCAGGCAGGTTGAAGTTGCGGGCGGTCTTGCGGAACACGAGGTTGCCGGTTTCATCGGCCTTCCACGCCTTGATGATCGCCAGGTCGGCGAAGATGCCGCGCTCGAGGATGTACTCTTCCCCGTCGAACAGCTTCACCTCCTTGCCCTCTGCCACCTGCGTGCCGACGCCAGTCTTGGTGTAGAAGCCCGGGATGCCGGCACCGCCAGCACGCATGCGCTCGGCCAGCGTGCCCTGTGGGCAGAATTCAACCTCGAGTTCGCCCGAAAGGAACTGCCGCTCGAATTCCTTGTTCTCGCCGACATAGGACGAGATCATCTTTCTCACCTGATGGGTGCGCAACAGCATCCCAATGCCTTCGCCATCGATCCCGGCATTGTTGCTGGCAAAGGTGAGGCCCTTCACACCCGAATCACGGATCGCGACAAGCAACCGTTCGGGAATTCCGCAAAGGCCGAAGCCTCCGCTCGCGATCAGCATGTCGTCCTTGAGAAGCCCCTCAAGGGCGGCGGCGGCATCGGGGTAGAGCTTGTTCATGGGCGCGACTTAACTCCTCATTGCGCGTCTGTCACGCGCATGCCGTAGCGTCATCGAGGCATAGCCTGTTTTTGTTGCGTTGCAAAACATTATGACCACAATGCGATCACATGAATCGCATTGAATCAATGAGTTAAATGCGATTATGTGAACGTTTGTTGCAGGACATGCAACTAAAATTGCCCTTTTCGCACTTGCACAAAATGGTGCCGAGCAACATATCTCGACCTGCCTTTCAGGCATCCTCTCCCAAGACTTTCAAGCCCGGTGGGTTCGCCTGCCGGGCTTTTTTCTTGCCGGTTTCGGACCCGTCTCCCCTATTCGTTCATTGCATCGACAAAGCCCAGTTCCCAGCTAGGGTCGATCGGTTGCACGGATGAAGGGATTGTATTTCCCATGGCGGATGCAGACGCTGCAGTAGCGGACAAGACGGTGAGACTTCAGGTCGCGGCGGCACGGCAGGATGAGAGCGGACAGGGCATCGCCCGCATGCCGCGTTCTGCCTTCCAGGCGCTGGGCATAACCGAGGGCGATGTGGTGGAGATTACCGGCAAGCGCTCGACTGTTGCCGTGGCCATGGCCGCCTATGACGAGGACCAGAGCCTCGATGTGGTCCGCCTCGACGGGCTCCAGCGCGGCAATGCCGAAGTTGGCTCGGGCGAGCACGTCAAGATTGCTGCCGCGGAGTCGCGACCGGCCACGCGCGTCGTGTTTGCGCCCGCCCAGCGCGAGATGCGGCTGCAGGGGCCGGCTCATGCTCTCAAGCGCAATTTCTTTCGCAAGCCTATCGTCGCGGGTGACCTTGTCGCCACCACCGGCCAGCAGCCGGTGCAGGACATGCCGCCGGAGGTGCGTCGCATGTTCAACGCGCCCGCCTATGCCCTCACTCAGATCCGCCTCAGCGTCGTGTCGACCGTGCCCAAGGGCATCGTCCACATCGATGAAGATACCGAGGTCGAACTGCGCGCCGAGTTCGAAGCGCCGCGCGATGCGCGCGCAGTGGTCAACTATGACGACGTTGGCGGCATGGGGGATACCATCCAGGCGCTGCGTGAAATGGTCGAGCTGCCGCTGCGCTTTCCCGAACTGTTCACTCGCCTGGGCGTCGATCCGCCAAAGGGCGTGCTGCTGCACGGCCCGCCGGGAACCGGCAAGACGCGCCTGGCACAGGCCGTCGCCAATGAAAGCGATGCGAATTTCTTCACCATCAACGGGCCTGAGATCATGGGTTCGGGCTATGGCGAGAGCGAGAAACGGCTGCGCGAAGTGTTCGAGGAGGCAAGCAAGTCCGCCCCGGCGATCATCTTCATCGACGAAATCGATTCGATCGCACCCAAGCGCGATCGCGTGCCGGGCGAGGCGGAAAAACGCCTCGTCGCGCAGCTGCTGACGCTGATGGACGGGCTTGAAGCACGGGCGAACTTGGTAGTGATCGCCGCGACCAACCGGCCAGACGCCATCGACGAAGCGCTGCGTCGACCCGGCCGCTTCGACCGCGAAATCGTTATCGGTGTTCCCGACGAGAAGGGGCGCCGGGAAATCCTCGGCATTCACACGCGTGGCATGCCGCTGGGCGATAAGGTCGACCTCGATGAGCTGGCGCGGGCGACCTACGGTTTCGTCGGTGCGGATATCGCCGCGCTGGCCCGCGAAGCGGCCATCGACGCTGTGCGCCGGATCATGCCGCGGCTCGATCTCGATGAACGTACGGTCCCGCAGGAGGTGCTCGATGACCTCTACGTGAGCCGTGAGGATTTCCTCGCCGCGCTCAAGCGCATCCAGCCTTCTGCGATGCGGGAGGTCATGGTGCAGATGCCCAATGTCCGCTGGAGCGACATTGGCGGTATTCCTGACGCGATCGCGACGCTTAAGGAAGGGATCGAGCTGCCACTCAAGAACCCCGATGCATTCCATCGATTGGGCATCCGGCCGGCCAAGGGCTTCCTGCTCTATGGTCCTCCGGGGACCGGCAAGACACTGCTCGCCAAGGCTGTGGCCAAGGAGGCCGAAGCAAACTTCATCTCGATGAAGTCGAGTGACCTGCTGTCTAAATGGTATGGCGAAAGCGAGCAGCAGATCGCACGCATGTTCAAGCGGGCCCGCGCGGTTGCCCCATGCGTACTCTTCATCGACGAGATCGACAGCCTTGTACCCGCGCGCGGTTCGGGACAGGGCGAGCCGCAGGTCACCGGCCGGGTGGTCAACACCATCCTCGCCGAAATGGACGGGCTGGAAGAACTCCAGTCCGTCGTGGTGATCGGCGCGACCAACCGCCCTGCGCTGGTCGACCCGGCGCTGCTGCGTCCGGGCCGCTTCGACGAGCTGGTTTATGTAGGGACGCCGGACAAGCCGGGGCGCGAGCAGATACTGGGCATCCACACTGCCAATATGCCGCTCGCCAAAGATGTGAAGCTCGCCGAGATCGCGGCCAAGACCGAGCGATTCACCGGTGCGGATCTTGAGGACGTGGTTCGCCGCGCCGGCCTCAACGCGATCCAGCGCGCCGGGGGTGAGGTCAAGTCAGTCACTGCCGCTGACTTCGAGGAAGCGCTCAAGGATAGCCGTGCAACGGTCACTCCCGAGATGGAAAGCGAATACCGGAAGATGCGCGGCGAACTGAAGAAGCGCGCGGCGGAGGTCCACCCCATCGGCTTCCTACATGAAGGGATGGTCGAAAGCACCCGCACCGCCAAGCACGAGTAGCGGCAGTTATTTGCCCTGCTTGGCCCGCTGGTTGGCCGCTTCGACTTCCAGCCGGTGGCGGATCAGGGCACCGGGCTGTTCCTTGCGCAGCCAGCCGAGCATATGCTCGCGCACGTCGCAGCGCAGTGTGAACAGATCGCCGATCGTGTTGGCGCTCATCGCTAGGCGCAGCTCGATGCTCTCGGGATAGGCTTCGGTCATCAGCAGTTGCAGGTTGCGCCCATCCCACAGCGGGTGCCCCCTGACATAGCTTTCGAATTCGGTGCGGATCGGGGCAATCTCGGTATCTGGGTCGAGGTGGAGGAACACCGGGCCGGTCAGCTTCTCGTTGATCCGCGACCAGTTCTCGAAGCTCTGGTCGAGGAAGCGGCTGGTGGGGACCACGATCACGCGTTCGTCCCAGGTCCGCACGGTGACGAAGCTCATGCGAATTTCCTCGACCCGCCCGGTCTGCTCGTCGACCTTCACCAGATCGCCGAGGCGAAGCGGCTGGGTCAGCGCCATCTGCAGACCGGCAATGAGCGATTTGAGCGCCGGCTGGGCGGCAGCGCCCACAGCCAGGGCAGCCAGGCCTGCCGATGCGAGCATAGTGGTGCCGACATCGCGCACGCCGGGAATGTTGAACAGGATCAACGAGACGGTGATTACCATGATCGCCACGCGGATCGTCCGTGAAAGCACCGCAATCCGGGTTAGTCGACCACGTTCGGCGACCGGGTCTGCTGAATTGCTGACCTGTTCGGCGAACCCCAGTGCAACGCCCTTGACTGCCGCAAAGGCGACCCAGCCGAGCACGGCCGGTGTCAGGAAGTCGGTCAGCACATCCCATTCACGACCGACCAGCGCATCGTTCTCGGCAGCGATCGACAGCGCGAAGATAATCAGCGCAAACTGCATCGGGCGGCGAACCCTGGCCACAACGACATCGTCGAGCGGGGTCTGCGATTGTCTGGCCAGGCGTTTGAGGATGGCAAAGCCGATCCAGTGAACCACAAGCGCGCCTGCCACTGCGAGGCCGAGAACGGTCAGTACTTCGATGAGAGCCGAGGTCGAGAGGGTCCAGCTGCTTGGCAGGATACGTTCGAGCATGGTTGCTATGCCTATGGCCCTGCTGCGCGGGTTTCAACCCGCCAGTTCAATCCTTGGCTGGCAAATCGATGCAGACCAGCAGCCCATCCGCAGTGAACTCGCGCGTGACCGTGCCGCCGAACTGGCGCGCCGCGCTGTCCATCATCAAGGTTCCAAAGCCCTTGCTATTCGGCTCGTCCACGATTTGGGCGCCATCTTCCTTCCAGCTCAGCCTGATCCAGTCATCGTCGCGCTTCCAGGCGACGGTGATCGATCCACCGCAACTCCAGGCCCCATATTTCACGGCATTCGTCGTCAATTCATGCAACACCAGACCCAGCGGGGTGACCTGCTTGGCCGGGAGGAGGACCTCGGGGCCCTTCACTGTCGCGATGTGGCTCGCCGAGCGATAGGGCGCCAGCGTGGTTTCGACCAACTGCGACAACGCGGCGACCGGGCGGTCGATCTCCCCTTGGGTGACCTCGTGTGCAGTGAGGAGAGCGCGGATCCGATCGCTAATGGTCTCGGTCAATTCCTTGGCTTCGGGTTTACCACGCGCACTCATCTGGACGATGGCCAGGACCACGGCGAAGAGGTTCTTGACCCTGTGGTTGAGTTCGCGGGCAAGCAGGTCTGCGCGATCGCGGGCCTCCGCCAGGGCAGCCGCCTGGGCTGCCTCTGCCTCTGCTCTCGCCGCCCGGCTGACGAGCGCAGTTCCCGCGATCATCGCCAGCACCAGCAGGGCGAGCAAGCCGCCAAGCAACGGTAACACCCGCGATTCGGCGAGTGCCGCCTGTGCCGTCGCTACCCCCAGGATCTCGTTTTCGATCTGCTCCATTTCGCGGATCGCGCGATTGAGCCGCTCCATCGTTTCGACGCCCTCGTCGGTCAGAACTGCTCGACGCGCGTCGAGCAGACGCCCACTTTCGAGCAAGGCGACGCCAGCCTCCATCTCGTCGAACTTGGCGCGGGCCAGTACATCGATCTCGTCGATCAATTCCGACTGGCGCTGCGTTGCCTGGTCGCCAAGCAGCCCGCGCAACCGGTCCAGCGCAGGGCCAATCTGCTCGCGGCCCACCTGGTATGGTTCGAGATAGCGCCGATCGAGCGTGATCAGATATCCGCGCTGGCCGGTTTCGCCGTTGATCGTCGCACGCCCGATCCGACGCAACTGGTCAAGCACTTCGACCGTTTTTTCCGCCTGATCCCGCTGCGCGCGTTCCGCGTCCACGGTCTTGTAGACCAGGAACAGTAGTGCGAGCATGGCGGCGCTGATGATCGCCAGCACTGCGACATTGACCCAGCGCAGCCGGCGTTCGCGCATGGCAAAGGCGATGGTGCGCTTCAGTGCGCGGCTCCCCAGCTTGCCCCAGTGCCGATCTCGACACCCAGCGGGACACTAAGCTCGACCGCTGGACGGGCGGCTTCGGCCATGACACGCTCGATCACCGGAGACGCCCTCGCCACATCGCCTTCGGGCAATTCGAACACCAGTTCGTCGTGCACCTGCAGCAGCATGCGAATATGGCCCAACCCGGCTTCCTGCAGGGCCGGCATCATTCGCGCCATCGCACGCTTGATGATGTCGGCGCTGGTTCCCTGGATTGGCGCGTTGATCGCGGCGCGCTCGCTGCCCGCGCGCTCGTTCGGGTTCTTCGAATTGATCCGCGGGAACCAGGTCTTGCGGCCGAACAGCGTTTCCGAATAGCCGCGCTCGCGCACGCTCTCCAGCGTCGAATGGATATAGTGCTGGATACCGGGGAAGCGCTGGAAATAGGTATCGATCATCGCCTGTGCTTCCTCTGGCGTGACACCCAGGCGACCGGCGAGGCCCCAGCGCGATATGCCGTAGAGGATGGCAAAGTTGATGGTCTTGGCGCGGCCTCGCGTGTCGCGGTCGACCGTACCGAACATCTCCATCGCCGTGCGCGCGTGGATGTCCTCGCCAGCTGCGAAAGCCTCCTTCAGGCTTGGCACGTTGGCCATATGCGCAGCCAGGCGCAATTCGATCTGGGAATAGTCTGCCGCGAGCAGGACATTGCCCGGTTCCGCGACAAAGGCTTCGCGGATCTGGCGACCGATCTCGGTCCGGATTGGGATGTTCTGCAGATTGGGGTCGGTCGAGGACAGGCGTCCGGTCTGCGCCCCTACCAGCGAGTAGCTGGTATGAACCCGCCCGGTTTCCGGGTTGATCGCTTCTTGCAAGGCATCGGTATAGGTCGACTTGAGCTTGGCCAGCTGGCGCCATTCGAGCACCTTGTCGGCGATCACCGCGCCTTCTCCCGAAAGCCTTTCGAGGATTGCCTGGTCGGTCGAATACTGCCCGCTCTTGCCCTTGCGCCCGCCCTTGTAGCCGAGCTTGTCGAACAGGATATCGCCGAGCTGCTTGGGACTGCCGACGGTAAAAGGCTCGCCCGCGAGTTCGTGGATCTCGCCTTCCAGCCGGGCAGTCTCCTTGGCGAACTCCTCGGAAAGCTTGGCCAGATGCGGCCGATCGACGCGGATCCCGTGACGCTCCATCTGCGCTACCACCGGCACCAGGGGGCGGTCGACCCGTTCATAAATCCGCGTCCCGCCTTCCTCGGACAGGCGCGGCTTGAGTAGCGCGTGCAGCCGCCAGGTCACATCGGCGTCCTCGGCGGCATATTCGGTTGCCTTGTCGAGCGGGACTTCGCCGAAGGGGATCGCCTTCTTTCCGGTGCCGCAGACGTCCTTGAAGGCGGTGCAGATATGACCGAGGTGCCGCTCGGCCAATTCGTCCATGCCGTGCCCGCCACCGATTCCGTCGAGGCTGCGTCCCGCGTCGAGATCGAAACTGATCACCATGGTATCGTCGATCGGCGCGACCATGATGCCGTTCCGGGCGAAGACGTTGAGGTCGTATTTGCCGTTGTGGAACACCTTGAGCACCGCATCGCTTTCCAGCAGCGGCTTGAGCGCTGCGAGCGCCTCGGCCTTGCCGATCTGTAGCGGCTTGTCGGAGAACATGTCGCTCCCGCCGTGATCGAGCGGGATGTAGCATGCGTCGTTTGGCCCAAGGGCGAGGCTCACCCCCACAAGGTCTGCGCGAACGGCATCGAGGCTGTTGGTTTCGGTGTCGACTGCCACCAGCCGCGCCTCTTTGGCACGGGCGATCCAGTGTTGCAGCCGCTCCATGTCCTGCACGCATTCATAGGC
>NZ_JAYPTL010000041.1:7505-12992 GCF_038133525.1 Erythrobacter sp. | reverse complement strand
ATCGTTGGCAGCTCGGGCAGCGGCTGGCGGTTGCCATCGCTGCTCGCGGGTGCACTGGGGGTTTCCTGCTTTGCCGGGTTGAGGTTGGTCGCGCGTGTGGGGCTGCCAGCCCCGGCATCGAGCCGCTTGAGCAGGCTCGTGAAGCCGTGCTTGGCCAAGAATGCGGCGAGGGGTTCGGGGGGCACCCCGTCGAGCTTGAAATCGTCGAGTGGTTCGGGGAGCTCGCAATCTTCCTTGAGCGTGACCAGCACCCGGCTCAGCTCGGCCATATCACGGCCTTCGAGCAGACGTTCCTGCAGCTTCGACTTCTTCATCTCGGGCGCAGCATCGAGTGCAGCGGTGAGCGAGCCATGTTCGGAGATGAGCTTCGAAGCGGTCTTGGGACCGACGCCGAAGATGCCGGGGATGTTATCAACGCTGTCGCCCATCAGCGCGAGTACGTCGCCGACCATCTCGGGCGGAACGCCAAACTTCTCCTCGACCTCTTCGCGATAGATCCGCTGGCTCTTCATCGTGTCGAGCATGTCGATCCGTGCATCATCAACCTCGCCGACCAGCTGCATCAGATCCTTGTCGGAGGAGACAATGGTGACATTCCACCCCTGGCCTTGTGCAGCGCGGGCATAGGAGGCGATGAGATCGTCCGCTTCTAGCCCCTCTTCCTCGATACAGGGCAGGCTGAAGGCGCGGGTTGCGTCACGGATCAGGGGGAACTGCGGCCGCAAGTCCTCGGGCGGCGGTGGCCGGTTGGCCTTGTATTCGGGGTAAATGTCGTTGCGGAAGCTCTTCGAACCCTTGTCGAGGATCACCGCAAGGTGCGTGGGGCCATCGGCCTTGTCGAGATCGTCGGCCAGCTTCCACAGCATGGTGGTGTAACCATAGACTGCGCCCACGGGCGTGCCTTCGGGGTCGGTCAGCGGTGGCAGCCGGTGATAGGCGCGGAAGATATATGCGGATCCGTCGACGAGGTAGAGATGCGGTTTTGCGGCCATTATTGCGGCTTAGCAGCGCCTAGCCTGCATGGGGAGCGCTTTTGCCGTCCCCTCCGGTCCGCCAAAATTCCCAAGGTGAATCAACAGTATGTCTGTAGCGAATGGAGATGGAGGGGCGAAACACCTTGCGATGCCACAATCTGGCCATTATTCAGCCATTGTGAGGCCCGATTCCGGGGTTCGCGTGGATAAGCGGCTCTCGGGTCGCAAATTCGCATCATAACTCGCTGTTCAAGGAATAATCCTATGCGCAAGATCGCTCTCGTTGCCGCCGCTTCGGCCGCTGCCCTTGCTCTCGCCGCCTGCTCGGAAAAGACCGAAGACGCTGCTGAAGCCACCGCCGACAGCATGGCTGCCGACGCCGAAGCCAATGCCGACGCCGCTGGCGACGCCATGGAAGCTACCGGTGATGCCGTTGCCGAAACCGCTGAAGACGCCGCTGACAAGGTGGAAGAAGCTACCGATTCGATGACCGAAGAAGCGCCCGCCGAGTAATCGGACCTGCGCTTCGGACGGGTATCCGATCCGGAACAAGAAAGGGCGGTGCCATGCGGCGCCGCCCTTTTCCTTTACCCTCGTTTGCAGCTTGGCGCCCTAGTGCCCGCCGTAGGACGCGCTGGCCCAGTTGCGCTGGCTCTCCACGGCATAGCCATCGTGCAGCGCACGGGCGATCTGTGCAATGCGCGCTTCGCGTTCGAGCCTGGTGCCCTGGCCGGTAACATAGATCGCCACAGCGACCGCTCGGCCGTCCGCGGTCTCGAGAATGCCGACGTCGCTTGAGGTATTGTTGAGCGAGCCGGTCTTGTGGCTCACCCGCACGTCCGCCGGCATCAACGCCGGGATCCGGCGCTTGCCGGTGACGGTGCGGCTCATCGCGCCCAGCAGGACACGCCGGCTTTCGTCGCTCAGGAACTTGCCCTGATAGAGACCGGTCAGCAGCTGGACCATCGCCTTGGGCGTCGCGCTGTCGCGCGGGTCAATGTGGTTCGCCGGGTTGAACTCCCCGTCGTCGCGGACCAGCGTTGCGATGTCGCGATCGAGACTGAATTCGGTGATCCCCTGGCGGCGTACCCAGTCGTTGACCTTGGCCGGTCCTCCGACCACGCGGAGCAATGCATCGGTAGCGGCGTTGTTCGAGCGAGTGATCATCATCTCGATCAGGTCGATGGCCGGAAAATGCTGGCCTTCGCTGACCGGGGCACGGGTGCTCGAAAATGGTGCTGAACGCTGCGGTACCAGGAGAGGGAATTCACTGGTCAGGCTCCAGCGGCCCTTCTCGACCCCCTCAAGGAAGGTCGCGGCGATCGCGATCTTGCTGGTGCTGGCCATGGGGAAGCGCTGATCCCCCAGAACGCCGACATAGCGGCCGGTCGAGAGATCGATCGCCGCCACACCGATCCGGCCACGCGAGCCGTCAGCAATCGACGCAATGCGGCGTTCCAGATCGCTGTCGTAACGTGCTTCGAAATTCTGCGGTGCGCGGACTTCAGTGCCAAGGGCACTGTCGAAGGATTTCTCGAAACTCGTGGTGTCGCCATCTGCGGCTGCAGGTGCAGCCAGCAACATCGCGCTCGCTGCCAGAACCGTGCTGAGAAATCCTGTCCGCATTCGACCTCGGTACCACTGCTATGGTTGCCTTATGTTTAATATGGGCAGGGAATCGCTGGCAAGCAGGAACGCGATGAAAAGTGTTCCATCCGCGACAGCCTCTTGTCCGCAAGGGCAATTTCCGGAAACCAAGATGCGCGTCCGATGCGATGGCGCGCCCAAGATCAGTTCTTGAGTGAAACCGATTTTGCCTGCAAGCAAGGGTCATGGGAGAGTCGGATAGCGGGACTGCGCTGGAGCGTGGGCTTGGCCGGGCACTGGCGCGGGCCGGATTGCCTGCACCTGAAAAACTGACCCGTCTGACGGGCGGGGCAACCATGGAGAGCTGGCGTTTCGCCAGCGGCAGTGAGGACTTCGTGCTCCGCCGCGCGCCCTCTGCCGCAATGATGGAAGGCCGCGCGATCGGTCATGACATAGAGGCTGCAGCGATCCGCATGGTCCACGCAGTGGGTGTGTTGGCACCCGAAATTGTTGTCGAACTGGAGGAAGCGGACGGCCTCGGCACGGGTTTCGTGATGCGAGCCTTGCCCGGAACGCCCGATCCGCGGTCGATCCTTTCCGACAACGCGGGCGAGGCTGACGGCCGGAACCTGGCCGGGCAGCTGGCGCGTGAACTCGCCGGAATCCACAGTGTCGATCACGCCGCATTGCCGCCGGGCCTGCCAACGCTTGATCCGGCTGCCGGGGTTGCCGGCTTGCGTACCCAGTTCGAAGAAGCGGGTGGGGATCGCCCGGTGGTAGCCTTGGCGCTGCGTTGGCTGGAAGACAATCTGCCGGGGCCGACCGAGCCTGCGTTGATCCATGGAGACTACCGCCTCGGCAACGTCCTCGTCTCGGGCAACGACCTCACCGGCGTGCTCGACTGGGAGCTTGCCCACCTCGGCGATCCGCATGAGGATCTCGCCTATGCCTGCATGACCGTCTGGCGCTTTGCCCGGATCGACCGACCGGCCGTCGGCCTGGCGAGTCTCGACGATTGGTTTGCGGCTTACGAAGCTGCCGGCGGCAGGGCCGTCGACCGGACTCGATTTAACTGGTGGCTGGTCTATCGCACTTGCTGGTGGGCACTCGGCTGCTGGCGCATGGGCCGGACCTGGCGCGAAGGGGCCGACCGGACAGTGGAACGCGCGATCATCTCGCGCCGGACCAGCGAGCAAGAGCTCGACCTGCTGCTGCTGCTCGAAGGCGAAGCGCCGCAGGAGGAACGCGACCGTCCACTGCCGCCATTGTCATCGCCGCCACCTCCGACGGGCGAAGCTACGGCTGGCGAGCTCGCGACTGCGATTTCCGAGTGGCTCGCGACGGTCAAGGACCGGATGGAAGGTCATGACCGGTTCCAGCACGCCGTCGCTCGCAATGCGCTGGGCATCATCGCTCGCGACTACGCCGCGAAAGTCGATCCGACCGATGCGGAACTCGCGCGCGCCCTGATCGAAGGGCATCGCAGTCTGGAAGAGCCCGGTCTGCTCGCGCAGCTGCGTCGCACCGCACTCGACAAGCTGGCAGTCGACATGCCGAAATATCCCGCGCTCGCGGTCGCCCGGCGCCAATGGACAGGAGAGGATTGATGGATTTCACCGTGCCCAAGGAGCTCGAGGACTATTACGCTGAGCTCGAGCGCTTCATCGAGGCCGAGATCGAGCCGCTGGTCGCCAAGGACGACAATATCCGGTTCTTCGACCATCGGCGTGAGTGGGCGCGGACCGATTTCGAGAACGGCGGGCTGCCGCGGCACGAATGGGAAGACCTGCTGCGCCAGGCGCGCAAGGCGGCGGACGCCGCGGGCCACTGGCGCTTTTCCGCGCCCAAGAAATACGGCGGCAAAGACGGTTCCAACCTGTGGATGGCGGTGATCCGCGACCGTTTCGCTGCGCGCGGGCTGGGCCTGCACAACGATCTGCAGAACGAGCATTCGATCGTCGGCAATTTCCCCTTCGTCGCCATGTTCGAGACTTTCGGGACCGAGGAACAGAAGCAGGAATTCATCCTGGGAGGTTTTGAGGGCACGCGCCGGGTGGCCTTCGGCCTCACCGAGCCGCATCACGGATCTGATGCCACCCATATGGAGACCAAGGCCGTGCGCGAGACCCGCGACGGGGTCGACGGCTGGCGCATTGACGGCGAGAAGATGTGGATCACCGGCATGCATGTCGCCACGCATTGCGCCATGTTCGCCCGCACCAGCGGCAAGGACGGCGATGCCAGCGGGATCACCTGTTTCCTCGTACCCAATCCCACTCCCGGCCTCGAGATCGAGGAATGGATGTGGACTTTCAACATGCCGACCGATCACCCGCGCCTGTCGGTCAACAATGTCTGGGTCCCCGATAGCGCGATCCTGGGCGTCGAAGGGCGCGGCCTGGCGCTGGCGCAGAGCTTCGTCCACCAGAACCGCATCCGTCAGGCGGCTTCATCGCTGGGTGCGGCGAGCTACTGCGTCGAGGAAAGCGTAAGATACGCCCGCGAGCGCAAGCCTTTCGGCGAAGAGCTGGCGCGGAACCAGGCGATCCAGTTCCCTCTGGTTGAGCTGGCAACACAGTGCGAGATGCTGCGCCTGCTGATCTACAAGACCGCCTGGGAAATGGACAACATGCCGCATGAGATGATCGAGAAGACCATCTCGGACAAGGTCAGCATGTGCAACTATTGGGCGAACCGGCTGGTGTGCCAGGCCGCCGACCGGGCGATGCAGGTCCATGGCGGGATCGGCTATTCGCGCCACAAGCCGTTCGAGCACATCTATCGCCACCACCGCCGCTATCGCATCACCGAAGGGGCGGAGGAGATCCAGATGCGCAAGGTCGGTGCCTATCTGTTCGGCTATCTCGGGCCGAAGCGGGGGATGTACGGGTGAAGACGCTCGTCAACAGGGTGATCTTGATCGGAG
>NZ_JAYPTL010000041.1:0-7495 GCF_038133525.1 Erythrobacter sp. | reverse complement strand
CCACGTCATTGCCAAGCGGCTTCCCCAGGCGCGCCAGTGCTCACGGAGATTAGGGGAGCACGTCATGAGGCCCCGCTATTCGTTCGCCGCAGCCCGGCGGGCGTCGGCCGCCCCGCTTTACGCCGCCGATGAGGTTCCGATCGTCCTGCCTGGTGCGCCGGGCGAAGCGCCCAAGGTGATCGACGCCAAGCAGGCGATCGCGCTTGCCAATACCAGCTATTCGCCAGGCGACGTGGCCTTCATGCAGGGCATGATCGTCCACCACCAGCAGGCGGTCGACATGGCTCGGCTGGTCAAGGCGCGGACCAATAACGAGGCGATCCTCAAGACGGCCGATCGGATCGAGGCGAGCCAGCAGGATGAAATGAAGTTCATGCGCGGCTGGCTGGATGATCGCGGCCAGGAAGTTTCCATGCAGGGGATGGGGCATGCCCACCACACCATGCAGGGCATGGCCAGCCAGGCGCAGATGAAGGAACTTGAGGCGTCCAGTGGCACTGCCTTCGACCGCCTGTTCCTCGAACTGATGGTCGCCCACCACAAGGGCGCGGTGACCATGGTCGACGACCTGCACAATCTGCGCGGCACGGCATACGACCCGGTGATGTTCGAATTCACCAATGATGTGGTGACCGATCAGAAGGCCGAGATCGACCGGATGAACGGCGTGCTCACCGGCCTTTCGACCGATCCGCGCGCGACGTTGAGGCCCGGCTTCCGCGACGCAGGCGAGGCGATCCTCAACCTTCGCCTGGTCACTGCCATGCCCAAGCCGGACGGCTTCTTCGACCCGGCCAATCCGGCGCAGCTGCAGCCGCGGATCGAGAAGAAGCCCAAGGAAGGCGAGGCGGCAACCCCCGCGAAGGAAGGTGAGGAAGACAAGCCCAAGTTCGGCGAGCGCGGGTCGCTGCTCGACTTCGCCTTTACCGACATGGCCTTCTCGGGCGACATGCTGGTCGCGGGCAGCTATCATGGCTTCAACGCCTATCGCCTGGGCGACGACGGCATCCCGCAACTGGTCAGCTCGACCGTCTGCCCCGGCGGGCAGGGCGACGTCTCGATCGCCGGCAATATCCTCGTCATGAGCGTGCAGGACAGCCGCGCACGGGTCGATTGCGGGCTCGGCGGGGTCGAGGATCGGGTGAGCCCCGAACGCTTCCGTGGCATCCGCATCTTCGACATTTCCGACATTACCCGCCCGCGCCAGGTCGGGCAGGTGCAGACCTGCCGCGGCAGCCACACGCACTCGATCGTCAGCGCCGATGACACGCGGCTGATCGTCTATAATTCGGGCACCAGCTATGTGCGCGACGCGGACGAGCTGGAGGGCTGCTACGAACTGGGTGGTGACAACACCGCGCTGTTCAGCATCGACGTGATCGAGATCCCGCTGGCCGAACCTTCGCAGGCGCGCATCGTCGACCGGCCCCGCGTCTTCGCCAAGGATGGCGAGATCGCCGGCCTGTGGCGCGGTGGCGATCACGGCGACGGAACGCAGGACACCTTCCGTACCGACATGTGCCATGACATCACCGTCTTCCCGGCCAAGAACCTCGCTGCGGGGGCCTGTTCGGGCAATGGCATCATCCTCGACATCAAGGACCCGCTGAAGCCCACGCGGATCGACGACGTGACCGACAAGGGCTTTGCCTATTGGCATTCGGCGACCTTCAACAATGACGGGACCAAGGTCCTGTTCACCGACGAATGGGGCGGGGGCGGGCGGCCGCGCTGCCAGGCTGGCGATCCCAAGAACTGGGGTGCCGACGCCTTCTACGGCATCGAGAACGGCAAGCTGGTTTATCGCGGGACCTACAAGCTGCCCGCGCCGCAGACCGACAAGGAGAACTGCGTCGCGCACAATGGTTCGATCATTCCGGTCCCGGGACGCGATATCTTCGTCCAGGCCTGGTACCAGGGCGGTATCTCGGTGATCGACTTCACCGACCCGGCGAACATCCACGAGATCGCCTATTTCGACCGTGGACCGATCGACAAGGACCAGATGATCACCGGTGGTTACTGGTCGGCCTATTGGTACCGCGGGCGCATCTATGCGACCGAGATCAGCCGCGGGCTCGACGTTTTCGCGCTCAAGCCGAGCGCCTTCCTGACCAAGGAAGAGATCGCCGCCGCTGAAGGCGCGATCTATGCGGGCGACCTGTTCAACCCGCAGACGCAGACGCAGGTCACCTGGCCGACAGAACTGGTCGCGGCTGCGGAGGCGAGCCGCAAAGGCGGCTGACAGGCCCCGCAAGACGAAGGCGAAGGCGACAAAGGCGACTCGGTGTCGCCTTCGCTTCAGGGGCTATATGATCCTGTAAAACAAGGCGAAATTTCGCACGAACCCCCTGAAGGCGACACTCGGGCCGGTTCTGCAATAAAAACCGGCGGGTCCGGCTGGCTGGTCCGGAATGCGGGTCATTCGCCCTCGCCATAGCCTTCGGCTAAGGTCTCGTTCCGGGCTTGATTTTCATCCAGCTCGGGATCGCCCCAGGCAAAGTCGCGCTCGTCTTCTAGGTCGCACCATTCGGTCGGTCCGTGCGCGATCCGGTCCAGCAGGCGGGGCAGCCCGCGTTCGGAAAATTCGCGCTCGGGACCGCCAAGGTGGACGGTGGAGCGCTGCAGCGCGCCGCCCGCGAGCAGTGCCGTGGTCAGCCGTTCGTCGTAGCGGCGCGAGGTGCCGATCAGCTCGCCCTTCCAATAGTGCGGTACCTCGACGCCGTTGACCGCCCGCTCGATCGCCGCGTCGAGCAGCGTGTCGCGCGCATTGCGCAGCGCCAGCCGCCACGCCGCGCCGAAGGGCTGGTCGTCGAGCCGCGCGCGCAGCTTGTAGGCCGACTGCCGCCCCATCCCCACACTCCGCGCCGCCGCCGCGACATTCTGCGTGGTGGCGAGCATGCGCAGGAAATCGACCTGCTTGTCGACGGTCCAGCCATCGTAACGTTCCGCGCGGGAGGGGACAGAGGGGGTGAGGGCGATTGGTTCGCCGTGGGTCTTATCGTGTGCCATATAGGTTACTAGGCACGATCGTGGCGTGT
Source organism: Erythrobacter sp. (assembly GCF_038133525.1). Classification (GTDB taxonomy): domain Bacteria; phylum Pseudomonadota; class Alphaproteobacteria; order Sphingomonadales; family Sphingomonadaceae; genus Qipengyuania. Next base: position 4,454 of record NZ_JAYPTL010000041.1, on the reverse strand, counting down.
AGGAAAGCGTTGCCTTGCGCCGCTCAGATGGACTGGAAACAGGATGTCAGCTCACGACCCGATTGCGGACGTCTAGTAGTTGACCTACTCATTGATGATGCCTCGTAAGCGAAAGAAACAGCGAGCGAGAACTTCGCGACATGAGGGAACGAGACCGTCGCTAGCTCGCCGGATCGCTCTGCCAGCGCTGGGCTGGGCCATTCTCGGTCTTGGAGCTGTAATAGCAACTCGCCCCAGTCGATTAGCACTGCTCTTTTCGGGAGAAGTGGAATGGTGGCGGCTGCTCTTGTTTTTCGCACTGGTGATTGCGCTTGGTGCGACAGTTGCAGCGTTCAATGATTGGCGAAGCAAGCGCAGAAGCTAGCGTCCGTTTTCCACCCAATTTCAGACAAAAAGGCCCGGCGGATCGCTCCGCCGGGCCTCTTTCTGTCCGGTAGGTCGGAAGGCTCTTAGAAACCCATGCCGCCCATGCCGCCCATGTCGGGCATTGCCGGGGCCGGCTTGTCTTCCGGCTTCTCGGTGATCGCGGCTTCGGTCGTGATCAGCAGACCGGCAACCGAGGCAGCGTCCTGCAGCGCGGTGCGGACGACCTTGGTCGGGTCGATCACGCCGGCAGCGACGAGGTTCTCGTAGGTGTCGGTAGCTGCGTTGAAGCCCAGCGTTTCGTCGTTGGCGTCCATCAGCTTGCCCGAGATGACCGCGCCGTCATGGCCGGCGTTCGAAGCAATCTGGCGGACCGGCGCGGTGATCGCGCGGCGGACGATGTCGATACCGCGGGTCTGGTCTTCGTTGGCACCGGTGAGGCCAGCGAGCGCCTTGGTGGCATAGAGCAGAGCGGTACCGCCGCCGGGGACGATGCCTTCCTCAACCGCGGCGCGGGTCGCGTGCAGCGCGTCGTCGACGCGGTCCTTGCGTTCCTTCACCTCGACTTCGGTGGCACCGCCAACCTTGATCACGGCCACACCGCCGGCGAGCTTGGCGAGACGCTCCTGGAGCTTCTCGCGGTCGTAGTCGCTCGAGGTATTGTCGATCTGGGTGCGGATTTCGCCGACGCGGGCCTTGATGTCGTCCGCGTCACCGGCACCGTCGACGATGGTGGTGTTGTCCTTGTCGATGGTGACCTTCTTGGCCTGGCCGAGCATGCCCAGCGTGACGTTCTCGAGCTTGATGCCGAGGTCTTCGCTGATCATTTCGCCCTTGGTCAGGATCGCGATGTCCTGCAGCATCGCCTTGCGGCGATCGCCGAAGCCCGGAGCCTTGACCGCTGCAACCTTGAGGCCGCCGCGCAGCTTGTTGACCACCAGCGTGGCCAGCGCTTCGCCTTCGATGTCTTCAGCGATGATCAGCAGCGGACGGCCCGATTGGACCGCGGCTTCGAGCACCGGCAGCATCGACTGCAGGTTCGACAGCTTCTTCTCGTGGATCAGGATGTACGGGTTCTCGAGTTCGACCGTCATCTTTTCCGGATTGGTGATGAAGTAGGGCGAGAGGTAGCCGCGGTCGAACTGCATGCCTTCGACGACATCGAGTTCGAATTCGAGGCCCTTGGCCTCTTCCACGGTGATCACGCCTTCCTTGCCGACCTTTTCCATCGCTTCGGCGATCTTCTCGCCAACTTCGGTGTCGCCATTGGCCGAGATGATGCCGACCTGGGCGATTTCCGACGAACCGGCCACGTCCTTCGAACGACCCTTGAGGTCTTCGACGACCTTGGCGACGGCGATGTCGATGCCACGCTTGAGGTCCATCGGGTTCATGCCGGCGGCAACCGACTTCATGCCCTCGTTGACGATCGCCTGGGCGAGCACGGTGGCGGTGGTGGTGCCGTCACCCGCAGTGTCGTTCGCCTTCGAGGCGACTTCCTTGATCATCTGCGCGCCCATGTTCTCGAACTTGTCCTTCAGTTCGATTTCCTTGGCGACGGTGACGCCGTCCTTGGTGATGCGGGGTGCGCCGAAGCTCTTGTCGATCACGACGTTGCGGCCCTTGGGGCCCAGCGTGACCTTGACGGCATTGGCGAGGGTGTCGACGCCGCGCAGAATGCCTTCGCGCGCGTCACGGCCGAACTTTACGTCCTTGGCAGCCATTGAAGTTTCTCCATTTTCGTCATCCCGGCGAAAGCCGGGATCGGGTTGTTCCTGGTCAGAAGCGACTGGCGCGTGCGGCCAGCGACCCCAGCTTTCGCTGGGGTGACGAGGTCATCAGCCGATGATCCCCATGATGTCGCTTTCCTTCATGATCAGCAGGTCTTCGCCGTCGATCTTGACTTCGGTGCCGGACCACTTGCCGAACAGAACGCGGTCGCCCGCCTTGACGTCCAGCGGGGTGACCTTGCCGTCTTCGGCCTTGGAACCCGAACCGACGGCGACGATTTCGCCTTCGCTCGGCTTTTCCTTGGCGCTGTCGGGAATGATGATCCCGCCGGCGGTCTTTTCTTCGGCTTCGATGCGACGGACCAGTACGCGGTCGTGCAGCGGACGAAATGCCATGGTGATGACCTCTCTTCTAAGAGTGTGAAACGAGCCTTGGCACTCCCCTCTCGAGAGTGCCAGCGGGGCGCATTTGGGGCGGCACCCGAGGCGAGTCAACGGGTGCGGACGAAATTTTTTGGCCTGTATGGTGCGGTGCCGAAGGGTCCAGGCGATCCGCCCTAGCGATGGGTGAGGCCAAGCCTTTCGCGCTGCGACCAGCGCCAGGCCAACAGGCCGGCGGCAAAGACCAGCCCGGTAGCCAGCCCGATCCACACGCCGGTCCCCTCGAGCGGGGTGCGGAAACCCAGCCACAGGGCGATGCCGATGCCCGGCACCCAATAGCTGAACACCGCGATCAGCATCGGCACACGCGTATCCTGCAAGCCGCGCAGCGCGCCGGCGGCGACCGCCTGGACGCCATCGAAGAGCTGGAACGCGGCAGCTACCTTCATATAGCGCACGGCAAAGCCCACCATCGCCGCATTCGCGGCCAGGGTCGGGTCGACATAGATGCGCAGGAGCAGCATCGGGGCGAGGATCATCAGAGTGGCAGTCGCCAGCATGAAGGCGCTGCCCATGGCAATCCCGACCCAGCCGGCGCGTCCCATCGCGGCGTGGTCTCCCGCGCCATAGTGATAGCCGACGCGGATCGTCGCGGCCTGCCCCAAGCCAAAGGGAATCTGGAACGCCAGCGCGGCGATCTGCAGCGCGATGGTGTGACCGGCGAGCTGCGCGGGGCCGATCCAGCCCATCAGCAAGGCCGCCCCGCTGAACAGGCCGGCCTCGGCGATGATGATAATCATCACCGGGCTGCCCAGCGCGACCAGTTCACGCAGCCGCGGCCATTCGGGGCGCCACCAATTGCCGAAGATGCGATAGCGACGCAGACGCCGGTCGGTGTAGATCGCCACCAGATAGCTGGCGAACTGGACGAGCGAGGTGACCACGCTGGCCAACGCCGAACCTTCGAGCCCCATCGCCGGCGCGCCGAAATGGCCGAAGACGAAGGCGTAGTTGGCGATGACGCTGACTATCAGTGCCACGCCGGTGATCGCAGTCGCGAAGACCGGTCGTCCCAGCGTGGACACGAAGTTGCGCAACACGCTCGAGCCGATCATCGGAACCATGGCGAACATGATAATCTGGAGGAAGGTACCCGCGCGCGCTGCCAGCGCCGGGTCCTGCCCGGCCAGCCGCAGCAGGTCTTCGCCCGACCAGCATATCGCCATGCCTACCAGGCCCGAGGCGACCGCCAGCCACAGCGCCATGCGAACCGAACGCCGTACCTCGCGGACCGAATGGCGGCGGCGGCCAAGCTCTTCCGCGATCAGCGCGGCCACCATGCCGACCAGCCCGGTAAAGGCCCACATGGTGAGGCCGAACAGCGCCACGCCCAGTGCGGAGGCGGCGAGCTCCTGTTCGCCCAGCCGCGCGACGAAGATTACGTCGACTGCGTGGACCAGCATCTGCAGCAGGTTGGCGAGCGCCAGCGGCCAGGCGAGACGGAAGGTCTCGCGCAGCTCGTCGCGCCAGCCATCGCTGCCGATCGGCAGGGGCTCAAGGGCATGCTCGTGCGCCATGCAGCCGGCCCGGATAGGCGCGCCGCCCTGCTACATCAAACGCAAGTCGTGGTTGCCAGTGCTTATGCCGGCAGGTGTGGCCTTGCGGCGACAAGGGCTTGGTCTGCCATCGGATCATCAACAACCTTGCGGCAAAGAAAAAAGCGTGATTACAGAGCGTTGTTGTCCAGTCCGCGTTTCTGCCCATCGACCGCAACGCGATTGACGGTGCTCGCACGCTGAAGCAGATAAAGGCAACCCAACGTTAACCGGGCCGGCGCTAAGATCGGCTAAAAGAACCTGAGGTCGCAATGATTCAATCCTTCCCGAGCGGGAAAGGCGCATTCGTTATGCAAGGAAGACTCGAAATGGAGGCGGAGGTGCAAAGCCAACGCGGCGAACCCCGTCGTCGGCTGTTCCTCAC
>NZ_JAYPTL010000040.1:0-32262 GCF_038133525.1 Erythrobacter sp. | reverse complement strand
GGACGCGGCCCTCTCACGGCTGAAACACGGGTTCGATTCCCGTAGGGGTCACCAGCCAATCATGACAGCGATCTGATTACCGTTGGCACACCGGCGCCTGCACGGCTAAGCCGCGCCGCGATGAATAGGCGCCCATTCCCCTGGTCCGGATTCGCCTTGGCGCTGATCGGCAGCCTTGCGCTGATGATCTCTGGGCTGGATGTCGTCATGGCCCTCGCGGTGCTGCTCTTGTGGACCGGCTCATTGTGGTTGGTCGCTACACCACCGCCTGCCCCCGAACGTCGTAGCTCCAACGGCAGCTTTTCACGCGACTCGATGCGCGACTTGTTCGAACACTCCGAAGCCCCGGTGGTAATTACCGACCGCGACAGAGTTATCATCGCAAACCACGCGGCACGCGGCCTGCTCGGCACGCACATCATCGGCCAGGATGTACGCATGGCTTTGCGTCAGCCCGAAGCTGTCCGATTGATCGAGCAAGGCGGCGATGGCGGCGCCATTATCCGCGGCATCGCCCGCCGAAACGATATCTGGCGAATAAACCGCAAATCACTCGACGATAATCTTTCGGTCATTGAGTTTGTGAACAAGACTGCAGAGGCGGACATAGCTCGCGCCCACACGGACTTTGTGGCCAATGCCAGTCACGAACTGCGCACTCCGCTTGCGGCGATCATTGGCTACGTCGAAACATTGCGTGAAGACCCAACCTCGCTGGACAGTTCCATGGCCGAACGGTTTCTGGGCACCATCCACCGCGAAGCCCGGCGCCTGCAAGACCTTGTTAGCGATCTGATGTCGCTATCGCGGATCGAGGCGGAGAAGCACGATCTTCCGGTTCAATCGGTCGACCTCGTTGCTTTGGTCGAGCGTGCCGCACGCGATGCGGCCGGAAATGAGCGTCAGGACATGCTCGACATAGAGAGCGCCGGATCATTCACCGTCCGTGGCGATCCGCAACAACTGGAACAGCTGGTGCGCAACCTGGTCGACAACGGCTTCAAATATGGTGCGACAGGAAAACCAATCACCATTCGCTTGATCCCGCGCGGTAAGAGCCGGGTCCGCCTGACGGTGAGCGACCGTGGAGAAGGTATCCCGCCGGAACACCTTCCTCATCTGACGCGCCGTTTTTATCGCACCGACCCTGGCCGCAGCCGGGCGTCTGGGGGAACCGGCTTGGGCCTGGCGATCGTCAAGCACATCGTCGAACGGCACCGTGGCCGCCTCGATATCGAAAGCACGGTGGGGGAAGGTACGCGAGTGATCGTCACCCTGCCTCTCGAAGAGGCCGTTCCAGCCGAACAAACGGACGATTGAGCTACGCTTTCCACAGCCTGTCCACAGGCTGCATCCGTTCGCTCACATCCTGTCACAGAACTGTAATTTGCCGGTCATAGACGCGTCGCCGAAACGTCACCTCCCCGAAAAGGATTCGGAATGACCCGCAAGTATCGTCTTACCGTGGCGGCTGCCGCACTAAGCTGCACCATGGCCACCCCGCTCTATGCCCAGTCCGTAACGGTCTCGGCGGAAGAGCTCTCCGCCATGCGCGCCCAGCTCAGCGCAATGAACGCGCGAATCGATCAGCTTGAAGGCGAACTGGCTGCAGCCAAGGCAGCAAACGAGGCACAGGATGCCAACATTGCAGCTCAGGCAGCAGCGGTTGCCGCAATCCCCGCTCCGAAGGAATCGACCACGAAGATTTCGTGGAAAGGCGCACCCCAGCTGGAAGGCGAAGGTGGCTGGAGCTTCAAGCCGCGCGGTCGACTGATGTACGACGTCGGCTTCACCAGCGCACCCGAATCGACCGGCCGCGAAGACGGTTTCGGCAATGAGGCCCGCCGTGCCCGCCTGGGCGTGGAAGGCGATATCCCGGGCGGTTTCGGCTACAAGTTCGAACTCGACTTCGCCGGTAATGAGGTCGAGGCAGCCGATGCCTTCCTCTCCTACAGCGATGGTCCGTTGGAAATCATCGTCGGCCACCAGAACAATTTCCAGTCGCTGGAAGAACTGACCAGCAGCCTGCACACGACCTTCATCGAACGTGCGGCCTTCACCGATGCCTTCGGCTTCGAGCGTCGCATCGGTGCCTCGGCTACATACAAGAAAGGTATCGTCCTGGCGCAAGCCGGCCTGTTCACCGACAACGTTGCCGATACCGAAAGCAAGAATCGCGGTGCGGATGCTCGCTTCGTTCTGATGCCGAAGTCGGGCAAGACCCAGTTCCATCTGGGTGGCTCGATCCACTACAACAACATCGACGAGCCGACCGGTACCGTGCGCTATCGCCAGCGTCCGTTGGTGCATTTCACCTCTGAACGCTTCATCAACACCGGCAACCTCGCGGCCGACAGCGAATTCGGCCTGGGTGTTGAAGGTGCAGTGATTTCCGGGCCATTCCATGCTGCTGCCGAAGGCTATTGGCAGAAGGTGAACACGCCCGGTGCAGGTGCAGACCCGACCTTCTTCGGTGGCTATGCCGAAGCCGGTATCTACCTGACCAAGGGCGATACGCGCGGCTACAAGAGCGGCAAGTTCGATCGTACCAAGCCGGCCAATCCGGTGGGTAGCGGCGGTATCGGTTCGATCCAGTTCAACCTGCGCTACGACTTCCTCGACCTCAACGACGCCGGTATCCTTGGCGGCAAGCAGGATGCCTTCCTCGCGTCGCTGGTGTGGAAGCCGACGGCCTACACCCTGTTCGCGCTCAACTATGGCGCGCTCAAGTACGACGATGCCGTCTACGCAGCCGCCGGCGGCGACACATCCTACACCGTGGATGCCTTCGGCCTGCGCGCACAGATCGACTTCTGATGGCTACGATGGTGGGAGGCGATTTTGCCTCCTACCATCGAAAGTCATACGCGTGTCGCAACCATGTAACATTGAGGCGCTCTTGCGCCGCTAGCTATCAACGAAGAGGCTTATCATCATGAAGACCAAGTCCCTCATTTTCGCCGCCGTCTCGGCTGCCGCCCTCGCCGCTTGCGGCGGAAATGGCGCCAGCACGGCAACCCGTGATTCGATCCGCGCTGCCGGTTCGTCGACCGTCTATCCTTTCGCCAAGGCCGTTGCCGAAGCGTTCAGCCGTGACAACCCCGACTTCAAGGCACCGATCATCGAATCGATCGGCTCGGGCGCCGGTATCGAAGCGTTCTGCAAGGGCGAAGGCTTCGAGACCCCCGACATCGCCAACGCTTCGCGCCGCATGAAGGCCAGCGAATTCGAAACCTGCAAGACGAACGGCGTGACCGACATCGTCGAAGTTCAGGTCGGCCTGGATGGGATCGCACTTGCTTCGGCCAAGGGTGGGATCACCATGAACCTAACCCCGAAGATCATTTACGAAGCCCTGGCCGCCAAGCCCTATGGCAAGGATCAGACCGCCAAGACCTGGCAGGATGTCGATGCCTCGCTGCCGGCCACCCCGATCCTCGTCTATGGCCCGCCGTCCACCTCGGGCACGCGCGACGCGCTCAAGGAACTGATCCTCGAAGCCGGTTGCAAGACCGACGAAGCGACCAAGGCGCTCAAGGAAACCAACGAAGACGAATTCAAGAAGATCTGCACCGAAGTCCGTTCGGATGGCGCCTATGTCGACCAGGGCGAGCAGGACAACCTGATCGTGCAGAAGATCGAAGGCAACATGAATGCCGTCGGCATCTTCGGCTATTCGTATCTCGAAGAGAACCTCGACAAGCTGCAGGGCCTGACGGTCAATGGCGTCGAGCCGACCTATGACAACATCGCCAGCTTCACCTACCCCGGTGCGCGCCCGCTGTTCATGTACGTCAAGAAGAACCACCTCGATGCCGTCCCCGGCCTCAAGGAATACCTCGTTGCCTGGACCAAGATGTGGGCAAAGGATGGCCCGTTGGCCAAGCATGGGCTTGTAGCATCGCCGGATGACGTTATGGCGGCCAGCACCAAGGCGGCCACCGAGTACACCCTGCTCGACGGCTCGCAGCTCAAGTAAGGTATCGTATAACGCATGTCGCCAACCATCTTGCTTCTCCTGGCCATCGGCCTTGGGCTTGCCGGATGGTTGGCGGCCCGCGCGCGTGCCTGGACCTTCCGACGCGCCAGCCCTGATGGGCGTATTTCCAGCCTGCCGACCTACCATGCGTGGTATGTCGCCCTCTGGGTGACACTGCCTGTCCTGGCCTTCATCGCCCTTTGGTCGGCTGTTTCTCCGGGACTGATCACCCAGTCCGTGCTCGCCGATCCGGCTGCGGCCGAACTGCCCGCATTCGGATTCCAGCGCGATGCACTCCTCAACGAAGCTCGCAACGTGGCGACGGGCACCGCTCCGGCGGTGTTCAATCCCAAGGCGACCGTACTGATCCAGCCTTATCGGGATGCGATTTCCTTTTACGGCAGCATCGGCATCGCCGCGACCTTGGTGATTGCCTTCCTCGGCGGGGCCTGGGCCTTCCTGCGCCTGAAGCCTGACTTCGCGGCGCGAACCAAGGTTGAGCGTATCGTCATGGCGATCCTGCTCGGCGCTTCCCTGGTCGCAATCCTGACCACGCTCGGCATTCTGGCCAGCCTGGTCTTCGAAACCGTGCGCTTCTTCGGCATGGTTTCGCCGATCGACTTCCTCTTCGGGACACACTGGGGACCCGATCCCATGGCACGCGCCGCAGCGGTCGACGGTAGTCGCTACGGCGCCATCCCGCTGTTCTGGGGGACCATTTTCATCGGGGCGATCATTGCAATGATCGTCGCAATCCCGCTGGGCCTGATGAGCGCGATCTATCTGACCCAGTATGCAGCCCCACGGCTTCGTGCATGGATCAAGCCGGCGCTCGAGATTCTCGCCGGCGTACCCACGGTGGTTTACGGATACTTCGCGGCGCTCACCATTGCCCCTGCGATTCGTGACATGGCGCTGGCGGTGGGGGTTTCGAACCCTTCGAGCGAAAGCGCGCTCGCCGCAGGTCTCGTCATGGGTGTGATGATCATTCCTTTCGTTTCCTCGATGGCGGACGATTCGATCGCGGCGGTGCCGCAGGCCATGCGCGACGGCAGCCTGGCGATGGGTGCAACCACCAGCGAAACCATCCGTCGCGTGCTCGTACCTGCCGCCCTGCCCGGTATCGTCGCAGGCATCATGCTGGCCATCAGCCGTGCGATCGGCGAAACCATGATCGTGGTGATGGCCGCTTCGACTGCGGCGAACCTGACCGCCAACCCGCTAGAGGCAATGACCACTGTCACCGTCCAGATTGTCGCCATGCTCACCGGCGAAGGCAGCTTCGACCACCCGGCGACCCTGAGCGCCTTTGCCCTGGGCTTCGTGCTGTTCATGGTGACGCTCGGTCTCAATTTCGTCGCCCTGCGCGTCGTGAAAAGGTTCCGCGAAGCTTATGAATGAGCGTGTCGCCCCGACCCGCACCGCTTCCTTCGAAGCGCGACTGCAAAAACGCTACGCGGCAGAGCGGCGCTTCAAGGCAATCGGCCTTGGAGCAATCCTGTTTTCCGTTGCTGTGCTGCTGTTCCTGCTGGCGACGATGACGCTGAACGGTATCGGCGGATTCCAACGCGTCGAAATGGACGTGCCGATCGACTTTACCCAGGCCGGAATCGCTGCCGATCCGACGATGATGGCGCAACCGGGGGCGGTAAACTCCTTGCAGGCACAGGGTCTGCCGGAGGTGGTTTCTTTCTATGCTAGCCAGGCCTTGGGTGAGGAAGCGGCGGCCGAAATAGGCCCCGATGCGTGGCGCGATGTCGCCGCGGCGATCATCGCAGATCCATCAATCCTGCGCGAAACCGTCACCTTCTCACTGCCGACCTCTGCCGATCTTGCCTCAGGCTATTCGGGCGAAGGGTCTGCAGAAATGCAGGCCCTGGCGCAAAAGCTGAATGACGAAGGCAAGCTGGCGAAGAATTTCGACCCCGGCTTTCTGGGACGGTCTGACGCCACCAACCCGCAGCAAGTCGGTATCTGGGGCGCGCTCAAGGGCTCGATGCTGACCATGCTCGTCACCTTGCTGATGGCCTTCCCGATCGGCGTGCTGGCCGCTCTCTACCTCGAGGAATACGCGCCGCGGAACCGCTGGACCGACCTGATCGAGGTTTCGATCAATAACCTGGCCGCAGTTCCGTCGATCATTTTCGGCCTGCTGGGTCTGGCTGTCTTCCTGACGCTTTTCCCCAGCTACCGCTCTGCCCCCCTCATCGGAGGCATGACGCTGGCGCTGATGACCATGCCGGTTATCGTCATTTCCGGCCGCAACGCCATCAAGGCCGTGCCGCCAAGTATCCGCGACGGCGCATTGGCGATCGGTGCCTCACCGGTGCAGGTCGTCTTCCACCACGTCCTGCCGCTCGCCCTGCCCGGCATTCTGACCGGCACGATCATCGGCATGGCCCGCGCGCTTGGCGAAACCGCGCCGCTGCTGATGATCGGCATGCGCGCATTTGTGGCGACCCCGCCTGATGGACTGACATCGCCAGCTACCGTGCTGCCGGTGCAGATCTTCCTGTGGTCTGACGAAATCGACCGCGGCTTCGTGGAACGCACCAGTGCGGCGATTATCGTGCTATTGCTGTTCCTGCTCGTTATGAACGGGCTCGCAATCTACCTGCGCAACAAGTTCGAGAAAAAGTGGTGACCGTAGTTCACGAAAACCTTGAAACCACCGACGCCAAGATGCGTGCGCGGGACGTCTCCGTATTCTACGGCGACAAGAAGGCTATTGACGAGGTTTCGATCGATATCCCGACCGAATATGTCACCGCCTTCATCGGCCCTTCGGGCTGCGGAAAGTCGACATTCCTGCGGACGCTCAACCGCATGAACGACACGATCCCTTCCGCCCGGGTGGAAGGTGAGATCACTCTCGACGGCGATGATATCTACCGCTCGAAGATGGATGTCGTGCAGCTGCGCGCGCGAGTGGGCATGGTGTTCCAGAAGCCCAACCCTTTCCCCAAGTCGATCTACGAAAACATCGCCTACGGGCCCAAGATCCATGGGCTGGCCGAAGGCAAGGAAGAACTCGATGCGATAGTTGAGCGCTCGCTCAAGCGCGCCGGCCTGTGGGAAGAGGTGAAGGATCGCCTGCAGGACAGCGGTACCGCCCTGTCGGGTGGCCAGCAGCAGCGCCTGTGCATCGCACGCGCCATTGCGGTCGACCCCGAAGTGATCCTGATGGACGAGCCCTGTTCGGCGCTCGACCCGATCGCCACCGCGAAGATCGAGGAACTGATCGCCGAACTCAACGGCCGCTATGCTATCGTCATCGTCACGCACTCGATGCAGCAGGCCGCACGCGTGAGCCAACGCACTGCCTTCTTCCATCTCGGAAAGATGGTAGAATACGGGCGTACGTCTGACATATTCACCAATCCACTGGAGCAGCGCACCCAGGATTACATCACGGGTCGATACGGGTAAGGTCATGGCATCCATGCACGAACACACGGTCAAAGCATTCGACGAGGACATCACCCGGCTTCGCGGCCTGATCGCGGAGATGGGCGGCCTTGCCGAAGCCGCGATCCAGGAAGCGCTCGATGCGCTGGTCAAGGGTGACGACGATCTGGCCAAGAAGGTCGTCAAGGGCGACAAGAAGATCGACGCACTCGAAAGCGAAGTCGACAAGCTGGCGGTGCGCATCATCGCATTGCGCGCGCCGATGGCCGATGACCTTCGCGAAGTTATCGCTGCGCTGAAGATTGCCGGCGTGGTCGAACGCATTGGCGACTATTCGAAGAACATCGCCAAGGCGAGCCGCGAGATCGGCCCTCACCGCAAGCAGTTCGAACCGCTTACGCTACTCCCGGCCATGGCCGAGGTGGCGAGTGAGATGGTCCACGACGTCCTGACCGCCTATGCCGCGCGTGATGCCGAACTGGCGCGCGAGGTGATTGCCGCAGACGAGAAGGTTGACGCGTTCTACAACTCGATTTTCCGCAATCTCGTCAGCCATATGGTGGAAAATCCTTCGACTATTTCGAGTGCGGCGCAACTGCTCTTTGTGGCCCGCAACCTCGAGCGGATCGGCGACCATGCAACCAACGTGGCCGAGATGGTGCATTTCGCCGCAACCGGCCACTATCCTCCTGACGGGGATGCTTGACATAAAACTGTAGCGGAAGGGTCATAAAGCCGTGCCGACCGAAACCAATTCATCTCGGGAAGGCAAGGATTTGCACGCTGCCAAGCTACTGCTCGTAGAGGACGATCCCGCCCTCTCGGAGCTGCTCGAATATCGCTTCGCCAATGAAGGCTACCAGGTCCGCGCCACCGCTGATGGCGACGAGGCGCTGATCCTGGCTTCCGAAGACACGCCCGATCTCGTCATCCTCGACTGGATGATCGAGGGAACCAGCGGGATAGAGGTATGCCGTCGACTGCGGCGGGACAAGGAAACCGCGCACGTCCCCATCATCATGCTCACGGCGCGCGAAGCCGAGGATGATCGCATTCGCGGGTTGGAAACCGGTGCTGACGATTACCTGACCAAGCCATTCAGCCCGCGTGAGCTGCTGGCGCGCGTTTCTGCAGTCATGCGTCGTATCCGCCCCGCCCTGGCGGGTGAAACGATCGAAGTAGGCGATATCTCGCTGGATCCGGTCGCGCACAAGGTGATGCGGCGTGGCCGGGCACTACAGCTTGGTCCGACGGAATACCGCCTGCTCAAGTTCTTCATGGAAAGTCCGGGCCGGGTATTCAGCCGCGGGCAGCTGCTTGACGGCGTGTGGGGTACCGAAAGCGATATCGAACTGCGCACGGTCGACGTGCATATCCGGCGGTTGCGCAAGGCCATCGAGATCGAAGGCGCAAAGGACCCGATCCGCACCGTGCGCAGCGCGGGTTATTCGCTTGAGGTGAACTGACCGGCTAGTTGCCTGGCGTTTCCAGTGTTTCAAGCCAACGGAGCACGTGTGTCTGCAGCGTGATCCGCTTGCCCGACCAACTATGATCGGTCGCCTCATGGATCGACGCGACACGAGTACCGCCTTGTTTGCGGATAGCCTCGACCAAGGCATCGGTCATGAAGGCAAGATCGTCGTCGGAGCTCAGGATAAGGTTCGATTTCGGCGCAAGCTGCGGGGCGAATTGCAGAAAATCGAAGGCTTCCTGATTGGCGATGAGCTCCGCCGCCATCAGCTCTGGCGTCGTATCGGCAAGCGTTTCCGCATTGCCGGCTGAGCGTTGAGCCAAATCATCCGGCTCCAGGCGGCCGACCCAACCCATATTCGCCGCTGAGATCAGCCCCATGCCCAGCAAGTCACCATCCTGCCCGGCGGTCATCGCGGCAACCCATCCACCCATCGAATGACCGACAATCGCCATGCGCTTCGGGTCAACGCCGAGCGCTGATGCATTCGCGGGGTCGCGCAAATAGGCGAGCACCGCAGCCGCATCCTGCGGATTATTGGCGAAACGGAACGATCCGGGGCTCCCCCAAGACCCGCGATAGTTGAATGTCACCGCATTCCAGCCAGCGCGCCGAACGGCCTGCGCCAGGTCGAGGTTCTTCTCATTGCCCGGCCAGCCATGGCAGATGACCAGGGTTGGATGCGGTCCCGGCCCTGCGGCGATATAGGCGATGCCGTTGATGTTCACTCCGCCACTCGGGATATGGAGTGTCTCCATGCGGGCAGGATGCTCACTGTCGGATGCAGGATCAGTATAGATCGCGGCCGGGATCGCAGGGCTATCGCGGCCCAGCGCAGGAGTGGTCAGCACGGCCGAAGCCAGTAACAGGGTGATTGTACGCACGTAGCTCTCCCGAGGCCCTTGTCTGGTGCTTGTCACACGGGTGTGGTCAACAGGTCCAGCAATATCAGGCCGGCGATAAGCAGGAATGCGGTCCCGACTCCACGATCGATCCAGCGCCGCATGGCGGGATTATCCATCGTTTTCGCGAGGCTGCGTCCGGTGAGGATGTAGAGCGTACCTACCAGCAGATCGAGCACCAGCGCGACCAGCGCCAGTGTCACGATTTGGCCGGTGATCGGTTGGGCAGCATCGATGAAAGGCGGGATCAGTGCGACCATATAGATCAGCGATTTCGGATTGCCGATCGCAACTACGACCCCGTCACGGAAGGGATTGCCATCGGGCGCCTGTCCCGCGGCCTCCTGTCGATGTTCATCCGTGTGGAAGGAGTGACGAATGGCTTTGAGACCGAGCCATGCCAGGTAGCCGATGCCCAAGACTGCCAGTAACCTGAAGGCCATGGGAAAAGCCCTGGCCAGCGTACCAAGACCGAAAGCAGCCAGGGCCCACCACACCAGATAGCCGATCTGCATGCCCAGCAGCGCAACGTAGCCCGCCCGCGTACCACGCCAGAGCGCCTGCCCCATGACAAACAGCATCGACTGCCCGGGCACGAGGCTGGTCGTGGTTGTCACCAGCATGAAGGCGGCGAGCTTCTCAGGATCGATCATTGCGCGCGCTCTAGTGGAAGTCCCGACTGGGGGGAATGATTCGCACATCGCGTGGGTGCCCGCCACGCCAACCACAATCACGGTTGCCGGGCGGTGGTTCCTGCCACGGCTCGATCGGTTGGTAGGGATCATCGGCCCCCGCTTTGAGATTGTCGCGCGGATTGGACTTGTCGGGCAGTGGTGAATTCACATGATCGGCCCGGGCAACCGGCGCGTTGAGCATGTTATCAGACAGGCCGTAGAGCGCATCCGTCGCATCATGCATGTGATGTGCGATAACGTGTATCACTTCATCATCATACTCTACGCGCCCCCTGACCTCTATCAGTCGACTGCCCATCACAACGCGGCGCTGCTTCTCCATGAGATCCGGCCAGACGACGAGATTGACCACTCCGGTTTCGTCTTCCAGCGTGATGAAGCACACGCCCTTGGCCGAACCGGGACGCTGCCGGATCAGCACCACGCCCGCGACATGGACCATGCTGCGGAACTTGCGCTTGCGCAGGTCGCAGGCGCGCACGAAACCACGTTCGGCCAGGCTCGCACGTAAGAAAGCCATGGGGTGCGCCTTCAGGCTCAACCGCGTGGTCTGATAATCGGCTACCACCTCTTCGCTTAGCGGCATTGCCGGCAGCTGCGTTCGTGACGTCTCGGCGCCCTCCTCGCGCGCCGCGGCGGCGGCAAACAATGGCAGCTCCATCCCGCCAATCAGGCTGCGCGCATCCCACAGCGCCTGACGTCGCGACAGCTTGAGCGAACCGAAGCAATCGGCACTGGCAAGCCGTTCGACATGCGCCGGGCCGATGCGGGCACGATCCCTCAGCGCCGTGACGTCGTGGTATGGCCCGTTGGATTCCCGCTCGGCAATCAGCCGTGCCGCTACGGCTTCCGGCAGGCCATCGACCTGTCGCAGGCCAAGACGCAGTGCAACCTGCCTGTCAGACCAATCGCTATCGGCCCCACCCTGGCGCTCGCCCGCGACCTTCTCAAGCGAACAATCCCACTGCGACAGGTTGACGTCAGCCGGAAGCACCGTGACGCCATGTTCGCGCGCGTCGCGCACGATCTGGGCCGGGGCATAGAACCCCATCGGCTGCGAGTTCAGCAGGGCACAGGCGAAGGCCGCAGGGAAGTGGCACTTGAGCCAGCTCGAAACGTAGACGAGATGGGCGAAGCTCGCCGCGTGACTCTCCGGGAAACCATATTCCCCGAAACCCTTGATCTGGTTGAAACAGCGCTGTGAGAAATCCGGATCGTAACCGCGCGCGACCATCCGGCCGACCATCAATTCCTCCAGTTCGCTGACCATGCCGCGGCTGCGGAAGGTCGCCATTGCCTTGCGCAGCCGGTTCGCTTCCAGCGACGAAAAACACGCCGCATCGAGCGCAATCTTCATCGCCTGTTCCTGGAAGATCGGTACGCCCAGAGTCCGCTCGAGGATACTCGAAAGCTCATCAGGCGGGCCGTGTTCGGGGCCCGGCGCGGGGATCACCACCTGCTCGGCACCGCGTCGCCGTTTCAAATAGGGGTGGACCATATCGCCCTGGATCGGACCCGGGCGCACGATCGCCACCTGGATCACGAGGTCATAGAACTCGCGCGGGCGCAGGCGCGGCAGCATGTTCATCTGCGCGCGGCTTTCAACCTGGAACACGCCGAGCGAGTCCCCCTTGCGCAGCATGGCGTAGGTTTCAGGATCCTCGCGCGGAACGGTGGCAAGGGTCAGCGTGCGGCCATGGTGCTCGTCGAGCAGGTCGAGGCACTTGCGGATACAGGTGAGCATGCCAAGCGCGAGCACATCGACCTTGAGGATACCCAGGGCCTCGATATCGTCCTTGTCCCACTCAATGAAGCTACGCTCGGGCATGGCGCCATTACCAATCGGCACGGTTTCGGTCAGCGCGCTTTCGGTAAGAATGAAACCACCAACGTGTTGCGACAAATGACGCGGTATTCCAACCATTTGCTTGGTCAATTTGAGAACCCGTCGGAGGTGTGGATCGGCCAGGTCCATACCCGTTTCAGCAGCATGCTTCTCGCTGATCTCGCGCCCCCATCCGCCCCATACGGTCTTGGCAAGCGCGGCAGTGACATCTTCTGTAAGCCCCATCGCCTTGCCCACCTCGCGGATCGCCATGCGCGGGCGATAGTGGATCACCGTGGCGCAGAGCCCGGCGCGATGGCGGCCATATCTGCTATAGATATACTGGATCACCTCCTCGCGCCGCTCGTGCTCGAAATCGACATCGATATCGGGCGGCTCCTTGCGCTCTTCGGAGATGAAACGGTCGAACAGTAGCGCGTGCTTGGCCGGATCGACGCTGGTAATGCCGAGACAATAACACACTGCCGAGTTGGCCGCGCTGCCGCGCCCCTGGCACAGGATCGGCGGGTCGACCCCGCGCGCATAATCGACGATATCCTTGATGGTGAGAAAGTAGCGCGCCAGTTCAAGCTTACCGATCAAGGCAAGCTCACGCTGCAAGGTCTGCCCGACGCTATCAGGCACGCCGGCCGGATATCGCCATTGGGCCCCCTTCCAGGTCTCGCTTTCGAGGAAAGCCTGCGGAGACATACCGTCCGGGTAAAGCTCTTCCGGATATTCGTAACGCAATTCGTCGAGCGAGAAGGTGCAGGCATCGGCCACCGCGCGCGCAGCGGCGATCGCATGCGGCCAGCGCTCGAACAGCTTGACCATGGTTGCAGGCGGCTTGAGATAGCGCTCGGCATTGCCGTGGAGCAGGTAGCCGGCCGCAGCGACGGTGGTCTTGTGCCGGATCGCGGTCATCACATCCTGCAGCGGGCGCTTGTCGGGTGTCGCATAATGCACGTCATTGGTGGCGAGGATGGCAAGGCCATTCGCCTTCGCCAGCGCATCTAGCGTCTCGATCCGCGCAATATCGTCACCGCTATAGAGATAGCTCGCAGCGAGATGCCGCAGCATGGGGAGCTGGCGAGTGAGGTGTGGGAGTATTTCCGCCAGAGTTCCATCGACAGACACCTTTCCCTCGTCGCTCGCACGCTCATGCGACGGGCGAAAAGGAACGACGTTGCTCGCAACCTCGATGGTAAAGCTCGCACCAAGATCACGTGGTGGGAGCAGGATCAGCTGCACACTTTCGGCATGCTCTGCGAGCATGGTGAGTGAGATGTCGCATGCCCCCTTGGCCTGCCATTCCCCATCGAGTGTTGCCATCCGTCCGGCAGCGATCAGCTGACATATTCGCCCATAGGCCGCCCGATCGGTGGGGTATGCGAGGAAACCCAACCCTTCGACCGTTTCTATCCTACAGCCAATAAGTGGCTTCAATTTAAGCGTTTTTGCCTCGACATGAACCCGCACGACCCCCGCCATGGTATTGGCATCGGCAATCCCGACCGCATCGTATCCCAGCTCACGTGCGCGCGTGGCAAGATCGACCGAATCGGAGGCCCCGCGTAGGAAGCTGAAACAGGAAACCACCCCCAGTTCGACGTATGGCGCGCGTGGTAACGGATCGATCGAATCCGGGTCGAGGTCGATCGTTCGCCTTGGGGCCTGGAGATCGTTCTCGGGCATGGGTCAACACACCGCCCATATAGACCATGTCCCCGTTGCAGCCGCCCTGCGCTTGGCAAAGATCAACCAGAATCGCACTTGTTCTTTATATGTTCTAAATTACATTTCCGCCAGCATCATTGAAAAGTGCATGCCTTTCAGTCTGTTTACCGAAATTCGAAAGGCAGAATTTACCCTCCGGCGGGATGCTGCCGCAAAAGGAAGACCTGCATGGCATCGCTCCCTATCGAGAACAGTTTCCAGACAGACAGGCGTAGCGTCCGCAGGTGGCTGGTCGATTGCCCTGCCAGTCTGCGCACGACAGCGGGAACCCATCATGGGCGGCTGACCGACCTGTCTGAAAAGGGCGCTCGTTTCGACGGCCCGGGCTTGCCACCCGAAGGTGCCGACGCAATGCTCGACTGGGGTCTGAACGAAGTCTTCTGCCGAATTGCCTGGCGCAAGGACGGCGCCTGCGGGGTCTATTTCGAGCAACCGATCCCCACCTACCTGGTGGAGGAAACAGCACATGGCGTCGAGGAGAGTTCGATGCCTGTGGCGCAATACGGGAACATCCCGCTAGGGCAGAAACGCGCCCGCTTGGGCCGTACTTCGGGGAGCGAGTGGCGCTCAGGCGTATAACCCCTGCAGGTACCAGTCGGGCGCTCCACCGCGACCGTCGCCGATAATCCCCTGACGATAGATCCAGTATCGTCGTCCGCGATCATCCTCGATCCGATAATAGTCACGCAGCCTGGTCGCACCGCGCTCACGCCACCACTCGGGCGCAATTCGCTCGGGCCCGGCAACCCGTGCAACCTCATGCACCGAACCACGCCAACGGAAGCGCTGCGGGCAACCATCGGGCGTGGCGTAGAGCACCGCGATAAGCTCTGGCCGATCGAGCAGCTTCAAGGGCCTTTCGTGGAAAACCAGTTCCTCTTGTGATGTCAGCTCCGGCTCCAGCGGCGGCTGCCAACGCTGCGCGCGTTCGGGCAAATGGCTGGCGAAAGGTACCGGGCGACGAACCGCATCTGGCCCAAGGCGGACGGTAAGTCGATCGATACAGGCTGCCAGGCTGGTACCGCAGCTTTCCGAAACGGTCTCGATATCGCCCTGCGCCAAGGCCAAGGGTTCGGCCCAACTGGCACGAAACCGCAGCATCTCGATCCCGAATCCTGCATCTACATCGTCGAGGCGCGCAGCGAACAGGCGGCAGATATGCGTCGGATCGCGGGTAGCTGCGGCCATTTCCAGCTGACGCACCACCACTTCGCCATCGACTCGCCACAGGCCCAGTTCAAGCCGGCGCGCGCCAAGCCCCCTGCCCTCCAACTCGCGCGCCATGTCCTCGGCAAGATCGCTCACCACCCGGTCGAGCAACTGACGATGGCGGATTGGTTCCATCAATCGGCGCTGGACCAGCGGCATATGCTGCGGAACCACTGGCAACAGCGGTTCGGGTACGCGGCCAAGCAACTGGTCGAGCCGGATCAACGGGTTCGCCGCCGGCGACTTGCGGTTGCGGAAGCGCCGCTGGATCGCATCACGACCGATGGTGGCGATATCCTCGATGCGCTTGAGACCGAGCCGGCGCAGCACGGTGACGACATCCGTATCAAGCCGCAGCGCCGCGACGGGCAGGTCAGCCAGCGCCCGCTCGACCTGTTCCTCGACGATCGCCTCCGGTGGACCGAAATGCGCCAGTGCCCAGGCTGCACCGGCGGTCGGCGCGATAGCGGCGCGCATAGCAAGTTGGCGCTCCACGAAAGCATCGCGGACATCGGCCAGGAGCTTTTCCTCCCCACCGAACAGGTGCGGCACCGCGGTCACATCGACCAGCAATCCGTCAGGTGGATCGAGCGCCGACCACGGCCCCCAACGCTGCGCCCACAGCGCGAGTTGTTCGAGGAAGGCAAGGTCGCCCGCGGGATCACTCGGTGCGGTGGCTATCTCGGGGCACACGGTCCGCGCGTCAGCCAACCGCATGCCGACCCGTGCACCCGCCGCCACGCCTGCACGGTTGACCGCCTCGATCCTGGGACCGTGCGCGGTATCGGCAATCAGCACCAGCGGCCCCGCATCGAGCGCCCTACCCGCTGCCCCCATCACCATACGCCAACGATCGAGTGCTAGTGCCGGGAGCCAGATGGCCAGGATGCGACGGTGCAACCGCCCTTCACCCTGCAACGCACTCATCCGCCTCGCAGCAGCCGCCTGCGCTGCAGCCCCGCGGTCCAGTTCATACCCGCAGCATCATTGTCTGCCTTTCGCGAGCGCAGCGCCTGCAGCTTGCCATCCATCTCGTGCAACAGCCATTCGCCGGGTGCATGGTTCCGCGCGCGAAACAACTCTGCCCGCCACTGCGGCGTACCCGGTGCCTGCGCATTCCAGCGCGGGGGGGCAGATGGGGCGGAAGCCACCTCCCACCGCATCCGTGCCGAAGACAGGTCGCGTTCGGCATCGAGGCGGACAAGAAACAGTGGCACGCCGTGCTTCTCGATCGCCAGTGTGAGGCGCCGCGAAGCGGTAAAGTCGAGCGCGCGAGGATTAGCTGCAATTTCACCAATGACGAAAGCAAGGTCGCGGCAGCGCAACCCTTCCTCTAGTGCGAAAAGCGCATCTTCCGTTCTATTGGCCAGTACGTGGATCAATCGGCCGCGTAGATCCTTGGGTAATCCCGCGCGATAAGGTTGCCCGGCAAGTCTGGCCGCCTCGCGTGTCTGCACCCACAGTACGCCACGGCGATCCGTAACCTCCTGTCCTTCTCCGCGCGGGGTGTGCCGCCAATCATCGATTGCCAGTGCCAATGCGGCAGCTGCGCCGCCTGCTTCGCACGAAGCGGCGAACAGCTCGCTATGCAGTGCCACCTCTCCCTTTCGCGCCATTCCCGGGCGCCAACGCGCGTTGCGCTGCGCGGAGAGTGCTGCAGCATCCGTCAGGCGGATGAAAGGGGCCAAGGAAGGGTCGTTGCGAAACATAGGAAGTAAACTCTATGTTCACTTTATGTTCCATATTCGAGTGATTCGCAATTCCCTCCGCCAACGAAAAAGGCCGCCCCTCGACAGGAGCGGCCTCAATCGATCAGAGTCCGATCAGTTGCCGTCGGAAGACGGGTGGATCGGCACCATGGTTTCTTCTCCGGCTACATCATCGACCACCTCGACGATACCGCGCCCAAGGTGGCTCTTGCCGCGCGAGTAAGCGAAGTAGACGACCAAACCAAGCACACCCCAACCGGGCAGGAACAGCATCGCAGCCAGCGGAAGGTTGAAGAACAACAGCACGCAGCCGATGATCGTCGCAGGAGCAATGATCCAGACCATCGGCACCTTGAAGTGGCGCTTACGCTGCGGGTCCTTCACCCGCAGCACCATCACCGCCACAGCTACCATGAGGAAGGCGTAAAGCGTGCCAGCGTTCGAAATGTCGGCAAGCTGGCCAACCGGGAAGAACGCCGCCGCAACAGCCACGGCAAGGCCGGTAATGATCGTCACGATGTGCGGGGTCTTGAAGCGCGGGTGAACCTGGCTGAGCCTCTCCGGCAGCAGGCCGTCACGGCTCATCACGAAGAAGATACGCGTCTGGCCGAAAATCAGTACCAGGATAACCGACGGCAAGGCGAGGAAGGCCGCAAGGCCGATCGCATTTCCGAAGCCGGTAAAGCCAAGTACCTTGAGGACATGCGCCAACGGCTCGTTCGAACAGACCAGCGCATCCGCATACTCGGGCATCGCGCACTGGCGAGCGAGTTCCGGCGAACCGGCCTCCAGCGGAATGCCCATGGCATCGAGGATCGGCTGCCCACCGATGGTCCCGATCGCGCCGGCAGCAACCAGGATGTAGAACACAGTGCAAAACAGCAACGAGCCGACCAAGCCGATCGGCACGTTTTTTTGTGGATCTTTGGTTTCTTCAGCCGCGGTCGAGACAGCGTCGAAGCCGACATAGGCAAAGAACATCGTCGCCGCCGCGCCAACCGCGCCGACACCCGTGCCCCAACCACCGAAAATACCGGCGGGGAGGAAGGGATTGAAACGGTTCGCATCAAAATCGGAGCTGGTCAGTGTGATTGCGACGAATGCCGTGAGCGCAGTGACCTTGATCGCCACCAGCACCGCGTTGACCTTGGCGCTTTCGCTGGTTCCGATCACCAGTAGGCCAGTGACAAGCAGCGCAATGAGCAGCGCAGGAAGGTTGATGAAACCACCATCCACGCCGCCCAGCGCGAGTGGGCCGGCACTCAACCAGGTAGGCAAATCAATTCCCAACCCTCCGAGCACGGTGCCACTGAAATACCCCGACCAGCCGACCGAAACAGCGCTCGCCGCGATCGCGTATTCCATGATCAGTGCCCAGCCCACGGTCCAGGCGAAGAACTCGCCGATGGTCGCATAGCTGTAGGTGTAGGCACTGCCTGCAACCGGGATCATCGCAGCGATTTCTGCATAGCAGAGCGCGGCAACGATACACACGAGGCCTGCAATCGCGAAAGCGATCATCAGGCCAGGTCCGGCCTTCTGCGCGCCCACTGCGGTCAAAACGAAGATGCCCGTTCCGATCACACAACCGATCCCCATAAGGGTCAGCTGGAACCATCCGAGCGAACGATGTAGCGATTTCTTTTCCGCTGTCGCCAGGATGGCGTCGAGCGGCTTGATCCTGTCAAGGAACATGTGGATTGAACTCCCCTTGGCGGCGCGAGCTCTCCTCGCGCATCCCGAATGACCGGGGAAGCTAGCGGAACCTCGAGTCATTACAAGGCGCAAACTGCGGGCTTTCCCCTCATAAACGTGGCGTCTAGAAGACAAGGCATGTCAACGACCTTCCAGCTCGAAACCACGACCTCTCGCGCCAATCCGACACCGCGTCCGATGAAGCGCCTGACCGTGCCGAAGATCCGCACGCGCAAAACCGACGGAGTAACTGGCGAGCCTTTGGTCATGCTGACCGCCTACACCGCACGTCAGGCCCAGTTGCTCGATCAGCACTGCGACATCCTCCTCGTTGGAGACTCACTGGGCCAGGTTATCTACGGTCTGCCATCGACCGTACCCGTGACGCTCGAAATGATGGCCGCGCATGGCGCCGCAGTGGTGCGCGGCAGTTATCACGCAGTGGTCGTGGTCGATATGCCGTTCGGATCCTACGAAGCATCGAAGGAACAGGCTTTCGAAAGCGCTTCCTATCTGGTCAAACAAACCGGTGCGGCTGCAGTGAAGCTCGAAGGCGGGGCGCCGATGGCTGAAACCGTCGCCTTCCTCAACCAGCGCGGGATTCCGGTAATGGGCCATGTGGGTTTGACCCCGCAAGCGGTGAATGTACTTGGTGGGTATGCGGCGCGCGGACGCACCGATGCAGAGGCAGAGACAATCGTCGGTGATGCCAAGGCACTCGACGATGCCGGGGCGTTCGCCATCGTAATCGAAGGCGTGGTAGAACCGATTGCGATCGAAGTGACCCGCTCGGTAGCCTGCCCAACGATCGGGATAGGCGCTTCATCCCAGTGTGATGGGCAGGTCCTGGTCACTGAAGACATGCTTGGCATGTTCGAGCGCGTTCCCAAATTCGTAAAGAAGTACGAAGATATCGCCGGCATCATTGGGAACACGGTGGCGAGCTATGCGGAAGAGGTGCGCAATCGCAGCTTCCCCAGCGCCGACCAGACTTACCAACCCAAGGATTGAATCGATCGTGGCTACGCTCGTCCGCTACTATGGCTTCGCCATCGCCTTTACCCTCGTCTGCCTGGCGCTGGCGGCGTGGTATGGATGGATGAGCACAGGGTCGATCGGTGGAACGGCCTCACTCTTGTGGATCGTACTGGTCCTTTCGGTTCTCGAAATCTCACTCAGTTTCGACAACGCAGTGGTCAACGCATCGGTCCTCAAGGAAATGGACGAAGTCTGGCAACAGCGCTTCCTGACCTGGGGCATCGCTTTTGCGGTTTTCGGGATGCGCGTTGTCTTTCCACTCGCAATCGTTGCAATTGCGGCGGGCCTTGGCCCGATAGAAACCATCAACCTCTCGCTCAACCAGCCTGATGAATACGAGCGCATGGTATCGAGTGCGCATGTTGGAATTGCCGGTTTCGGTGGTGCCTTCCTCGTCATGGTCGGGCTGAAGTTCTTTTTCGACCTGGAGAAGGATATTCACTGGATCCGCTGGATCGAAGAGCAGTTGAGCAAATTCGCCGCCCTTCCCGCGGCCGAGATTGCGATACTCCTCTTGGCACTCTGGGGCATTTCAGAACTGCTGGAACCAGCAGAGGCGCTAACTTTCCTGATCGCCGGAATTCTGGGTCTTGTGACCTTCATCGCCGTCGAAGGTATCAGCGCCATGCTTGAAATGAAGGAAGAGTCGCATCGGCTGCAGGGGTCGGTAATGCGAAGCGGCCTTGGTGGGTTTCTCTACCTCAACGTCCTTGATGCCAGCTTCAGTTTCGACGGTGTGATTGGGGCCTTTGCACTCTCGAACAACATGATTGTGATTGCACTCGGCCTCTCGATCGGGGCGATGTTCGTTCGCTCTATGACGATCCACCTGGTTCGCAAGGGTACCTTGGCGGCCTACCGCTTTCTTGAGCACGGAGCGTTTTGGGCAATCATCGTACTTGGTGTGATCATGTTGCTGACGGCCAAGTTCCACATTCCCGAAACGATCACCGGCCTGATTGGCGCGATCCTTATCGGGCTCAGCCTTGCGTGGTCGGTCCGGTATAATCGCCGGCATCCGGACGACGCGGGCGAGCTAGCCGGCTAGCAAGCGGAGCTGCCAAAACCAGCTGAAACAGGTGGTAGAGTAGCAGCGGCACGACAACGAATCCGGCAACAGTCGGGGGAAACAGGATGGTCGCCAGCGGCGCGCCAACTGCGGCGCTCTTCTGCGCACCGGCAAACAGAAAGGCGATTCGATCACTGCGCGGTAGTCCGAGCATTTGGCCGAACACCCATGCACCACAGTGTCCAATGGCAAGGAACACTGCGATCAACACCATGATGCCAATCCAACTGGCGGCATCCACCCGGGTCCAGATTCCCTGTTCGACGGCACCCGAGAAAGCGACATAGACCGCGGTCGCGATGATGAAGCGGTCAATCCAAACGATCCGGTGCTTATGCCGCGCGGTAATTTCGGCGGCTCGCACCTGAAAAGCTTGGCCAATGGCAAAAGGAAGGACCAGGATCGTAAAGATCTTGACCACCGCGTCACCGCCGATTGCGCCCTCACCGCTACCGCCCAGCGCAATGAAGATCGGAACGCTGGCAAAGACTCCGATGATGTTGAGCAGGGCGGCGCTAACCACCGATAGGGCCACCGTTCCATGCGCGAGAGACGTGTAGGACGTCGCCGACTGGACGGTAGACGGTAATGCCCCAAGGTAGAGAAAGCCGAGCGCGATCATCGGCGGAACCAGCGAGTTGCCGAGCATCGACAAGCACAGCCCGGCAAGTGCCATGGCTCCGAAAACCCACAACACGAGTGGCAGCAAAAACCGCCAGTTGGCGATGCCCGCGGCGATGTCGCGCCGGGCGATCCGCAAGCCGTTCAGCAGGAACAGCATGAAAATCGCCGCGTTGGCGATCCCTTGCGCCACAGCGCGCGTATCACCCGAAGCAGGCAGGGCCGCCGCCAGAACTATCGCGGCGCCCAGCATGCGCAACATGGGATCGGCAAGAACTGTCCTGGCGGCCATTCGCTGCCCGTGGCCTTTGCGACAATATTTGTCGAGCGCCTAACGCCTCATCAGCGAGCGCAGCTTGATCTCCAGTTCATGTCGAGTTGCCATATCTTCAGGCGGAAGCGCCGCGATCAATGTGGAAACCGCAATCGGATTGAGCGGTTGAAGCGCGTGGGCTTGCAAGGCGTAGTCCAGTGCGCCCTGTTTATCGCCGAGCTTCGACGAGGCGACGCTGCGAGCCGCCACAATCCAAGGTACGCGCGCCTGACCAAGCTTCATCGCGTGGTCCAGCAACTGTGCCGCTTCGGCCCATTTCCCTTCCCTGGCATAGATGTCGGCAAGTACGGCTGCCGCCTCTCCATTTGCGGGATTGTTGCGGACGAACTGCTCAACCAAGCTACGTACGGCAGTTTGATCCGGTTCACTTTGGGCAAGACGCAAGACGAGAGGCCAAGGTCGCCTGACAGTTACGGCGTAGCGATAGGCGTCTCGCGCAGCCGGTTTGTTTCCCGCAGCATATTGCGCATCCCCGAGTAAGCCGAAGGCGTCACTGGAACCTGGATAGCTGCGTGCGAATGCTTTTGCGCGCTCTAGCGCAGCAGTCGGTTGTCCATCTGCCAAAGCACTTCGAATACCGTCACGGGCTTCCAGACCAGCTGGAGCGCCGCCAACGACATTCACGTGCGGGGGCATTGAACCCGGCAACACGCGCAGGCCATCCACTGGCTTCGTAGCCATATCGAGAAAGCGAGCCGCGCTCACCCGGTCGTCCAAGGCCTCGAAACTGCGGGCCACCAGGGTGCGCAGGTAAGGTGTCCCCCTTTCCGACGTCGCATGCTCTGCGAATTGGTCGACCAGCTCTCGATCCCGACCGGAACAGGAAAGCGCATACGCATAGAGATCCGCAACCCGCCTATTATCTGGCTGTTTCGCGTATAGCCGATCGAGTGTCTGGGCCGCACTTGCGCAATTCCCAGCGCTGAGATCGATAATCGATGACAGCAATAGCGCGGCGGGAATGTCGCTCCGTTCAAGGTCCGACCGCTGAAGCAGACTCCGCGCCAACAGGTTATCGCCAGCCCGAGCTGCAAGAACCGCTTGAACGAAGAGTCCCTTTGGATCGGAAACTGCGCGACCATCCGCGCCACGCAACACCTTCAACGCATCCTTCGCTCGTCCTGAATCTCCGAGTGATGCCGCATATTCGACCCTGAGCGGGAAATTGTTGGGCTGGACCTCAACAGCGCGGGCAAACCACGCAACGCCCACCATCGGGCCCTGCGAGTCGCGTACCAGCTGGCCACGAAATAGCAGCGCGGCTGCACTCTGTGGGTTGACCTGAATGGCCCTTTCGGAAGCCTCCAACGCCTGAAATTGCTCACCACCAAGGTAACGCAACCGTCCGATATCGACCCACAAATCTGGATCGCTCGGTATAACGCCAAGTGCCCGATCAAAGGTTCGCCCAGCCTCAACCAGATCGCCTTGCGCGATCGCAAGTCGCCCAAGCATCCGGTAGCCAAGGCCTCTCGTATCTTGCGAAAAGGATTCATCACTTAACCAATCGCGCGCGCGCGCAAGGTTACCTTGCGCCAGCGCAGCCTCCCCAAGATAGGCGGCTAGGGTCGTTCGATCAGCGCCATCCGCGATCAGTCGATCGAGCAGAATTTCTGCCTCGTAAGCCTCACCAGCGGCAAGGTGCGCGCGCGCGCGTTCAAGCGGTGTCGGCCTTTGCTCTGCCGCCCCGCAGGACAACAGGGCAAGCGTCGCCGCAATCAAGAGCGCGAGGTGATCACGCCTGCAGATCATACTGCTTCAGGAGGTCATACAAGGTCGGGCGACTGATCCCCAGCAGTTTGGCCGTGTTCGAGATGTTCCCTTCGCTACGTGCCAATGCCTGGCGGTTCATGCGGCGATCGGCCTGCTCTCGAGCCGTCTTCAGGTTTAGCGCAAGGCCGGCACCATCATCACCTCGCTGATCAAGGTCCAGATCCTCGGCGTTGACCAGCTTAGTATCGGCCATGATGACAGCGCGCTTGATCCGGTTTTCCAGTTCACGAACATTCCCGGGCCAGTTCCAACCATCAATTGCGGCCAGTGCATCGGGGGTAAAACCCTTCACCTGCGGATTCATCTCAGCGGCAAAGCGCGTCAGGAAGTGCTTGGCCAACAGCACCGCATCACCCGGCCGTTCCGCGAGGGTAGGCACCTTCACGACGATTTCCGCCAGGCGATAGTACAGATCTTCGCGAAAGGTCCCCTCGGCAATCATCGCCTCGAGATCCTGATGAGTAGCGCAGACGATCCGGGTATTTACGGAGATCGGCTTGCGCCCACCGACGCGTTCGATGGTCCGTTCCTGAAGAAAACGCAGCAACTTGACCTGGAGTGGCAGGGGGATGTCTCCAACTTCATCGAGGAACAGTGTTCCGCCGTCTGCCAGTTCGATCTTACCTTCAGTTGTCTTGACCGCTCCAGTGAAAGCGCCCCGTTCGTGACCAAACAGTTCGCTTTCGAGTAGGTTCTCGGGAATTGCTGCACAATTGATAGCGATGAAAGCGCCCTTCCCGCGGTCGCTCGCTTCGTGCAAACCTCGCGCGAGCAGTTCCTTGCCCGTCCCACTGGCACCCAGGAGCATCACCGAAACGCCCGTCGGCGCTACGCGCTCGATCGTCCGCGCCACCTTCGCCATCTCAGGCGCTGCAGTTACCATGGAGCCAAGCACGGTCCGGTCCTCACCGACTTTTTCCGCGAGACGCCGGTTCTCGCGTTCAATCTGATGGAGACGCCAGGCTCGTTGCACGATCAGACCTAGCGTATCGATATCGACCGGCTTTTGATAAAAATCATAAGCTCCCTTGGCGATTGCATCGAGAGCGCTTTCTCGAGCACCGTGGCCCGAAGCGACGATCACTTTCGTGTCAGGTTTCATCGCCATGATCGCCTCGAGCACTGCAAACCCTTCGCTCGTCCCGTCCGGGTCGGGTGGAAGGCCTAGATCTAGCGTCACCACCGCAGGGGCCTCCGCCCGCAAGGCGGCAAGCGCGGCCTCACGCGTCCCTGCTATTACCACATCGAAGTCGTCATAGGCCCACTTCAACTGGGCCTGAAGGCCTTCGTCGTCTTCGACGATCAGCAGTTTGGGTTTATCGTTAGCCATCACACATTCTCATAATCTGGGGCGCCAGACATTGGACCTATCAGACGGTCGGTTGCCTGCAGCGGGATCGTTACGGTGAAGCGGGTCCCTACCCCTTCACGGGATTCGACATCCAGCCGACCACCCATACTGCGGATGATCTCGCGCGCTTCAAAGGCGCCGATACCGAAGCCGCCTTCTTTCGACGAGACAAAGGGTTTGAACAGGCCATTTCGCAGGAACTGCGGTGTCATGCCTCTACCGTTATCGATGATCTGCACCTTGCCGCTCACCCCATCGGAGTAAGCCTCGATCACAACGGGGCTGTCGCTGTCGCTCGCATCAATGGCATTTTGCACCAAGTGAACCAGTGCCTGCTCGAGCGCATCGGCGTCGCACAAGACTACTGCGCTTTCATTGCGGATAAGGTCGACCGGGTGTGTTCGTCCACAGCGGTCAGCGACTGCGTGTGCTGTCGCGGCGAGGTCGAGCCGTTGCCGTGTCGTACCATCGCGCGTTCCATAGCGGCCGAGCCGCGCTAGAAGCGTGTTCAGCTTTTCTGCACTGTTGCGCAACGTCACCAGCATATCCTTGCGGAATTCTGGCTTGTCTGCGTGCTTCTCCGCATTGCGGAGCAAGAGAGACATCTGACTGGAGAGGTTCTTGATGTCATGCATGACAAAAGCCATGCGACGATTGAACTCGTCGAAGCGACCGGCTTCCAGCAACGCCGCCTGCCCTGCCTGTTCCGCCAGGTAGCTGGCAAGCTGGCGACCGACGACGGAAAGCAGGTCAAAATCTTCCCAGTCGAGCTTCCTGGCTACCAGTGGTCGGGAAAGGACGGCAAGCCCGACTATGCGATCGAAATGCAGCAAGGGCACAACCGCCCATGCTCGGCCTTCATTACGGAGCCAATCGGGCACAAGATCGCGTTCACCATAGTGATCGATACCGCTTCGCACCTCGTCCAAGTCAACTATCAACTCGGCCTTTTCGAGTGCCGCGGCCAAGGAACCTGGCGCTGCCAAAGCCGGAACCTTCAGGCCATCCCAGCGCCAGTTTGCTGCGAGCTGAAATGCACCGTCCTCGTCCGGCATCAACAACAGACCTGCGGGACTATCGGTGATATCTGCCAAGGCCTTGATCGCTCGTTCAGGCAGGCTGGATTCATCGAAACTCGTCCGACCGACAGTGTGCGTAAAGCGGATCCACTCGTTTCGATAATCGTATCGATGCTTGAACAGGTGTTTGATCGCAGTGACGCGCAACCAGCCCCGCAGTTGGTCGGACGGCAGCCAGACCAATGCCAGAGCCCCTGCTGCAATGACCATCCCGACCTGTACCAGTCGAGCAAGGTCGGCGGAGAACATGTTGAGCCATCTGGCCAAACCAACCATCAGCAGGAGGTAAGCACCAATCACTAATAGTGAGAGTGATCGGAACGCCACGGCACGCGACGGCTTGAATTCGAGACCTGCAGCGGCGCGATTGAATCCGAGTGCGAAGGGAATTGCCACCATCCCGGCGGCCAACCCCCGCAATGCAGTCAACTCTGCGGAAGGATATCCCATGATGTAGGAAATGGTGTAGAAATTGAGATCGTAGGTCCAGAGTCCGGTAAGCGCGGCGGCGTTCCACCTTAGCAGCCTCCGAGAAGGTAAGGCCGCACCGACATAAAGATTGTGGACCAACACCAGCGCTCCGACCGCCACCATTATGCGAAAAAGCGTTGCTGTTTCGAAGACCAGCATCGAAACTTCGTCCGCCGTCTGGCTACGCAAATCGATTAGCAGCAGGAGGAAATGGAGTGCCTCGACAAAACACAGGGCAAGAACAGTAGGTCGGACCAAGCGCAGTGTCTCGTCGCGTCCGTCGTTGGCAAACAAGCGGAACAATACGAAAAGCCAGGCCAGGTTGCGGGCAATCTCGGTCAACTCAACGATGGGACGTCCGGGCTGGAAGCTGGCAGCAGCGAAGCACCAATTGGCGGTGAGTGCCAATGCAACGATGGCAGGCGAACGATCGGATCGACTTTCATCCCCGCGGCTTGCTATCCAGAAGGCGGCAATCGCGCTGATTATCGCGCCGACGGTGTAGGCTACATAGGAAAGGGTCATGCTCCAGCCCATCACCGCGCTCCCTCTGGCCAGAGGATAACCCGCGCGGTTTGCAACAGGATCAGTAGATCGAGAAATGGAGTGTAGTTCTTGGCGTAGTAGAGATCGTACTCAAGTTTGTGGCGCGCATCCTCGATACTGGCGCCATAGTGGTAATTGATCTGCGCCCAACCGGTAATGCCGGGCTTGACCACATGGCGTTCCGCATAAAAGGGCAACTCACGCTCGAGATCCGACACGAAGTGGGGGACTTCAGGGCGCGGGCCTACGAAGCTCATTTCACCCTTCAGCACGCTCCAAACCTGAGGGAGTTCATCAATCCGGACTTTGCGGATAATCCGACCGACGCGTGTTATGCGCGGATCGGCTTTCGCAGCCCATTTCATTCCATTGGCTTCGGCATCAGTCTGCATTGATCGAAGCTTGAGCAGGTCGAAATTCTGGCCGTACAGCCCCACGCGGGTTTGGCGGAAGAAGGCCGGTCCACTGCTCTCCAGTTTCACGGCGATGGCGAAGATGGCAATCAGGGGCAGACCCACCACTAAGATCAAGAGGCTGGCGATGATATCGAACGCACGCTTGCCGATGCTGGAAAGGCGCCGGCCGGCTGAAAATCCGTCTGAGAAAATCAACCAGCTGGGATTAAGCGTATCGAGATCGACCCGCCCTGTCTCCCGTTCCATGAAGCTGCTGAAGTCGTTGACGTGAACGCCTTTGGTCTTGACCTTGAGCAGATCCTTCAGAGGCAAGGAATTACGCCTCTCCTGCAACGCCAGCACGACTTCACCCGCGCCGATCCGTTCGACAAATTGCCCAAGGTCCTGAATCGTTTCTCGCGATACCGCTTCTTCGACCACTCTTTCCCCATCACCCATGTCGATGAAGGCTACGGTGGAGAAACCGCTCCCTGGTCGCGTCCCAAGCTGGCGCAGACGCTCTGCTCGTGCGCCAGCTCCCAGCACCAGTATCCGCCGACGAAATGCATCAATCCCAAGGGTCCGGCTAGCCAATATCCGATTACAGATCAGAGAGAAGACTGCGATAACCATCGCATAGAGCAGAACCGATCGCCAGAAGGCCGTTCCAGGCAAGACGAAATTAAGAAACGAGATTGCCAATACGCCGAGGCTGACCGCTACAAGGATCCTGGCGATTGCGAACCTGACCGATCGCAAAGCTTCGGGCCCGTAGGTGCCCACCGCAATCATGCCGAGCCAAATCACAAGAGCAAAGCCGGAGAGCGCCAAGAGGCGATCAGACAAGACCCCCACACTCGTCCCGATTTGCCCTACCCGCAGACGCCAGGCTAGCTCGCCCGACATCGCCAGCAAGAGCAAGTCCACGAGGCACAGTAGCACCACGTTGTATGAAATGTAGTGCTTGAACAGTCGGATCATCCGGTCCGGCTCACAAATTGCTGGTGTCGGATATCTTGACTATCACAAGGTAATGAACCGTCGGTAAACTTTACACCCGACATAGGAAAGGGCGACAGGCACCCGCCCGCCGCCCTTCCAGTCGAAGACGCACCTTATTGGTCGACCGCACCCTCGACTGCTTCTCCCGCTGTCTGCGCGGCATCACCAACCTGTTCTGCCGCGTTGCCAACCTGATTTGCTGCCTCGGTAACGGCGTTGTCTTTCGCAATCTCGGAATTGCTCATCTGGGTGAAGACGACAAAACCGAGCATCGCCAGGATCAGGAAAACCACAAGCATGCCCCAACTGGAACCGCTACTGCCTCCATCTGAAATGACAGTGTGGGTGGTATGTGTATCGCCCGTAGGCGAGCTCGTTTCGGTAATACGTTCTTCAGTCATGTCGATCGCTCCTCGCGATGGCTAATGGCCGAAGGAACGCATGCCCCTTGCAGCAGGTTCCGAGAAACGTGTCGGGCAGGTCAGCTCTTTGCCAGCTCGAATGGGGTGACACTCCGATGGATCGTATCGAAGTGGAGCTTACGCCCATGAGGCGGTAAGGATCGCTGGCTACACCGAACACGGTGACAACTCGCGCAGCCCGGCCCGATCGGTTGTGCATCATCCGAGCGAAGCGAAATTCCCCTCGCCTGTGCAAGTTCGCCTGCCAGTACCGCCTCCACACCGATAGCCACTACGAACTGCGTCTCGCCTGGCTCACCGCGACCTTCAACCGTACGCGCCATAGTCAGCCAACCTCCTTCGCGTTCTCCGGCGACATCGAGCGAAACAAATTGCACCTGCAGTTCGCCTGCGCGCTCAAAGGCTCGATGGACATGCCAAAGAGGGCAACTCACCTCGGAGTTGACGAAGCGAGCTGTGCTTGCGCCCACGAATGTCTTGGAGAACTGACCCGCTCGATCGACCCGGACCATAAAGAACGGCAGCCCGCGCTGCCCGACGCGCTGCAACGTGGTGAGCCTGTGGGCGAGCTGCTCAAAACTGACTCCGAAGCGGCGCAATAGCACGGGCAGGTCGTATCCGGTCCCTTCGCAGGCACGCAGGAAGCGACCGTAGGGCATGATCAGGGCCCCGGCGAAGTAGCCCATGAGGTGGCGCGTGAAGAAGCCCCGCGCCGCTTCATCCTCAAACCGGGCGCCCTTGGCGATAGCATCGATCTGGTCGCGCTGTTCGAGCTGCGCGACCAGAAGGGCCAGCTGGAAATTGCGCGAGGCAGCACTGAGCATTTCCGACAGCTGGACCTGCCGGGCATGGAGATCGAGCCGTCGCAAGCTATCGGGCATGACATCTTGCGGCAGGATGCGGACCGAAAGTTGGTGGCGTTCCCGCAGGCGGTCGACCAGCGCCAGACCTATGTCCCCGCGTGACAGGCGCATCTCATCGGCGAGCTCTTCTGCGGCGACATCAAGATCGGCAAAATGGTTGCGCCAGCGCTCGATTTCACGGCGTGAAGCAGCGAACGGATCATCCGCCAAGAGGCTGGCGGGCGCAGCATTATCATAGAGTCGTGCGAAGGCGGCGGCGGCCTGCGGCGCAGCGCTGAGCAACTCCTGCATTTCCTCCCTGTCGATACCGAGGTCGGCAAAACGCTCGTCGGCGAATCTGCGCGCCAAGCCATCCAAACCACCGATTGCCTCGTCCTCGCGTAAGGTACGCGGGTCGAAGTCAAACTGTTCGACAAGGCGCATTATGACGCGCGCGCTGATCGGACGCTGGTTGCGTTCGATCAGATTGAGGTAGCTGGGCGATATCTCGAGGCGAGCGGCGATGGCCGCCTGAGTCAGCCCCTCACGCTTACGCAGGCGACGGATCGCGGGTCCAGCAAAGAAAGCGTCTTCCGCCATATGTAACTTTCTTGACTACTTTACAGGTTAATTAGCCGAGAAAGGCTAGTTTAGACAAGAAAGTTTGTAAATTTCCCTATCCTTCGAGGCCAGACGATAGCACTTGGATGGCGAGGCGATCACGCCTGAACTTACCAAGGAGCAAACCCGTGACCTACTCGGCCCGGATCAAGGAACTGAACGAGACCATCACCGCAAACGGTGCACCATGGGGTGCCATCGATGCCGAGAGCGCTGCTCGCATGGTTGTACAGAACCGCTTCCGCACGGGGCTCGACATCGCCAAGTATACGGCGAAGATCATGCGCGAGGACATGGCGGCGTATGACGCCGACCCCGCGAACTACACGCAGTCGCTCGGCACCTGGCACGGTTTCATCGCCCAGCAGAAGCTGATCAGCATCAAGAAGCATTTCGGCAGCACCAAGCGCCGTTACCTCTACCTGTCGGGCTGGATGATTGCTGCGCTGCGCAGCGAATTTGGGCCGCTGCCCGACCAGTCAATGCATGAAAAGACCTCGGTTCCCGCTCTGATCGAGGAGCTCTATACATTCCTGCGCCAGGCCGACGCACGCGAACTAGGTATGATGTTCCGCGAACTCGACGCAGCCAAGGCGGCCGGCGACGTGGTCAACACGCATCGCCTGCTGCGCCAGATCGACGAGCATGAAACGCACGTCGTTCCGATCATCGCCGATATCGACGCCGGTTTCGGCAATGCAGAGGCGACTTACCTCCTCGCCAAGAAGATGATCGAGGCCGGCGCCTGCGCTCTGCAGATCGAGAACCAGGTTTCGGACGAAAAGCAGTGCGGTCACCAGGACGGCAAGGTCACCGTTCCGCACGAGGACTTCCTCCAGAAGATCCGCGCGATCCGCTATGCTTTCCTCGAGCTCGGCGTTGACGACGGCATCATCGTTGCGCGGACCGACTCACTGGGCGCGGGCCTGACCAAGCAGATCGCCTTCTCGACCGAACCGGGCGATCTTGGCGATCAGTACAACAGCTTCCTCGACTGCGACGAGGTCGATCCGGCAAGCATCACCAATGGCCAGGTCTTCATCAGCCGCGACGGCAAGCTGCTTGCGCCCAAGCGCCTGCCCAGCAACCTCTACCAGTTCCGTGCAGGAACCGGCGAGGACCGCTGCGTGCTCGACTGCATCACCTCGCTCCAGAACGGCGCGGACTTGCTGTGGATCGAGACCGAGAAGCCGCACATTGAACAGATCGCCGGCATGGTCGATCGTATCCGCGAGGTCATTCCGAACGCAAAGCTGGTCTACAACAACTCACCTAGCTTCAACTGGACGCTTAACTTCCGCCAGCAAGTCTATGATGCATGGGCTGAAGAAGGCAAGGATGTCTCGGCATTCGACCGCGCCAAACTGATGAGCGTCGACTACGACAGCACCGAACTCGCTGCCGAGGCTGACGAGAAGATCCGCACCTTCCAGCGCGATGCTGCAAAGCGCGCAGGCATCTTCCATCACCTCATTACCCTGCCGACCTACCACACGGCGGCACTGAGCACCGACAATCTCGCCAAGGAATACTTCGGCGAACAGGCGATGCTCGGCTACGTCAAGAACGTCCAGCGTCAGGAAATTCGCCAGGGTATCGCCTGCGTGAAGCACCAGAACATGGCCGGGTCGGACATCGGTGACGACCACAAGGACTACTTCGCCGGCGAAGCGGCTCTCAAGGCTGGTGGTGCGGACAACACCATGAACCAGTTCGCCGCAGCGTAAGGGTAGAGAGGATGACGACTATGACAGACGACACTCCGAAGACTGAGCCAGGACGCGCACGCGCGCTGTTCTCGACTGCCGACTTCCGCCTGCTCCGGACTGCGCTGACCGCTTATGCGCGCCAGACCGAGGACCGCGAGGAACTGGCCAAGATCAACGCGCTGCACCATCGCCTCGGCACCTACGTGCCTTCGGAATAGCACAGCATCAAAGAGTTCTCCTGGGGAGGAGAATACGGCCGTCGGAGCGCCCCCAACGCTCCGGCGGCCACTTTATTGTGCGGCGTCAGCCTGCCGGCATCAGCTCCATCGCCGCGCTCGCCAGCGCCTCGGCACCGGTGG
>NZ_JAYPTL010000039.1:0-32884 GCF_038133525.1 Erythrobacter sp. | reverse complement strand
GTGCGGGCTTGGGGCCGGTGATGTCTGCTATCGAACAGGGCGGCACTATCGCGCTGGCGAATAAGGAAGCGCTGGTATCTGCCGGCGAAGTGATGATCGCCGCGGTGGCAAAGCACGGTGCCACGCTCTTGCCGGTGGATTCCGAACACAATGCGATCTTCCAATGCCTTGCCGGTGGCCGGATCAGCGATGTTCGCTGGATCACCCTGTCCGCCAGCGGCGGTCCCCTGCGCCTGGTTGAGGATTTGAGCGCGGTAACGCCTGAGCAGGCCATCGCCCACCCGAACTGGGACATGGGCGCCAAGATCAGCGTCGATAGTGCGACCATGTTCAACAAGGGCCTCGAACTGATCGAGGCGCACCACCTGTTTCCCGTCGGCCTCGACCGGATACGGATCGTGGTGCATCCGCAGAGCGTGATCCACTCGATGGTCGAATATCGCGATGGTTCTACCCTTGCGCAGTTGGGCCCGTCCGACATGCGGGTGCCGATTGCCTCGTGCCTTGCCTGGCCGCAGCGGATGGACACGCCCTGCGCTCCGCTCGACCTCGCTGCGATTGGCGAACTGACGTTTTTCGCACCCGACGAGCTGCGCTTTCCTGCCACCCGCCTGGCGCGCGAGGCCGCCGAAGCGGGCGGCGCGGCACCCGCCGTGCTCAACGCCGCCAATGAAGTGGCAGTGGCAGCCTTTCTCGAGCGTAAGATTCCATTCAGCCGTATCCCCGTATTGGTGGAGCGTGTACTGGACGGGCGCGATCTTCCGCCCGCCCCCGGGACCCTTGAGGAGGTCTTGGGCGTTGATGCAGAAGCGCGCATGCGTGCCATCGAATTATTGGAGCTAGCCTGACCTTGGACCTGACCTTGCCCCTGTGGCTCTATTACGTGCTTGGTTTCCCGCTGTTGCTGGGGCCGCTGGTGACGGTGCATGAGCTTGGCCACTATCTGGTCGGGCGCTGGTTCGGTGTGCAGGCTGAGGCATTCTCTATCGGATTTGGCAAGGAAATCTGGGGCTTTACCGATAAACGTGGTACGCGATGGAAACTCGCGGCGCTTCCCCTTGGCGGTTACGTCCAATTCAAGGGTGACATGAACCCGGCGAGTATCCCCGATGCCGAGGCGATCGCTAATGCTACCGCTGACGAGCGTGTGGGCAGTTTCCACCACGCGAGCCTCTGGAAGCGGGCGCTGATCGTATTCGCGGGACCCGCGACCAATATCCTTCTGACTTTGGCGATATTCGCCAGTTTCTTCGCACTTTTTGGCAAGCCTGTTCCGGCGGATGCCGAGCAGCAGCTGACGGTCCAAACCTTTGCGGAACAGTCGCCTGCACGCGAGGCCGGGCTGAATATCGGGGACCGGATCGTCTCGATCGAGGGTGTCGTGGTTCACGGTTTCCGCGATGTGCAAAACGAGATACTCCTCTATCC
The DNA here is from genome assembly GCF_038133525.1 of Erythrobacter sp. Taxonomy (GTDB): domain Bacteria; phylum Pseudomonadota; class Alphaproteobacteria; order Sphingomonadales; family Sphingomonadaceae; genus Qipengyuania. Next base: position 31,456 of record NZ_JAYPTL010000039.1, on the reverse strand, counting down.
TGGGCGTACGCTGGATATCACTGTGCTGCGCGACGGTGCGGAGCTGACGATCCCGGTAACCACGGCTAGCCACGAGATAACCGACGAATTCGGCAATGTTTCGCGCATCGGATTGATTGGGATCGCGGCGAGTGACGCAACCTACGCCTATGAGCCGCAAGGTCTGGTTTCGAGTGTCGGGCTAGCCGTCGATCACTCGCTCGGGATTGTCGAGATGATGGTCACCGGGATCGGCCAGATCGTGAGCGGCGAGAGGTCGGTTAAGGAGCTTGGCGGACCGGTGAAGATCGCCAAATACTCGGGTGAACAGCTGAGTCTCGGGCCGCTCGCCTTCATCAACTTCGTGGCGCTGATCTCGCTTAATTTGGCATTCATCAACCTCCTGCCAATCCCGGCTCTCGACGGCGGGCACCTGGCTTTTTATGCGGCTGAAGCAGTCCGTCGGAAGCCGGTTGGCCCGCGCGGTCAGGAAGTGGCGTATCGTGCTGGCGTGGCGCTCGTGCTCATGCTGATGGTATTCGTCACAGTGAACGACCTGGCGGGTCTCCCGTTATTCGGGAAATAGCCGGGGAAAGGGAAGGCGAGGGGTCGGCAATTCGCTGCAGCAATGCTTGATTGGCGAGGACGCATCGGGCAGGGGACGCACAGGCTGCCCCATACCGTGTGGCCTGGCGCCGGATCGGGGCAGCTGCCTGCCGGGTCTTCGGGATTTTGAAGAGGACGGGAATCCCCTTGTCGATGACTGATTTTGTACCTGCCGCCGCGCGTCGCAACATTCCCAATGCGCGTCTGGCAATCGCCCTGCTGGCTGGCACCATGCTGGCGGGCGTGCCGCAGATCGCGGTGGCGCAAGAGGAAAGCGACCAGGCGGCGGCACCTGCACCGGTTCCGCAGCGGGATGTTGTCCGCACCATTTCGGTTTCGGGTGCCCAGCGGCTCGAGCCGCAGACCATCCTCTCTTACATCAGGCTGCGCGTTGGCGACACCTGGACCCAGGCCCTGGGTGACCAGGTGCTCAAGGATATCTACGCGACCGAGCTCTTCTCGACAGCGAGTGTCGTGAACAACAACGGCGATGTGGTCATCACCATCGTCGAAAACCCCGTGATCAACCGCATCATCCTGGAAGGGAACAAGCGGCTCAAGAACGACAAGATCCTGCCCGAGATCAAGCTCTCGCCCAGGCAGATCTTTACGCGTTCGAAGGTTCGCGCCGACGTGGCGCGCATCATCGAGCTGTACAAGCGCCAGGGGCGTTTTGCCGCGACGGTCGAGCCGAAAATGGTCGAGCTCAGCCAGAACCGCGTCGATATCGTCTACGAGATCAATGAGGGCCCCAAGTCGAAGGTCCGCCAGATCAACATCATCGGCAACGAGAAGTTCTCCGACGGCGATCTGCGTGGCGAGATGCTGACCAAGCAGGCGCGCTTCACCAGCTTCTTCAGTTCGAACACCAGCTACGATCCCGATCGCCTAGCCTTCGACCAGCAGAAGCTGCGTCAATTCTATCTGACTGAGGGGTACGCGGATTTCCGCGTGGTTTCCGCGGTGGCCGAGCTCACGCCGGACAAGCGCGATTTCATCATCACCTATGTGGTGGAAGAAGGCGAACGCTACAAGTTCGGCGACGTGAAGGTCGAGAGCCAGATTCGCGACTTCGACAGCGAAGCAATGACCGGTCGCCTCGCGATGACCCAAGGCGATTGGTACGATGCAAAGGCGGTCGAAGACACCGTCGAGCAGCTGACCGAATTGGCAGGAACCTTTGGCTACGCCTTCGCCGACATCAGCCCCGAGTTCAATCGCAACCCCGAAACGCTGACCATGGACGTAACCTACGTCCTGCGTGAGGCACCCCGCGTCTATGTCGAGCGTATCGACGTCAACGGCAACACGCTGACGCAGGACAAGGTGGTCCGCCGCGAATTCCGCTCGGCTGAAGGTGACGCGTTCAACTCGCTGGCAGTCAAGCGTTCGACGGCGCGCATCAATTCCCTGGGCTTCTTCCAGGAAAACTTCGAGATCAACCAGGTGGAGGGTAGTCAGCCCGACCGGATCGTCCTCGAAGCCAACGTAGAAGAGCAGGCGACAGGCGAGCTCCAGCTCTCGGCCGGTTTCAGTTCGCTCGAAAGCTTCATTCTCGCCGGCTCGATCCGTCAGCGGAACTTCCGCGGTCGTGGCCAGACGATCGGCCTGAGTCTGAATTATTCGCGGTATTCACGATCGGCGCAGATCAGCTTTACCGAACCCTATGTGTTCGATCGCAACATCTCGCTCGGTTTCGACGTTTACCGGCGAGACTATAACAGCTTCAACTTCCGCAATAGCCAGCGCAACACGACCTTCGAGCAGTCCACGACCGGCTTCTCGCTGCGTGCCGGCGTGCCGGTGACCGAATATGTCTCCGCGATCGGCAGCTACACGTTCAATTACGACGATATCTCGCTCGGCCAGGAGTATTTCAGCGATCGCGATGGCGATGGCGTCTTTACCTGCGACCCGATCATCGCCGGTCGTTACCTGTGTGAAGCCATCGGGAACCGCGTAAGCTCGATCGTCGGCCTCACGCTGGTCTACGATACGCTCGACAGCCGTTTGCGCCCGTCGCGCGGTGAGACCGCCAGCATTACCACCGAATTTGCCGGCCTTGGTGGTTCTGTGAAGTATCTGCGCGCCCGAACGCGCGCTGCCAAATACTGGTCGGTCGGGTCTGGTTTCATCTTCTCGGTCACCGGTGAAGGTGGGTACATTCATGGCCTTGGCGGCAGCAATGGTCCCGGCACCGACTCGGTTCGCCTCACGGACCGTTTCCAGCTCGGTGAGCCGCAGATCCGCGGCTTCGATATTCGCGGAATCGGCCCCCGCGTGGTGCGCCTGCAATATGTCGATGACGACAATGATGCGACGACGCCCGACGTTCCGCAGTCGATCGAAGAAGCTCTCGCTGGCCGTCGCCGCGTGGACGACGCGCTTGGTGGCCGTGCCTATTATCTAGGACGTGCAGAGCTCGAGTTGCCGCTCGGTTCGGGCGCACGCGAATTGGGCCTTCGCCCGTCGCTGTTCTTCGACGTTGGCTCGTTGTTCAAGGTGACCAGGCCCCTGTTGCAGGACTTCCCCCTGGGGATTCAGGAGCAGGATGCTGATGGCAATCCTATCTACCTGCAGCGCAGCGTCGATGATCGAGGCAACGATGTCCTCCTCCGCGTCATCAATCCGACCGCGCCTGATGGCAGTACCAACTCACCGTCCTACATCGGCGGGACGAACTTCAAGGAAGTCTTCGTCGGTGACAGCCCGTCGCCACGCATTTCGGTCGGTATCGGTGTGAACTGGAACTCGCCCTTCGGGCCGTTCCGGATCGACTTTTCCAAGGTGCTCAAGAGCCAGACTGGCGATGACACCAAGCGCTTCTCCTTCAACGTAGGGACCCAGTTCTAATGACTACGAAGACCACTATTCTTTCGGCCGTCGCGCTTGCGGGCGTGGCATTCGTTGCAGCTCCCGCCTCGGCACAGGTCGCCGGCATCGCGACGAGCAGCCCCGAAGCCGTGATCGTCCGTTCGCAGGCCCGCATCAATGCTTACCAGCAGATCGAAACGCAGTACGCTGCGCAGATCCAGCAGGTCCGCACGCTGCGTCAGGAAACTGCGACGCTGCAGCAGAGCCTCGACACCAACAAGGACGGCCAGCTGTCGCAGCAGGAAGTCCAGGCCAACCCCACCGTGGTGCAGCAGATCCAGCAGAAGGAACAGGCGATCCAGACGGCTTCGCAGCCGATCGTGCTTGCTCAGACCTATGCGATCGAACAGCTGATCAACGACTACGCCAACGTCCAGCAGCAGGTGATCAACCAGAAGAAGATCCAGATCATGCTGACGCCGGATGCGATCCAGTGGGCACCCGAGGTGGTCAACGTGACCGATGATCTGGTCAATGTGCTCAACCAGCGCGTCCCTGCCGTTCAGATCACCCCGCCGGCCGACTGGCGCCCGCGTCAGGAATCGCTGCAGACTCAGCAGACCGTTTCGCAGGTTATCCTGCAGGTCGCCCAGCAACAGGCCGCCCAGCAGGCTGCGCAGCAGCAACAGCAGCAACAGCAGCCGACTGGCCGCTAAGCGCACGAACGAACAGGGGCAGGGCAATGAGCGAATCCGGTTTCGACGTCGTCGAGGTGCTGAAGCGCCTGCCGCATCGCTATCCCCTGCTCCTGGTCGACCGCGTCAAGGAACTCGTTCCTGACGAGCGCATCCACGCGGTCAAAGCGGTCAGCTTCAATGAGGATTTCTTCCAGGGGCATTTCCCCGGCGCACCGATCATGCCGGGTGTGCTCCAGATCGAGGCGCTGGCGCAGGCCGCCGGCGTGCTCGCGGTCGAAAGCCTCGGCCTCGCGGGTTCGGGCAAGCTGGTCTATTTCATGGCAATCGAGAACGCTAAGTTCCGCGCGCCGGTGACACCGGGCGTGCTGCTCGACCTCAAGGCCAGCTTCGTCCAGAAGCGTGCCCGCGTGTGCAAGTTCGCGGGCGAGGCTTCGGTCGAGGGCAAGGTCACCTGTGAAGTCAGCTTCACCGCCATGATCGCCGACGCACCCGAATAAGGTTGCCAATCCGGGCGCTCGCCGCTATGCGCGCGCCTTTCCCATTCACAGCTGGACCGGTCGGAACCGTTCCGAAGCTAGAAGGACGACTACCATGAAGGCCGAAGGGCACCCCGACTATCACATGATCACGGTCAAGATGACCGATGGTACCGAATTCCAGACCCGTTCGACCTGGGGCAAGGAAGGCGACACGCTCGCGCTCGAAATCGACCCGACCAGCCACCCGGCCTGGACCGGCGGTCGCCAGCAGCTGCAGGAAGGTGGCCGTGTTGCCGCGTTCAACAAGCGTTTCGGCGGTCTCTCGCTCAAGAAGTAAGCTTCTCGAGCGATCACGAAATCAGGGAAGGGCGGTCCGCGGGGCCGCCCTTTCTCGTTCCGCTAGAGCTATTCCGCGCACTCGATGCAGCGGGTTGCGATTGGGCGGGCTTCCAGTCGGGCGCGGGCGATGGGCTTCCCGCAAGATGAACATGTACCGTAGGACCCGTTCTCGATCCGCAGCAGCGCCGCCCGGATCTGCCCGATCTCCTGCCGCAACACGTCATCGACCCCCGCCAGCGCTTCATCGTCTGCCAGGTCGATCGCCTGCTCGCTTGAATCGGCTTCGAGCGGGTGGCGCAAGTCGTCTTCCACCGCTTCCGCACGCTCCAACAAATCAGCCAACCGCTTGCGCAGGATCTCGGCCAGATCTGAATATTCGGTCATCACCACCCCCAAGGTTTCTCGCGATACCACTTGGTTATCACGTATTTCAGTCCCTTACGCACCTTCATCCCGTGATGGATGGTGTTGGGATTGCCCCGTCCATCCGGGTATCGGTTGTTCCAGCATAGCAGTTTACCGGTTTCCGGCTGGAACATCTTGCCGACCGCCTTGAACCGTGTCGCACCACCGGCCTCCACGTCATTGAGATAGATCATGAACGTCCACGTGCGTTGCCCGGCGATCGAGCAATATTTGGTCCAGTCGGCACCGCCCGGGTTGAAATAGTCGCAATGTGCCTTGAACTCCTGGCCGACGGCATAGCGCTGCCCCTGGACCGGTTCGCCATGCGCCGCGTCGATGCCATTGAGCGCCTCCAGGAGGTGTTCAAGGCGCTGTACCGCCGGAATGGCTGCGTCGAAATCGCAGGTCTCGCTGGTCCGGAAATATCGGTCTTCGCCCGCATCGGCGAGAGTTGATGGCCGCCTGTCCTGCTCGATCAGCTCGATCAACTCGGCGCACAGGTCCGGAGGCAGGAAATTGCGCAGTTGGAACAGCTCGACCTTGTCGTTGGGCACGCGCTGCACGCCGTCGCATGCGAGGAGTCGTTCTGCCGAAGATTCGCCGGGCCCCATCGGGCGTGAGACTAGACGCCTGTCGGGGCTCGCGAAAGATAGTTACGTCGCGCGTTATTCGTGCGCTTTTTCGCTTCCCATTTCGGGCGTGTTGTGCAACAGGCCCACGCCGCTGCGGCAAGCGGGTTGACGCCCGCCCAGCCGGGCGTATCAGGCCCCCTTCCCGGACGGTTCCGGGGGCATGTGGCGATCGTAGCTCAGTTGGTTAGAGCGCCGGTTTGTGGTACCGGAGGTCGCGGGTTCGAACCCCGTCGATCGCCCCATTTCCCCTCGATTGAACCGCTCATCACGAGGAATTGGGGCAAGAGCTATGACGGCCTTCTGGACCGAAGCGGATTTCGACGATCACGAGCTGGTGGAGGTTGTGCGCGACCCCAAGAGCGGCCTGACGGCGATTATCGCGCTTCATTCGACATTTCTCGGCCCTGGCGCTGGCGGGACCCGCTTCTGGCACTACGCCAATCCCGCAGACGCGATGCGCGATGCGCTGCGCCTGTCGCGCGGGATGAGCTACAAGAATGCGATGGCTGGCCTGCCGATGGGCGGCGGGAAGGCCGTGATCCTTGCCGACAAGGACCGTACCAAGAGCCCCGAACTGCTCGCGGCCTTTGCCGATGCGGTCCAGGCTCTGGGCGGCAAGTATGTGACTGCCGAAGACGTCGGTATTTCTGAAGCCGACATGGCGGCGGTGGCGCAGCGCACCCAATATGTTTCGGGCCTCCCGGTTGAAGGCGAAGATGCGGCGGGCGGCGATCCTGGCCCCTTTACCGCGCTCGGCATCTTCCTGGGCATCAAGGCCGCGGTGAAGCACAAGCTGGGCAAGGATAGCGTTGAAGGCGTCCATGTCGCGATCCAGGGGACCGGTAGCGTCGGTGGCGGCGTTGCCCGCCTGCTGGCCAAGGAAGGCGCGCGCCTGACCCTCTCGGACATCCACATGGATCGCGCGGAAGCCCTTGCCACCGAACTGGGCGCCGATACAGCTGCGCCCGAAGCGATCATGTCGGTCGCCTGCGATGTCTTCAGCCCCAATGCGCTGGGTGCAATTCTCGACGATGAAGGCATTGCCCGTCTCGACTGCCAGATCGTTGCCGGCGGTGCGAATAACCAGCTCCGCCGCCCCGAACATGGCCCCATGTTGGCCAAGCGCGGCATCCTCTATGCCCCCGACTACGTGATCAATGCGGGCGGGATCATTTCGGTGACGCTCGAGTACCTTTGCCGCAATGATGAGGCGCCTTGCGACATCAACGAAGTGCGCAAGCGCATCGCGCAGATCCCGGGCCGGCTCGAGACGATCTGGCAGGAAAGCGATACTTCCGGCTCGTCTCCCGACCAGGTCGCCGACCGCATGGCGCAGGAACTGATCGGCCGCTGATTTGGGGTTTTGCCGCTAAAGCATGGCAATAGGCCATTGTTTCCAGCGCCAAGCACTGCCAAAGCGGCGACCGGACAGGTAATCGATGCACGGCTTCGCCAACCCCAAACGCTTTCTCTCACTCGCAAGCTGGTTGACCCCGCTCCTGTTGGTGAGCGGTTTGCTGATCAGCGCAGGCGCACTCTGGTGGGGCCTGACCCGCGTTCCGCCCGATCGCCTGATGGGTGAGACCGTCCGTATCCTGTTTCTCCATGTCCCCACCGCATGGCTGGGCATGGGTGGCTGGACCGCGATCGCGATCTCCAGCCTGGTATTCCTGGTCTGGCGGCACCCGCTTGCGGCGCTGGCCGCGCGAGCAGCAGCCGTGCCGGGACTGGTCTTCACCATTGTCTGCCTGGCGACCGGATCGATCTGGGGGCGGCCGACCTGGGGCAAGTGGTGGGTTTGGGACGGGCGACTAACCAGCATGCTGGTGCTGGCCTTTCTCTATGTCGCCTATATCGCACTGGCGCAGGCGGCCGAGCGCGAGGGCGTGAGTCCCCGAATTCCGGCGATCTTCGGCCTGCTGGGCGCGATCAACATCCCCATCATCAACCGCAGCGTGGTCTGGTGGAATTCGCTCCACCAGCCGCCCAGCATTACCATGGGCAAGAGCGCGATCGATCCCGCTTTCCTCAATCCGCTGCTGATCGCCGTGCTCGGCTTTTCGCTGCTGTTCGGCGGCGTTGTGCTCGCGCGGATGCGGGCATGGCTCGCGGATATCCAGGCAGATGCGCGCTTGCGCCGCAAGGCGATGGAGGCCGTCTGATGCGCGAGGCCCTGGATCAGTGGAATTTCGTCGTCGCAGCCTATGTCATCGGCGTGGTCGGTACGCTGGCCATGGTCGGCTGGAGCTGGATTGATATGAAGCGCGCCGAACGGCGCCGTGAGGAGGCACGACGGAAGTGAGCCAGATGAAGGCCAAGCACCAGCGGCTCGTCCTGGTCACCCTCGCACTGGTGGCGATCATCGGTGCGGGCCTGCTCGCCGTTTATGCGCTGCGCAACCAGGCGAGCTATTTCTACCTCCCCGAACAGATGCTGGCGGACCCGCCGCAGCCGGGGCAGGCGGTTCGCCTTGGCGGGATGGTCGAAAAGGGTTCGCTCAAGACCGATCCCGACGGCGTGACGATGCATTTCATGGTCACCGGCAAGGACGATTCGCGGGTACCGGTCCGTTTCAGCGGAATCGCCCCTGACCTATTCGTCGAGGGATCGGGCGTGGTCGCGGAGGGCAAGCTCGGTGCGGACGGGACCTTCGTCGCCGACAATCTGCTCGCCAAGCATGATGAGAACTACGTCCCCAGGGAACTCGAGGGGATGGACGAACACCAGGCCGCCAAGATGGCCGAGGACACAACGGTCGGCCTCAAGTGATTGCAGAACTCGGTCTTGCCGCCCTGTGGCTCGCTGCTGCGCTTGCTGCGCTGCAAATGACGGCGGGCTTTCTTGTCGTGCGCGGCGATGGCCAGGCCGAACTTGCGGCGCTGATCCGTCCGGCCGCAGTGGTGCAGGGTGTGCTGGTGGCGATCGCCTTCGCCATGTTGATCTGGCTGTTCGCGATCACCGACCTTTCGGTAAAGCTGGTTGCGGCCAATTCGCATTCGATGAAGCCGCTGGTGTTCAAGATCGCCGGAGCCTGGGGCAATCACGAAGGTTCGATGCTGTTGTGGGTGACGGTCATGGCGCTGGCGGGTGCGCTCATTGCGCTGGTCGAACGGCGCCTGCCCGAACGTACAATGCAAGCGACGCTCGCCGCGCAAGGCGTTGTGTCGCTGGGATTTTATGCCTTCCTGCTGTTCAGCTCGAACCCGTTCGAGCGCCTGCCGGTTCCAGCTGCGGAAGGGCAGGGGCTCAACCCGCTGTTGCAGGACCTCGGCCTCGCCTTCCACCCGCCCACGCTTTACCTCGGCTATGTCGGGCTGTCGGTGGCTTTCAGCTTTGCCGTGGGCGCGCTGCTGACGCGGCAGGTCACCTCCGAATTTGCGCGGGCAATGCGGCCATGGGTGCTCGGCGCCTGGGTTTTCCTGACCATCGGCATCACCGCCGGTTCCTATTGGGCCTATTACGAGCTCGGCTGGGGCGGCTGGTGGTTCTGGGACCCGGTCGAAAACGCTTCCCTGATGCCCTGGCTCGCAGCAACGGCTCTGCTTCACTCGGCCAGCGTGCTGGCGAGTCGCGATGCGCTGCGTACCTGGACGATCATGCTGGGCGTGGTTGCCTTTTCGATGAGCATGGTTGGCACCTTCCTCGTCCGCTCGGGCATCCTGACCAGCGTCCACGCCTTCGCGGTCGATCCGGAACGCGGCAGCTTCATCCTGGCGCTGCTGGCACTGTACATCGGCGGCGCGCTGCTGCTCTTCGCACTGCGCGCAAGCACGATCAGCGAAGGCGAACGCTTCGCCGTCGCCAGCCGCGAAGGGGCGCTGGTGTTCAACAACGTCATGCTCAGTGCGATCCTGGCGATCGTCCTGCTCGGCACGCTCTATCCGTTGGTAACCGAGGCATTCGACGTGCGGGTCTCGGTCGGGCCGCCCTATTTCAACCCGGTCGGTGCGATATTCGCGGTGCCGATGCTGGTGGTGATGACGGTCGGCCCGCTGCTGCGCTGGCGGCAGGATCGGTTGGAGCGCGTGCGTAACGAGGTTGCACTGGTCGCGGCGCTGGTGCTCGCGACGCTGGTTCTGTTCAGCCTGCTTGCCAGTGTTGCGCTGCTTCCGCTTCTCGGTCTCGCGCTGGGCATCGGGGTTGGCGTCGCCAGCCTCCTGCCGCTGCGCGGACGCAAGCTCACCCTGGTTCCCCTGGCTACCTGGGGCATGGTCGTCGCGCATTTCGGCATCGCCGTGGCGCTGCTCGGCATGGCCAGCGAGAGTGCCTTTTCGACAGAGCGTCTCGCGGCCGTGGAAGTTGGCGAGACAACCACGGTGGGCCCATGGGCGATCACGCTTGAGGGCGTGGAACCGGTTGCCGGACCCAATTGGACCGCGCTCGAAGGGCGCCTCGCCGCGCGCTATGGTGATGGCGAGCCTACCGTCATCGACCCGCAGGCGCGCAGTTTCTGGGCGCCGCCCCAACAGACCACTGAAAGCGCGCTGATCACCCGCTGGAACGGCCAGCTTTATGCGGTGGTCGGCGACCAGGCGCCCGACGGGCGCTGGCAGCTGCGCCTGTGGTGGAAACCCTTTGTAACGCTTATCTGGTTCGGTGGCCTGCTGGTGGCGCTCGGCGGTGTGCTTGCGCTGATTGGCCGCGTGCTGGGCGACCTCAAGCGCCGACACGTGGTCAAACGCATGGCGGAACGGCGCAAGGAACAGGAGGCGCTGTCATGAGCTGGCGCCTGTGGATCCCGTTGCTGCTGTTCTCGGGCTTTCTGGGGCTTGCAGCCTACCAGCTGACGCAGCCCAAGGACGATTTCGTCGAGAGCCGGATGATCGGCCAGCCGCTGCCCTATTTCGACCTGCCACCCGCCGCCGAGGGACTGGTGGGCGCGAAGAATATGGACTTCGCCGACGGCAAGCCGCGTCTGCTCAATGTATGGGCGAGCTGGTGCGTCCCTTGCATCGCCGAGGCTCCGCAGCTTGAGGCGCTCAAGCAATCGGGGGTCGAGATCGTCGGCATCGCCATTCGCGATCGGCCCGAGGACGTCACCCGATTCCTGGGACAATACGGCAATCCCTATGCCGCGGTAGGCCGTGACGACCTGTCGGAGGTGCAGCTGGCGATCGGCTCTTCTGGCGTGCCGGAAACCTTCGTTATCGATGGCAAGGGCATGATCCGTTACCAGCACATCGGCGATATCCGGGTGGATGACGTACCGGTCCTGCTCGCCAAGCTGCAGGAGGCCGCGCAATGATCCGCCGCATCTTCGCCATCCTGATGCTGGTCATGGCGATCCCTCTGGCCGCGCAGGATACCATGCCGCCGGCCCCCTATGCCTATCGCCAGCTCGATGATCCGGCGCAGGAAGCGGCTGCCCAGGAATTGATGGAGACGCTGCGCTGTCTGAAATGCCAGTCGCAATCGATCGCCGATAGCGACGCGCCGATGGCGGGCGACATGCGCCACCAGGTTCGTATCCGCATCGCTGCGGGCGAAGAGCCCGAGGCGATCCGGCTGTGGCTGATGCAGCGCTATGGCGATTACGTCAGCTACAAGCCGGAAGTCAGCGCCAGCACCTGGCCGCTGTTCGCGGTGCCGCTGTTGCTGGCGTTGATCGCGGGCCTGATCCTGCTGCGCCGTTTCAGGGGGCGCGCATGAGCTGGGTGCCGATCCTCGCGCTTGCCGCCCTTACCTTTGGCGGGGCGGTGTTCCTGCTGAAATTGCCGCGCACGGTGTGGATGCTGTTCGCGGCGGGCCTGCTGTTCGGGCTGGCGGGCTATGCATTGCAGGGTTCGCCGGGCCTGCCATCCGCTCCTGCTTCGGGTGCCGTGGAGCTATCGGCCGAGACCGGTGAGCTGTTGGTGCAGGCCAGACGGGAATTCTATCCCGAAGGCCAGCTTCCTTCGCGCTTCGTTGTCACCGCAGACGCTTTTGCCCGAAGGGGCCAGTTCGAACAGTCGGCCAATTTCCTGCGCAATGCGGTGCTGGAGAATCCCAACGACGGTGAAGCCTGGCTGGCGCTGGGCAATGTCCTGGTCGAACACGCCGAAGGCCAGCTGACCGCGGCTGCGCTCTACGCCTTCACCCAGGCGGAGCGCGTCCAGCCCGGCAGCCCCGCGCCTACCTATTTCGTCGGCCTGGCATTCCTTCGGGCAAGGCAGCCGGAACAGACCCGCGCGCTCTGGTCGGAATTGCTGGCACGAACTCCCGAAGATGCGCCGTGGCGGCCTGTATTGGCCGAGCGGCTGGCGAGGCTGGAAGCATTGATGGGAATCTCGCAACCGACCGAGGCAGCGGAAACAGGGCAATAGGCGCCCGGTTGAGTTTTCTTGCGGTGCATGAAGCAGGCTGCTAAGCGCCGCGGCTTGCGCCGGAAGTGGGGCGCAAACGCAGGTTTTTGACGCAATGCGGCAGGACATTCTTATCCCATGAGCGAGGCCACCGTGCCGCAGACAGCCACCCCGAACGACGCGTCGGGTGAGGGTGATCATTCGCATGGCCACGGCCAGGGCACGCGGACCGCATTGGCGATCGGTGCCATCGGGGTCGTGTTCGGCGATATCGGGACCAGCCCGCTCTACGCCTTTCGCGAAACCTTTCTGGGTGAACACAGCCTCGCGATCGACAAGCTGCATATCTACGGTGTTGTCAGCCTGATTTTCTGGTCGATGACGCTGATCGTCTCGATCCAGTACGTCACGCTGTTGATGCGTGCCGACAACAAGGGGCAGGGCGGTACGCTGGCGCTGGTCGCCAAGCTGTCGAGACATATCGGGGCCACCCGATATGGCTGGATCACCGTTCTGCTGGGGGTTTTCGCCACCGCGCTGTTCTATGGCGACAGCATGATTACCCCGGCTATTTCGGTCCTTTCCGCGGTCGAGGGCCTGACCGTAGTCAATTCGGGCCTGGAGCCGCTGGTCATCCCGATCGCGCTGGTGTTGCTGGTCTTCCTGTTCCTGATCCAGAGCCGCGGCACGGCAACGGTCGGCAAGCTCTTTGCGCCGATCATGATCGTCTATTTCACCACCATCGCGGTGCTGGGGACGATCCACATCGTCCAGAACCCCTATATCCTGCAGGCGCTGAACCCGCTCTACGCGGTGCAGTTCTTCGTCGCCGATGGCTGGACCGCCTTCCTCGCGCTTGGCTCGGTCGTTCTGGCAGTGACCGGTTCGGAAGCGCTCTATTCGGACATGGGCCATTTCGGGCGCGGGCCGATGCGCCTTTCGTGGTTCGGTTTCGTTATGCCCTGCCTGCTGCTGAACTATTTCGGCCAGGGTGCGATGATCGCGGCGATGGACCCGGCCGAGACCTTCGAGGCGATGAAGAGCCCGTTCTTCAACATGGCGCCAGAGGAACTGCGCCTGCCGCTGGTGTTCCTAGCTACCGCGGCGACCTTCATTGCCAGCCAGGCGGTGATCAGCGGCGCCTTCTCGATCACCCACCAGGCGATCCAGCTCGGCTTCATTCCGCGCCTGTCGACCGCGCACACCAGTGCCAGCGAACGTGGGCAGATCTACATCCCCTTCATCAACAATGCGCTGATGGTCTCGGTCATCCTGCTGGTGCTGATGTTCCAGAACTCGAGCAACCTCGCGGCCGCCTATGGCATCGCGGTGACGGGTGCGATGTTCATCGATACGCTGCTGATGGGTGTGCTGCTGTTCGCAGTATGGAAGTGGCGCTGGTGGCTGGCGCTGCCGGTGCTGTTGCTGTTCATATTCGTCGACGGGGCCTATTTCGCCGCGAACCTGCCCAAGGTTCCCGATGGCGGCTGGTTCCCGCTGGTCGTGGGCCTGATCGCCTTCACGCTGCTCACCACCTGGTCACGCGGGCGCAAGCTGATGCGCGACCGCATGAGCGAAGTCGCATTGCCGATCGAGATCTTCGCCAAGAGCGCCAAGAACAGCGCCACGCGGGTTCCCGGCACTGCGATCTTCATGGCCAGCCAGACCGCCGGTGTGCCCAGCGCGCTGCTGCACAACATCAAGCACAACAAGGTGCTGCATGAACGCGTGGTGATCCTCACCGTGCAGATCGCCGAAGTGCCCTATGTCGATCCCGACAACCGCTGCGAGATCCACGATCTGGGTGACGGGTTCTTCCGTGGGGTCCTGCATTATGGCTTCATGGAAGAAACCGACGTGCCCCAGGGCCTCAAGCAGATGAAACGCTGCGGCGGCGATTTCGACATGATGCACACCAGCTTCTTCCTCAGCCGTCAGACCCTGCTGCCCAGCGCGAAGCCCGGAATGCCGATCTGGCGCGAGAAGGTGTTCGCCTGGATGCTGCGCAACGCGGCGACCGCGATGGACTTCTTCAACCTCCCGACCAATCGCGTGGTCGAACTGGGCAGCCAGGTGGAGATTTAGGGCGGGACTGGCGTCGCTGAATCGTCCGCTATCGATACGATTGCGGTCGTTGGCTAAGCCTCGTCCTCCCTGGCGAAGCGCACTTCAACGTTCGTGAAATGCTCTTCATCTCCAAAGCCCGCTCCAAGATCGTATAGGTACAGAGTGACGGGACAGGGTAGGCTTTCTGCCCACTTCACCGCTTTGGACACTGATGCCGCTTCGAGCGCTTCATAATCCACTGTAACCATAGGATCGCTTTCAGGAGCTTTATCGGCATCCTTACACGAGTTGTCATGCTCGGTGGCTTCTACAATCGCGTTTACTTCCCGCCATCGATATGGCCGAGTTCGTTTGTCGATAATATTCCAGAGCATCGCCGACAGTTACTTGTTCAGGATGACTACGGCAACGTCCGCTTTCGACCCAATCTCAGACATATACCTCAAGCGGTCGCCCGCTAGGCCGTCATCGCCTCGGCTTCATCCTCCAGCGCCAGCCCGTGTTTCGGCCGCATCGGGGGTTGGACGCAGTTCGAGTGCGCTAGTCACTGTGTCGATCAAGGGGGCGAGCGCGGCAAAGGCAGCCTCTTGCGAGGCTTCGAAGCGGTCGTCGCCAAACTCCTGGTACTCGATCCCGACATGGTGGAACGCCTCCACACCGAGATAGCGTGAGGCCGTTCGAACATGCGGGGTCAGGCTGTCTCGCCCTTCGTTGGGTTCTCCAGGGGCGAAGCCGAATTCGCCGCAGGATGTGAGCAGGATTAGCATCTTGCCTGAAAATACCGGTTCGAGCGGTGCATCGCCGCGGGCGAGGTCGAAGGTGAAGGTCTTGTCGACTCTCACGACCTGGTCGAACCACGCCTTGAGCGCGGCCGGCATGCCGTAATTGTACATCGGCGTTGCCATGAGGATAATGTCGGCGCTGGCGACCTCGGCAACCAGTTCATCGGAAAGCGCCAGAAGTTGCTCCTGATCGGGGGTGCGCTCCTTTGCGAAAGCCGCCGCAATCCAATCTTCGGTGATGATCGGAGGCGGGTTCCTGCCGACGTCGCGCAGGACGATCTCGTCCTGTGGGCGCCGCTCAAGCCAGTCCTGAATGAAGCTGTCGGCCAGTGCCCGGGTAAGCGAACGCGAGGTCCGCGCGCTCGCATCGATGCGTAGCAGTCTGGTCATTCTCGCAAGTCTCCTGAGGCGGTCTCTTTCCCCGGACACAGATCTTGGCGTTGCCATCATGGATGAAGGGATTTCCCAAATCGAATTTGATGACGCCATTCTCCGCACTCGGTACCATCGCTGAATAGGAGGCTTGCGTGGATGCTGGCAAAAGGTCAGAGTTCAATCATGCATGAGTAAAATTCATTCAAGGAGTGAGCCTTGAACCTCTCTTCGATTTCACTTCCGGCGCTACGGTCGTTCGATGCGGCGGCGCGTAGGGGCAGCTTCAAGGATGCGGCAGCGGAATTGGGGGTCACGCCGACCGCAGTCTCGCACCAGATTCGTTCGCTCGAGGATCAGCTCGGTGTCGCGCTGTTCTTGCGTGGGACCCGCAATATCACCCTGACGAATGAAGGCAGCCGCCTTGCCGCGGCCACCGCAAGGGGTTTCCGCGAGATCTACGATGCGCTGGGCGACCTGCGTGACGTCTCATCGCGCCTGACAATCGCCACCACTCCAGCTTTCGCCGCACTGTGGCTGGTCCCGCGCCTGGCCGATTTCGAGGCGAAGCATCCCGCCACGAGCGTCCATGTCGAGACCTCCACCGAAATGCTCGATCTCCACCGCGACCGACGGGTCGATGTCGCCATTCGCTATGGGACGGGCGAGTATCCCGGGCTCGTGGTCACACCTGTAGCGGACGAGTCGTTTGGAGCCTTCGTTCATCCGGACCAGATTTGGACCACTTAGGGCCTAGACGATATAACACTGATCTAAACGCGATGGAGGGAGCCGTCCCTCAAGCAAGTCGGATGGGATGATTGGCTGAAAGCGCAGCAGCTCGACCCTGCAAGCTTCACCAACCGGCGCAGCTTCGATCAAGAGCAGCATTCAATTCAGGCCGCGCTGGCAGGGCAGGGCATGGTCATTGCGAGCAGCCTGCTGGTTGCGGACATGCTCGACCGGGGTTGGCTCGCGCAATATCGACCTGAGGCGCGAATTCGCGGTTTGCGCTATACGGCAGTTGCTCTGGCCGGGCATTCGGACACCCGCAAGGTTCGCCAGTTCCTGGCGTGGCTCACGGCGCAGGCGAGCAACTAGGCTACGCCGGGCATTTGCGTCATGCGGTTGGCGGTTCGTCCGTCATAACCTCGGCCTCATCCTCCAGCGCCAGCCCGTGCTTCAGCAACATCGGGATCTGGGTGAAAGTGAACAGGAAGCTCAGTGGCATGAACACCCACAGCTTGGCCCAGAGCCAGCTTTCGAAACTCAGTTGCAGGCGCAGGACCTCGTTGAGGCCGGCGAGGACGAAGAAGAAGAATCCCCAGTTGCGTGAAAGCTTGAGCCAGCCTTCACGGTCGACGCCCTCGAATGCCGCCTCGAGCAGGACCTGAAGCAGCGCCTTGCCGCGCAGCCACCCGCCAACCAGCAGCACGCCGAACAGCAGGTAGATCGCGGTCGGCTTGATCTGGATGAAGCGTTCGTCCTGCAGCCAGATGGTCAGCCCGCCAAACCCAACGATCAGTGCGGTCGAGAGCAGCAGCATCGGCGAGACATGGCCGAATTTCAGCTTGCTGAAGACCAGCGCAAAGACAGCCGCAATCATGAAGGCGATCGTCCCGTAGATCACCGCCGCGATCTCGCCGAAAGTCGAATCCGCGGGCGGCTGGTAGAACTTGTAGACGCCCAGGAAGACCAGCAGCGGGCCATAATCGACGAGGATATTGAGCCAGCCGGACTTCGGCCTGGGCTTTGCTGCCTGGGTATCTGCCATCACGCCACTCCCGCGATCACGCGTGCGACCAGGTCAGGGTCGAAGGGGCGCAGGTCGTCGATCTTCTCGCCCACGCCGATCGCGTGGATCGGCAGGCCGTATTGTTCTGCCGCCTGCACCAGTACGCCACCGCGCGCAGTGCCGTCGAGCTTGGTCATGACCAGGCCGGTGACGCCCGCGACTTCCTTGAACACGTCGATCTGGGCGAGGGCGTTCTGGCCGTTGGTGGCATCGAGCACCAACACCACGTCATGTGGCGCCTCGGGATTGAGGCGGCCGAGGACTTTCCGGATCTTGGCCAGTTCGTCCATCAGCTCGCGCTTGTTCTGCAGGCGCCCGGCGGTGTCGACGATCAATACGTCGGTTCCGACCTCCGTTGCCTGCTTGACCGCGTCGAACACGATGCTCGCCGGATCGCCGCCTTCGGGCCCGCGCACGATCGGCACGCCGACGCGTTCGGCCCAGGTCGCGAGCTGGCCGATCGCTGCCGCACGGAAAGTGTCACCCGCGGCCAGCATCACGCGATAATCGTCTTCCTGGAACAGGTGCGCCAGCTTGGCGATGGTGGTGGTCTTGCCGCTGCCGTTGACGCCGATCACCAGCAGCACCTGCGGGCGCGGGAAGGCGGTGATCTCGAGTGGCTTGGCGACCGGGCGCAGGATCGCGGCGATTTCCTCCGCGACGGCTTCCTTGAGTTCCTTCTCGCTGATTTCCAGCCCAAAGCGCTTCTCGCGCAGCTTTTCGCGAATGCGCGCGGCCGCGCTGGGGCCGAGGTCCGAGAGGATCAGCGCATCCTCGACATCGTCGAGCGTTGCGTCGTCGAGCCGCGCCTTGCTGACCACCTCGGTGAGGTTGCTGGTCAGCTTCTCTGATGTCTTGCGGAAGCCGCCGAACAGGCGTTCGGTCCAGCTCGGTTTGTCACTCATTGCAGCAGGCCATTCTCATGCTTGGTTGGCGTCACGGTGAGGATGTCACCGGGCCTTGTGCCCAGTGGCAGGGCAACGCGGGCGAAGTTCGGGGTGTAGCCGGTCCCGTCGCGCTCGGCGAGGACGCTTTGGGGCTTATCGACCAGCGACGCCAGCCACTCGTCGCGAACATGTGTGGTGGCTGCGCGGAGTTCGGCGGCACGGCGCCTGATCTCCTCGCGCTCAAGCTGCGGCATGCGCGCAGCAGGTGTGCCGGGGCGGGGTGAATAGGGGAAGATGTGGCCATGGACGATCCGCAGCTCGCGGATGATCGACAGGTTGGCCGCGTGGTGTTGCTCGGTCTCGGTCGGGAAGCCTGCAATAAGATCCGCGCCCACTACGAGATCGGGGCGACGGTCTACAAGACGCTCTACAAGCTCTACCGCATCGCGCCGCAGGTGCCGCCGCTTCATCCGCTTGAGGATGAGGTCGTGCCCGTGCTGTAGCGAGAGATGCAGATGCGGCATCAGCCGCTCTTCGCTGGCGAAGAGCTCGAACAGCAGCGGATCGATCTCAACCCCGTCGAGCGAGGACATGCGCAGCCGGGCCAGTTCCGGGAAAGTCGAAAGCACTGCGCACACCAGCTCGCCGAGCGGTGGTGTGTCGGGCAGGTCGTGCCCCCAGCTGGTTACATCGACGCCGGTCAGCACCACTTCGGGCGCGCCGTGGGCGACGTGGCGCTCCACCTCGCCCAGCACTTGCGCGATGGTCAGCGACCGGCTCGGTCCGCGGCCCTGCGGAATGACGCAGAAGGTGCAGGCATGGTCGCAGCCGTTCTGGACGGCAATGAAGGCCCTAGTGCGATCTTGCGGCTTGGGTGGGGTGTCCGCGGGAACGTTCCAAGCCCGGGGATCGAGCTTGGCCGTGTTGGCGATCAATCCATCGACCTCCGGCATGGCGGCGATCTGGTCGCGCACGACCTCTGCCGCACAGCCGGTCACTAGCAGGCGTGCCGCGGGATGGGCGCGCCGTGCGCGGCGAATGGCTTGCCGGGTCTGGCGCACCGCCTCGGACGTGACCGCGCAGCTGTTGACGACAATCAGGTCCTGTTCCTGCGCCAACATGGCGCGGATCTGTTCGCTCTCCGATATATTGAGTCGGCAGCCGAGCGAAATGACCTGCGTGCCGCTCAAGCGAAGTCGTCCCATTCGAAGCTGCCGCGATAGGATTCGGTGGCAGGGCCGGTCATGCGGATACGATTGTCGTCGCCCCAGGCAATCGTCAGGTCGCCCCCAGGGAGAGTGACAGTCACTTCGCGCTCCACAAGCCCGCGGCGCATGGCGTGGACGGCGGTGGCGCAGGCCCCGGTTCCGCAGGCGCGGGTCAGGCCTGCACCGCGTTCCCATACGCGCAGGCGGACGTGGCGGCGATCCACGATAGTCGCAACATTGACGTTGACGCGTTCGGGAAACAGCGGATCATGCTCGATCTCCGGCCCGAGCACGTCGAGCGGGACTGCATCAGTGTCTTCCGCGAAGAAAACCACATGCGGATTGCCAACATTGACCGCGCCGGGGCGATCGAGATCGCCCCAGCCGACGGGCATGAGGGCGGTGTCCATACCATAGGCCAGCGGGATCGCGTCCCAATCGAAGCGCGGCTCGCCCATGTCGACCGTCGCGCCGTGTCCCTGCGGCTCGACCGTGATGGCGCCACCCGAGGTTTCGACGGTGGCAGGCGAGCCGTGCAACAGAGCGACCGCGCGGCTGGCGTTGCCGCATGCCTCAACCTCACCGCCGTCGGCATTGAATATCCGCATCCGGAAATCGGCGGTTTTGCTCGGCTCGAGCAGGATCAACTGGTCGCAACCGATCCCCGTCTTGCGATCGGCAATGGCGCGCGCGAATGCGTTGCCGATCGAGGGCAAGGCATGGGCGCGGGCGTCGAGCACGACAAAGTCGTTACCCAGCCCATGCATCTTGGTGAAATCAACGCGCATCGGGATGCGCATCTATGCACTGGCGGGCGCAGCGTCCAGTGTCGACGAGCTAGCTGGCTTTGACCCCGCTACCCCTGCGTTCGCCGCGCGAACCAAAATCGACTTCGGTCACATTGTCGGATGACGGCTTTGCGAGCAGGTCGTGTTTCTCAAGCCGGGCGAGAACCTGGTCTGCCGGTTCCGGGCGGCCATAGTGATATCCCTGGCCCTTGAGCTTGCCCATGCGCCGCAGCGCATCGAGCACCTTCTCGTTCTCCACGCCTTCCGCGGTGATCGGTAGCTTGAGCCCGTCGCCCATCGATATGATCGCATCGACCAACTTGCCGTTATGCTCGTCTTCCTTGAGCTCGGAAATGAAGCTGCGATCGATCTTGAGTCGGTCGAAAGGCAGGCTGCGAAGCTGCGACAGGCTGGAGTATCCAGTGCCGAAATCGTCCAGGCTGACATGTACGCCCTGGTTGCGCAGCGATGTGATCATCGAACGAACCATGCCGATGTTTTCGTGCAGGCAGCTTTCGGTGATCTCGATGTCGAGACGGTGCGCCGGGAAATTGTGCTTCACCAGCAGCTTGAGCAGTTTCTGGGCGAACCAGGGATCGCGCATCTGCACCGGCGAGATATTCACCGACAGCGTCAGGTCGGGATCCCATTGCTTGGCGTCCTCGAATGCCTGGGCGATAAGCTTCTCGCTCATCTCCCCGATCACTCCGATTTCCTCCGCGATGGGGATGAATATATCGGGGCCGACCACGCCCATCTCCGGCGATTCCCAGCGTGCGAGCATTTCGAACCCGGTCAGCCGGTTGGTTTCCAGGTCGATTTGCTGCTCGTAATAGGGGCGGAACTCTCCCAGCGCGATCCCGCGGCGGATCCCCGCTTCGAGCTCATTGCGGAAGCGAAGTTCGTTCTCCATCGGTGGTTCGAACCAGTAGAAGCGGTTCTTGCCCTGCTTTTTCGCATGATACATGGCGATGTCCGCCTTGTGCATCAGCTTCTGCGCAGAAACCAATCCTAGTCCGGTCTGGTCAAGCTGGATGCTCGACGCGATCCCGATCGACATGGTGACGTCGATTGATACGCCCTCATATTGGACGGGTTTGGCGACAACATCAGTCAATTGCGCGGCCAGCTGGTCGATCCGCTCGGGCACCTGCGTGTGGTAGGGAACGACACAGACGAATTCGTCGCCACCGAGGCGCGAAAGTAGGCCGCCTTCCGGCAGGAGCTTGAGAATTCGCGCGGCAGTGGTGCGCAATATTTCGTCACCTGCTTGGTGGCCGTTGAGATCGTTGACCTGTTTGAAATTGTCGAGGTCGACGGCGATAGCCGCCAATGCGCGATCGCCACCGGGGCAGCTGGCCAGCATTTCGCCGAGGGCGGTGGTGAAGCTGCGTCGATTGTGGCAGCCGGTCAGGTGGTCGATATCGGCAAGGCGGCGTGCTTCTTCTTCCGATTTACGCCGCTGAACCAGTTCTGTGTTCAACGCCTTATAGCGGTTCCAGCCCAACAGGATCAGGGCGATATTGAGTAGGAGTGCATTGGTCAGCGCCAGGTCAGGCGAAGGGGAATTTCCGGTCCAACTGCGGACAAGTGTTGGCAATGCCACGCCGGCCGTACCGACAAACAGAATAATGGCTGCCAGGGCGATGCCGAGCGTAACAAGATCATGCTGGCCGCGATGCAATAGGCTGCGCGATCCAGTTCCATGTCCGCTACCCTGAAATGTGGTCCCTCCGGCCAATCGAGCCCCCTGGTTTCGATACCCCTGCGTGATTAGGCCTGTTGAGCTAAAAAGCGGTTAACCTGCCGGGGCTGGCCAGCCGGGATCGTGCGGGCTAGGTCGCAGTCAGACAAACCCCGGGAATCAAACGGAGTAATTTCAGGATGCGTTATTGGCTGATGAAGTCGGAACCCGACGTCTACGGATGGGACGACCTCGTCGCGGAAGGCGAAGGCACCTGGGACGGAGTGCGCAACTACAGGGCGCGCAATAATCTTGCTGCGATGGAAGTTGGCGATCTGGCCTTCTTCTATCACTCGAATATCGGTCTCGAGATCGTCGGCATCGCGAAGATCAGCGTGAGTGGCATAGGTGATCCCACCGACGACACCGGCAAATGGGCGGCGGTAAAGGTCAAGCCCGTGGAAAAGCTGCCGCATCCCGTTACGCTCAAGGCGATCAAGGCTGAACCGCGGCTCGCCGATTGCGAGCTGATCAAGCTGTCACGCCTCTCGGTGGCCGAAATTCGGCCAGACGAATGGGCCGTGATCCGCGAGATGGGAGGGCTTTGAAGCCCTAGCGATTGCGCAGGCCTGAAACGGTTGCGCCACTTGCTGCCAGCTGCTCGATGTCGATTGTGCAATGGATCAGGCGCAGGCCCTTTAGGTTCTGCGCTTCGAGGAGGGCAGCCTTGAATTCCTCCGTGGTCCCGGCGCGGGCGGACCAGCCTCCATATGCCGCACCCAGCGCCGCAAAATCGGGGTTGGCAAGACGAGTGCCGCTGATGCGTTCCTCGCCTGGGAATTCACGTTCCTGGTGCATCCGGATCGTGCCGTAGGCGCCATTGTCGACGACGATAACGATTAGGTCGGCGCCATGTTGAACAGCGGTGGCCAGTTCCTGCCCGTTCATGAGGAAATCACCGTCACCCGCCACGGCCACGACCGTGCGGTCGCGGTGGCGCAAGGCGGCGGCAACTGCGGCCGGAACGCCATAGCCCATGGCGCCGCAAGTGGGGGCAAGCTGGCTCGGGAATCCGGCATACCGCCAATAGCGGTGCCACCAGCCGGCGAAGTTCCCGGCGCCGTTGCAGACGATGCTATCGGGGGGCAGCGTTTCGCGCATGAATGCGACCGCTTGCCCCATGTCGAGCGGGTGGCCGTTTGGTTGGGGGGTGGCCCATGCCTCCCATTCGGCATGCGCTTCGGCGCCGGCGTCGAAGGACAAGACATCACCTTCGTCCCACAGCGCCGCACTTTCGGCGAATTCGTCCATGCCAGCGCATATCGCGAGGTCTGCCGGGTAAACCCGGTTAAGCTCATTGGCATCGGGGTGGACGTGGATCAGCTTGCGTTCCTTGGCGGTCAGTGGCGGGACAGTGTAGCCATCGGTGGTCGCCTCACCCAGCCGTGCGCCCACCGCCAGGATCAAGTCGGCGTTCTTTACCCGCTCGACGAGCTTGGGATTGGGACCATAGCCCAGGTTGCCCGCATAGACCGGGCTCGAAGGCTCAATGGCATCCTGCCGCCGGAAAGCCGTCGCGACAGGGATACCCAGGCGTTCGGCGAAAAGCTGGAAGTGCGCGCGCGCCTTGGCGTTCCAACCTGCACCGCCAATGATTGCGATGGGTGCCGCGGCATCGCCGATCAGCGCCATCATCGCCTGGATCGCGTCGGGGCAGGGAGCCTGGGCGGGGCGCTCGACGCGCGGGCGCGGCGTTGCGTCCGTGGCGCGGCTCAGCATGTCTTCCGGCAAGGCGAGAACCACAGGACCGGGGCGTCCCGAGATCGCCGTGGCATAGGCACGTGCGACATATTCGGGAATCCGGTCGGCAGAATCGATCCGCGCGGCCCATTTCGCCACAGGACCGAAGAACGCAGAGAAATCGACTTCCTGAAAGCCCTCGCGGTCGCGCATCTCGCTGTCCACGTCGCCGACGAAGAGGATCATCGGCTGCGAATCCTGCATAGCCACGTGTACGCCGATGCTGGCATTGGTCGCGCCGGGGCCGCGGGTGACAAAGGCCACCCCGGGGCGCCCGGTCATTGCACCATCGGCGCAGGCCATGAAGGCTACGCCGCCTTCCTGGCGACAGGTCACGACCTCGATCGCATCCTGTTGCCCAAGACCGTCGAGCACCTGGAGAAAGCTCTCACCGGGCACGGTGAAGACACGGTCGCAACCCTGTTCGATAAGACAGTCGACGAGCAGCCGCGCAGCGGCGGGAGTGGCAGGTGCTTTCATGGCCTGCGCGACTAGCTTGCGATGCGGGGGCGTGCAATCGTGGATATCCGGGCGTCGCTTCCGTTGGGCAGTACCAGGACGGGACAGTCGCGAGTCAACGGGATACCAATCCCTTAAAAAAGCGTTAACTCCACAACATGCGACGCTCACTTGTCTTGACCACCGAGTCGGCCCGTCACTGGTTGCGGATGATGCTGCCTTCCCGCAGAGCTGCATTTGCAGACCTTCCGGCCAGCGCACCGGTCGATTGGAAACTGACCGCTAGC
The DNA here is from genome assembly GCF_038133525.1 of Erythrobacter sp. Classification (GTDB taxonomy): domain Bacteria; phylum Pseudomonadota; class Alphaproteobacteria; order Sphingomonadales; family Sphingomonadaceae; genus Qipengyuania. The sequence continues at coordinate 7,094 of NZ_JAYPTL010000039.1, read as the reverse complement.
GATATCCGCGGGGTTGCGACGACCTACTTCGCTACCTTTGCCGCAGTGCTCGCCTTCATCGCCTGACGTTTAGGTCAGCGGCGTGGCAGCATTGTCTTCCGCGCGATGCAGGCGGCCGCCCAGCCATGCCGAGAACAGGCACATGGCGGCGCACATCAGGACCTGTTCGACAATCGGGATTCCCGCGGCGCTCAGCCCAGTAGCCAGCAGCGATCCGATCACCATAGCTCCCGAATTGACGATATTGTTGGCCGCGATGGTTCGCGATGCCTTTTCCGGAGCTACCCGGGTCGTCAGGAAAGCATAGAGCGGGACGACGAACATGCCTCCGGCAATGGCAACGCCCAGCAGGCAGAGCAGCAGGACGGCTGCCATGGGCCAGGAAACGAAGTCTGCCACACCGAGCAGCTCCGTTGGCGCGTCGGCCTGCCACAGTTTGCACACGAAATAGAAGGCCAGGACAAAGAAGGCCATCATCAGCACCGACCGAGCGGCGTAGCGGGCGGAAACCGAACCCTTGAGCAATCGATTCACGGCAACCGAGCCGACCGCTACGCCCACTGAGAATACCACCAGGAACAGGCTGGCGACCTCTTTTGACGCCATCAGCACGTTCTTCGCCAAGGGTGGGAACTGGATGAACAGGACGGCGCCGATGGTCCAGAAGAAGCTGATCGCAAGGATCGCATAATAGACTTCGGCATTGTGCATCGTGTCCCGCACCAGCCGGACCGAGGCGCGCAGTATATGCCAGTCGAGCTTTTCCGGCTGGCCCTGCGGGGGTGCCGCGGGAACCTGCAGGCTGACGATCCACCCGATCACAGCGGTGACAACGATCCCGACCGCCGCAACCTCGACGGGGATCCAGCCCGCCAGAATGGTTCCGGCAAGGATCGCGACATAGGTCCCAGCTTCGACCCAGCCGGTCCCTGCCAATACTTCATCGCGCCGTAGGTGTTGGGGCAGGATGGCGTATTTGATCGGTCCAAAGAAGGTCGAATGGACCCCCATGGCAAAGAGCGCGACCAGCAACAGCGGGATGGCGAATCTGTCGACCGCAATGCCCTTCCAGGCCAGGGTCAGCCCGACCGCGCCGACGAACATGATCAGGATCTCGCAGAATTTGACGATGCGGATGATCCGCGCCTTGTCGCGCATATCGGCAAGCTGGCCGGCCAGCGCCGAAAGGATGAAGAAGGGCAGGATGAACAAGCCCGATGCCAGCGCGCTGAAGGCCGCTTCGGTGCTTTCGTCGCTATACACCTGATAAACGACGAACAGGACCATCGCGGTCTTGTAGAGGTTGTCGTTGAAGGCATTGAACAGCTGCGTGATGAACAGCGGCAGGAAACGCCTCGAACGCAGCAAATCGGTACTGGTATTCATGTCCCCCCGGGGCACAGCCTCGTCTCGCCCCCTGTGTAGAGCTATCACGTTCGCGGACAAGGACATTCGGTGACTTTTGCGATGGGCCGACTGGCGCTAGACAGGGTAGCGATGTTGACCCTGCCCAATATCCTCACGTTGTCGCGGATCGTTGCGATACCCCTGCTGGCCTTCCTTCTATGGTGGCCGGGATGGGAGCAGGGCTACCTCGCCGCCTTCGCGCTTTATTGCGCCATGGGCATCACCGACTACTTCGACGGCTATCTTGCGCGGTCGAGCGGTACGGTTTCGAAGCTCGGCATTTTCCTCGACCCCATTGCCGACAAGATCATGGTGGCGGCGGTCATCCTGGTGCTGGCGGCGCAGAATGTCTTGCGGGGGCCCTATGTCGGCGACGCCCACGTTATCGCGGGCCTGATCATCCTGATGCGCGAGATTGCCGTGTCGGGTCTCCGCGAATTCCTGGGTCCTTTGCAGGTCTCGGTACCGGTCAGCCGCCTGGCCAAATGGAAGACAACATTCCAGATGGTTGCGCTCGGCTCGCTGATCCTGGGCGAGGGCTTGCCGCGCTGGACCATGACAGTCGGCGATATCGCTGCGAATGTGCCGCATACGGTTGGCCTGACCACGCTCTGGGCCGCCGCCGCGCTCACGGTGATCACTGGTTGGGATTACCTGCGGGTCGGCCTCAAGCACATGGACTAGTCTCGACCGCCCAGCGGTGAGTCGACGATTTATAAAGGATTTGCGGTCAGAAGCGGGCACATGAGTGCTTCGCTCCACCTGTTCCTATCCGCGCTTCTCAAGGTCGGCGCCTTTGCCTTCATCCTCAATGAAGTGCGTGGGCTCGTGCTGGCGGCACCGGTGATTTACGGGCTCTACCTCTCCGGCGGCACTCCGATGGCGATCTACATTGCGGCCTGTTCGCTGGGCGGCATTGCGCTGAGCGTGATTGTTCCGATCATCGCGGTGAAGAAGGCCGACCGCTTCCTCAAGGCGCGCATGTCCGCCTGATTCTGTCGAAGCCCGCCTGCGGCGTTCACCCGGCGCGCAGTTCCTTTGCCAGCAGTTCGAAATCATCCCGGCGCGGCGAATTCTTGCGCCAGATCAGGGCGATCTCGCGCGTTGCGCTCTTGCTCTTGAGCGGGCGGGCGACGACGTCGGTGCCGTTCAAGATGCCTGCATCGACCGCCATCTTCGGCAGCATGGTAAGACCCAGACCATTGTCGACCATCTGCACCAGCGTGTGCAGGCTGGTGCCGATCATGGTCGCCGAAGCGCGCAGTTCGGGGCGATTGCAGGCCGCCAGCGCGTGTTCCTTGAGGCAGTGCCCGTCCTCAAGCAGCAACAGGCGCCCTTCGTCGATCATGCTTGGCGGGATCACTTCGGGCGGATCGCGCGGATCGTTCTTGGGAAATGCGACGTAAAGGTCGTCGTCCGAAATATGCGCCTTCTCCACCTCGCCGGTGGCGAAGGGAAGGGCGAGCAATACGCAATCGACCCGGCCATGCTGAAGCGATTCGACCGCATCGTGGCTGGTCTCCTCGCGCAGGAACAGCTGCAGATCGGGGCGCTCCTTGCGCAGGCGCGGAAGGAAACGCGGCAGCAGGAAAGGCGCGATCGTCGGGATCACGCTCATCCGCAACTGCCCCGCCAGCGGCTTGCCCGCGGCCTGGACCAGGTCGGCCAGCTCCTCTGCCTCGCGCAGAATGCGGTGCGCCTTCTCGACCACCTGGTTACCCAGCGCCGTGAAACGGACCACGCGGCGACTGCGTTCGACCAGGGTGATGCCCAACAGCGATTCGAGCTCGCGAATGCCCGCCGACAGGGTCGACTGCGAAACGAAGCTCGCCTCGGCAGCGCGGCCGAAGTGACCATGTTCGTGCAATGCGACGAGGTATTGCAGCTGCTTCAGGGTGGGGAGGTAGGTACTCACTCCGCTGCTTGCGCCTCCAGCATGCCTGCACGGACTTCATCGACGTGGGTCATCAGCAGGCGGCCGTTCTTGACTGCGAAGGCCAGCTTGCCTTCGACCAGTTCGAGGGCGTCCTTGCCAAACACCTCATAGCGCCAACCTTCGAGCAGCGGCAGGTTGCGCACGCCGGCGGCCAGGGCTTCCATCTCGTCGGCGCGTGTCAGCAGCCGGGCTGCAACGTCGATTTCACGGGCGCGGATCTTGAGCAGCAGCTTGAGCAGGTCGGCGACCAGCGCGCCTTCCTTGCCTAGCGGTGCACCGGGCTTGCTCTTTTCCGGCATCTCTTCCTTCGGCAGCGGCTCGGCCTTTTCAAGTATCTTCATAAGACGCTTGCCGATGTCGTTGTCTTTCCAAGCATTCGACAGGCCGCGGACCTTTGTCAGGTCGGCCTGTTTCTTGGGCGGGTGGCTGGCGATATCGGCCAGCGTTTCGTCCCGCATGATCCGTCCGCGCGGAATGTTCTTGTGCTGCGCTTCGCTCTCGCGCCAGGCGGCAAGCGCCTTCAACCGGCCCAGCACTGACGGATTCCGTCCCGGCTGGCGAATGCGCCGCCAGGCGAGGCCGGCATCGTTGGCGTAGTTGCCGGGGTCGGCGAGTTTTTCCATCTCTGCATCGAGCCAGGCACCGCGCCCGGTCTTGATCAGCTTGCGCAGGATCTTGGGAAAGATTTCCGACAGGTGCGTCACGTCGCCGATGGCATATTCGATCTGCCGGTCGGTCAGCGGGCGGCGGCTCCAGTCGGTGAAGCGCGCACCCTTGTCGATCGTCAGGCCCAGCCAGCTTTCGACGAGGTTGGCATAGCCGATCTGTTCGGACTGGCTGATCGCCATCATCGCGATCTGCGTATCGAAGATCGGATGCGGGGTCTTGCCGGTGAAATTATAGACAATTTCGACGTCCTGCCCGCCCGCATGGAAGACCTTGAGCACATCCTCATTGTTGCACATCAGGTCCCACAGCGGGGCGAGATCGATCCCATCGGCCAGCGGGTCGATTGCCGCAGCCTCTTCCTCATTGGCGATTTGCACCAGGCACAGTTCGGGCCAATAGGTGTTCTCGCGCATGAATTCGGTGTCGACCGTGACGAAATCGCTTTTCGCCAGCCGCTCGCACAGGTCGGCGAGGGCCTCGGTCGTGGTAATCAGGTCGTGTATCTTCATCGTATCTTTTCTGTCTGTCGGGCGGAGTGCCGCCCCCGGGCCACGGGAGACCCAATTCCTGCAGTGCCTCCCAAGCTTGACAAAAAGCCGGGCTTGCCCTGTTAGCGCGCGCGATTCCTGCTAGAGGAGCGCTCGCGCCGCGCCCCTAGCGCCATAGCTCCGAAAATGGAAAGATTTTAGATGCACGCCTATCGTACCCACAACTGTGCCGCGCTGACCAAGGCAGATGTCGGCGAAACCGTCCGCCTGTCGGGCTGGGTGCACAATAAGCGCGATCATGGCGGCGTGCTGTTTGTCGACCTGCGTGACCACTATGGAATCACCCAGATCGTGGCCGACAGCGACAGCGAGGCGCTTCCTGTCCTCGAAAAGCTGAAGCTGGAATCGGTCGTCACGATCGATGGCACGGTCAAGGCACGCGCCGATGTGGCGGTGAACCCGAATCTGCCGACCGGCGAGATCGAAGTCTTCGCCCGCGGCGTGACGGTGCAAAGTCGCGCGGACGACCTTCCGTTGATCGTGAACTCGGCCGAGGACTATCCGGAGGAAACGCGCCTCAAGTACCGCTTTGTCGACCTGCGTCGCGAGCGCGTGCATGCGAATATCATGCTGCGCAGCAAGGTTATTTCCAGCCTGCGCCGCCGGATGCAGGATCAGGGCTTCACCGAATTCCAGACTCCTATTCTCGGTGCGTCGAGCCCCGAAGGTGCGCGTGACTACCTCGTGCCCAGTCGCCTCCACCCGGGTCGCTTCTATGCGCTCCCGCAGGCGCCGCAGATGTTCAAACAGCTGCTGATGGTCGCCGGATTCGACCGCTATTTCCAGATCGCACCCTGTTTCCGCGACGAAGACCTGCGTGCCGACCGTTCGCCGGAATTCTACCAGCTCGATTTCGAGATGAGCTTCGTCACGCAGGAAGACGTGTTTCAGGCGATCGAGCCGGTGCTGGCAGGCGTGTTCAAGGAATTTGCGAACGGCAAGACCGTGACCCCTGCGGGCACGTTCCCGCGCATTCCCTATGCGGAGTCGATGCTCAAATACGGCACCGACAAGCCTGACCTGCGCAATCCGCTGGTGATCAGCGATGTGACCGATCATTTCACCACTTCGGGCTTTGGCCTCTTCGAGAAAATCGTTGGTTCGGGCGGTCGCGTCCGCGTCGTCCCCGCACCCAACACGCATGAGAAGAGCCGCAAGTTCTTCGACGACATGAACGACTGGGCGCGCCGCGAAGGCTTTGCTGGCCTTGGCTATGTCACGCGCAAGGGTGGCGAGTTTGGTGGCCCGATTGCCAAGAACCACGGCACCGAAGGCATGGAGAAGCTCTATGCCGAACTGGGCCTGGGCGAAAACGACGGGCTTTTCTTTGCAGCGGGCAAGGAAAAGGACGCTGCGAAGCTGGCAGGCGCCGCGCGCACCCGCGTGGCCGAGGAACTTGGTCTGATCGAGGAAGGCTGCTTCAAGTTTTGCTGGATCGTCGACTTCCCGATGTTCGAATACGACGAAGAGCAGAAAAAGGTCGACTTCAGCCACAACCCCTTCTCGATGCCGCAGGGCGAGATGGAAGCACTGGAGACGCAGGATCCGCTGACTATCAAGGCCTGGCAATACGACATTGTCTGCAACGGCTACGAACTGAGCTCCGGCGCGATCCGGAACCATCGCCCGGACATCATGTACAAGGCGTTCGAAATCGCCGGCTATTCCAAGGAATCGGTCGACGAGAATTTCTCGGGCATGATCGAGGCGTTCAAGCTCGGCGCACCGCCGCACGGCGGTTCGGCCCCGGGTATCGACCGTATCGTCATGCTGCTGGCCGACGAGCCGAATATCCGCGAGGTGATTGCCTTCCCGCTCAACCAGAAGGCGCAGGACCTGATGATGGGCGCGCCCAGCCAGGTCGAGCCGCGCCAGCTGCGCGATGTGCACATTCGTACCGTCGAAGCCCCCAAGACTGCCTGAGGTCGTGGGGGCGGGGCATTGGGTGCCCGCCGCAATTGACGCTACCCATCGTCCGGCTTAGCCTTGGCGCCTGCGGGCCGACCCGCTGCGTCCAGGGTTTCGATCGAATGGCCACAGTCGACTGCTCCAGAAATGTGCGCGCATTGCGGCGCGCCTTTCACGCTGTGCTCGGCGCGGGCGTGGCCGTAGGTCTTGCGGTGCCATCGCAAGCCCAGCTGAGCGGCCTGTTGAACCGGATACCCTCGCCGACGGCCCCTGAAACCACCACCGATGGCTGCCCCAAGGGCAAGTCGCGCAGCAGGGGTTCGACGATTGCCGGCGGAATTCTCGGCTCGCTGGCGGGCGATGCGGCCACGCGGGCAGGCGTCAATTACGGTTTTGTGCCGATCGAAGGCCTGACCGATCAGTTGACTGCGGCGATCGCCTGTAAGCTCGATCCAGAGGAGCAGAAACAGGCCGCCCAGGCAACGCTCGACGCGACGCGCGGGGAAGGTGAAGCGGCAGAGGTCGCAGTCGGTTCCTCCGCGTCCTGGACCTCGCAGACGCGTGAAGACGTGTCGGGCACCTCGACCGTGGTCGGTCGCAACGATCACGAGGCGGCGGGCCTGCAA
>NZ_JAYPTL010000038.1:0-32944 GCF_038133525.1 Erythrobacter sp. | reverse complement strand
GCCATGAACCTTCCCTTCACGCGGATCAGCGCACGGGCAGAGCAAGCGTTCCTGAGCGCGCGCGGGACAATGCCATATTGACCGCTACCGCAAGGTCGGGCAAGCGCGCCTGCGCTCCGCGGGTGTAGCTCAATGGTAGAGCAGCAGCTTCCCAAGCTGACGACGAGGGTTCGATTCCCTTCACCCGCTCCAGCGCTCCCAACAATTTTCTAACTTTCTGTGCGGGTCAGGGCTCTGTCTGATAGATTTATGGTGTGGACTAATGCCGTCCTTGAACGGGCTGATCACAATAAATCTTGACGATCAGCGAACGCAACTGCCGCAATATTCAGCGATAGCTGCTTCAACTACTCAGCGCATCAGCCCAGGATTTTGACCAGTCTCGCAATGGGTCAAGGTCTTGCATCAACCGTTGTCCTAAGGGGGTTAGAGCATATCCTTCGGCCTCAGGTGCGATCAACAAGCTTACCCGCAATTCCTTCAGTCGACGGTTCAAAACTGAGGGCGAGACCTCATCACAGGCGGCTTGCAGTGCGCGAAAGTTCAGAGGCTTAGCTCTCAGTTCCCACAAGATTCGCATAGTCCAACGCCGTCCAAGAAGGTCGAAGGTGGCCATAAGGGGCTGCCCCGATGTGGATCCTCGACTGGCACGACCTGGAAGAGGGGTTGTCATGGCGCTTCTCTTTCGGTAGCAGGCGCGCTTCTAATACAGAAGCATTTCCATAAGATTGAAGGAATTTCGTACATGTTCTTAATAGATATTGAATTTACTGAGCTTGATCTAATTACCCAGAATCTGACGATGCAGCATCGAAAATATTTGTCTGACGAATATAAGAAAGGCAATTTAATGTTTGGTGGGCGCAAATCCCCCCGAACTGGAGGAATCTTGCTGTCGCAACATAAGACACGATTGGAAGTGGATACCCTTTTGCGGAATGATCCGTTTGTTCAGGCTGGCGCGGCTTGCTATTCCATTACGGAGTTTGAGCCTGTGATGGCTGCGGACGCCTACAGTGATATCCTGCCTGCCAAGTGATATCCACCTTGAATCTCGACGAAAACATCGGCCCGCATCGCTCAATTCTCTCTCAACTTAGGTTATTTGATTCACGCAAAGTATGGAGGGCGGGTACTGCGTTGAACGTAAGTGCCATTGACCTATCCGGCCGTGTGCGTTCCTCATTGAATAAGGTGAAATTCGATGCCTCAAGCTGATCTCAAATACTCGGCCGACCTCGAGATCGAGCCAGTGGAATTGCTTGCGAGAATTGAGGCAATCATCGACGAGCATGATTCCGGTGCAGGGGCATGCAAAGGCAGAGCTTACCCGACAGCCGAATACCATCACAGTCACCTACTGCTTGATATCGCGGTCTTATCTAAACCGCATCGGAACGACGAATGGGCAAACGCCTTGCTAGGCAAGTTGGTACACGCATTGGCCCAATATATCCCGAAACCCTGCCATGTTGCGGTTGGGATCGGGTTTCTAAGTCCATACTATCGCAGCAAGCCACCGAAATGATGGGCCGGCAACTGCCGCACCACCGGATCTGATCTGTGAGCCGGAGGCACCTCAGTAGCCGAGGTCCCTATCCCGCCTTGCGTTTCAGCTCCCTTGGCGAATAGCCGAAGCGGGTGGTGAAGGCGCGCGTGAAGGCGGCAGGTGATTGGTATCCTGTACCGGCCGCTGCTTGCTGGACGGAGCAGCCCGTGTCTTCCAGCAGCGAGAGAGCCTTTTGCAGGCGCCATTCCGACAAATAGCTCATCGGGCCCATGCCCATCAGTTCGCGGAAGCGATCGGCGAAGCTGCTGCGCGACATGCCGACTTCGCTGGCAAGGCTGCCCACGGTCCACGGCTTGTCGGCCTCGCGATGCATGAGCTGCAGGGCCTTGCCGATTTGGCGGTCGGTCAGCGCGGTCAGGATCGATGCCATTTCAGGCGTGCTGCCGACACCCAGCCTGAGCAGTTCGATGAAGCAGACTTCGGATAGCCGCGTAATCGTTGCTTCGGCGATATCACCTTCGCTGAACATCCGGCGAGTGAGCAGGCGAAGGACTTCGTCCAGCCATACCTCGCGGGCGCGAGTGGCCGAGCATGTGAGCAGGTAATCGGGGAGGGCGCGCAGCAGCGGATGGTCTGCGCCATCGCGCAGGGTGAAATGCCCGCAGATCAGCTGGGTAGATGCGTTGCGATCGCCCTTGCCGACCACCAGTACGCCGCGCCCGTCGTAGCCGGCATCGCTCAGGACCGTTTCAAGCGGGGGCGCCTCGTCGACCGGTGTACAGGAGAGGGTATGCGAACGCCCACGCGGGATCAGGATCAGATCTCCTGGCTTCAGCTCGGCATATTCGCCGTTCTCGAACCCGACCAGACAGGTCCCTTGCACGCACAGGTGGAACCGGGCGGCTTGCTCCAGATTCGGGACCGTGACGGCCCAGGGCGGGCTCAGATCGGTGCGGAAATAGAGGGTGCCCTTGAGGTTGAGCGTGCTGAGGATGTCGTCGAGGATGTTCATCGAGTTCTCCGGTTGGACGGTGTTCGATCTCACCTGCCAACCCCTAGAAATTCAAACCGGCGCCAAATTTGAAGCGGATATCCGTTTCGTTCTGGATGCCGTTCAGGTCCTCATGAACCGGTATCCCGAGCGATGTAAATATCGACCAGCCATTTGCCGAGCTGTAGCGCAGGCCGGGCGCCAGGAAGATCTGTGTGCCCCCGCTGTGGATGTCGCGGACCGATCCGATGCGTTCACGCTCTTCCCACTCGCCATTGACTTCGAGGATCAGGTCGAGCGCTTCGTGCCGCTCGAATGAGCCGTCGGCGTGGACGTGCGAGCCCTTGCCGAGCCGCCAGCTGAGCCCCGCGTTGAAGGCGAGGTGATCACCCAGATTGGTGTCCTGCGATCCCTCGGTCCTGAGCGTGTAGAGCACGTTTGCGGTGGCGGACAGCGGACCGAAATCCTTGCCAAGCGACAGGCCGAAGCGAGGGTCCCATGAGCCCGAACCGGGTTGGAATTCGGCTTCGAACCGCTCTCCGTCATTTGTCCGCTGCCGGGTGGCGCCGGTCGGAATGCTCAAGCCTGCCAGCAAGGCGACCCCGACGCCGTCGGTTTCGCGATCGAGCAGGGCAAACTTGGCTCCCAGCTGAAGGTCGCCGACGCCGTCGGCCGTGCCGAGCGCTTCGACCTCGGGTTCTTCGCCGTCTGCATCGCCGTCATCGCCATGGTGGCCCGCTTCGCGGATGCCGTTCCGAATGATGAAGGGGAGCGCAAGGCTCAGGCTCAGTCGGTCGGTAAGTCCGTATTCGAGGCCCAGCGTGCTGATGTAGGCGGTATCGGTATTGTGCACGCCTTCATTGTCGTCCTCCGCGAACTCGATCAACTCGGCGTCGGAAAAGGCGCTGTAGTCCTCAACGTAGAATTCGACACCGAGCACGAGATCGCCCGCCTTTGCCGTTTCCGGGCTCACAGTCGTGATCGCGCCCGCGGAATTCGCCGGTCCGGATACGGTTACGTGATGCGCCATGGCTGGCTGTGCCCCCATGAGGCAAAGCAATGCCGATGAGAGCAAGGCGGATGTCTTCAAACGGGTGGGCATTTCGGTCTCGTTCTGGAATTCGGGGTTGAGCAATGCGGGGCTGGATCGGCAGGGGGCGTCTACTTGACGACGACCTTGCCCTTCATGGCTGGGTGGTAGGTGCAGATGTATTCGAAGGTTCCCTTGTCGGTGACCTTCAGGCTCCAGCTCTGGCTGTGGTTCAGCTTGGCCGAATCCCATTGCTTGGCCGTGGCCGTGTGCGGGGCGGCATCCAGGTTCTTCCAGGTGATCGTGTCACCCGGCCTTGCCTCCACCACTGCGGGTGAAAACTGAAAGTGGTGTATTTCGACGATGTGGACCTGCGGCTTGGCGGGCGCCTTCGCTGAGAGCTCATCCGACGATCCGAAGACCGCCATGAAGCCGAGCAGGGCCCACAGTCCCACGAAAGCAGACAGGAGGCCGCGATTGCGGCCCCCTGCTGCGAAATTGAGCGCTATGGCTCTCACTTGAGCACCCGCACCATGTGTTCGGCATGCTTTTCGTGCACTTTGAAGATTTCAAGCGCCTGGCCAAGCAGGTCCTTGAATTCCTTGTTGTCGACCGCCGGGATGAAAGCGGTTTCAACGGTCTTGTTCACGAACTGGTGGTAGCCGAGTTCATTGGCGGCATAGGCGCGATCGAATTCGGCGCCCTGCATCTGGGCCATGGCGTTCAGCTTGGCATTCGCGTCGGCGATCAGCTGCTGGCTGGTGGCGTTGTCTTCAGGCGAAGCGCCGAGCTTGGTGAGCAGGCCGACGGCCAGATCGTTCACGGCAGCGTGGTCCTGGATCATCAGTTCGGCGAACTTGCGAACTTCGGGGTTGCTCGACTTGGCCAGCGCCAGGTGGGCGTAACGAATGTCGAGGTTGCCGGCGGTGTAGGCGATATGCGCGATCTGCATGTCGGTCGGGCCTTCATCGGCCATGGCGGGGGCAGAAATGGTTGCAGAAGCCAGGAGTGCGGCCGCGGCAACGCGGGTCAGGTTGCGGATCATCAGGCTGTTCCTTCATTGGTTGAACTGTCGTTCGTTCGTGCGAACGAGAGGGCAGTTGGCAGGTCATCCGGGCGGTGAAAACGGGCGCCCCTTGATCACGGACACCTCGCATCGGAGTTTGGACGAATTGCATTAAAATGGGCAAATCTGGCGATGAGGGGCCGAACGAATCGTGGCTTCAGCAAAGAATCACTCCTGATTCGCAGAACCTGGAGCCCCGGCATCCAGGGCAATTTCAGCTGAAATTGGCGCCAGACGATGCGGATCATCCATAAGATTTTGCTAACCGTACATATCGCGGCAATGGGCCTAGTTCGGCCCGCAAAACCCGACCTAGCTGGGGGCCTCACTGAATAATCAGTCGACCCGTTTTACTGCTAGGATGACCGTTATGATTGATGCCAAACTTCTTGCCCGCGTTCTGGGCGCCACCTTCGTTGCCACCGGCCTTTTGGGCTTCGTTCCCAACCCGATCGTTTCGCCCGATGGCCTGTTTGCCGTGAACACCATGCACAACCTGGTGCATGTCGTAACCGGTTTCGTCTTCCTGATCGGCGCCTCGATGGGCAAATCGCGGGCGACTATCCTGGGTATTGGTATCGGCTATGTTGCCGTCACGATCCTGGGCTTCCTTACCGAAGGCCACCTGCTGCTCGGCATGATCCACATCAACGAAGCCGACCGTTGGCTGCACGCTGGCCTCGCCGTTGCGATCCTGGCCGGCGGCCTGATCTCGCGTGAGCGTGCGCTCGCGACTGCGTAACTGAATCAAACATCACGCGGATCGATCGAGGGGCCGTGTCCTCATCGCTCCGCGTGATCGATGATACCCTCCTGGTCCGGCAGTTCTGGCGTTCGCGCCAGGGCTGCCGGATTTGCATTTCCGGTACCTACAACCCAAACGGGCAACGCGTCTGGCAGACCTTTGTCAGGTCAGATTGCCGACCTTGCGCAAGTGGTATTCGAAACCGCCAAGCAAAGCGTCGTTGGCGAGAATGCGCTTGTGCAAGTGGCTGATCGCAAGTTCGTCGGTCATGCCAACCCCACCATGTGTCTGGATGGCGGCTTCACCCACTTCGCGACCGAGCTTGCCGATCTGGCCCTTGAGGATCGCCATATCGCGTTCGCTTGCATGCCCCGCCTCCATTAGCGCGGCGGTGTAGAGCAAGGTCGCCCGTGCCTTGGTGTAGGCGATCTTCATATCGGCAAGGCGATGCGCCACCGCCTGAAAGGTCAGTACCGGAACGCCGAACTGCTTGCGGGTCGCGGCATAGTCTGCGGTACGCGCAAGCAATTCGCCCATCGCGCCGACGCTTTCGGCGCAGAGCGCGAGGAGTGCAATATCAAGTACTTCGCGTAGCACCGGTCCGATATCCGCCGAAAGCAGGGCGTCGCCGCCAAGCCGGGCTCCGGTGAACCGGATATTCGCCGCGCGGCGACCGTCGATAGTCTGGTAGCCGGTCGTTACGGTGTCGCCCTGGCCTGAAGCGACCGCAAAGAGAGCCAGCTTGCCGTCCAGGCGAGCGACAACCAGTAGCAGGTCGGCATCTGCGCCCGCCAGGACCATGCGCTTTTCGCCTTCGAGCACGAAACCGTCACCATCGCGTTTTGCAGTCATCGCGATTTGCGAGGGGTCGGCGGTCCCGTGACCTTCCTCATATGCCAATGCGGCGATCTTGCTGCCGCCCATGATCGCTTCCAGCTCGCCGCTTTCAGCCTTCGCCAGGAGTGGTGCGGCGAGGAGGGCGGTTGCCAGGAAGGGTTCGGCCAGCAGGTGGGCGCCGAAGGGTTCGGCAATGACCACCAAATCGGGTGCCGAACCGCCAAGGCCGCCTGCCTCCTCGGCAATCGGAAGGGCGAGCAGGCCGATCTCCGCCAATTGCTCCCAGACGGCACGCGACCACCCGTCGCTTCCACGAACGATCTTGTTCCGGGCGTCAAAGTCATAGCTGCGCTGGAGGAAGGAAGAGACGCTGTCGCGCAGCATCTGCTGTTCATCGGTGAAGTTGAAGTCCATCGCGTCAGGCCCCCCGTCCGGCGGTGCGTGCGATCAGGTCGCGTTGCACTTCGTTCGATCCGGCGTAAATCGTCGTCGCGCGGCTGTTGAGGTAATAGGGCATGGCAACCAGCTCCAGGTCGCTGCCGAGCGGTTCGACATTCGCCCCGACGCGCAGTGCCTCATGTTGCAGCGGCAGCCCCTCGGTGCCGCAGACCCGCGTCATCAGCACGCTGATCCGTTGGGTCAGCTCTGAATTCATCGTCTTGTTCATCGATGGCCAGGCCGGATCGTTGGCCATCGGGTGGCCGCTGACACCCAGCTTCTCGAAGTGCTCAAAGCTGGCGATGTCCGCCTCGAGCTCGCCCAGATCGCGCAGGAACACCGGATCTTCGGCGAGCATGGTGCCGAAACCGCTGGGGGTGGTCTGGGCTGCCTCGCGGATTCGTTCGATGCCGCGGTGCAGTGTCGGGCTCTGCGCGCCGCCGCCGCGCTCGTGCTTGAGCAGGTGCTTGGCCACCGTCCAGCCATCGTTTTCCGCACCGACGCGGCCCGATTGGGGTACGCGGACGTTGTCGAAGAACACCTCGCATTGCTCGGGAAAGCCATCGAGCCCGATGATCGGACGGATGGTCATGCCCGGATAGTCGATGCGGTCGAGCAGGAGGAAGGTGATGCCTTGCTGCTTCTTGCCTGTGTTGTCGGTGCGCACCAGCATGAACATGCGGTTCGCGTGGTGGGCATAGGTGGTCCAGATCTTGGACCCGTTGATGATGTAGTCATCCCCGTCGGGATCGGCGCGGCAGCTGAGCGAGGCTAGGTCCGAACCGGAGTTCGGTTCCGAATATCCCTGCGCCCAGAAGTCTTCGCCCTTGAGGATTCCGGGCAGGTACTTTGCCCTCTGTTCTTCGGTGCCGATGTCGATCAGCAGCGGGCCAACCATGCCGAGCCCTTGCGGTAGCAGGGGCGGCAAATCGCGGCGGCGATACTCCTCGGCAAAGATATGGCGCTGTTCGATCGACCAGCCAGTCCCGCCATGCTCGACCGGCCAACCGGGCGCGGCCCAGCCTTTTTCGTAAAGTATGCGATGCCATGCCATGACCTGGTCGAATGGTGCGAAGACGCTGGTGAGTTTGCGCCCGGCCTCGCGAATTTCGGGCGTGGGGGCCGTATCGAGAAAGGCACAGACCTCCGCGCGGAAGGCCTCGAGCTCGGGACCGAATTCGATCTGCATGATTGCTTCCCCTAAGGCCTTACTTGGGCGGCATCCGGATTGCGCCGTCGAGGCGGAACTGGTGACCGTTGATGTAGCTGTTGCGCGCGATCTCGACGATCAGCGAAGCGAATTCTTCCGGATGGCCGAGGCGCTTGGGGAAGGGGACGCTGGCGTTGAGCTGGGCCCACATCGCCGGATTGCGATCCTTCATGCCCAGCATCAGCGGCGTGGCGAAAATGCCGGGCATGACCGAGTTTATGCGAATGCCGATGTCCATCAAATCGCGCGCCATCGGCAGGACGAGGCCGTTCACGCCCGCCTTGCAGCTGCCATAGATGACCTGTCCGATCTGCCCGTCCTGTGCCGCGACGCTGGCGGTCAGCGTGATGCAGCCACGTTCGCCGTCTTCATTGAGCGGTTCCGAATTGGCCATGCCCAGCGCTGAATGGCTGGCAATGCGATAGGATGATACGAGGATACCCTCCGCCCCGAAGGCGTAGTCTTCGGTCGCCAGGCGCTTGTAGCTGCCGGTTTCCTTGTCCCAACCCAGCGTCTTGCCGCGGCGGCTGGTCATCGCGCAGTGTACCGTCACGCGTTCCTGGCCGTGCGCCGCGCGGGCCTTCTCGAAGCCGGCAACGACCGAGTCCTCATCGGTAATGTCGACCCGTGCAAAGCAGCCGCCGATCGCCGCGGCATGGGCCTCGCCCGCTTCCTCGTTGACGTCGAAGATCGTTACCTTGAGCCCCGCGTCCGCCAGTGCCTGCGCACTCGCCTTGCCAAGCCCAGATGCGCCGCCGGTAACCACCGCCGCCATTCCCGGTGTCAGTTCCATCGCCTCTCTCCCTGTGTTTCTTTGCCTACCGTGCTATCGCAAGGCGGTAGGCAGCGAAAGGGGAGCGAGGGCGCGCCGTGACATCATTACTGTTTGCCATGGTAGCCAGCTTTCTTGCCGCCGCAGGCGCGCGCGATCAGCTGATGGTGGCGGCGCTTCGCGAACGGCTGGGGGCGTCGACCGCGCTCTTGCTGGTGGCACTGGCCAGCGCGGCGGGCACGGCCTTCGCCGCGGCGTGGTTCGGCGGGCGCCTGTCAGCCGGCATGTCGCAGGACGCCTCGACCATGTTCGTTGCCATCGCCCTGCTGCTGGCGGCGTTCGAATGCGGCTGGCCGCATCGCTTCCGCAAGCCTGAGGAACCGACGCGATCGCTCGGTGCGATTGCCATCGTGCTATTCGCGCGGCAGTTGACCGATGCGTCGCGGTTCCTCGTTGCGGCTTTCGCGGTGTTCTTTGCATCGCCTTCACTCGCCGGTTTTGGCGGGGCCTTGGGTGGCGGAGCGGCCGTAGCACTGGGATGGGCCATGGGCGAGGATTTGGAGCGCCGCCTGCCGCTGCGCCGTTTGCGGATCGTGATGGCCGTGGCGCTGTTCCTGATTGCCTGTGTGGTCGGAGCCAGCGCGCGCGGGCTCATCTAATAATCGGTAAATTCGATTATTGTTAATCCTATTGATCGGGAAACAAGTGCGCTGCTTGCGCGTAGGGTATGTGAACGCAATTCCAGACAAGGGACGTTTCCATGGCCAATGCCAGCAGTAACTCGAAGACCCAACTCATCGCCGCGCTCAATGGCACGCTTGCCGATACCTTTGCGCTCTACCTCAAGACCAAGAACTTCCACTGGCACGTCGCGGGACCACGTTTTCGTGACCTCCACCTGATGTTCGACGAACAGGCGCAGCAGCTTTTCGGGACCGTCGACATCATTGCCGAGCGTGCGCGCAAGCAGGACGGCGAAACCCTGACCTCGATCGGGGCCATCGCCAAGCACACCAGGATCAAGGACCAGGATTCTACCGCTATTGGTCCAGACGAGATGGTCGTGGAACTCAAGGGTGACAACGAGACGCTGCACGAGCGCCTTGAAACGCTCAAGAATGCGGCCGAAGCGGCAAACGACAATGCCACCAGCGCGTTGGTCGATGAATGGATCGACGCGTGCGAGGAGCGTATCTGGTTCCTGCGCCAGACCGCCATGTGAGCGAATAGCTATGCGCACAGCATCTTTAGCCGCCTTCGCCCTTGGGTGTGGGCGGCCTTGGTGTATCAGCGTGGCATGACTGACGTGACGATAATCGAGAATGCGGACGATACGCACATCGCCGACTGGCTGGCCGAACGGCTTTCTGCCGTCATGGCTTCGCGCGAAGGGCCGGTGACGATCACCGTACCCGGAGGCTCGACCCCGTTCCCGATCATGGAACGCCTGCTTCAACGCGATCTCGACTGGACGCGACTGGTCGTGTGGCCAGGCGACGATCGCATCGTGTCCGAAGAACACCCTGCCTCGAATACGGGCAAACTGCGCGCATTGTTCGAACCTGCGGGGGCAGAAGTCGTCACGCTGACCGAGATGGAGGCCGTGCCGCACTTCGACCTCGCCTGGCTGGGAATGGGGGCGGACGGGCATATCGCCTCGCTGTTTCCCAATATCGATCCTCGGGTAGACGAGCCGCGAGCCATCCTGCGCCTGACCCCCGATCCGCTACCTCCCGAGGCGCCGTTCGATCGGATCAGCCTGACCCTGCCGTCACTGTTGGCGAGCGACGCGATCGTGTTCGTCATGCGCGGGGCGGACAAGCGCGAGATTTTCGACTCTGCACTTGCGGGTAAACATGACCTCCCGGTTGCGCGGCTGCTTTCGGCAGCTAAACAACCGGTGACATGCTTCGCCTGATCCCACCGCCACTTCACCGTCTGGCGCTCAACTGCGGGCATCGCCTGCGGCACTATTGGCGCAAGGCCAGCGGCATCACTGGGGAAGGTGTTAGCATCATTGCCCGCGATTTCGACGGGCAGATCCTGCTCGTCAGGCACAGCTACGGCCTGCAGGGCTGGTATTTTCCCGGCGGTGGCATGCGACGCAAGGAGATGCCTGAAGAGGCCGCCCGGCGCGAATTGCTCGAAGAAACGGGCTGTCCTGTCGAGGGGCTCAGACTGGTCGGCGTGCTGGAAGAGGAACTCTCCGGCGCGCCGCATACCGCGCATATCTTCGAAGGCATCGTCAACGACATGCCGCGACCCGATGGGCGCGAAGTGATCGAAGCTCGCTTCTTTCCGACGCATTCGCTGCCCGAACCGCTCAGCCCGCGGACCAAGGCCCGGCTCAAGCTGTGGCAGGCGCGGAAGAACTAGAGCAGGCTCAGCTGCGCGTCGGCGCGCGGCTCGTCCTTCTCGTCGCTTCCCTCGAGCTTGGATAGCGTCAATCCCATCAGCCGGATCGGCATGGGTAGCGGGAGCATCTCTTCGAGCAAGGCGCGCCCGATCCCGGCAAATTCGTCCTTGGTTTCGATGGGGCGGTCCACGGTCTTTGCGCGGCTCACAGCCTGGAAGTCGGCATATTTCATCTTGAGCGTGACCGTGCGGCCCTTAGCCTCGGTCTTCTCGATCGAGGTCCAGACGATGTCGATGATATCCTCCATCGTCTCGCGCAGCTCGCTGCCGGCAGAAAGGTCGCGGCTGAAGGTGCGTTCGCCGCCCACCGATTTTCGGATGCGGCTGGCGCGCACCGGCCTGAGGTCGATCCCGCGCGCCGCGCGATAGAGATAGTCGGCAAAGCTGCCAAAGTTCGACCGCAGCCAGGCGATATCCTTGGTCGCCAGATCCGCACCAGTGGCGATGCCTAGGCGCGCCATCTTCTCCGCGCCCTTGGGGCCGACGCCGTGGAAGCGGCGGATCGGCAGCTTGGCGACGAACTCGGCTCCTTCCCCGGGGCGGATCACGCACATTCCATCGGGTTTGTTCTGGTCGCTGGCGATCTTGGCGAGGAACTTGTTGTAGCTGACCCCGGCACTGGCAGTGAGCCGGGTCTTGGCGCGGATTTCCTGGCGGATCAGCTCTGCGATCCGCGTGGCGCTGCCGATCCCCAGCTTGTCTTCGGTGACGTCGAGATAGGCTTCGTCGAGGCTCAGTGGCTCGACCAGATCGGTGTAGTGGAGGAAGATCGCGCGGATCTGGCGGCTCGCTTCCTTGTAGGCGTCGAAACGGTGGCGCACGAAGATCAGGTCTGGGCACAGCCGCTTGGCGGTGACCGAGGGCATGGCGCTGCGCACGCCGAACTTGCGCGCTTCATAGCTGGCCGCGGCGACCACCCCGCGCCCGCCCGCGCCGCCTACCGCGACAGGCTTGCCGCGCAAATCCGGGTTGTCGCGCTGTTCGACGCTGGCGAAAAAGGCATCCATGTCGACATGGATGATCTTGCGGAGGCCATCGGCCTCGCCCTCATCGTCCGTGTCTTTCGCGTCACTCATCGGCACCAAGATAGAGCGGCGGGTTGCAAAGCGGAACCGTGTCCGTCAGTTGCGCGCTTGTGCATATGCGAAATGATCCTGAAGGCGGTGGTGAGCGCCCCATAGCCGAGGCTGCACACGGCCAACGGATCGGCGAGCGTGAGCTCATCTGGATGATGGCGCTGCTGATGGCGTGCAACGCCTTTGGTATCGACGCGATCCTGCCTGCGCTGGACAAGCTTGCCTACAGTCTCGGCGCCGAAGGCAATGATCGCCAGTTCATCGTCGGCGTCTACCTGCTCGCCGCGGGATTCGGCACGCTGATCCCCGGTGCCTTTGCCGACCGTTATGGCCGGCGCCCGGTGCTGTTCGCAGCGTTGGGATGCTACATCGTTCTGTCGCTCGCCTGCGCTGCGGCGGAGACTTTCAGCCAGATGATCTTCTTGCGCGCGCTGCAGGGTTTCTTCGCCGCCGGCATTATCGCGCTTCCCCCGGCGATCATCCGCGATCGCGTGGGCGGCGACCGCATGGCGCGGATGATGAGCCTGATCTTCGTGATCTTCCTGCTGGTGCCTGCAGTGGCACCCAGCATCGGGCAGGGCGTGTTGCTCACCATGGGCGACTGGCGCTGGATCTTCGTTGCGATGGCGGCGCTCGGCTGCATCATCACCGTGTGGGTCTATTTTCGCTTGCCCGAAACGCTGCATGAGGCAGATCGGCAGGAGATCAACGTCTCGATCATTGCGCGCAACATGCGCAGCGCGGTGACGCTGCGATCGACGATCGGGTACACGCTGGCCAGTGCGTTGGTGTTCGGTGCCCTGTTCGGCTTCATCAACTCCAGCCAGCAGCTGATCGGTGAGGCCTTTGGCGCAGGCGACCAATTCCCACTGCTATTCGCGATCTGCGCGGGGTGCATGGCGATCGCCAATTGGTCGAACAGCCGCATCGTCGAACGCTTCGGTGCGCGGCGGGTCAGCCATACGGCGCTGTTCCTGTTCATCGTGGTGGCGGGCATGCAGTTGTGGTTCGCCACGCGCCCGACCGAGACGTTGTGGACCTTCGTCCCGCTGATGGCGGCGAACATGAGCTTGCTGGGCTTTATCGGGGCGAACTTCGGTTCGATCGCGATGCAGCCGTTCAAGCACATCGCTGGCGCCGCCTCGTCGGCGCAGAGCTTCCTGCGCATGACCACGGGCGCGACGCTGGGTGCGGCGGTGGGCTATGCCTATGACGGCACCGCACGGCCCCTGGCTATGGCCCTGCTGGTATCCGCCGGAACCAGCCTGTTCTTCGTGCTCTATTCGGAACGCGGGGCGCTGTTCGGTCCGCCCGATCCCGAAGATGAGGACGAGGACTAGGGCTCGCTGGCGAGCTTGCGCCAGGCGAGTTCGGCAAACTCGCACAGCAAGGGGCGCGTATCGCGCGGGTCGATGATGTCTTCAACATTGAACCGTTCCGCGCTGCGGAAGGGCGAAGTCACCTTGTCCAGTCGTGCCCGGATGGCCGCGAGTTCGGCGGCGGGATCGTCGGCCGCTTCCAGATCGGATTTATAGGCCACCTCCAGCCCGCCTGCGATGGGGAGTGAGCCCCAGTCGCCCGACGGCCAGCAATAGCGGTACTGGTAGGTCTCGGCGTTGCTCATCGCGCTGCCGGCGATGCCATAGGCGCGGCGCAGCACGATCGAGGCGAGCGGGACGGTCGCTTTGTAGACCGCGTTCATCGCCTGCACCCCGTAACGGATGGTGCCTGCGATCTCCGCCTCGCGACCGATCATAAAGCCGGGATTGTCGACCAGGTGGACGATCGGCAGGCGGAACTGGTCGGCCAGCTTGACGAAGCGCTCCACCTTCTCGCTGGTCTTGGCGTCCCACGAACCGCCGAGATAGCTCGGATCGCTGGCGAGGACTGCGACTGGCCAGCCATCGAGTCGGGCCAGCGCGGTGATCCCGGTGCGGCCCCACAGCCGGCCGATTTCGAACACCGTGCCCTTGTCGAACACCATGTCGAGGCAGCGGCGCATCGAATAGACCTGCTTCTCCTCGCGCGGGACGAGGCTGAGCAGCGCCTCTTCGCGGCGGTCGACCGGATCGGTACAGGCAGCGCGGCGGGCGAGTTGGCCAACGTGTTCGGGCATGAAGCCGAGGAAATGGCGCGCACGGGCGAAGGCTTCGGCCTCGCTGGCCACCTCGTCGTCGACCACCCCGTTGCGCGTATGGATTTCGCTGCCGCCCAGTTCCTCCTTGGCGCGCTGGTGATCCTCGGGGCCCTTGTAGCTTTCGCCCAGGCCGTCGACCACGGCGGGGCCGGCGGCGAAAATCTGGCTGAGCCCCTTGACCATGATCGAATAATGGCTGGCGACGACCCGCGCAGCGCCCAGGCCGGCAGTGGGGCCCAGCGCCAGCGCCACCACGGGCACCGTGTCGAGGTTCCTCACCACATCCGACCAGCCGGGCACGGCCGGGATATAGGTCGCCCCGATCTGTTCGAGCGTCCTGACCGATCCGCCGCCGCCGGTGCCATCGATCATGCGGATGATGGGCAGCTTCATCTCGTGCGCCATCTTTTCCGCCTGCACCATCTTGCGGCTGATCCCCGCGTCGGCCGCACCACCACGAATGGTGAAGTCGTCGGCCGTCGCCACTACCGGGCGGCCATTGACCGTGGCCTTGCCGAACAGGAAGGGGGCGGGGAGCACCCCAGCAAGGTTGCCGTCCTCGTCATAGGAACCCTTGCCGGCGATCTTGCCGATCTCGCGGAAGCTGCCCGGATCGACCAGCGCAGCGAGCCGCGCGCGCGCATCCATCTTGCCGCGCGAATGCTGGCGCCCGACCTTGTCCGGGCCGCCCATCTGTTCGGCCAGCGCCTCGCGGTGGCGCAGTTCTTCGAGTTCCTTGGCCCAGCTCATGCGTGTCCGCTCTCCTCAGGCAGCACGCTCGCAAGGGACGGGCGGAAAGGGAAGCCTTATTCTTCTTTGGGCTCGACAATTGCCAGCACGGCGTCGACCTGCACCTGGCTCCCGGCGCTGACCGCCAGGCCGGACACGGTCCCGTCGAAGGGCGCGGTGAGCGCGTGCTCCATCTTCATCGCCTCGAGCACCATCAGGCGCTGGCCCGCGGTGACGGTGTCGCCGTCGGCCACATCGACTGTGATGACCTTGCCGGGCATGGGGGCGATGATGTCGCCGTCATGTGCGTGATGGTGGCCTGTTCCGCGTTGTGGTTGCGACGTGAACAAATGTCCCCGGCCCCGCTCAGTCACTACTATGGTATCTGGATTCAAATGGTCGGCAGGAGCCTTGCCTGCGAAGGTCTCCGCTTTGGCCGAGTAAGTCTCCGCCCCTGAGTAGAGTGTGACGCTAGACTTAGGCGAAGCGTTTAGCCTAAACCCAAACGTCCCTTCACGAAACGCTCGATCATTCCAGTCAATTCCACTCCAATCGAGCCAATCGTGCCTAAAGCGCGATGCGGCCGAGACGACCACATCACGTGAGGGAGGGTGGCTTGCGACCAACGTCTCCTCATGTCGAGCGATCAGGCCAGTATCAAGATCACCGGCGACGAATTCCTTCAAATCGAGGCATTCATAAAGAAATGCCTTGTTGGTCGTGATTGGAAACACGACAAGGTTATTCAAAGTTCTCAAGAGCCCCTGACGCGCCAATTCTCGACTATCATCGTGAAAAATGGCCTTTGCGATCATCGGGTCATAGAAGGCGGTCACGCTGTCGCCACTTTCTACGCTCCATTCCAAGCGTCCTTCGGGCGGATCGAAAACCTCGTCAACTGGACCAGGACTTGGCAAAAACCCTTTCGCCGGGTCCTCCGCATAGAGCCGCGCCTCAATCGCCCAGCCGTTGATCGAAAGCTCTTCCTGCTTAAGCGGGATTGACTCCCCGCTCGCCACGCGCAGCTGCCACTCAACCAGATCAACCCCGGTGATCTCCTCGGTCACCGGGTGTTCGACCTGCAGGCGGGTGTTCATCTCCATGAAAAAGATGCGGTCGGCGCGCAGGCCTTCGCTGGCGTCGGCGATGAATTCGATCGTGCCCGCGCCCTCGTAATCGACCGCCTTCGCGGCACGCACGGCTGCGGCGCAGATCGCCTCGCGCGTCTCCTCGTCCATGCCGGGGGCGGGGGCTTCCTCGATCACCTTCTGGTGGCGGCGCTGGAGCGAGCAGTCGCGTTCGAACAGGTGGACGACATTGCCGTGGCTATCGCCGAACACCTGGACTTCGATATGGCGCGGCGAGGTGATCCACTTCTCCAGCAGAACCTCATCATTGCCAAAGCTCGCACGCGCCTCGCGCTGGCAGCTTTCGAGGCTTGAAGCGAAGTCCTTCGGGTCGTCGACCTTGCGCATCCCCTTCCCGCCGCCACCGGCGACGGCCTTGATGAGGACGGGATAGCCGATCATGTCGGCTTCCTTCGAAAGCCGCTCGAGCGACTGATCCTCGCCAAGATACCCTGGCGTCACAGGCACACCGGCGGCGATCATGCGCGCCTTGGCTGCGTCCTTGAGGCCCATCGCTTCGATGCTTTCGGGTTTGGGGCCGACCCAGATCAGCCCAGCGTCGATCACGTCTCGCGCGAACCCGGCGTTCTCTGACAGAAAACCGTAGCCCGGGTGGATCGCATCGGCACCGGTCGACTTCGCCGCGGCGATGATCTTCTCGCCAACGAGATAGCTTTCGGCAGCGGGCGAGGGGCCGATATGAACCGCTTCGTCCGCCGAACGAACGTGCAGTGCCTTGGCGTCGGCATCCGAATAGACCGCGACCGTCGCGATTCCCATGGCACGCGCGGTGCGCATGATGCGGCAGGCGATCTCGCCGCGATTGGCGATGAGGAGTTTCTTGATCATCGTAGGTAAGTCAGCGTCCCTTGGGGCAATTGTCAGGTTCGACGGTGTATTGGATGCCGGTGACCTTCCACGCGCCCTCGATTTTCATCAGGTTGAAGACATCGATCCCGCAATGGGTCCGTTTGCCGTCGAGATCGAAGCTGTATTCGGCCCAGACCACCGCGATATTGCCGCGGACCAGCACGGTCGGATCCCAATAGACTTCGCGGAAGGTTTCCTCACCCTCACCGATGGAGACCAGATCTTCTGCGAAGCTGCGCATCCGAACCACATCGCGGCCTTCGCGAATGCGGTGAGAAACCAGCAGGCCCTGTTCGGTCGATACCGCGGCAATCACTGCCGGGTCCCGCTCGTTGAGCCCGCGCAGGAATTCGTCGACCGAATGCAGGATCTGCGCGTTGCTATCGTCTTGCGCCATAGCGGGCGTACCAAGGCACAGCGCCGCCGCGGCAAGCATGCTCGTCCAGCTTTTCATGGTCTCACTCCGTCTCTCTCGCAACGGCGCTAGCCGTAGCGTCGCGGGGGTTCAAGTTACCACCCGGCTACGGGGCGAAAATCGTGGCGGGTCCAGTCGATTGGCTGATCAGGGGGGGAGGGGCGATTGAGCAGTGCTTCGCCAAGGGCCCTGACGACATGCCACAGTTTCTCCGGCCGGCTTACGCGGGTTCGACTGTCCCACGCACCGGCGCCGCGCGCCAGCACCTTGCGCCCGATTGCGCCATAGATATTCGCTGCCGCCAGCACCGCCCAACGCTGGCGAAAGCGCAGCCGTGCCGCGCCCAGCTTCGAAGCCTGCTCGTGCTTCTCCATCAGCCCGATAAGGCGCGGCATCAGGCTGGCGAGGGCCTGGCGGTTTTCGGGCGAAGCATGCTCACCCGATTGCCAGCCCTTTTCCGCCAGCCAGCCTGCAGGAAGGTAGCATCGCCCGGCTTCGGCATCTTCAACTATGTCACGGGCGATATTGGCAATCTGGAAGGCCAGCCCGAGATCGCAGGCGCGATCGAGCGTCTCGCCGTCCGTGGGACTTACCCCCATGACCAGAGCCGTCATCACGCCGACCGAACCCGCGACGTGATAGCAGTAGCGCAGCAAGTCTGCCTCGTTCGATGGCTGCCACCGTCCCGCGTCCAGCGCGAAGCCGCCGATCATGTCATTGGCAAGCTCCATGGTCAGCCCGCATTCGTCGGCGACCAGGCCGAACCCGTCGAAGGCCGGATCGGCGGTTGGCTGCTCTTCGAGCGCACGCCGCGTCAGGACGCGAATCGCCTGCACCCGGTCTTCGGCGTCCTTGAGGTCGCCCTGATCGCCAAGCGGCCCGCCCTTGTCCTGGTTGTCGGCAATGTCGTCGCAACGGCGGCACCAGGCATAGAGCAACCACGCGCGCTCCCGCGTGTGTCGATCGAACAGTTTCGATGCGGAGGCGAAGCTCTGCGAGCCTTCTCTGATCGCAATCCGCGCCTTCTCCACCAGTGCTGCCCGGTCACGCCCTCCGCCCGCGCTGGCGGGGGTCGGGCGGAGGTTCATCGTGGTGAGAGGGCGCGGTTTGCTCAGAGGTCGTCGGCCTTCATCTTGAAGATCGGCGTGTGCGGCACGTAGCTGGCCATCTTGTCGAGCAGGCCGCCCAGCGCGGTGTCGGCGATCAGGATGCCCTGGTGCGCCGGGCGGACGAAACCGACTTCGGCCATCTGGCGGTTGAAGGCGACCAGGTGATCGTAGAAGCCAAAGGCGTTGAGCAGGCCGACCGGCTTCTGGTGGTAGCCAAGCTGTGCCCAGCTCATCGCTTCCCACAATTCGTCCATGGTTCCGACGCCGCCTGGAATGGTGACGAAGCCGTCCGACAGGTCGGTGAAGCGCTGCTTGCGCTCATGCATGCCCGAAACCGAATAGAGTTCGGTGCAATCGTGGTTGGCCACTTCGGATTTCACCAGCGCTTCGGGGATTACCCCGATCACTTCGCCACCGGCATCGAGCGCGCCGCGCGCGACTGCACCCATCAGGCCCAGGCGGCCACCGCCGTAGACGACACCGATCCCGCGTTGTGCGAGCTCCGAACCGACATCGTAGGCGAGCTGGATGTAGCGCGGATCCTCGGGCGAAGCGGATCCACAATAGACGGCAAGACGTTTCATGAAGCGAGCAAATCCTCCAGTATCAGCCCGGCAGTCGCCTTGGCGCTGCCGACGACGCCCGGTATCCCGGCGCCGGGATGTGTGCCAGCCCCCACAAGATAGAAATTGTCGATCACATCGTCCCGATTGTGGCCGCGGAACCATGCGCTCTGGGTCAATAGCGGCTCGAGGCTGAAGGCGCTGCCCAGATGGGCGTTGAGGTCCATGGCGAAATCGCGAGGCGCATAATGGAACTTGGTCACGATCCGCTCGTGCAACCCGGGGATCAGGCGGCGTTCGATTTCGTCGAGGATGCGCTTCTCGAGAATCGGGCCCATCTCGGCCCAGTCGACCGCCAGCTTGCCCATGTGGGCGACCGGGATCAGCGCATAGAAAGTGCTCTTGCCTTCCGGCGCCATGCCCGGATCGGTCACGGTCGGGTGGTGGAGGTAGATCGAGAAATCCTGCGGCAGGACGCCGTGATCGTAGATATCTTCGAGCAGCCCTTCATAACGCGGGCCGAACAGGATGGTGTGGTGCGGAATGCAGGGCCAGGTACCCTCGATCCAGAAATGGACCACGAACAGGCTGGGGCTGAAGCTCTTGCGCGCCAGGCTCCTCGAATAATCGCCTCCGCGTTTCGATCCCGATAGCAAGTCCTTGTAACTGTGCATGATATCGGCGTTGCTGGCGATAGCATCGAAGCGCTGGCGCCAGCCCGAATGCGTCTCCACTTCGGTAGCCAGCTTGCCCAGCGTATGCACGTGCACTACCGGGTCGTGCAGGCGCATGGTCCCGCCCAGCCGTTCGAAATGGCGCACCATCCCGGCCACCAGCCGGTTGGTTCCGCCCTTGGCCCACCACACGCCGCCGTCCATCTCCAGCTTGTGAATGAGCGCGTAGATGCTGCTGGTCTTCATCGGATTGCCGCCAACCAGCAGCGTATGAAAGCTCAGCGCTTCGCGCAGCTTCTCGTTATCGACGAAGCTCGAAACGATCGAATAGACGCTGCGCCAGGCCTGTTTCTTCACCAGCGCTGGCGCCGCCTTGAGCATCGATTTGAAGTCAAGGAACGGCACATGGCCCAGCTTGACGTAGCCCTCTTGATAGACCCCTTCGGAATATTCGAGGAACCGCTGGTATCCGGCGACATCCGCCGGATTGAGCGCGGCGATTTCGGCGAACAGCTTCTCTTCGTCATTGGAGTAATCGAAGCTGGTCCCGTCGGGCCAGTTCAGCCGGTAGAAGGGCAGCACCGGCAGCAGCTCGACGTCTTCGGAAAGGTCGTGCCCGGACAGCGCCCACAATTCGCGCAGGCAATCGGGATCGGTGATCACGGTTGGCCCCGCGTCGAAGGTGAAGCCGTCCTTCTCCCAAAAATAGGCGCGTCCGCCCGGCTTGTCGCGAGCTTCGACAATCGTCGTGGCGATGCCGGCTGACTGCAGGCGGATGGCAAGCGCCAGCCCACCAAAGCCCGATCCAATCACGCAGGCAGTGCGGCCGGTTGCAGCGGTAGGGACAGCCTGTTCGGCGCCTGAAACCGTGGGGGGGGTCGTCGTCTCGGCGTTCATTGCGATCCCTCATGGACGAGCGGCGAACCCTTGCCAAGCAGCGCGCGGATCGCTGCCGGTATGGAGATGGGCGGCTTGCCGCTCAGCACCCGGGCCCGGTCGGCAAAGGTCGATCGCCCGGCGTAGAACCGTTCGATCAGCGGTTCGGGCAGTCGGTAGAAGTGTTCGAACACACGGTAGCGCTGGTCAGGCTGCGCGCCGTCGAACAGCATCCGTCCCAGCATGCGGTAAAAGGCGGTTTTGCGCCAATGCGCCCCGGCGCGAGCTTCGAACAGTGCGGAAAGCTGCTCCCCGGGAAGTGTCGCCTCGCGAGCGACCAGCAGCGCGTTGGCCACGGCAAAGGGCAGGGTATAGCTGGTCAGCGGATGGACGAAACCGCCGCGCGCACCGATCCGCACCACGCCCGGCGCGCCAAGATCGCGGCGATAGGCGGCGAAATCGCCCCCTGTGATGACCGGCAAAACCCCGGTTTCGCCGCCCACAATCTCTCCATCCCAGCCCATTGCGGTGCAATATTCGTCGATCCGGCGCGACAGGGCGCTGCGATCGAGCCGTGGGCTGTCGGCGTAATAGGTGTCTTCGACAAAGAGGTCATGCGCCCCCAGGGGCAGCGTATAGACAAAGCGGTAGGCGCCATACTGATCGACCCGGGCATCCATCACTATCGGCCGCGACAGGCCATGCGGTTGGTGCGTTCGCAGATGGCGCCCCATGAACACCTGCCATCCGCCATTTAGATGGTGCGACGGGCCACCATCGCGACAGTCGAGTACAGCACGGGCAGGGACGTGCTCGCCATTGGCCAGTGTCACGCCGTCGGTCGCGAGCTCGGTGACCCGCGTGCGAAGGCGGACCGCCTCTTGCGGCAGCAAGCGACGCAGCGCTGCATCGAAATCGCGACTGTCGAGTGACCGATATCGGCTCGTAAGGGTGCGTGTCCGAGCGGGAAAACAGACTTCGTAACCCTTGTCCCACTCAGTCCTGCGGACATCGGCCAGCAGCGCCTCTCCATCGGAGTCGAGGTCGCTAGCGAACCAGCTCCACCGGTGGTTGCCGCCAAGGTTTTCGCCCGCTTCGAACAGGGCAATACGCAAATCCGGGTGCGCGCGGTGGACGGCCAGGGCAACCAGCCCCCCGGCCAGCCCGCCGCCGACGATGGTCATATCGATCATGCGCCCGTTCATCGGACTTGTCGCTTAAGGAAGTTGCGCCGTATCCGCAAACACTGGTGCCTGTTCTGCCGCCACCTGCGGTTGGACGGGTGTGGCAACCAGGCCGAGGCCGGATGCAGGAAGCGCTGCGGTACGGTTGCCGGTCTTCAGATAGGTATCGAACCACTGCAGCATCCTGAGATTGTAGTCGTAACGGGCAGCAGCCTTGCTGTTCCCGTGACCTTCGTCCGGATAGAATACCAACCGGAGCGGGGTTTCTGGCTGGCGCACCTTGATCGCGCGATAGAGCTCCAGCGCCTGGCCCGGGGGTACGCGCTCGTCCTCAGTCCCGTGCATGATCAACAGCGGCGTGCGGGCGCGGTCCGTGTAATAGATCGGACTGATCTCGAGCATGCCCTGCCAATCGTCCCACGGCCAGGCGAGCGCGTGGACGTTGCGCATTTCATGCGGGATGTCGGTTGTCCCGAATTTGGAGACCTGATTGGAAATACCGACGAACATCACCCCGGCGGCGAACTCTTCCGATTGTGCAGTTGCTGCCCAGGCGGTGGCATATCCCCCGTATGACCCACCGGTCATGCCCACCCGCCGCTGGTCCGCGATGCCCGCGGCGACCAGCGCGCGCTTGGCATCGACCAGGTCGGTAAATTCGGGATCGGTATAGCGGCCCTGATGTTGGCGCGCGAAGTCGATGCCATATCCGGTCGAGCCCCGATAATTGGGCAGGAACACCGCATAGCCGCGACCAGCGGCGACCTGGCCCGGGGCGCTATATCCGGTGTTCCAGCCTCCGGTCTCGTGTTGTTCAGGACCCCCATGCACGTCGATGATCAGCGGGGCGCCGCCCACGGGAATGCCGCCGACCGGTTCGATCAGGATCCCTTCGATTTTCTGGCCATCGCGCGCCCTGTAGCGAAATACCCGCTGGCGCCCGAATGCCACTTCGCTGAGCCAGTCATTGTGATGGGTCCAGCGCAGGAACTTGCGGTCGCGTAGTTCGAACATCTCATTGGGATGGTTGGCATCGCTCGCTTCGACGAAGATTCGCCCACCGCCGGCCTTGATTTCCGCCAGCACCAGATCGTCGCCATCGATCTCACGCTCGATCCGCCCGCCGTCGTAAAAGCGCAGGACCGAGTGCACGCCCTTGTGAATGATGACCGCCAGCCGCCCGTCATCCAGCCACTCGCTGTCAACGGCAGCTTCGGCAGCGCCGGCATTGATCGGAGTAAGCGTACCGGTCGCTAGGTCTACGATCTGCAGCGTCGTGGCATCGGGATCGCTTGAATCGATCCCCCCGATCATCGCCAATTGCCGACCATTGGGCGACAATTCGATGTCGCCAAGCTTGGTCGGCGTTGGCAGTTCGCGCAGGACGCGCCCGTCGGCTAGGTCGATTACAAGCGCCTTGCGGCTGGTGTAGCTGTCATCTGCCAGCGGGGAGGGCGCACTGACCAGCACTGCCGTCTTGCCGCCGGGCATGAGCTTCAGCGTACTGGCAAAGCCCGGTACAGGAACCTCGCGCGGCAAAGGGTCAGGATTGTCGCCCACGCGTGCCGCAAAGAGCCGGTTCAGCCGTGCATCTTCCTCGTGAACGACGGCATCGAACCCTGCACGGGCGAGCAGGGCGCGCTGTTCGTCGACCGCCGCGCTCGCGATCAGCCACAGCATCGCGCTATCAGCACTCCAGGCATAGGCCAAAACGTTGCCATCGCCGATCGCGGCCAGCTTGCGCCGCGGACCGCCGGCAGCGGGAACACCCCATACCGCCAAGCGCTCGCCCTCTGCCGCCCAAAGGAAGCTGATCAGTTTGCCGTCAGGTGAGAAGCCAATGCTCGCTACGCTCATGTCCGCTGGCAACAGGTCGCGCAGATCGTCGGGTGCGGCGGCCAAGCTGAGGCGGCGTCGAAAGGGGCCGTTCTCCTCTCCCTTCAGCACGTCCGGCATACGCGCGATCGTCACCGCGACTGCCGAGCCGTCAGGAGACACTTCGACCGAACTCACCGTCTCGAGCCGCAGAACATCTTCTGCCGTCATCACGCGTGTGGGAGCCGCAGCCGCGGTAACTGGCAGGGTCAGCAGCAAGAGTCCCCAAAGAAGGAAGCGGAACGACATCGTGGATTTTCGGCCTTTCTTGGGTGACCGACATAGTGAGTGCGGCGGTACGGGCAAGGCAAGGCTTGTGAGCCACCGGTCGAGCGGGCACACCGGCGGGCGAACAGGGAGAGGATTCGATGAGGACATCTACATTCGCGCTTGCCGCTCTAATGGCAGGAACTGCCGTGCCGGCGCTGGCGCAAACTACGGTAATTCATGCCGAACATGTCCTGGTCGACGCCGCGAGTGAACCAACGGACCAAGCGACGATCACGGTAACCGACGGGCGGATCGTCAATATCGTCGATGGTTGGCAGGCAGTGCCCGAGGGTGCGACCATGGTGCATCTTGCGGGCAAGACCGTGGTCCCGGGCCTGATCGACCTGCATGTCCACCTGACGGGCGATCCGGGCGGAGATTTCTGGAAGGAAGCAGTCGAACCGGACGAATGGGGTGTAGTGGTCGGTGCCAAGAATGCGCGGATTACCGCCTTGGCGGGCTTTACCACCGTGCGTGAGGCGGGCAGCGGGCCCGAAAACGGCTTCGCGCTGCGTCGGGGCACGGCGCAGGGTTTCATCCCGGGCCCGCGCATCGTCTCGGCTGGCGTCCCGCTGTCGATCGTCGGCGGGCACGGTGACGTCAGCGGTTTCCGCCCTGAGGTCAACGAAGTGCTCGACACCGGCTTTACCTGCACCGGCGTGGTCGAATGCGCGGAGAAGGTGCGGCTGGCCAGCCAGAACGGTTCGGACGTGATCAAGATCACTGCGACCGGCGGCGTGCTGAGCCAGCAGGGTCGCGGGCTCGAAGCGCATTTCACCGACGCGGAGATGAAGAGCATCGCCGATACCGCGCACTCGCTGGGGCTCAAGGTCATGGCTCACGCGCATGGTGCGCGCGGGATCGAGGCGGCGTCGCGGGCGGGTATCGATACTATCGAGCACGGGACCTACATGGATGAGGCTTCGGCACGCGTCATGCGCGAGCGGGGAACCGTGCTCGTTCCCACGCTGATGGCGTTCAAGGGGGTGACCGAGCGTCTGGGCAAGGGCATCTACACCCCGGTGGTCGAGGCAAAGATCGAAGCGGTGGCCGATGTGGCGCGCAGTTTCATGGGCAAGGCGCTCAAATGGGGCGTGCCGATCGCATTCGGGACCGATGCCGGCGTGTTCCCGCACGGTCGCAACGCGGAAGAGTTCGGCCTGATGCGGGCGCAGGGCATGAGCGACCGGCAGGCGCTAGCCAGCGCCACCACTGTTGCCGCCGCCGTGCTTGACATGGGAGACGAGATCGGGCGGCTTGCTCCGGGCTATTCAGCCGACATTATCGCGGTGGAAGGCGATCCGACCAAGGACGTTACCGTACTGGAAAAGGTCGACTGGGTCATGGTCCGCGGCCGGGTGATCGACTAGGCACTCGCCGTTCGTCGAAGGCTGGGCGCCGATCGTCCGGTGCGCAGCTTGCTCCCTGGGCAGAGCTGTCATAGCCGGGCAATACACAAACAGGGATCAAGTCATGACTGCACTTCGTACCGCCCTTCTGGGCGCCACTGCGCTTTCCTTCGCGGCTTTCGCAACGCCGGCACTTGCCGACCATCACGGCACCGGGGAAGTCGCGGCGCAAGCCGCAGCGCAGACCGAGCATGACAAGCTCTACACCCTGTTCGCCGAATCGGACGCACGTGCGCTTGAACTCAATCCGCTCGGTCGCCTGTTCCGCGGGGATGACAGCAATGCAGGTCGGTTGGGCGACTTCCTTACAGACAGTTCCTTTTACGCAGCCCGCCTGGATACCAAGCTCAACCTCGCCTTGCTGGCGCAGATCGATCGCAGCCAGCTGAATGAGACTGACCAACTCGCTTACGATGTGTTCAAATACGATCAGGAAACCGCGCTGCGCGGACAGAGCGACGAGATCCGTGCGCTGACCGAAGTGCGCCCGGTCAACCATTTCGCGGGCTTCCACACCTTCTATCCCAACTTCGCCAGCGGGCAGGGCGCGGCGCCGTTCAAGACCCTGGCGAACTACGAAGACAACCTGTCGCGTCACGACGACTATATCGCCATCAACGACCGGGCGATCGCCAAATTCCGTGAAGGCATGAAGTCGGGCGTGGTCGAAACCAAGCTGACCATCGGCATCGTGATCCAGCAGCTCGACACAATGCTGGCGATTCCGATCGCGGATTCGCAGTTCATGATGCCGGTCAAGAATTTCCCGGCGGATTTCTCCGAAGCGGACAAGCCACGCCTGACTGCGGCCTACGAAGCGAAAACCAGGGAACTCTACGCGGTGCACACGCGTCTGCGTGACTTCCTGCGCGACGAATATCTGGCCGCGGCCCGTGACAGCGTGGGCATGAGCCAGATGAAAGGTGGCGAGGCTCTTTACGCCAATATGATCCAGGAATCGACCACGCTGCCGCTGACCGCCGACTATCTGCACGAGTTGGGCCTGAGCGAAGTCGCCCGGATCAAGCAGGGCATGGAGCAGATCAAGGACGAGGTCGGCTTCAAGGGCACGCTGGGCGAGTTCTTCGACTACGTACGCACTGACGCGAAGTTCAAGCCGAAGAGCCGCGAAGCCCTGACCCAGGCCTATTATGACATCGGCAAGCAGGTTGACGCGAAGATCGGCGATTACTTCAGCGTGCTCCCCAAGACCCCGCTCGAGATCAAGCCCTACGATCCTTCGATCGAGCAATTCCAGGCAGGTGGTTCGTATGAACAGGGGACGCCTGATGCCTCGCGGCCCGGCACTTTCTACTTCAACGCCTACGACCTGCCCAGCCGACTGACGACCGGCAACGTCACGCTCTACCTCCACGAGGGGGCGCCGGGGCACCATTTCCAGATCAGCCTGGCGCAGGAAAATGAGGCGCTGCCCGCCTTCATGCGCTTTGGCGGCAACACGGCCTATATCGAGGGTTGGGCGCTCTATGCCGAAACGCTCGGTTACGAGATGGGCTTCTATAAGGACCCGTGGAACCGCTACGGCACGCTGCAGGACGAGCAGCTGCGCGCGATGCGGCTGGTGGTCGATACCGGCATCCACGCCAAGGGCTGGACACGTGAACAGTCGATCGACTTCATGCTGGAAAATTCGGGCATGACCCGCACCGAGGTGGTGGCCGAAGTCGAACGCTACATCGCCATTCCCAGCCAGGCGCTTGCCTATAAGGTCGGCGCGCTCAAGATTCAGGAGCTGCGCAAACGCGCCGAAGGGAAACTGGGCAAGAAGTTCGACATCCGCGATTTCCACCGTGAGGTGCTCGGTTCCGGCTCGCTTCCTCTCCCCGTGCTCGAGGCGAAGATCGGCCGCTGGATCGCGCGCGGCGGCGGCTGACCAAGTCGCAAACCACTCGTCTCAACCTCGCTTCACCTCGATTGATTTCAATCAAAGACCTATTGACGGGCGCTTCGCATAGGAGTGCAATAGGCTTGGGGTAAAGCGAGGAGAGAGGCATGGTTGAACAATCGGGCAAGGCGCCGGCAGCGCATTTTGATGTCCTGATCGTGGGTGCGGGGATTTCGGGGGTCGGTTCGGCCTATCACCTGCAGGAACAATGCCCCTGGGCGAGCTATGCCATCCTCGAAATGAAGGACACGTTCGGCGGCACCTGGGATACGCATAAGTATCCGGGCGTGCGATCGGACTCCGACCTCTACACCTTCGGCTATCGCTTCAAGCCCTGGGTCGGCGCGCCGATTGCCAGTGCCGATGAGATCCTCAAATACATGGGCGAAGTGATCGAGGAGAACGGGATCGGCGATCATATTTTCTACGGTCACCGGATCACCGACTGTTCCTATTCGCGCGATGACGACCTGTGGACCGTCGAGGCAACTCGGCTGGAAGATGGTGCGGAGCTGCGCTTCACCTGCAACTTCCTGTGGATGTGCCAGGGCTATTACGATCACGAGAAACCCTACATCCCGCCCGAATGGAGCGAGAAGGGCCTCTCCGATTACAAGGGCGATTTCTTCCACGCGATGCAGTGGGACCCGGATTACGACTATAGCGGCAAGCGGGTTCTGGTGATCGGCTCGGGCGCGACCGCCGCTACGGTGGTGCCAGCCTTTGCCGAGAAGGCCGCGCATGTGACCATGCTCCAGCGGTCGCCGACCTACTTCTTCTGCAGCGAGAACAAGAACGAACTGGCGGACCGCCTGCGCGAGATCGGCGTGGACGAACCGACCGTGCACCGCATCGTGCGCCAGCAGGTCATGTTCGATCAGGACTTGATGACCCGGCGCTGCCAGGAAGAACCCGATGTGGTGTTCGAAGAACTGAAGGAGCTTGTCCGCGCTTTCACCGAAACGCCGGACTTCGAGTTCGAACCGCATTTCACCCCGAAATATCGCGTGTGGCAGCAACGGCTCGCATTCTGCCCCGAAGGCGACGTGTTCAGGGCTGCAGTTGCGGGCAAGCTGACCGTTGTCACCGACACGATCGAGCGTTTCACTGAAAAGGGCGTTAGGGTCTCTTCGGGCGAGGAGATCGAGGCCGATCTGATCGTGGCCTGCACCGGGTTCAACCTGTTGGTGATGGGGGGGATTCCGTTTTCGGTCGACGGCAAGCCGGTCGATTGGTCGGAAACCGTGACCTATCGCGGGGCGATGCACACGGGCGTGCCAAACATGGTCTGGGTGATGGGCTATTTCCGCGCAAGCTGGACGCTGCGCGTCGACATGATGGGTGATTTTGTTTGCACCATGCTCAATCACATGCGTGACAAGGGCGTGTCACAGATCGAAGTCGCCCTCCGACCGCAGGACCAGGGCATGGAAATCCTCCCCTGGATCGAAAGCGACAACTTCAACCCCGGCTATCTCATGCGCGGCATCGACAAGATGCCGCGGCGCGGAGCCAAGTCCGAATGGCGCCACAACCAGGACTATTGGGCGGAACGCGATGCCTTCCCGCTGATCGACTTTGACGGGCCGGAATTCGTCTATTCGGGCGACCATGCGATCGGGGCGGATCAGGAAGAAGCCGACTCTGTCGCCGCCTGATGCGGGGATAGTCTCATTGCCCTGCTGGCGGTGCGCAGGGGCGACGGCTAGTCATCCCTGCCACGCGGCTAAAGGGGAATGGCGGCAATGGACTTCCTGCGCAGGGCAGACTGGCTGACACGCGAACGCGTGCGCGGTTATGCGCTGTTGCTTGGTTTGGCGTCTTTGGCGCTGCTCGCCCACAGCTACATCCAGGCCATGGGTGTTGCCGGCACCGATTTCCTGGCATTTTGGGGTGCTGGCCACGTCACCATACTGGGTGACCCCGCTTCCGCATATGATTTGGCTACCCAGCGGCAGATCCAGACTTCTACCGGAAGCGAGGGCTGGTTTGCCTTTGTCAATCCGCCGCCTTTTTTGTTTGCTGCGGCTCCATTCGGCGCACTTCCATTCCCTTTGGCCTGGCTGGCGTGGGTGGCGGTGACCTATTCGCTCTGGGCCTGGGCCGGCATTCGGGCCTTTCCGAATCTCTGGCCCCTGGTGCTGGCCTATCCGGGCGCGCTGATCGCGGCTGGACACGCCCAGACAGGGCTATTGACCGGTGCCTTGTTGATCCTGGCTGCGCAAGAGGTGTCGAGGCGCCCGAGCGTCTCGGGTGTGGCGATCGGGGCCTTGATGATCAAGCCACATCTCGCAGTTCTAGCCCCGGTGTGGTTGGCCGCCGGAAGGCACTGGCGTGCGTTCATTATTGCCGGCGCCTCCGCGACGATCCTTCTCCTCGCAGCATGGTCGGTATTCGGCACTGCCACGATGTTGGCTTACCCGACAAGCTGGCAAGCTTCACGCGCACTGATGGAGGGACTCGATCGCGAATTCCTGCTGCGCATGACCACATTTTTTTCGCAGTTCCGCCTGATTGCCGGAGATGGGTTGGCGCTGATCGCAGCGATCCTTTCCGGCGTGCTGGCGCTAGCCACCGCCGTGACTAGCGCAAGGCGTTTTCCTGGCGATGCGCGTGGAGCTGCAGCTGCTGTGCTTGCTGCAACCGCACTCGCCTCACCCTATTTGTTCAGTTATGACTTGCCGTTCCTGATCTTCCCGACTTTGTGGCTGGTTGAACAGGGTAGGGCGCAAGGTTTTCGTGACTACGAGAAGCTGTTGCTCGTGGCTCTCTGGTTCGCTCCCTATGCCACCCGCGCCGCGGCGCTGCCGATGGGCGTCAACTTGATGCCTCTAGCTGCTGTAGCCCTGCTGGTACTCGTGTGGACGAGAGCTGCGCCTAGGGATTTTCCCTAGGCTGCGAGTAACCCAGCTTTGGGAGCGCTTGCGGCATAGGGAAATCCTTCATTCCCGTGGATGAGGGGTCGGGTTCCCTGGACAAGCGCCCGGCCCCTCACTTTTTCGGGACCCGCCGTGGCAGAACACGCGTGGCCGCGCTTGCGTTTTTCGGTCACCCGGCCTAAATCGCATCCGTCTTCCGACATTGGGATCGTAAAAAAGCCCCTCCCGGACTTGAACCGGGGCGGCGACGAACCCTACCTGAAAGGGACCCGGTTGCGGAAGGCGCGACGATATCTACGCGAGAATCGAATTCAGTCATGGCAGAGCAGCAGAATACCAAGACTTCCCCGGCGGAATTCATGAACCAGGTGCGTGCGGAAGCGCGCAAGGTCGTATGGCCCAGCCGCCAGGAAACGGTCCGTACCGCTATCTTCGTGTTCATCATGATGCTGATTCTCGGCGTTTTCTTCCTCGGCGTCGACACACTGTTCAGCGCTGTCATGCAGTGGCTGCTGACGCTGGCTTGATCGACCCCCGACACAACTTCCGACAGGGTAACTGACGCACATGGCACGCTGGTACATCATCCACGCCTATTCCGGTTTCGAGAACAAGGTTCGCGATTCGATCATCGCCGAGGCCGAGCGCCTGGGCCTGTCCGAAGGCGTCGAAGCGGTCGAGGTTCCGACCGAAACGGTCACCGAGGTCAAGCGTGGCAAGAAGGTGCAGGTCGAGCGCAAGTTCATGCCGGGCTATGTGCTCGCCAAGCTCAACATGACCGACGATGTCTATCACCTCGTCAAGAACACCCCGAAGGTCACCGGTTTCCTCGGCACCAACAACAAGCCGCAGCCGATTTCCGACAAGGAAGCCGCGCGCTATTTCGGCGGTGTGGAAGAAGCCAAGGCGGCTCCGAAGACCCAGGTCAGCGTCGATTACGAAATCGGCGATCAGGTCAAGGTTCTCGACGGTCCCTTCGCGAGCTTCAACGGGCTGGTCGAGGAGCTCGATTTCGACAAGCAGAAGGTCAAGGTATCGGTTTCGATCTTTGGCCGCGCGACCCCCGTCGAACTGGACTTCGAGCAGGTCGAGCTGGTCAAGTAAGGGCTTCAGGCCCTTACTCTGGGTCAGTGCTGGCAGGCAGTCGCTTCCTCGGCGCGTAGTCTCGTCGCCGAGGTGACTGTGCGAACGACCGTGCGGGATTCGCACTTGCGCAACTGGAAGCGCACCTTGCGATCGTGGAAATCCAGCGAAACGCGGCGAAAGGTCTCCATCAGGTCGGTGCCGAGCAATAGCGAAGGCTGTTTGTCGATCCCGAAGACCTCGAAAGGGGGAACATCGGCGAAGGCGATCGGCACGTTGGTCAGCTTGACCGGCCCCAGCTTGAGTTCCTTGATGAACGCGAAATCGAGCTCGACCGCTGCGCCAGTCACCCCATAGACCGTGATCTTCTGGAAATCGGTCTTGCCGCGCCGCAGCAGCTTGTCGCGCAGCGCGATGTTGCCGATCGTGATCTCGCTGCCGGTATCGACCACCGCATCGACCCGATGACTACCCGCCTTGACCTGCGTGAGGATAAGCTGGCCGCGCTGCAGGCGTCCGGTAACGACAATCACGCCGTCTCGAACAGGCTCCTTCACCCGGCCATCATCGACCGTGATCAACCGCTTTTCGAAATCCAACATCAAGCGCTGTTCGACCAGAGCGTCGAGACCGACCATGCCGTCGCCGCCCAGATCGTGTTCCTCCAGGACGGGGAGTTCCAATGCGGTCGAAATGGTAGGGCCGAGCTGAAGTTCGTCGACCAGCACGCGGTCAACCATCGCACTTTCGGTCACGCCGTGAAGCATCGTCGGCGTTCCGGGCTCAAGTGCAAGGCGTCCCGCAAGCCCTTCGCCGATCACCGATGTGTCGGCCCCGCTGTCGACGACGAATTTGTAGGGGCCCTTGCCGTTGATCAGGACGTCCACCGTCATCCGGCTGCGCAACTTGCGCGCGTCGATTTCCTCACCACCGATGGCAAGGCTCTCGTCGAACTCTGCCGGAGGCAAGGTCGGCATGCGCGCTGCCGTTACTTCCGGCGACCGCTCGGCCTGATCCTGCGACGCTGCCGGCATCGACACGCCAAATAGCACCAGTGCGGTGAGTATGTTTGCCTTCCCCATGGTTGAACAGGTTAGGCGGGCCATTGGCAATAGGCGAGGGGAGGTCGATGGATGCGGGATCAGGCTCGACCGGCGTGACGGCCACTTCGTGTACCATTTCCTCATGCCTAATAAGATCAGTTGCTTATGTAGCTTTCGCACGATTGCAGTCGGCGGCCAGGTTTTCCTACCCGCCGAGGAAGCGGTAAATGCTTATTGGTATGACCGAGGCGAATTTCCTGACCTGCAGCCCGTTGTCTCGAACCTTGGCTGGCCCGCGTCCCGTTCTTTCTCAGGACCGTGTTCCATGTGTTCCATCCGGCAGGGCTTTCTCCCGTCCGATCCAACTTAGGCCCTACAGGCACCCTGCAGGGGGAATCGCTTGCATTCGGGGCGGAAAACGCTATGTGCGCGCCTTCCCGGGCGTGAGCGCGGGAAACCGTGCGGGAGGACTGCGGATCGCAGCCCGTTTGACCGCTTACCATGAGCCACTGCTCGAAAGAGCGCGGCAACAGTGAGAAAGGAGGCCTCTCATGGCCAAGAAAATCGACGGCTATATCAAGCTGCAGGTGCCCGCCGGCACCGCCAACCCGTCGCCCCCGATCGGCCCTGCGCTGGGTCAGCGCGGCGTCAACATCATGGAATTCTGCAAGGCGTTCAACGCCGCGACCGACAGCCTTGAAAAGG
>NZ_JAYPTL010000037.1:31755-33022 GCF_038133525.1 Erythrobacter sp. | reverse complement strand
TTTTTGTTTTTTGTTGGTGTTTTTGTTGGGGGGGGGGTGGGGCCCCCAAATCCATTTTCCCCTTCGCACACCCCCAAACAACGTGGAGGGCAGCCCGGCTTGGCCGAGGCTGCCCTTCTCGGTTTGTGTCCCCGGTGCGGCGAACGTAGCCTGTTTGATGGCTGGCTGGCCTTCGCCGGCAAGTGCAAGGCCTGCGGCCTCGACCTATCGCGGTTCAATGTGGGTGATGGCCCCGCGGCGCTGGTGACGTTGGCGGTTGGCGCCATCACCGTCGGACTGGCCATCTGGCTACAGCTTTCGGTCGAGCCGCCCTGGTGGGTGCATGTGCTGCTGTGGGTGCCGCTGACGCTGGCGTTGGTCATTGGCGGCCTGCGCACCACCAAAGCGTTCCTACTGATCAGCGAATACCGCAACGATGCCCGCGAGGCGGGGTCGAAGGGTATCTGAATGCGTATTCCGGTGATCCCCACCATCATTGTCGCGGCAGCTATCGCTACCATGATCGCGCTCGGCTTCTGGCAGCTCGGCCGCAAGGACGAGAAGGAAGCGATGATCGCACGCTATGAACGCGTGCAGGAATCCTCCTCGGAGGTCGCGTTTCCACGTTCCGAGGATGATTTTCCCGACGCGCTCTATCGCCATAGCCGTGTCACCTGCGATCGGGTGATTGCAAGCCGTACAACTTCTGGACGTGGCCCTGATGGCGTGAGCGGTCTGGCACAGGTGGTGACCTGTGAACTGGACGGTGGCGGAACAACCGAGATCGCCCTCGGACTTTCCGCGAATCCCCAGCCGGTTGCCTGGAGCGGCGGTGAGGTAGCAGGCTTCATCGGAGCGGCGGGCAAGGGCGTGCGGCTTGTCGCTTCGCCGCCAGTGGCTGGCCTCGCGCCCATGGCCCCGCCCGATCCCAAGGACCTGCCCAACAATCATCTCGCATACGCAGGCCAATGGTTCTTTTTCGCGCTGACGGCGCTGGTGATCTACATCCTCGCCCTGCGCCGGCGCGCCGGGGAGCAGGGGAGGGCGGCTAAGGGGGAATAAAGCGCCCCTTGCTTGCCCGCTCACCGACGCGCCGCTAACCGCTTCGCACGATGAAATACGTCTCCACCCGTGGCTCTGCGCCCTCGCTCGATTTCGCCGGTGTCACCCTGGCTGGCCTCGCATCCGATGGCGGTCTCTA
The DNA here is from genome assembly GCF_038133525.1 of Erythrobacter sp. Classification (GTDB taxonomy): domain Bacteria; phylum Pseudomonadota; class Alphaproteobacteria; order Sphingomonadales; family Sphingomonadaceae; genus Qipengyuania. The sequence continues at coordinate 31,842 of NZ_JAYPTL010000037.1, read as the reverse complement.
TGTCCCCGAGCATTGGCCGCAGTTCTCGCAAGACGAAATCGCCGCTATGCGCGGTTTGCCATACGCCCAACTGGCCGCGCGCGTGAT
>NZ_JAYPTL010000037.1:7098-31745 GCF_038133525.1 Erythrobacter sp. | reverse complement strand
ATGCAGCCGTTTGTGAGTGATTGCCTTACGCCTGAGCGCCTGTTCGAGCTGACGACGCGGGCCTATGGCCGCTTCGCGCACAAGGCGGTAACACCGCTGGTACAGCTCGACGAGCAGCAATGGCTGCTTGAGCTGTTCCACGGCCCGACACTCGCGTTCAAGGACGTGGCGCTGCAATTGTTGGGGCTTCTGTTCGAGGAGTTCCTCGAACGCGAAGACGGGTCGTTGACCATTGTCGGCGCAACCAGCGGCGACACGGGCAGTGCCGCGATCGATGCGGTAGCGGGGCTCGATCGGGTCGAGATATTCATGCTGCATCCCAAGGGCAGGGTCAGCGATGTCCAGCGCCGCCAGATGACGACGGTGCGTGCACCCAACGTCCACAATATCGCCATCGAAGGCAGCTTCGACGATGCACAGGCGATGGTGAAGCGCATCTTCGCCGACCAGAGCGTCACGACGAAGCACCGCATAGGTGCGGTCAATTCGATCAACTGGGCGCGGCTGATGGCGCAGGTGGTCTATTATTTCGCCGCGTCGCTTCAACTGGGCGGGCCTGAGCGCAAGATCGCCTTCAGCGTACCGACCGGCAATTTTGGCGATGTCTTTGCGGGCTATGTGGCCGCCCAGATGGGATTACCGATCGAACAATTGCTGGTCGCCACCAACGTCAACGACATCCTGCACCGCGCGCTGTCGCAAGGCGATTACTCGACCGGAACGGTCACGCCCACCACTGCACCGAGCATGGACATCCAGGTTAGTTCGAACTTCGAGCGGTTGCTGTTCGACGTCGGCGGCCGCGACGGTACGGCACTGGCAGAACAGATGCGCGGCTTCGAGGCTTCGAAAGCCATGCATCTCACCAACGCCCAGCGGGACGGAGCGGCCCGCCTGTTTTCGAGTGTTCGAGCAGATGAGGCCGACACGGCGCAGGCGATGCGCTGGGCGCATGAGCAATGCGGCGAGGTGATCGATCCGCATACCGCAATCGGACTGCACGCGGCGCGTCAGGCTGAGGTCAATCCGGCTGTTCCGGTGGTGACGCTGGCGACCGCCCATCCTGCGAAATTCAACGATGCGGTCGAACGGGCGACCGGCATCCGTCCGTCGCTCCCGTCCCGTGTCGGCGACCTGTTCGCGCGTGAAGAAGCCTATGTCGAACTGCCCGGTACCTATGATGCAGTGCGCGATCATATCCTCGAGCATGCCGGCTGATGGCAGACCTTGTTCGCGATCCCGTGCTGATGGTTGGCGAGGGCTGGGATGCCTATCGCCTGCTCGATAGCGGGCATGGCAGGAAGTTCGAGCAATACGGCCCCTATCGCTTCATCCGTCCCGAACCACAGGCCATGTGGACACCGCGGCTTGCCGATTGGGACGCGCATGGCGAATTCGTCCCCGGCAGCGATGAGGACGGTGGTGGTCGCTGGCAGTTCTCGAAACAGGCCCCGCGCGATGGCTGGGAGCTGGGCTGGGGAGAGGAGGCACGCTTCACCGCGCAATGCACGCCCTTCCGCCACCTCGGTTTCTTCCCAGATATGGCACCTGTGTGGAGCTGGATGGGCGAACAGCTTGCGGGCCTCGACTCAGCCGAAACCATGAACCTGTTCGGCTATACCGGTGTCGGCACGCAGGCGCTGAGTCGCTTCGGCCGCGTGACCCATGTCGATGCAAGCAAGAAATCGGTCGCCCAGGCGCGCGAGAACGCTGCGTTGGCGGGTTTGGCAGATCGCCCCATCCGTTGGCTGGTCGACGATGCGGTCAAGTTCACCGCGCGCGAAGTACGGCGCGGGCGGCGCTATGACGGGATCATCCTCGACCCGCCCAAGTTCGGGCGCGGACCCGATGGCGAGGTGTGGCGGCTGGAGGAAGGACTGCCAGGACTTGCCGGCGATTGCCGCAAGCTGCTCGACGCAAACAGCAGGTTCCTATTCCTCACGGTCTATGCCGTGCGCATGAGCAGCCTCGCGCTCGCGGGCCTGTTGGAGGAGGTGTTCGAGGGTCTGCCCGGGACGATCGAACACGGCGACCTTGCGGTGCAGGAGGATGGCTCGGGTCGTCTACTGCCCACCGCTATCTTCGCGCGCTGGTCCAATCCGGGCTAGGGCGATGCAATGAATGATTCGCTGATCCTTGAGGTGGCCGATTTCGAGCACGACGTGCTCACCGGTATCTATTCCGAAGAAACCGGTCGCCCGCAGCCGCTGCGTTTCACCATTACTGCAAGATTGAAGCCGCTGCATCGCTATGAGCCGGACACCTCGCTCGATCACTCGAAGAACTACATGGATCTCAAGTTCGCCGCCTCGGAGGCCTTGCCAGAGGGAGTGCACTTCAAGCTGATCGAGGCGGTTGCCGACCATGTATGCGAAACGCTGTTCCTGCAGGACAAGCGGGTTGAGGCAGTGACGGTCAAGATCGTCAAGCTGGCGATCGCCGAGGCGGGTGAGAAGATCGGCATCACCCTGCATCGCGAGCGGCGCGAATGAAACGGATCGAGGTGGATGGCCTGCCGGACGAGGCGCTGGCCGCCGCCGGCGTCTTCCATCAGCACTGGCTGTCCCACATCGAGGGCGCAATCGAGCAAGGTCAGGATGTGATGATCGTCGTCCCTTCGGCCGATCACACGCATCGCGAGTGGCGATTGGCGATAGTCGCAGGCCTTGCGCGCAAGCACACGCCGCTTCGGGTGAACATGGTGGCGGGCGAGGGGTCTGGTATCGATGCAAGCGAGGCCTATCTCGCCCGGGCACCGGGAATTACCGGCCAGTACCTGGAGATCTGAGTCATGAGTGTCCGCATCCTGTTTCTCGGCCCGTTGCGGGACCTTGCCGACTCGCCGGAGATGCTGGTCGATGCGCCGCTAGACTGGGCGGGGCTATTGGCGGCGGTTGGACCGGCGGTGGCTGCTCAGCTTGGCGAAGCGCGGGTCAATGTCGCCTGCGGTGGCCGCGTGCTGGCGGACAAGACTGCACTTGCCGCGCAGGACGGCGATGAGGTTGCCCTGTTGCCCCCGGTGAGCGGTGGCTGAGATATCGCTCTCGACACCGCTCGACACGCGTCTGATCGAGCAGCACCTGCCGGCGGGAGAGGCCTTGGCCGTATTCAATGCCGCATATCCGGGGGCAGGGGCAGTGGTGTCCTTCCTTGGTAATGTCCGGCCCGATGATACTGTCGAGGCGCTGGAACTGACACATTACGAACTCCTGACCCTGCCAGGAATCGAATCGCTCGCGCAGCAGGCGCTCGATCGCTTCGCCTTGACCGGTGTGCTTGCCTGGCATCGGGTCGGCGTGATGGTTCCCGGCGATCCTATCGTGCTGGTCGCCGCGGCAGCCCGGCACCGGCGCGATGCCTTTGCCGGGGCGGAATTCCTGATGGACCACCTCAAGAGCGCCAGCTGGCTGTGGAAGCGCGAAAAGCGCGCCGACGGCTGGCACTGGATCGAACCAAGGGCCGTGGATCACGGTGATCGCGCCCGTTGGGAGTGATTTCACGCGCTTGATTTCGATCAAGGACGCAAACCGCGCTTATTGGCAATCAGGCTCCTGCAACAAGGAGCATAGCGCATGTCGAAGAATCTCCCCCGTGAATTGGCTGGCGATAAGGCCATTGTCCGCGATGCACTCGCGCCGCGCACGGTCGTGGATCGCAGCTTCGAACTGCCCAAGGGGTTCTACGTCGCTACGGTTGGCCTGTACCTCGGTTTCCTCGGGGTGATGGCTGCCGGGCTTTCGACCCCAGGGCTGATCCTGCCCATGGTAATCTTCGCATTCTCGATCCTGGCTGGTTTCGCCCTGCCGGTGGTCTGGACCCGGCTTGCGCCGGAAGGCAGCCAGAAGGCGCCGAAGACTTGGGGCGCATTGGTTCGCAATGGGGTTGCCACCGCCACCGGGCGTGTGGCCGCAAAAGATGCAGCGGTGCAGGTACTGATCCTCCCGGTGCTGGTCTTCGTCTGGGGCGTCACCGCCGTCACGATCGTGGGGAGCGTGATGGGCTGACGCAGTCCGGAAAAGATACAGCACCCAGCGCGGGATCGGGCGACCGGTCCCGCGCTTACCTTTTGGAGGTCAGCGAACGTGTTCGCGCAGACGCTCCAGCGTAGCGTCTTCGATCGTCACCAATGCGAGGACCTTGCCGCGGGCGGCATCGATCGCACCGACGTCTTCGGCCTGGACGGCGCGCGCCGCATGCAGGATATCCAGCTCGCCCAGTGCCACCGCGACATCGCTGCGGGCCGAATCGAGGCCGGCCAGCGCCACCTGCGCGCTCGCCCAGGCATCGCTGCCGATCTCCGCATCGTTGGCGGCATTTGCCAGCTGTTCTGCCACCGGAACTGCAGCGTTGAAGACCCGGTGCGCGTCCTCTGCCTGGCCAACTAGCGCGCTGAGCCGATCCTGCAGACTACCGGAGTATGCGACCTCCACCTTCGGCACATCGAGCTGCTCGGCCCCTACGGGTTCGAAGGTCCCCTGCACGCGCTCGATATCGCGGATCGCGAGCGAAGGGTATTTGCCAGAGCCAGAGCCAGAGCCTGCGCAACCGGCCAGCGCCGTGAGGAGAAGGGGAATAACGAATGTCTTGCGGTCGATCATCGGCATCGCCATAGCACGCGCATCGCGGCGCGCCAGCGAGGAACCAAAAATCCTCATGCGAGCCGTTGACTTGGCGGGTCGTTTCCCCTAACGGCACGCTTCTTTCCGGGGCTGCCCAAGGGCGGCTCGACGGGTGTGCCGTGTAATCGCAAGGTCGCGGCAAAGCTAATTGATTGAGAGACAAGCACCATGTTCGCTGTAGTGCGCACGGGCGGCAAGCAGTACCGGGTTGCCGCCGGAGACAAGATCGCGGTTGAGAAGCTGGCTGGCGAAGCCGGTGACACCATCACGCTGGGCGACGTCCTGCTCGCCGGTGAGGGCGATTCGCTCGCCGATGCCGCCAAGGTCACCGTTTCGGCGGAGATCATCGCGCAGGCGAAGAGCGAGAAGGTGATCGTCTTCAAGAAGCGCCGTCGGCACAACTACCGTCGCCGCAACGGTCACCGCCAGCAGATGACCCTGCTGCGCATCACCGACGTCGGCACCGGCGCGGCCAAGAAGGCTGCGGCGCCGAAGAAGGAAGCTGCTCCGAAGGCCGAGGCTGCCGAGAAGGCCGCTCCCGCCAAGAAGGCTGCGCCGAAGAAGGCCGCCGCCAAGAAGACCGAAGCGAAGTAAGGAGGCCCGACCATGGCACATAAGAAAGCAGGCGGTTCATCGCGTAACGGTCGTGACTCGGCCGGTCGTCGCCTTGGCGTGAAGAAGTTCGGCAGCCAGGATGTGGTCGCGGGCAATATTATCGTGCGCCAGCGCGGCACCAAGTTCTACCCGGGCACCAACGTGGGCATGGGCAAGGACCACACCCTGTTCGCGCTGACCGACGGTATTGTCCGATTCCACAAGGGCAAGCTCGGTCGCAAATTCGTGTCGGTAGACATGATGGCAGAAGCCGCCGAATAATCAGGACGCTCCGATAACGGGATCGTCCAAACGGGACGGTCCCAGCCGGGATAACCACCGGCAGCCGAAGAGGGAGATGGGACCGACCCGTCTCCCTCTTGTCGTTTCTCCCTCTTCAATTTCGCGGCGATAGTTTCTTTCGCCATCACGCAATTGTCACGCGTCCGGCCTAGGAGCCCGGAGCGTGGATATGGGGAGAATACCGATGTTCCATGTGACGCAGAGGCTGCTGTTGCGGCCCGCTTGGCCCGAAGATTGGGAAGCGCTGTTCGGCGGGATCGCCGACAAGGGCGTGGTCCGCAATCTTGCGCGCGCCCCCTGGCCCTATCTTCCCGAACATGCCCGCGAGTTCGTAGCCCGCGAGCAGGATCCACGCATGCCCAACTTCCTGATGACCCTGCCGGGCGAGGCAGGCTCACAAATCATCGGTTCGATCGGATTTGGTATGACCGATACCGGCATCGAACTCGGCTACTGGATTGCCCGGCCGTATTGGGGTCAGGGCTTTGCGACCGAAGCGGGTACCGGTGTGATCGAAGTCGCCAAACTGCTTGGCTATGAACGGCTGGAAGCGAGCCATTTCCTCGACAATCCGGCCTCGGGCAGGGTCCTGCGCAAGCTCGGCTTCCGGCCTACGGGCAAGGTGGCCAAGCGCCACAGCTGCGGTCGTGGCGAGGAGGCCGACTGTGCCCTGTACAGGCTCGATCTGGACGAAGTGGACCTCACCCCGCCGATGGCGGCCTGACAAACGAAAAGCCCCGCGATCGCTCGCGGGGCTTTTTTCCAGCACTGACTGAGAGTTATTCGGCAGGCATCAGAGCCGCTTCGAACTCACCTTCGTGCTTGTTGATCAGCGCACGATCATCGTGATCCCAGGGGTGGAAGCCGGGCTTGAAATAGCTCAACCACGCCGGGAAGATGCGGCGTACCACACCGGGGGTGATGGTCAGGTACTTGAACAGGCCCCACTTGGCCTTCCAACCGGTGATCCCATCCTGCGCCAGGAGTTCCAGCGTATCGTTCCAGCGATTGCGGAAGAAGTTCAGCGTGACGATCAGCATCATCAGGCTGCGCAATTTCCAGCGGCGGAACGGCGTCCAGTCGCGCGTCGCGTGCAGATAGGTGTCGAAGGCCACGCCCTTGTGCTCGATTTCTTCGATCGAGTGCCACGTCCACATCTTGCGAACTTCGGGATCCGCATCCTTGAAATGCTTGGGATTCGCGAGAAACTCATACGCCATCATCGCGGTGTAGTGTTCCAGCGCCATGGTTGCCGCCAGGTCCACGATCGGCGGGCGGCCGCGGGTCAGCGCAAGCATTTCAGCGACGCGGGCATCGATTGCCTTGATGTCATAGCCATGCTCTTCGGCCAGGCGGTTGAAGGCGATGTGTTCGCGCGTGTGGTTGATTTCCTGCTTCACGAAAGCGCGGATTTCAGCCTCGAGCTTGGGGTCGGCGCCTTCCCGATGCGCTTTGACCGCTTCGATGAAGAAGGCTTCGCCGCGCGGGAAGGTTGCCGACAGGGCATTGTGCCAGGCGGTGCCGAAGGGCTCGCCCGCCCACCAGCGCCGCGGCGTGGTGCCACGGTTGAAACGTTCATCGCGCACGGTGAGGGTAAGGTCCGCCGGAGTCGGCGCTTGCTTGCGGGTATCGGTATCGATCACAACGGGGGCGTTCATTGACGACTCCACGAAATTAACTGACATCAATGTAAGTAGTAGTTACTGACACTCCTGTCAATAAGTTTCCGTAACGGCTTTCGCCCGACGTTGCGATGGGTTAACGGTTCGCCGATGGCGACCCGCAAGCGACTGTCTCCCGAAGAATCCCGTCTCGCCGCACTGGAAGCGGCGCGCGCCCTGCTGATCGAGGCAGGACCGCAGGCCGTGACCCTGAAGGCGGTAGCGGCGCGAGTCGGGCGCACCCATGCAAACCTGCTCCACCATTTCGGATCGGCGGCGGGGCTCCAGCGTGATCTCGCGCGACACCTTGCCGAGACCGTCTGCGCAACGATCGTCGATGCCGTTCGGGCCAGCCGGGCAGGGTTGGGCAGCCCCCGCGAAGTGGTCGATCTCGCGTTTGATGCCTTCGACAAGGAAGGGGCGGGTGCACTCGCGAGCTGGATGATCCTGACAGGCAATGAAGATGCGCTGACCCCCATCGTCGAAACGATCCACGACCTGGTCGACGAAATTGCCCCGGAAGAGGCTGCGCATGGTGCAACCCCGCTGCAGGTGCACGAGGAAACGCTGGCGCTGGTACTTATGGCAATGGGCGATGCACTGATCGGCAGTGCGCTGGCCAAGTCGCTGGGCTTACCGGCGACCGCTGCCCGCGATCGTGCCGAGCGTATGCTGGTAAGCTCGATTGCGGAGCTTGTTACGCAGGGCTGAGTGCAGTCTGCATCCAGTGCGGTGCAGTGTTGGGATCGATCGCTTCCACCCGCAGATGGTCGATAGCGAGATCGAGCGCCGCATACTCCGCCTTGCGCCGTTTCTCTTCCGATTGCGCCAGTGGGACCACCACCAGTCGCCGGTTGACCTTCTGCCGCCAATTCATTCGGGCAGTGTTTTCCTGTCCGACATAACAGCCTTTTGAAAAGCTCACGCCGTGGAGCTCGACAGCGTTGGTCTCGAGCCAGAGGATGTCACCCAGCTCTGCACGCCCTTCGGGCACGCCGAGTTTGAGTCGATGCGCATTCCAGTCGGCGTCTGCGGGTGCATCTTCGTTGGAAACCGGTGCCAGCCAACGCTGGCCCAATGCCGCGAGCCGAGGATCGGCAGCGCCGCCATCGCCCGGTTCAGGCTGCCAATGCACGCCCAGTGCGGGATCGACTGAAATCGCAATCTTGCGACGCAGGCGATAGAGCGAGAGGCGCCTGACAAGATCCTCCGCGGCCGCAGCCTCGCAATCAATCAGGAGGTCGCCGCCTGACCCCGGCCATACGATGAAGTCGAACAACGTCTTGCCTTGAGGCGTCAGCAGCCCGGCATAGACGGGCAGCAGCCCGGCCACATCGTTAGTCACCAGGCCCTGGAGGAAGCCTGCTACATCCTCACTCTCGTCAAGCGGAGTGAGGCGAATTACGGCGCGATCGAACAGGCGGGTTGCGTGCATGTGACCAAACTGGGGTATTTGTCCGCCGGATCAAGAGCGGTCTGTCCTACAAGCGTCCTACAGGATAAGAGCTGCCACCATGTTTGCCCGACGCGCCGTTTCACGACCGTATTTGTACGATTTCGGGGGGTGGCGTCGTTTTCTCCTGGACCCTGTTCCATGTGTTCCATCGCGTAGGATTGCCGCTTCCTCATGAACCGCCTGACCATCCGCCGACCCGACGACTGGCATCTCCACTTCCGCGATGGGGCAACGATGCGTGCCGTGGTGCCGCATACTGCGCGTCAGTTTGCCCGGGCGATCGTGATGCCGAACCTCTCGCCGCCGGTGACGACCAGCGCTCTCGCCGCAGCCTATCGTGACCGAATTCTTGCGGCTGTGCCGGCAGGCATGGATTTCACCCCGCTGATGACCGCCTACCTGACCGACAGGACCGACCCGTCCGATCTTGCCGCGGGATTTGCCGACGGCGTGCTCACCGCTGCCAAGCTCTATCCCGCTGGCGCGACGACCAATTCGGACCACGGCGTCACCGACATCGCGAACATCGCAGGGGTGCTCGAACGCATGGCGGAAGTGGGCATGCCGCTCTGTGTGCATGGCGAAGTGACCCATGCCGATATCGATATCTTCGATCGCGAAGCGGTGTTCATCGATCGTGTGCTGGCGCCATTGGTCGAACGCCTGCCCGAGTTGAAGGTGATCTTCGAGCATATCACCACCAGGCAGGCCGCCGAGTTCGTCGATGCGGCAGGCCCCAACGTCGCCGCCACGATCACGCCGCAGCATCTTCATATCAACCGCAATGCCATGCTGGTCGGGGGCATCCGCCCACACATGTACTGCCTGCCGGTCGCCAAGCGCGAAGAACATCGGCTGGCGTTGCGCAAGGCAGCTACGGGCGGCTCGGTGAAATACTTCCTCGGCACCGACAGCGCACCGCATCATCGTCACACCAAGGAAACCGACTGCGGTTGTGCCGGGATCTTCAACGCGCCCTATGCGCTGGAAAGCTACATCACCGTCTTCGACGAGGAAAGCGCGCTCGACCGGTTCGAAGCCTTTGCTTCAGAGAACGGACCGGCCTTCTACGGGCTGCCGCTGAACGAAGGCACCGCTACGCTGGAAAAATGGCCTGTCGACGTTCCTGCCGAAGTGTCGGGTGGGGAAGCCGCCATCGTGCCTTTCCACGCGGGCGAGACGCTCAGCTGGCGGCTGGCTTCCTAGACCGCGAAGCAAGATCCCACACGAAGATCGCGGCGGCGCCCCAGATGCAGGCGAAACAGGCGATTTCGGCTGGATGCAGCGGTTTTTCGAATACGGTGAGGCCGAGCACGAAGACGATGCTGGGCGCCAGGAACTGGATGAAGCCGAGCGTCGAATAGGGCAGCTTGCGCGCCGCGATGGCGAACAGCAGCAGCGGGAAGGCGGTCAGCGCTCCGCCCAGGACGATGGACAGGCTGAGGCCGAGATCATGGCCGAAGGAGGAACCGACGGGCTGGGCGGCATACCAGGCGATAACGCCCGCGGACGGAAGGAGGAGGATCGTCGACTCGATTGTGAGACCCGGCAATGAGCCGACCGGTACCTGCTTGCGGATAAGGCCATAGGTGCCGAAGCTGAGCGCCAGGGTCAGGCTGATCCAAAGCGTCGTCAGCGCGCCAGCCAGCAGCAGCGAAACGCCCAACGCCGCCAGCGCGACCGCCGCCCATTGCATCCGGGTCAGGCGTTCACCCAGCAGCAGTGTGCCAAGCAGGACGTTGACCAGCGGGTTGATGTAATAGCCGAGGCTCGCCGCGAAGACCTCACCGGTCTGGATCGCCCAGATATATACCACCCAGTTCACCGCGATCAGGCACGAACTTAGCGCCAAAAGGCCCATCACGCGGCGATTGCGCAAGGCAGCGAGCACATCGGGAATCTGGCGGCGGAACAGTACGATGATGAGGCATAGGGGGAGCGTCCAGACGATCCGCCAGCCGACGAATTCGAAGGCGGGGACGCTCTTCACCAGGATGAGGTAGAGCGGCAGGAACCCCCAGATCAGGTAGGCTCCGACGGCGGCACCCAGTCCGGTGCGATCGGCAGGTGCGTGCGTGGAGGTCATCTGGGACCGCGCCTAGGCGGCCCGCTTGACGCCCGCAAGCATCAATTCACCACGCTTTCCGACACGCTTCGTCGCTTAACGCAATTCTGACAGCGCGGTTGCAGGCTGTTCATGTTGAGGGCCTTAAAGCTTAACCGCATAACTCGACTCGTTCGACCAAATTGACCGAAGAAGGACACGGATCATGGCCAATTTCCTCAAAGCACCCGCCCTGGCTTTGGCCGCCACAGGCCTGGTTCTGGCAATGCCCGCTGCCGCGGCGCCGGCAACTCATGCGGCGCCCGCTGCACATGCTGCCGTCTACGGCGACCTGAGTTTCGATCACGGCAAGAAGGACAAGCGCTGGAAGCGCGACCGCGACCATTACTACGGTGATCGGCACGACTATCGCGACTATCGCGACTATCGCGATCGCCGCGACTACCGCGATGGGCGGCCCTATTACATGGGATATTCGCGCAGTTACGGGCAGCCAGTCTACGCTCATACCCGCATCTGGCGCGGCGATGACGGACGCTACTACTGCCGGCGCGACAATGGCACTACCGGGCTCCTGGTGGGTGCAGGTGTCGGCGCACTGATCGGACATGAAGTAGTCGGTCGCGGCGGCGACCGTACACTTGGTGCAATCCTGGGCGGGGTCGCCGGCGCATTGCTGGGTCGCTCGATCGATCGTTCGAATACGCGCTGCGGCTAAACTTACTCCAGCTTCCGGTCGTGCCCACCCACGACCGGCAAGGCGGTTCCGATTGGGCCGCGGGGCGCCGTTCGGTCTCCATGGGGAGCCGGGCGGCGCCCTTCATTGCAGGCCGCACCTCCGTGTCCCGCTGTGGCGCACATGTCGACATGGGGCTGGAATCAAACGCGACCCTATCTCACAAGTGCGGCTAGCCTAGCTGGAGTCTATCGATGAATTTCCGCCTGATTACCGCAGTTGCTCCGATTGCCTTGCTGGTTGCTTGCAACGGCGAGAGCAACGAACCTGCGAATGATGAGGCCATGGACCCGGCGGTTGAGCAGGCATTGAACGATGAGCTGATGACCGATCCGGACCTGGCCGGGCGCAACGAAGCCAATGCTGCACTTTCGGGAACCGGCAATGCTGGGATTCCGAACATCGACAAGAGTGCGCGCGCTATCGAGGCGGCACGCGCACGTGCAGGCCAACTGGTTGGCGGGGTCGAAAAGCTCCGGCCAGCACCGGCTGCCCGCCAACTTTCCGGCAATGAGCCCGACACCGCTGCGATGCGAGCCGCGGCCATCGCTGCCGTCAAGCCGGGCGGCGCCAACTGCGCAGATACCGTTGAGTACAGCGCCGCATGGGCTGCAAAGTTACCAGCTGCATTCCCCGTCTATCCGCGTGGCAACACGCAAGAAGCGGCGGGGACCGACCAGGGCGACTGCGCGTTGAGGATCGTCTCCTACCTCACACCGGTCGCCCTGGACGACGTGATGTCCTTCTACAGCACCCGTGCTCGCGACGCCGGTTTCAAGGTCGATCACGCGATCAAGGCTGGCGACAACGTGCTTAGCGGCACCAAGGGCGCCTCAGCCTATGTGGTCTATGCCCGTCGCCTGCCCGAAGGTGTGACGCAGGTTGACCTTGTCACCACCAACTGACCATTAGCCGGATTGGCCTCAATTACCCTTGAGGCCGACCCCGATAGTCGCGCGCGGTTGCTCCATCTCGGTGCTCGCCACCGGATAGGCGCAATAATCTGCCGCATAGTAGGCGGCCGGACGATGATTGCCCGACAGGCCTACACCGCCGAAGGGTGCAGCCGACGACGCGCCATTGGTCGGGCGGTTCCAGTTCACGATACCGGCGCGGATTTCGTGCCAGAAATGCTCGAAGTCCTGGGGGCTGCCCCCGATCAGGGAAGCGGACAGGCCGTAACGCGTGTTGTTTGCCTCGGCGATGGCGGCGTCGAGGTCGGAGACCCGGATAGCCTGCAGCAAAGGGCCGAACAGTTCGATGTCGGGCCTGTCGGCAATGTCGGTTGCGTCAAGGATCGCCGGGGTCAGGAAGGGAAGTTTCTCGTCTGGCCGGCGCAGGTGCACGATCGGCTTGCCGCCACGCCCCATCAACGCAACGAAACTTTCGGACATCAGGTCGGCCGCGCCATTGTCGATGACGCAGCCCATGAAAGGCTGAGGTTCGGCGAAAGGTTCGTCGACGATCAGGCGCTCGGTCAGCTTCTTCACCTCTGCGATCAGTGCGTCGAACATCGAATCGACTACGATCAACCGCCGCGCCGCGGTGCATCTCTGGCCTGCGGTGGTGAACGCCGATTGCACGATTGTGACGGCGGCGTCCTGAAGCTTGGGTGTGTTGGTGACGACGATCGGATTGTTGCCGCCCATCTCAAGCGCGACAATCTTGCCGGGATTGGTGGCAAGTTTGCGATTGATCGCGATGCCGGCGCGTGCGGAACCCGTGAACAGTACCCCGTCGACACCATCGTGCTCGACCAGGGCCTTACCAGCATCAGCGCCGCCATGGAGGCATTGGACCACGCCTTCGGGCACGCCGCCTTCGTGGAAGCAGCGAGTCAGAAATTCACCGACAGCGGGCGTTTTCTCGCTCGGCTTGAAGACCACCACATTGCCCGCGATCAGTGCGGGCACAATGTGGCCATTAGGCAGGTGTGCGGGAAAGTTATAGGGACCAAGCACGGCCATCAACCCGTGCGGCTTGTGGCGCAGCGCTGCAGTGCCCTGAAGTGCACTGTTGAGCTTCTTCATGCCGGTACGTTCTGCATAAGCGGTGATCGAGATTTCGACCTTGCCGATGACCGCTTCGACCTCGGTGCGCGCTTCCCACAGCGGCTTCCCGGTTTCCCGGGCGATGAGCTCAGCGAATTGCTCCGCATGCTTACGTACCGCATTCGCGAAGCGCCGGATCAGTTCGATCCGCTGGGCCAGCGGCATACGTGCCCAGTCACGCATGGCTTCGCGTCCGCGCGAAATGGTCTGATCGACGTCACCGGCCTCTCCGCGCCAGATCTCGGCTCCGGTCGCCGGCTCAGTAGAAACTAGGCTTGTGCTGCTCACGATTTGACCTTCCGCGCCCCTTTCCGCTCTTGGCGTGCGCCTATGTGACAGGTGCTGTTGGGCGTCAAATACAGATTTTGATTGTCTCAGCGATGTCCGGCTGGTGAGGGCACGGGACCGTGTGCTTCACCCATGTGGCGCACTGCCGCGATCTTGTCGATCAGGGGCTGCCAGTCGTCACCATCGGTGATTGCCGACCAGATCTGTTCCACCTCGTCGATCAACATAGATTGGGGAGTGGCGCCTGACCAGTAGCTGTGGGTCGAGGCAGTGGCTTCGTATCCCGCCAGCGCTTCGGCCAGTGGTCCATTGGCGTCTCGCCCGCCGCGGTGCCGGAAAAAGAATGCATCAGGCGTTTCCCCGCTTTCCCGCAGCTGTGCTTCGCAAACAGAGAGCAGGGCGGTGTCTTGTTCTACTCCACGCGAGACCACGCCCATACGCCAGCACCACCGCCGTCCGATCGCTGCCATGTAGAGTGGACCGAAGCGTTCCATAGCGGCGATCAGCGGCGGGGCCTCGGCGAGCAATCGCAGGGCTATCCCCAATTGCCCGCAATTCCAGTGCAGCGCCTCGGGCTGGCGGCCAAAGGCATAGAGCCCTTGATGATCGAAATATGCGGCGGTGAAGCTCGGATCCCAGCGAGGGAGGAAGCGCCAGGGACCGTAGTCGAAACTCTCCCCCGAAATATTCATGTTGTCGGTGTTGAGCACGCCGTGCACGAAGCCCGCGACCATCCAGCTTGCGGCGAGATCGGCCAGTCGCTCGACCACGAGGTGCATCAGCTGTACTGCAGGTTCGTCCCGTCCGGGTGCATCTTCGGGTGGGGGCGGCCCGGGAAAGGCTGTCAGGCAATAATCGACCAAGGCCGCCATATGGTCCCGCTCTTCGAGCGCGAGCAAGCGCTGAAACGTTCCGATGCGAATATGGCCGTGACTTAATCGGGTGAGCACGGCGGATCGCGTGGGCGATGGTTCATCGTTGCGCCAGAGCTCCTCACGTGTTTCGACGACACTGAAGGTCTTGGAAGTATATACGCCCAACGCCTCGAGCATCTCGGTCGCAAGAATCTCGCGAACTGCTCCCTTCAGTGTCAGGCGTCCATCGCCGTCGCGACTCCAAGGGGTCTGGCCGGAGCCCTTGGTGCCGAGATCGAGCAGTCGGTCTGCGCCATCACGAAGCTGGGCGAACAGGAAGCCACGTCCATCGCCTAACTCTGGGTTGTACACGCGGAACTGGTGGCCGTGATACCGTAGTGCGAGGGGCTGGGGCAGGTTGCCTGGCAAAGGTGCGAAGCGCCCGAAGTGCGCGCACCATTGTTGATCCGAATAGGCGGTGAGCCCTACAGTTGCTGCCTGTCGATCATTACGGAAACGCAGGATAGTGTCTGGAAAATCGGCCGCAGGCACCGGATCACCGATCCAATCGGCAAGGGTGAGGATGGCCGGATCGGGGCGATAGCTCGCGGCTTGCGGTTCTCCTCGCATCTGGCGATAGTGGGGGGTAAGCACGCCCGGCACAAGGGTGCCACCAAACCAGCGACGGGACAGACACCGCCAGCCATGGAAACTACCTTCACTGACCGCACCTGGCAGAGTGCCGACGGTCTTACGCTTCATTTCCGCGATTACCCGGGCAGTTCCGACCGGCCACCAGTTGTGTGCCTGCACGGACTGACCCGTAACGCTCGCGATTTCGATGGGCTGGCTGCCCATATCGCCAAGCAAGGGTGGCGTGTGCTGGTGCCAGATATGCGGGGGCGCGGGGAAAGCGAATATGCCAGTGATTCGGCAACTTACGTGCCGCCTACCTATGTCGGTGACTTGCTCGGCTTGCTCGAGCAGGAAGCAATCGAACGCTTCGTATCGATCGGAACGTCGATGGGTGGGCTGATGACCATGCTGCTGGCGGCGTTCCAGCCGCAGCGGATAGCGGGCGTGGCGCTCAACGATGTCGGGCCAGTGCTCGAACAAACCGGGCTGGACGCGATCAAGGAATATGTCGGCCAGGGCCGCAGCTTCGCCACCTGGATGCATGCAGCGCGCGCCTTGGAAGAGACACATGGCGCCTCCTATCCTCGTTTCCAGACGGAAGACTGGATCGCCATGGCAAAGCGTGGCCTTACGCTTTCGAGTAGCGGCAGGATCGTCTTCGATTACGATATGAAGATCGCGGAACCGATCCTGGCGGCGGACAGCAATGCGGTCCCCCCTGATCTTTGGCCCGCTTTCGAGGCCTTGGCTGATCGGCCGGTGTTGTTGCTCCGCGGTGCGCTTTCGCAGCTGCTTTCGGCGAGCGTGTTCGACGAGATGCAACGGCGCATGCCAGAAGCGCTGGCGGTAACTGTGCCTGACAAGGGACACACGCCGACGCTTGATGAGCCGGAGGCGCGGGCGGCCATCGACGCGATGCTGGCACGCGTCGCATGAGCGGCGGCGATGTACCACACATCCTGCACCTCCATTCGACCTTTGCGGCGGGGGGCAAGGAGATACGCTGCGTCCAGCTGATCAATGCCTTTGGAGCCAAGGCGCAGCACACCATCGTTTCGGCGGAGCCGGAACGGCTCGACGCGGCCCAAAGGATCGCAAAGGGGCTCCGGGTTGCGCTTCAACCCGACTTCCCCAGCCTGAAGGGCAGACCGTTTCCCGGCCGACTGATGAAGCTTGCCCGGGCGATAAAACCCTATGACCTCGTGCTAACCTACAATTGGGGCGCGATGGACGCGGTGATGGCGCACACGCTGTTCAAGGATGCGCTTGGCCTCCCCCCGTTGGTCCACCACGAGGATGGCTTCGATGAGAGCGAAGTGAAGAAGCTCAAGACCAGCCGCACCTGGTACCGGCGGATCGCGCTGGGCAAGGCAGCGGGAGTGGTGGTGCCTTCTGAGCGGCTTGAAGAGATAGCGCTGGTCGACTGGCAGCAACCACTGGGGCGCGTGAAGCGCATTCCCAACGGCATCGACACGAAGGCCTTCAGCATGCGTCCCAAGCCAGATGCGCTTCGGCTGATCAAGCGACCGGGCGAATATTGGGTAGGGGCGCTGGCCGGTTTGCGCACGATCAAGAACCTGCCTCGCCTGGTGAGGGCCTTCGCGTCGCTGCCCGATGAGTGGCAATTGGTGATCCTTGGAGAGGGTGAGGCGCGCGACGCAATCCTTGCTGAAGCCGACCGGCTGGAGATCAACCACCGGGTGCACCTGCCTGGCGCCGTCGCCGACCCGTCGCGGGTAATCGGCCTGTTCGATATCTTCGCCCTGTCGAGCGATTCCGAACAATTTCCGCTGTCGGTGGTCGAGGCCATGGCCGCCGGTCTGCCAGTTGTCGCACCGGCTGTGGGAGACATCGCTCATATGGTCTCGGAGCCCAATGCCTCGTTCATCACGCCTGCTGGAGACGAGGCTGCACTTTCGGACGCATTGCGCCAGTTGGCCGATTCTCGCCCGTTGCGAGATACGCTGGGCGAGGCCAATCGCGCAAAGGCCCGCGCCCAGTTCGATGAAGCGAAGATGGTATCGACCTATCGGCGACTCTATTCCAGCGCCATGCGCCGCGACCTTTAGGGATTTCATGCTCCGTTCACCCGGGCGGGGACAGGGATTGCAGCCCATTGCCCTAGCAAGATGCACTGCCTAAAGACCCGCAAACATTTTCCAGCCAGCGGAGCCCGCCCAAAGTGGCCCTGACACCCAAGTCCGAACTCACCCGCGAAGAAAAGATCGCCAAGCGCGATGCCGCAGAACAGGAAGCGCTGCTGCGCGAAGTCGACGATGCCGTCCGGCAGGGCGACTTCGAAAGCTTCATGTCGCAATGGGGCAAGCCCTTGCTGGGTATTGTTGTGTCCGGTCTCGCCGCCTTCGGGGGCTATCTCTATTGGGATCACCGACAGGAACTGGCCCAGGAAAAGGATGCGGAGGTCCTGGTTGCCGCGCTCGATCAGATCGAGGCGGGAAATCTGCAGAGCGGCTACGACGGCCTGGCCGATCTGGCGAGCGACGTCGATGATGGTCCGTCGGCCGCCGCAGCCATGCTTCGCGCAGGGATTGCGGCACAGCAGAAGCGACCGGATGAAGCCGCGAAGATATTCGCAGCAATTGCGGCGGATAAGGACGCACCACCGGCTTTTCGTGAACTGGCGAAACTGCGCGAAGTCGCCGTGAGATACGACAGCATGAAGAGCGATGAAGTCGTCACTGCGCTCAAGCCGCTCGCTGTCCCCGGCAAGCCCTATTTCGCCAGCGCCGCAGAGATGCTGGCGCACGCATACCTGGATCAGGGCAAGAAGGCTGAAGCCGGCGCACTGCTGGCGCAGATCGCCAAGGACGATACGGCGCCTGCCTCGCTCAGGTCGCGCTCGCGCCAGCTGGCTGGTGTACTGGGTGTCGATGCCATCGAGGATGTCGACAAACTGCTTGAAGAGCAGGGTCTTACCGAAGAATCCGCGGACGGCCAGGCCGCCGCTGAAGTACAATAGGCCGAATTGGCCGGAACGGACGAAAGAATGGCAGGGATGGATCGAAAGGCGATTGCACGAACCGCGCTGGTAGGCGCGCTGGCGCTGGCAATGGGCGCTTGCAGTGGCGGGCTGTTCGGCAAGGGTGACAAGAAGCAAACCCCGACCCTTGGCAATCGCCAGCCCATTCTCTCCAAGATCGAAAGCGGAGCGCAGGTCGATCCTTCACTCGCCGGCATCGCGGTCATCCTTCCGCCCGAGCAGGCGAACGAAGCCTGGGCCCAGGCCGGTGGAACTGCCAGCAAGTCCTACGGTCACCTCGCCCTGTCGGCGACGCCCTCGCGCGCTTTCACTGCGCAGGTCGCTGGCGGCAGTGATCGCCGCCGCCTGGCAGCCTCGCCGGTCATCGGTGGTGGCATGTTGTTTGCGGTGGGCGGCGATGGCCAGCTGACGGCCTTTGATGCCCAGACCGGCGGGCGCCGTTGGTCCTACGCCCCGCAGATGGAAGGCGATCTGCGCCCCTCCGCGTTCGGCGGTGGCGCGAGCTATGCCGAAGGCAAGGTCTACATGACCGATGGTACCGGCGATGTGGTCGCGCTGGAGGCTGATACCGGCACTGAACTGTGGAAGGTCAAGCCGGCCGGGCCGCTTCGTGGTTCGCCCACTATCGCCTTCGGCAACGTCTTCGTCATGACGCAGGACAACCAGATATTCGCGCTCGATCAGGCCACCGGCTCGGTTCAGTGGCAGCAGGCGGCATCGACGACGCAGGCTGGAGTGTTCGGTGTTGCCGCACCAGCCGCCGGGCAGGGCACGGTTATCGCTGGCTACAGTTCGGGCGAGCTGATCGCCCATCGTTACGAGAATGGCCGCACGCTGTGGACCGACGCGCTGGCCCGGACGTCGATTTCGACCTCTGTCGGATCGCTGACCGACATCGATGCCGATCCCATCATCGACAATGGCCGCGTCTATGCCCTGGGGCAGGGCGGGCGCATGGCCGCCTACGAACTGGTAACCGGACAGCGCGTCTGGGAACTGAGCCTTGCGGGCATTTCGACCCCGGCGATCGCCGGCGAGTGGATTTTTACCCTCACCGACGATGCGCGTTTGCTGGCGATCGCTCGTTCGACGGGAAAGGTCCGCTGGATCGCGCAATTGCAGCGCTGGCGCGATGAAAAGGACAAGAAAGGGCCGATTTTCTGGACCGGCCCCGTCCTTGCGGGCAACAACCTGTGGGTCGTCAGCTCCGAGGGCAAGATCTATCGCGTGAGCACGGGCGAGGGTTCGGCCAGCGAGTTCTATGACCTCAACCAGTCGGTCAGCCTGGCACCTGTCGTTGCGAACAAGACGCTCTACGTGCTCGACGAAGGTGGACGGATTACCGCTTTCCGCTGATTTTCCGGGAAATCCAACCCGGCTGTTAACCATTGATGTGTAGGACAGCCGGGCAATGAGCGTCGAGGAAGCGATCCCGACAGCCCGGCCGCAGAGCGACGTTTCTGCGGCAGTGGGACTGGTCGGCCTTGCCGGGCTGTTCGCCTGGGTCTTCTTCGCGCGTACCTATCCGGTGATCGCGGATTATCTTTCCCTGCCCGGTCCGCATGCACCGATGGCAGGTCCGAATGCGGCACTTGCCGGTCTGCTGGCTGCGGCCATGCCCATGGCGCTGTGGTCGATACTGGTTGAAAAGGTACACCGACGCCGGTCCACAGGACTCGATTGGGGCTTGCCTCGCAGTCGTCAGCCTGACCGTTTCGTCACACTGACCAAGCTTGTGGGCATATGGGCTACCTGGGCCATTATTGCCGGGCTCTACTGCCTGTGCCGCTGGTACTGGAACGGCCAGTATGTCTTTGCGATCGACGTGCTCAAATGGGCGGCGATCCCACTCGTGATCCTTTCCGTGCCCTATCTCTTTTGGATTGACCGCTACCTCGTTGAGCAGCGTGATCACGCCTGGCACTTCGGCGCGTTGCTGCTGTTTCGACAAGATTGGGACGCTCACGAGGTCAAGGCGCACTGGCGCAGCTGGATCATCAAGGGCTTCTTCACCGCCTTCATGATTTCGATCATACCCTTCGCCTTCGAAAAGGTTGTGCTGGCCGATTTCAGCGAACTGGCGAAGCGCCCCGAACAGCTGGCGATGATCGCTATCGAGGCCATGTTCATGATCGACGTGATGATCGGTACCGTCGGTTATATCGTGACCATGCGCCCGCTCGATGCGCATATCCGCAACGGCAACCCTTTCCTGGGCGGCTGGCTGGCCGCGCTGATCTGCTATCCGCCTTTCGTCTGGGGCATCCTGGGGGAAGGGCGTGCAATCAATTATGAAAGCGACACGCCGGGCTGGCTCTATTGGCTCCAGGGTCACGATATGGCGATCGCAGTCTGGGGGGCGCTGCTGGTGTTCCTTACGGCGATTTACGCCTGGGCGACTTTCGCCTTCGGCCTACGTTTTTCCAACCTGACCTATCGCGGGGTGCTTACAAACGGGCCTTACCGCTTCACGCGACATCCGGCCTATGTCTCCAAGAACCTGTTCTGGTGGTGTGCGACCTTGCCGATGCTTACGACCAGCGGATCATGGGTCGAGGCGCTCCGGAACTGCTTCTTCCTCTTGGTTGTGAACGGCATCTATTTCTGGCGCGCCAAGACCGAGGAGGCACACCTCCTCGCCGAAGATTCCAAGTATCGCGAATATCACGTCTGGATGGAGCACCACGGCTTGCTGACCGCGCCACTGGCGCGCCTGAAGAACTGGATGGTGCCTTTGCGTAAGCCGGCCGGTCAGCCGGCCGAGTAAGTTCTTAAAGCGGCTGGCCGTCGTCAGTTTCGTAGAGGCGGATATTGCGCTCCGCACCCGGTCCAGCTGCCAAGGCTTTCTGGAATTCAGCCATGTGTGGTGACACGAAATGTGCATCGAGCGCTGCACGATCACGCCAGCGCTCGTAAAGCACCAGCGTATCCGGATCGGTCAGGTCGCGCGCGAAAGTGTAATCGAGGCAACCGTCTTCCGCCCGGCTGGTATGTGCCATCTTGATCAGAGCGTCGATGATCTCCTGTCCGGAGCCGCTGGCTAGCTTGATGGTGCCGTTGATCTGGATCATCGCTCTCTTCCGTTCTTCAAAAGCTGTATTTGTAGACTTGGCTGATGTCGCCGCCCCATTCGCCGTGGTAGCTGTCGAGCAGCACTTGCGCGGGGACCTTGCCCGAATTGACAATCTCATCGAGCGCTTCGAGGAAGCCAGTCTCATTGTCGCCCGAGGTGTTCAACCTCGCGCGCGAGGTCAGCCCAGCTCGCGCGATCGCGAGCACTTCCTTGGCGAGGTCGCGCAGCGTGCCGCCGCCCGGGATAGCAGCACCCAGGGCCTGTTTCGGCACGGCGTTGCGCAGCGCCTCGCGCTCGTCCATCGACCAATGCTTGACCAGGTCCCATGCGGCATCCAACGCGCCCTGATCGTAGAGCAGGCCGACCCAGAAGGCTGGTAGGGCACAGATCCGGTTCCAGGGCCCGCCATCGGCACCACGCATCTCAAGGAAACTCTTGAGCCGTACTTCGGGAAAAGCGGTCGAAAGGTGGTCGACCCAATCGCTCGCAGCCGGCTTCTCGCCCGGGAGCACTGACAATTTGCCTTCCATGAAGTCGCGGAAGCTCAGCCCGGCGGCGTCGATGTACTTCCCTTCGCGGAACACGAAATACATCGGCACATCGAGCATGTAATCGACGTAGCGTTCGTATCCGAAGCCGTCTTCGAAGACGAAGGGCAGCATGCCCGTGCGGTGCGGATCGGTGTCGCTCCAGATATGCGAGCGGTAGGAGAGAAAGCCGTTGGGCTTGCCTTCGGTAAAGGGCGAATTGGCGAAGAGTGCAGTGGCCAGTGGCTGCAGCGCCAAGCTGGTGCGGAACTTCTGCGCCATGTCCGCTTCACTCGAATAGTCGAGGTTCACCTGGATGGTGCAGGTCCGCAGCATCATGTCTAGCCCCAGGCTACCGACGCGCGGCATGTGCCGCAGCATGATTTCGTAGCGGCCCTTGGGCATTATCGGTAGTTCTTCGCGAGTCTTGTCGGGCCACATGCCCAGCCCCAGGAAGCCGACTCCGAAGCGTTCGCCGATGGCCTTGACCTGTTGCAGATGGCGGCCGGTCTCGGCGCAAGTCTGGTGCAGGTTTTCCAGCGGTGCACCCGAAAGCTCGAGCTGGCCTGCGGGTTCGAGGCTAACGGTGCCGTCGTCACCACGCATGGCAATGACCTTGCCGTTCTCCTCGACCGGCTCCCAGCCGAATTCGGTCAGCGCCATCAGGATATCGTGGATACCGTTCGGCTCTTCGTAAGACGGAGCGCGGTGATCGTTCTGGAAATACACGAGTTTCTCGTGCTCGGTACCGATACGCCAGGCGTCCTTGGGCTTTTCGCCCTTTTGCATCGGGGCGATTAACTGGTCGCGGGATTCAATGATCGGATCCTCGGATCCCGATGCCTCTCTGGTGCTCATGCCGGTTGCGATAGGCAACGCAAAGATTTCAAGCCAGCCATTTATTCTTGCCGGGTCAGTCTTGAATCGACCAATCCCCGCACGTCGCCATCCAGAGTCCAGTGGCGGCAATTGCAGCAGTTTCGCCGCGCAGAATTCGCGGTCCCAAGGTGATGGCGCGTGCGGCCGAATGTGCGCGGATCGCCGCGCGTTCGGTATCGTCGAATCCGCCTTCCGGGCCCACAAGCAAAGCGGCAGGGCCCTTGTGGAGCGCGAAGGCTTCGGCGGCAGATTGCCCGCCAAGTTCGTCGGCGAAAAACAGTGCACGATCTGCAGGCCAGCCGGCTAGCAATCGATCCAGCTTCAGCGGCTCTTGTAGCGCGGGCAGGGCCGTCCTTGCGCATTGTTCCGCTGCTTCCGTCACGATCATGCGGGCGCGTTCGGCATTGAGCTTGTCGGCGACGCAGCGGCGCGTGACCACCGGGTGGATTGCTGCCACGCCGAGTTCGGTCGCCTTTTCGAGTACCAGATCGAACCGATCCCTCTTTAGCAGCGCCGGGCACAGCCAGAAATCAGGTACCGCCTCGCGCTCGCGCAGCTTCTCGCGCGGGTCGAGCACGACATGGCGCTTGCCCGCCTCAAGCACTTCGGTCGCCCATTCTCCCGTGGCATCGTCACAGAGGATAACCACCGATCCGGCGACGACGCGCATGACTTTGGACAGGTAGTGCGCCTGGCTGCCATCAATCCGCACCGGCATGCCCATGGCGATGGGGGCAGCGACAAACAGGCGCGGCGCGCTCTTTGGGGGCCAGGCAGGGGTGGCAGGCATGGCTTTCCTGTTGGCGGCTCGGCGGTTAGGAAGCAAGCGATGAGCGATACCGCCGCCACTCCCGAGATCGTCCCCGACACCGAACACCGCGGGCTGGTTGCGCGCCTGCCGCAGCTGCCGCGCGATTTTGCCCAACTGGCGCGGTTCGACCGGCCGATCGGTTGGTGGCTGCTGTTCTGGCCCTGTGCCTGGGGCGTGTGGCTGGCAGGCGCGGGGTGGCAGGTCGAACTGATCCTGTGGCTGTTGCTGGGATCGATAGCGATGCGCGGCGCCGGTTGCGTCTACAATGATATAGTCGATGCGAACCTCGACCGGCAGGTCGCCCGTACTGCAGCGCGGCCGGTCGCCAGCGGGCGCGTGTCGAAAAAGCTGGCGTGGAGCTGGCTTCTGGTCTTGTGCCTCATCGGCCTGCTCGTGCTGTTGCAGTTGCGATTGCTGGCGCAGGGAGTGGCGCTGGGGAGCGTTGCGCTGGTCGCGGCCTATCCCTTCATGAAGCGTATCACCTGGTGGCCGCAGGCGTGGCTCGGCATGGTCTTTACCTGGGGCCTGCTGGTCGGCTGGACCGAATTGCGCGCCGACAATTGGGACGCATTGGCGGCCATGTATCTGGGCGCGGCGCTGTGGGTCGTTGGATATGATACGATCTATGCGCTGCAGGACCGCGAGGATGATGCGCTGGTCGGCATCCGTTCGTCTGCATTGCGCATGGGGAGCCACGTGAAGGGCGGGGTTGCGCTCTGTTACGCCGGGGCTGTCGGACTGTGGGCGCTGGCTTTCTGGCTCTATCGAGCCGACTGGGTGGCGCTGCTGGCACTGGTTCCCGCGGCCGGTCACCTTGGCTGGCAAGTTGCGACACTCGACCCGGACGATCCGGCCAATCCACTCGAACGCTTTCGCGCCAACCGCTTTGCGGGCGCTCTGGTTGCGGTGGCATGCTTCGTGGTGGGTAACGCATAGGAGACGGGGCTGATGTGCAACCTTTACCGCATGACCAAGGCCAAGGATGAGGTCGCACAGTGGTTCGATGCGGTGAACGAGCTGGGCGGGGCGAACTTCGGCGATGAGGTCTATCCCGGTTATCCCGGGGCTGTGGTGGCAGAGGGTCGCCTCAGAC
>NZ_JAYPTL010000037.1:0-7088 GCF_038133525.1 Erythrobacter sp. | reverse complement strand
GCCTCAGACAGATGAGCTGGGGCTTCCCGCTTGTCCTCAAGGGTAAGGAAGGCCAGCCGCTCAAGCCCAAGCCGGTCAACAACACCCGGACCGACAAGCTGTCGAGCTTCTTCTGGCGCTACAGTTTCGAAGAACGCCGATGCCTGATTCCCGTCACTGCCTGGGCAGAAGCAGAAGGGCCGAAGGGCGCCAAGACGCGCAGCTGGCTAAGTCGTCCCGATGCAGAACTGTTTGCGGTAGCCGGCATCTGGCGCAAATCCGACGAATGGGGTGAATGCTATTCGATGGTGATTACCGACGCCGCCGGTGCCGCTGCAGAAGTTCATACGCGGATGCCGGTGCTGCTGGAGGAGGGCGATCTCGCAACCTGGACGCAGGGCACGCCTGACGAAGCTTTCGCCCTTTGCCACCCATGGGGAGGCGAACTTGCGCTCGACTGGACGCGCGAACCATGGTCCGGTCGTGGACAAGTCGGCCTGCTCTAAGGCCCAGAGCTTGAGCGACTCGGAAAGGCGATCTTAACCTTGTCCATATGACGGATACCTTCGTCGCCCTTTCCGACCCGACCCGCCGGCTCCTGCTGGATCGGCTGAGTGCGGAGGGCGGGCTGACCCTATCCGATCTTTCCGAAGACCTTCCGATGACCCGCCAGGCCGTGGCCAAGCACTTGGCAGTGCTCGAAGCCGCCGAACTGGTGGCGAGCGAACGCGACGGGCGGTGCAAGCGGCACTACCTCAATCCCATGCCATTGGCGAAAATGGCGCGCCGCTGGCTGGGCCAGTTCGAAGAAGTCCCGATGAACGCCATGGCCGGCTTTGCCGGTGCACGCGTCAGTCGACCAGAATCCCGCCTTTGACCACTGCATCGACGTCGGCCAGTTCGCTGACGTCTGCCAAAGGATCGCCCGAAACTGCAATCAGGTCGCCCCAGGCACCGGGCTTGATCACGCCGACCTGACCTTCCTGACCCAACGCCTTTGACGCATCGATCGTCGCCGCGCGGATCGCCTCGATCGGGGTCATGCCGTATTCGACCATGATCGCGAATTGTCCGCCCACTTCCTCGTGCGGCATCACCCCGGCATCGCTGGCAAAGACCATGCCCACGCCTGCCTTGTGGGCCTTGCGGAAGTTGTCGCGCTGGATCTGCGCGATCTCGCGATCCTTGCGCAAATTGTCCTCCAGCACGCCATTCGCCTTGCCGGTGCGCTGGGTATAGTCGGTGTTGTAGATGTCCATGCTCAGCCAGGCGCCCCGCTCCTTGGCCAGGCGGATGCCCTCGTCATCGATAAGGCTGGCATGTTCGATCGTGTCGATCCCGGCGCGTATCGCGGCCTTGATCCCGCTGGCGCCGTGCGCGTGTGCGGCAACCTTGAGGCCCCAGAAATGCGCCTCGTCTGCAATGGCGCGGAGCTCCTCCTCGTGGAGCTGTTGTTGGCCCGGTTCGGTGTTGCGGCTGAACACGCCGCCCGTGGCGCAGACCTTGATCACTTCGGCGCCATACTTGCGCTGTTCGCGCACGCGGACGCGGAAGTCCTCGGGGGAATCGGCGACACCCGGGCTCTTGGCGCCAAAGCTGGGCGGCAGGAAGGTTTCATCGCAATGTCCGCCGGTCGCGCCGAGCGCATAGTTGGCGGTGACGATCCGCGGGCCCGGCGTCCACCATTCTTCGATTGCTTGGTCGATAGCCTTCACGTTGTAATTGGAATCGCCGACATTGCGGACCGTGGTGAAGCCGATGCGCAGCATCCGCTCGGCATTGATCACCCCGAGTACCGTCGAGAAGTTGTCGGTGAATTCCAGGCCGCTGTAGCCGCCATATTCGGGTCGCCCGTCGAGGTGCACGTGCATGTCGATCAGTCCGGGCAGCAAGGTGTGCCCGGCAAGATCGATATGTTCGGCGCCCTGAGGGAGTGCTCCACCCGACGTCACGCTGCTGATCTTGCCATCGACGATCACCACCACCGGATTGGCGAGATACTTGCCGGTTTCGACGTCCAGCATGCGGTCGGCGGTGACCGCGACAGTTTCGGCGGAAATCGGTGCGGCAAGCGCCAGCGCGGCAGTGGCGATCAGGAATCGATGCATGGTACCTCCCTTGGTCAGGAGGGACGATACACCAGCTTTTCTAATTGGGAATGGGGTGTTGCTAGAGGGCGGGGCGCCGGCTTGGCCTTTGGCCTGGCGTCCCGCTCACGGCGGGCGAACATCGGTTCGCGGGGCATGATTTCATTCATAGCTCACCACCTCGAATTCGATGCGGTCCCAGTCGAAGAAATAGAACCGGTGACCGGGTTCGTAATCGGCATGGTTGAACGGTTCGAGCCCGTGTTCCACCACTACCGCCTCAGCTGCGTCGAGATCGTCGACCAGCAGGCCGACATGGTTGAGCGGAACGCCCTTGGCGAAGCCGCCCTTGGCCTTCTCGTTGGTGTAGATCGCGAGATAAGTGGTCTCGTCACCCACATGGATCGTCCAACCACCAAGCTGCGACGGGCCGCGCCAGCGCTCGTGCCAGCCTAGCAACTGTCCGAACAGCCTCGCGCTGCGTTCGGGATCGGTGACGGTGATATTGGCGTGTTCGAGTTGGCCCTTGGGCATTGTGCATCTCCTGCGGCTGCCCCGCATCCGAGAGCAGGGGATTGGTGATGCCGATGTAAATACAACCTAAACCTAACTTGAGGTCAAGAGTCAATTTCGCTATGGCTGTGATCGATGAAAGCGAACGATCTGCTCTCGATCGGCGAACTTGCCCAGCGAACCGGGCTCAGTGTCTCCGCGATCCGCTACTACGAGGACAAGAGGCTCGTCGAACCCTGGCGCACTGGCGGCAATCAACGCCGCTATCCGCGCAGCGACATCCGCCGCCTGAGCTTCATTCTGATCGCGCAGCGACTGGGTCTGTCGCTCGGTGAGATCGAGGAAGCAATGAAACGCCTGCCGCAGGGCCGCACGCCCAATGCCGGCGACTGGAAGCGCATCAGTGGGACGATCCGCCAGCGGATCGACTCCCAGATCGCGCAACTGGAGAAAGTGCGCGAAGACCTCGACGGCTGCATCGGCTGCGGCTGCCTGAGCCTCAAGAAATGCGCGCTCTACAACGCCGACGACAAATGGGGCGAGAAAGGCAGCGGCCCGCGGGTGCTGCGCTGAGGCCTGAAGGAATGGTGCCGATCCAATAGTAGTGATCGATGCTGTGGAAGGCACACCTTCACCAAGACTTTTGAACGCATTGAGAACTCGTTGAGGTCGTGCTCGTCAGGCTGAGCGTCTGCAGGCGATCAGCCGAGCAGTCGATTGTAGACCGCCGCAATCCCCGAGTTGATGATCTCTGCCAGAACCGACCAAACGATCAGCCCAAAGAGAAATCCAGTCCAACTGAGTATCTAGGGAAAGTGGCACAGATCCGCATGAACCATGTGCCTGCCGAACCGGGATATGCCCATCGGCATTGCGGTCATGAAAAAGGCTAAAAATAATCCAATCGGCTGTGAATATAATTTCGCTGGATCAAACCAATGTGATAGTATTGATAATAATCGTTCTCCTATCAGCTAAATAAACGATAATTGCACAACGCAAGTTATTTCAGTTGCGTGTTCCATTTGCCCCGGCGAATGCCAGACTATTCATGATTCAACTAAGTTGGTTCCCTCCTCAGCTCACAGCAGCGGAGGGCGGCTGGTGGATCGAATTCGGACATGCCCCTCAGCGGCGTCGGCATGTGTTCCACCCCAACATTCGCATCGACTGCTTGGACGTTGGTAGGGGAAACATTCAGTTGCCTTCCGGAGATTTACCTTCGCATCGAATTGGAGTAATGTTTTGGTCCAGTGTTCCAGGAAGGAGCAGCTGTATGAAACCATTGTCATACTTCGTTCCGCTCGGATTAGCCTTATTGGCCAGCGGAACCGCGACTGCTCAGTCGTCGCAGCCAGCCGAGCAACGCTCACCGATCATCGTCGTTGGCAAATTGCATCCGTCACCCGACGTCATCGTACGTACCGTGTTTATCG
The DNA here is from genome assembly GCF_038133525.1 of Erythrobacter sp. GTDB lineage: Bacteria > Pseudomonadota > Alphaproteobacteria > Sphingomonadales > Sphingomonadaceae > Qipengyuania. The sequence continues at coordinate 3,073 of NZ_JAYPTL010000037.1, read as the reverse complement.
GGGACCTTGATCTCAAATCCGCCGCTGGCGAAGCGGAGATGGAAAAGAGAGTCGGTGGGGCTATCGACGACATGTGCAGCATTCCGTCGCCGCTTCCATTGTACGGCCCCCTGATGGAGAAACCGTGTAGGGATGAAGCATGGGCGAGTGCCAGGCCACAGATGGATTCTGCCGTGCGGAAAGCAAAAAGCGAATCGTAAAAGTCGATACAGCGGTCTGCGGTTGCCCAGAGTATCCTTTTCCGGCCCTGTTTCGGGCGAAGTGGCTTGTCTGCCGCCTCTCCGTGTAGCTGTCCTTTAGGGTCGATACTGCGGCCCCAGCCAGCCAGAGCAGCTGCAATGAAGCCCGTGCCGATGAGTCTCTATTTTTCCCCGCCAGATGGGCGGTCGACCGACCAAGGAATTGAGTTCTCGTCCCTTGGTGCCGTGAGAACGCCTGCAATATCGGCAGATTGCAGCTGAATGATTTTTCGAAGCACGGGTATGTACTCGATTGCCGACGCTACGGCATTGCGGCCCGGAGTCTTGACAAAAAAGTGTAATGAGGTTTCAATTTCAATGGGAGCGGTATGTGCGAATGCACAACCGAGTGAGGGGAGAGTGTTATGAGAAAATTGGGTCTGCGCCACAGCTGTGCGCTCGGTGCATTAACGGTTGCCGCCTTTTCAGCAGTGCCTGCGCTTGCGCAAGATGCAGCTGAGGACGAAGCGACTGACGAAAACCGGATCGTTGTAACTGGCTCTTACATCCGCGGCACACCCGAGGACGCGGCGGTGCCGGTTGCGGTGGTCTCTGCAGAAGAGCTTCAGAACAAAGGCATTTCCTCTCCTCTCGAACTCATCAAGAAACTGCCTTCGGTCGGTTCGGTTCTGGGCGATACAAACCAGTTTTCGGTCTCGTCGCAGGGTTTCCAGGGCAATGGTTCGATCAATCTTCGCGGCCTTGGCGCGACCCGCACGCTCGTATTGTTGAACGGCAAGCGCATGATCCAGGCACCCGGTGACGGCTTTACCGACACCAACCTGATTCCCCTCTTCGCGCTGCAACGCGTCGAAATCCTCAAGGATGGCGCGGCTGCCACTTATGGCTCGGACGCCATCGCGGGCGTAGCGAACTTCATCACGCGCAATAATTTCGATGGCGTGGAAATAGCCGGCGATTACACCTTCATCAGCGGCTCGGACGGCAATTACAATGTCAGTGCACTGGTTGGAAAGAACTTCGGAGACCTGAACGTGATGGTCGGCGCGGGCTGGCAACATCGTTCCGAGCTGGCGACAACCAAGCGCTCCTATACTTCGCAGAGCTATGACGAGAATGCTTCAGGCTATTCCGCGCTTGCGACTCCCGGCCTGTTCGCGGTCACATATTCTGGCGCCGGAACGGTCTTTGCCCCCGACAGCGGTTGTAACGAACTGGGTGGTTTCTATACCGCACCGGTCTGCCGCTTTACCTATATCCCCTTCGACAACATCACTGAGGAGGAGGACCGCTACCAGGTCTATGCTCAGGCCGATGCCGACCTATCGGACTCGGTCCGCTGGCATGCTGGTGCGCTGTGGGCCAAGACCGACCTCGAGAGCCTGAACTATTCGCCGGCTTTCCCGCCCACCCAGGGGCCGAAGGGTTCGGGTTTCGTAAGCGCCTTCAGCACTTCCCCGAATAATCCGGCAGTCGCCGCATTCCTGGCCCAGAAAGGTCTGCCGCTATCCGGCGGTGCCAATGGAACCGTCCTGGCGGTGACGAATGTCTATTATCGTCCCTTCGGCTTCATCGGCAATCCGCGCGATCCGGAACGTGGGGCAGGGCAAGGCCTCGCCAAGAACAACGCATGGCGCGTTTCGACCGGCTTCGAAATTGATGTGGGCGAGAACCTCGTCCTCAACGTCGATGGAACCTATTGGCGTTCGGCACGAACCGCATACGCGCCTGGCATAGTCGGCTCGCGATTGCAGGCCGCACTGAACGGTTTCGGTGGGCCGAATTGTTCGGGCACCACTGCCGGACAGAACGGCTGCCAGTGGTTCAACCCGTTCGTACTGGCGGGGCCGAACAACCCGACGCTGGACATCGCCAATCCATTCTATGTCCCGGGGTTCGAGAACGACCCGGACTTGGTTGCCTGGCTCCAGGTGCCGAACGGTACTTTCCAGCGTGAGGAACAATGGGTCGGTGACATCGTGCTGGCTGGCGGCACAGGGCTCCAACTGCCCGGTGGTGAGGTCAACTTCGCTGTCGGTGCGCAGTACCGAAAGAACAACTTCATCAGCCGGCCGCTGAATGATCTGTCGAACCTGGATATCAATCCGTGCTTCAAAGAGGGAGATCGGAGCTGTGTTGGCACCGCTACGGATGGTGTTGGACCGTTCATCTTCCTCGGCGGGACGCGTCCAGTCTCTCTCGACCAGAGCGTCTATGCTTTCTTTGGTGAAGTCCAGCTGCCCATTCTCGACAATCTCGAGTTGACCGCGGCCATCCGCTACGAGGATTATGGTAGCCCGATCGGGTCAACCATCAATCCGAAGGCTGCTGTTCGCTTCGAAGCGACCGATTGGCTGACGCTGCGCGGTTCTATCGGTACGACCTTCCGTGGGCCCTTGGCCAGCAACGTCGATCCCAACTTCGTTACGGCTCTGCAAGGCCTGACGGCGACGGGCGGCAACTACAAATCGGTCGATATCTACGGCAACCCGAACCTCGACCCTGAAACCGCATTGACCTACAACCTCGGCTTCATCGTCGAGACGGGTGGACTGACCTTCAGCACAGACTTCTGGACCTATGAGTTCAAGGACCAGATCGTCATCACACCGGCTGACGCGATCGCCAGCTTTGTGGGTAATGGGCAGACCAGCGGTACCGCGCCGGTAAACTGCTCAAGCGCCTTGGTCGATCTGATCACTTTCTCTGGCAATGCTTGCACCCAGGGCGTGACCAATGGGCTCGATATTGCGCGCGTCCGGACCCAGTATGTCAACGGACCGGACGTGACGGTTCGCGGCCTCGACTTTGCGGCGAACTAGGCCCTGTTGACAAACTGGATTCACAATCGCTGCGAGATGTGATTCAAGATA
>NZ_JAYPTL010000036.1:0-35135 GCF_038133525.1 Erythrobacter sp. | reverse complement strand
CATGGTGGTCGATCGCGGTGCCGAGGCCTTCTGGCCCGACCTGACCGCAAGGAGCGGCTAGGCCAGCGCAAGGACCCCGGTGAGGATATTGCGCACAAGGTCGACCTGCCCGCGCGCGCCGGTCTTGGCGTAGATCCGCTTCGAGTAATAGCGCGCCGTCTCCAGCGTCAGGCCATGGTTCTCTGCCGCCTCGGCGATCGAAAGACCCTGTGACAGCGACCAGGCCAGCCGCGCCTCCGCCGGGGTCAGGTCGAACAGGTCAACCAGCTGTTCGTGCCGGTCGGCGCTCGATGACCGGTCGCCGCGCAGATAGATCACCGCCACCGCGCGACTGTCACCGGTGAGCGATTCCAGATGCATCGGTGACACCAGCACGTCGATCCACGGATCGCGGCTGAGGTTGAGCGCATGCGGACGGTCGCGTTGGTCGACCGCGAAGTCGCGCACCAGCGCAGTCAGCTGGCGGTCGACCACAGGCGATGAAGGGATCAGCCGGTCATAGGGTCCGCGCCGCAGCGAGCCGGAGCGTTCGAGGAAGCGTTCGGCCTGCGGATCGCAATCGACGATCCGGCTTCGCTCGTCGACCGCGATCCAGCCAAAATTCATCCGCCGAAAGGCGTCCGCGCTCATCGAGGCTCGCGCCTTTTCACGCTCCAGCGACGCCAGGACCTGCAGCGCCACGCGCAGGTGGGGTGCAAGTGCCGCCAGCAGGCTCGAATGTTCGGCATCGAGCGGCATATCGGCGCCCAGCGCCAGCCAGGCTTCCAGGCCGCTGGGATCGCGCAGCCGGATCGCGCGCAGGTCGGCCGGATGGGTACCTTCGGGCTTTCCCTCGACCAGTTCGTGGAGCGCATAGGTCCGCCCTTCGCGCATGGAACCATCGAGCAATTGGGCGACGTCGCCAGCCTCGCCGTCGCTCAGCACCAGCTCATCATGCGATCCCGGCGTGCGCAGGCACAGCATCGCCAGGCCCCCGCCCGAGGCGCGTTTCAGGCGACGAAGAAAAGTTTGCCACATCGGCTGTTCGAACATCCCATCGTGCAGCGGCACGAGGATTTCGGTCTCTCCGAGGTTGGGAATGCGCATGGGTGCAAGATACCACCTCCCATATGGGAGGTCCACAGGCAAAGCCCGGCACTATCTCAGGCGATCGAAAAGGATACCCGATGAGCGACGCCAAGACCCTCACCCATCTCCAGCGCCTCGAGGCGGAAGCGATCCACATCATGCGCGAAGTGGTCGCCGAAGCCGAAAAGCCGGTGATGCTCTATTCGATCGGCAAGGACAGCGCAGTGATGCTGCACCTGGCGAAGAAGGCCTTCTACCCCTCGCCCCCGCCCTTCCCGCTGCTCCACGTCGACACGACCTGGAAGTTCAAGGACATGTACGCGCTACGCGAAAAGAGCGCGCGCGACGCGGGGATGGAACTGCTCGTCTACCACAACCCCGAAGCGATGGAGCGCGGGATCAACCCGTTCGACCACGGCCCGCTGCACACCGACATGTGGAAGACCGAAGGGCTCAAGCAGGCACTCGACAAATATGGCTTCGATGCGGCCTTCGGCGGCGCTCGCCGCGACGAGGAGAAGAGCCGCGCCAAGGAGCGCATCTTTTCCTTCCGCACCGCCAGCCACGGGTGGGACCCGAAGAATCAGCGGCCCGAGCTGTGGAATCTCTACAACGCCCGCAAGAGGAAGGGCGAGAGCATCCGCGTGTTCCCGATCTCGAACTGGACCGAGCTCGACATCTGGCAATACATCATGGCCGAGAACATCGAGATCGTGCCGCTCTATTTCAGCGCCAAGCGACCGACTTTCGAGCATGAAGGCGGCTTGTTCATGGCCGACGATATCGAACGGCTCGAGAAGGTCATGGGCAAGCGCCCCGAGATTACCGAGAAATCGATCCGTTTCCGCACGCTCGGCTGTTTCCCGCTGACCGGCGCAGTCGAAAGCGAGGCGGCGACGCTGGCCGATGTGGTGCAGGAAATGCTGCTCACCACCACCAGCGAACGCCAGGGACGCGTGATCGACAAGGACGCTGGCGACGCCTCGATGGAGAAGAAGAAGCAGGAGGGGTACTTCTGATGACCGAACAGGTTTACCAGACCGACGCGCTGATCGCCGAGGACATCGAGGCCTATCTCGAGCAGCACCAGAACAAGTCGATGCTGCGCTTCATCACCTGCGGCAGCGTGGATGACGGCAAGTCGACCCTGATCGGCCGCCTACTCTACGATTCCAAGATGATCTTCGAGGATCAACTCGCCGCGCTGGAGAGCGACAGCAAGAAGGTCGGCACGCAGGGGCAGGAAATCGACTTCGCACTGTTGGTCGATGGCCTCGCCGCCGAACGCGAACAGGGCATCACCATCGATGTCGCCTATCGCTTTTTCGCGACCGAGAAGCGCAAGTTCATCGTCGCCGACTGCCCCGGGCACGAACAGTATACCCGCAACATGGTCACCGGCGCATCGACCGCCGACCTTGCAGTAATCCTGATCGACGCACGCAAGGGCATGCTGGTGCAGACCAAGCGCCACAGCTTCCTGTGCCACCAGTTGGGCATCCGCAATCTGGTGCTGGCCGTGAACAAGATGGACCTGATCGATTACGACCAGGCCAAATTCGACGCCATCGTCGCCGATTACGCGCAGTTTGCCGAGAGCATCGGCATCGAGAATTTTACCGCGATCCCGATCTCGGGCTTCAAGGGCGACAATATCACCACCCTATCGGGGAATACGCCCTGGTACGCCGGCCCGACACTGGTCGATCACCTCGAGCAGGTCGAGATCAACGCCGCGGGCGATGCCGAGAAGTCATTCCGCATGCCGGTGCAATGGGTCAATCGCCCCAACCTCGACTTCCGCGGCTTCTCCGGCCTCATCGCCAGCGGTACCGTCAAGCCGGGCGACCGGGTCCGCTCGCTACCTTCGGGCAAGGTCAGCACCGTCAAGTCGGTCGTGGCGATGGAAGGCGATCTCGACGAAGCTATCGCCGGCCAGTCCGTCACGATCTGCCTCGATGACGAGATCGACTGCTCGCGCGGCGATGTGCTCGCTTCGGCCGACAGCCCGCCCGAAGTCGCCGACCAGTTCGAAAGCACCATCGTGTGGATGGACGACGAACCGCTGGTCGTCGGCCGGGCCTATTGGATGAAGCTTGGCACGCAGACCGTCAGCGTGACCGTGGCCCATCCGAAATACGAGATCGACGTCAACACGATGGAACATCTCGCTTCGCAGACGCTTCACCTGAACCAGATCGGCGTGGCCGAGATCACCACCGACAAGCGGATCGTGTTCGATCCCTATGTCGAGAACCGCGCACTGGGCGGCTTTATCCTGATCGACAAGATCACCAACCACACCGTGGGCGCTGGCATGCTGCACTTCAGCCTGCGCCGCAGCCAGAACGTCCATTGGCAGGCGACCGACATCACCCGCGAACATCACGCCGCGATGAAAAACCAGACACCGCGCGTGTTGTGGTTCACCGGCCTGTCGGGATCGGGCAAGTCGACCATCGCCAACGAGGTCGAAAAGAAGCTGGCGATCATGAATCGCCACACCTTCCTGCTCGATGGCGACAACGTCCGCCACGGGCTCAACAAGGACCTTGGTTTTACCGAGAGCGACCGCATCGAGAACATCCGCCGCATCGGCGAAGTGTGCAAGCTGATGACCGACGCGGGCCTGATCGTTCTGACCGCCTTCATCAGCCCCTTCCGGGCAGACCGCCGGCTGGTACGCGACATGATCGGCGATGGCGAATTCATCGAGATCCACGTCGACACCCCGCTCGAAGTGGCCGAGGCGCGCGACGTGAAAGGCCTCTACAAGAAGGCCCGCGAAGGCAAGCTGAAGAACTTCACCGGGATCGACAGCCCCTATGAAGCGCCTGAAAATCCCGAAATCCGCGTCAACACGGTGGAAATGACGCCGGAAGAGGCAGCCGACTACATCATCAGCCGGATCCTGCCGCTGAAATGACCAAGGAAAAGGGCGGCTCGCGGGCCGCCCTTTGCATTTGAACATCGGATTGGGCGAGCCTCAGCCCGGACTTCTTGGGCCAGATCCGGCTTGTGCGCCGATCAGGCCGCCCGCCCCTGCAGCGGTAATCAGGCCGCCAACCAGGCCAGGCGCCAGCACGACCCCCGGCAGGAACTCCGGCCTTACGAATTCGCCACCGGCACACCCGTTGGCATTGGCCCAGTCGATCCAGTCGCCCCAGTCGTATTCGCCGCCATCCACAGTATGGACGTAGACTGGGCCGACATATTTCCAATCGTCCGCCTTATTGCCCTGATCGAGCCAGTCCCGATATTCGGGCGCGATCAGGTCGCAGTTCCACGTTTCGGGCGGCGGCAGGGCACCGTTGACGTCGGACCCAACACGAGGCCGCTTGGCCTTGGGCGTCGCGCCGTCCGTACCTTCATGCTGCGGTCCATCACCGGCCGTGGCTCCGCCACTGCTCGCAAGCGAATTAGACGCAGGAATCCCCGCCACGACCAGGCAGCATAGCGCGGCAAAGGCAACGGACTTCAAGTGCGGCATCGCGGCATTTTCTCACAAGAATTCAGCGTAGGCAACAATAGAGCTGCAACGGTCAGCTGGACAGCAGCGCCTTACGGAAGGATTTGGCCAGCAGGACAGCACGCCCGGCCGTATCACTGGCTCCTACGTGGATTGCGGCCAGCTCCAGCTCTCTACTTCCGACGCGGAAGATCGGGGATCCGCTCTGGCCCGGGCGCGTGCGGCAGGAATGGCGCAGGACCACCGAGCGATCGTTGCCCCGCCAGCCGGCACAGGCTTCGAGCGAAATCTGGGAGCTCAACCTCGCCGGATCGTCATAGGCCGCCATTTCGAGGTGGGCAGACACCGCCGCATCGGGGTCCGAGATGCGCGTCACCGGCTGCATGAAGCGCGGCGCAGGTGTCGAGAGGCGCAATACGGCCCAGTCCGCCGCCGGAGTTAGCCTGCGCTCCGTGGCGCCTCCACCCGTTTCGATCAGGGTGAATGGCGAAGCGAACCGCTGGCCGTTCGCCGAACGATGTTCGAACCGGCACGACGAGACAGGCAAATGTCGCGCCGCCAGGTCATCGGAGTTGAAATGGCCCGCTGCGAGCAGGGTCTGAGCATCACGGACAAGCACCGCGGTGCTGACATAGCGCCGGCTGCCTTCCTGGCATACAATTCGGCCCAATGCGCGCGCCGGATCGACCGCCGGGTCGGCCGCTCGAATCACGGCCGGAACCGCCGGTGTGGCAAAAACAGCACAAATCGTAGCCAGAATTGTCGGGACGGATCGCAGCATGAGCACCTCTGGCTGCGATCCTGAGCCAGACGGACCAATTTTCTCGGCAATCACCTCTAGGGGCAAATACGGATAGGGCCCGAGAGCCCTCTCAGGGAACGTTTCCAGCCGTGTTTCTACGAGCCCGGAATATCCAGAATCGATTGCGGATCAGTTGCTTGACGCGCCGCGAGACGCAAATTTACAATACGGCAAATTCCGTAGGTGCTAGGAACCCCGGGGGGAGGTACAAGGCAATGCCGATGCGCAACGCCCTGCTCGAAGCAGTTCTGGCGACCATCTCGCAAGGCATTGTGGTGACCGATGAGCAGTCACGGATCCAGTTTTGCAACGACGCATTCTGCACCATAACAGGATACTCACGCGGTGAACTGATCGGCCAACCCTGCAAGATTCTGCAGGGTCCAGGCACAGACGAGGAAACCCGCGCGGCGATCAACCAGGCGCTGGAAGGGCGGCGAGAGTTTTCCGGGGAGATCCTGAACTACCGCAAGGATGGCGAGGCCTTCTGGAACGATATGGTCATCACGCCTTTCGAGAACGAAGGGCGCGGCCTCAAGTGGTTCCTCGGCGTAGTGCGCGATGTGACCCAGCGGAAGGAAACCGAGGAACGCCTCAACCATCTCCGCGCCGAATTCCAACTCATCTTCGATGAAGTGCAGGCCGGTCTCGTTCTGCATGACACCTCGACCACCATCGTCCGGGCAAATCCGCGGGCCAGGCAGCTGTTGGGCCTCGATGGCGGCGTAGAGGGGATGGATGCCAGCAATCCCTATTGGGACTTCGTCGACAGCAATGGCGAAGAAATACCTCAGGAAAACTTCCCCGCCACTTCGGTGCTGAGGTCGGGTAAACCGATAAAGAATCTGGTTCTGGGCCATCGTGACGAAACAGGCAAAGTACGTCGGTGGCTACTTTGTAACGCATCTCCGGTCTTTCATAAGGACCGTGAGATGGATGGGGTGCTGACGAATTTCGTCGACATCACCCATATTCGCGAAGCTGAAGAGGAAGCCAGGCAAAGCCGGGATCGACTGGAACTAGCAACCAGTGCCGGCAAGATTGCGATCATCGATTGGAACCTGGAGAACGAGACGGCCTGGACCAATGACCAGTTCGCCAGCCTGTTCGGCGTGGGCTACACGGAAAGCTTCGCGCGGGAGGAACTGTTCGCCCAACTCTCCAAGACCTGGGAAGGAGAGAACCTGGTGGCCCGCGTGGCCGCATTGCTCGAAGGCAAGGAAACTTCGTTCAAGCAGACCTTCACCTATCGCAGGCCGAATGGCGACTATGCGGTAGCCCGTGCCCATGCCACCGTTTTCCGTGATCGTGACGGCAAGGCAACTCGAATGGCGGCGGCGGTCTACGACGTGTCCGACGTCATCGATGCCGATACGAAACTGCGCGAAAGCGAGGAACGCTTCCGGACCGTTGCAAACCTTTCCAACGACGTGGTGTGGGAATGGGATATTCCCGAGAACTACGTCTGGCGGAGTGACGGCTGGGAGAAACTGCTCGAACTGGACGAGAAAGATCCGCCCGGCCTGTCATCTTGGGAGAATCGCCTACACCCCGAAGACAGGGAACGTGCGAAGGCGTTCCTCGCCGAAACATTGGTGTCGGACAAGCCCGAGTGGGCGACGAACTATCGCATGATCACATCGACCGGGGCCGTTCGCATCGTCGAGGAACATGCGGTCCTGATCCGCGACGGAAATGGGAAAGCCGTAAGAGCCTTCGGCTCGATCAGCGATGTGACCGAGCGGACCGAGGTCGAAGCCCGCCTTCGCAGGGCGGAATCGCTGGAAACCACCGGTCGGCTGACGGGCGGCATCGCGCATGACTTCAACAACATGCTGATGGTCATCCTTGGCAATGCCGAAATCCTGCGCGAACAGAATCTCGATCCGGATACCAAGGAGATGGTCGACCTGATCACGATGGCTGCGGAAAGCGGCGCCCGCCTGACCCGGCAGTTACTGACCTTTTCTCGCCAGCATGCCGCCTCCGCCAAAGCCATCGATGTCGGCACCTCGCTGCACGATATCGGCAAGCTGATCAGGCGGACGATCCCAGCCAATATCGAGGTCCAGATCGAACTGCCTGAAAACCTTTGGTTCGCCTTTGCCGACCAGACGCAGCTCGAGAATGCCATCCTCAACGCCGCGGTGAACGCCCGCGACGCCATGGAAGACGGCGGGACGCTGAGAATTTCGGCACGAAACACTTTCATTTCAGCCAATGGCAAGGTCCACCCGTCTGATTTGTCGGACGGGGCATACGTTGAGCTGATCCTGGAAGATGACGGCCACGGAATGACCCAGGCCGAAGTCGAAAAGGCGTTCGAACCCTTCTTCACAACCAAGCCGGTAGGTTCGGGAACGGGCCTGGGGCTAAGCATGATCTATGGCTTCGCCAAGCAAACCGGCGGCACCGCAACGATTGAGAGCAAGCTTGGTGAAGGAAGCACGATCCGGATCTTCCTGCCCAAGGCCGAAAGCGGTCCCGAAGAAGCCACCGATGATGTTGACGCAGGGATTCCGAAGAAGGAAACATTGTCGCTGCTGCTGGTCGAGGATGACATAAACGTCAGCCAGCACCTCGTCCGACAGATCAAGCGCTGGGGATTCGAGGTCGAAACCGCTGCCGATGGCGCCAGTGCGATGCAAAAGCTGCAGAGTAAGAAGGAATTCGATATCCTTCTTACCGATATTGTCATGCCGGGCACCCTTACCGGCCTCGACCTGGCCGAGGCCGCGGGCACGACCCACCCCAACATGAAGGTGGTGTTCATGTCGGGGTACGCAGGGGACTCGGTAAAACACAAGGCACTCGAGCGATCCGAAAATTTCCTGCTGAAGCCATTTTCGAGCGCGCAGCTTAAGGAGATCTTGCTAGAAGGCGTGGTGGGCAAGGCTAACTCAAAACAGTGAGATTCCTTTGGGGCGAAAATTACTTATTCTGGATGACGATTCGGCAATGGCAACGACCATCGCCAGGATCGCAAGGGCACTTTCGGTAGAGGCCAAGGCGGTAACCACCATTGAGGATGCGCGCGCGGCGCTCCTCGCGTGGCAACCCACCGATGTCATGATCGACCTGCGCATGCCGGGCACGAGCGGCCTGGAAGCACTCGATGTGCTGGCTGCCGAACTTGGCGATTTGCCGATCTATCTGTGTTCCGGCCTCGGCCATTCGGTGGTCGATGCCGCGCAGCGTGTGGCGAAGGAAGGGCAGCACAATATCCAGGGCCAGCTGGCAAAACCATTTTCGAAGGACCAGCTCAGGGACCTGCTGTTCCCCAACGGACAGGACGGGCCCGCCCCTTTGACTGGCGGGAAAGCCGGCGCGAGGAATTCGAACCTCACGACCCATCAGGTCCGTCAGGCGATCGACGCACGGAAGATCACCTTCCTGTTCCAGCCACGGCTATGGGCGTTGAGTCGCAAACCGGAAGGGTTCGAAGCGCTGATCCGCATTCTCGATGACGAGGAAGGGCTGATTTCACCAGCGCGGTACGCGAAGGCGCTGGAGGACCAGGAGCTCTCGATAGAGCTTGGCGCAGCAGCACTGGATCCCGCCTTTGCCTGGGCAACTGCCGAACTGGCCCCGCGCGGTCTCTCATTGCTGATCAACATCTCGGCTGCCGCAGCCCATGATCCCCGTTCAGTGGAGACCGTGCTTGCATCGGCAAGGAAGGCGCACTTCCCGCTCGAACTGCTGGTCATCGAAGTTACCGAACAAAGCGGCTTCGTCGAAAGCGAAGAAGCGCAGAAGATCCTCCTCGCAGCCAAACTGGCGGGCTGCCGGCTCAGTATCGACGATTTCGGAATGGGGTATTCAACCTTCGATCGGTTTACCGACATCCCTTTCGACGAGCTGAAGCTCGACAAGAAGATCACCGGGAGCGTTGTCGAACAAAAGCGTGCCGACGCCGTTGCGCGATCAATCATTGATCTGGCCAAACGACTGGGGATGCGTTCGGTCGCCGAAGGCGTCGAAACGCAACAGGTCGCCGATCATCTGACCAATCTCGGCTGTGATTGCCTGCAGGGGTTCCATTTCTCTGGGCCGCTAACCGCCCGCGACGCCACCTTGTGGTTAGCCAGCCAGCCTGTTTCGCCCCCCTCTACACCCATGGCCACCCCCGCCATGACGAACCCGGCAATAAAGCCGGATGCCAATGCATGGAACGTCGCCATCGTCGATGACGACAGCGCGGTACGGCAGACGATTACCACCGGCCTCGCCAATTTCGGGATCAAGGCACACCCCTTCGCCAGCGGAAAGGACTTCCTGGCAGGCTGTGCCGACTATGATTTCGATGCCGCTGTACTCGACATGCGAATGGAAGGCATGAACGGGATCCAGGTTCTGCGCGAGCTCCCCGCGACGCTCAAGCACCTGCCTATCCTGGTGCTGACCTCGCATGCAGACATGCCGTCCGCGATCGAGGCGATGAAGCTCGGCGCGGTCGATTTCCTGGAGAAGCCGATCACGTTCCAGGAACTGTCGAACGCCATCAGCGACGCGATCAACTCGCGCAGTGTCGATCGCCAGCGCTCGGAAACATCGGCCCAGGCGAAGGAGACCCTGGCCCAGCTTTCGAAGCGCGAACTCGAGGTCTGCGAACTGATGTTCCAGGGCCTGCGCAACAAGGAGATCGCGCAGGAGTTGGGCATCAGTTACCGGACGGTCGAAATCCACCGTTCCAACGCGTTGAAGAAGCTGGATGCCCGCACAGCGTCAGAGGTCGGCAAGATCCTTGCCGAGGCTGGTCACTTCGACAACCCATAGATGCGGCAGGGAGATCAGGCAGGCAGGGCGATATGCTTCGCACCGAAAACGGCCTGCCAGCTCTCGATTTCATCGACCACGATTTCGTCCAGCGTGTGGACCAGCTCGGCCGCGCAGGCATAGCCGAGCGAGTCACCATTGCCGCTCAGCACCAAGGTGATGCGCTTTTCGACCTCGCCGAGCTTTTCCGCCGTGACGCGCGATATCGCCGCGAAACGTTCAAAATCGCCGAAGAAACGAATGCCTGAGAGGCTGGCGCCCAGCGTGGGGAAGGCCACGCCAAGGAAGGTGAACAGCTTCGCCCCGGCTTCCGGCCAATTTGCTGGCAACAGGCCCAAGGCGGCGCCGGCCGAACTCGCCAGGTAGAGCGAGACGGAAAGGATCGCGAGGAGGAAGCACTTTTCCGCCACCCGATCGACGCGATGGTGCACCGACGCCAAACGCTTGGCCTTGGCCAAATGGTAGGCGCGCTGACTTCGCACATGGCTGAGCACCACGCGCTCAAGCACATCACGCAGATAACGGCGGTCGATGCGAACGCGGGGTAGCCCCACTTCACGCAGGCAATGGCGGGCGAAATGTTCGGGCCATTCCTTGTCCTTGCCGCGTGGCCAGCGCCCGGTCGGCCGGGCCACGCCCAGCAGCAGCAGGCTGGGTGAGTGGCGCAGATATTCCGCAACCCGCCGTGTCTCGAACCATCGCCGGTGCCAGGCCAGCCGTCCGCCTATGAAGGTGACAAACACGATCATCGCCAACAGCAGCAGTTCGATCGATGCGAAGACCCATTTCTGCTCCATCAGCCCAAGCGGCAGGTAGAGCACCCCGAAAATCACCGCGAGCGCGGAGAAAATGAAGTTGTAGCACATGCCGCTGCGATATGCGTCGGACAGCCAGCTGGATACGCCGTCAGCCCAGGCAAACTGGGGCAGGATCGAGCCGCCCAAACGGTCGGCGACCTTGTCGCCGGCAGGCAGCAATTCGGCCACTGTCCCGATCAGTTCAGCCCCCGAACCTGACCCGATCGCTCCAGGCGTTTCGTAGCGCGTCGAGAGCCGGCGAAAGGGGCGCCCTTCGCCGCCGAACACCACTTCGATCCGCCGATAGAGCGACCAAAGATGACTGCCCGATGCATGCCACCGTTCTTTCTCCAGTGCGCGATCATCGGCTTCGGGGCTAGGAAGGCCGCCTCGACGATCGCTTCGAGCCGATCCCCTCCCCGCCTCAACGGCTGCGCCAGCTCCTCCGGACGCGTATAGATCTGCCATTCGGAAGGTGCCGCCGGATCGATGACCATCACCGGCGTGCCCAGTTCGAGCGCAGAGACTACCGTATGTCCTGTGCCACCACGCAGATTGCGAACCTTGCGGTCCCAGACCGCCACGATCAGATCGGTGCGCTCGATCATGACCCGCCCGGCCAGCGCCACATGGTCGGAACATTGCGTATCGAAGGCCCGCGCCTTGTCGAAGTTTGTGGGATCGGCCAGCGCTTCGCGGAACAGCGCTGCCACCTCCGCATCGCGATCGGCCAGTTCGAACAATTGAGCTCGCTGGGTCACCTCGCGAATGGCCGCAGCACGCGCTTCCACGTCAGGGTCGGTGGCAGCGTTGCCGGTGTACAGGGCTTCCATGTCCGCAACCGTCGAAGGGCGGGCATTGATCGCCAAATTGAGCGCCGCCCCGAACGGCAGGGGGGCAACCAGTTCCCACTGGCGAGCCAGCGCCAGTTCGGCGACGATCTGGTCCACGCCATCGACCAGCAGGCTGTGCATGCGGACCGGTGCCAGCGTCTGTTGGTGCTTCGCAAGGATCCTGTCGATACGGCCGAACACCTCCTCCAGCACCTCGACCACCGCGGCCCGATTGGCGCTGAACGCCGGATTGGTCCCGCGATGACCGGTGATGCCCAAGGCAAGATGCGGCAGAGTCTCCATGATCGGTACCGAACGCATGTGCTTGCCACCCCCAATGCCAGCCCCCCGGTCGCCTCGCGGCGCGTCGACCAACAGACTAGCCTCACGCGACCACGGCACAAGGACCTTGTTGGTCAACATCTTGACCTAGCGAGCGATCTTTGGTGCACTCTGCCATGGGTCGCGATGGGGGGAGCTCATGCCTCTTGCATCGTGGAAATGGCTTGCCGGGATCGTGCTGCTGGCTGGAACGCTTGCGCCGACCGCACCCGTGAGCGCGCAGGATCTCGCGGCCACGCAACACCAGATCAACGGCACCGACATCGATCCGCCGCCCGAGTTGATCAAGGAATGGGAACGCAAGGCAAAGGCAAATGCCAAGGCCTGCAAGCAACAAGACGCCGCCGCATGCGCTGCTCTGGCCTATGCCTATCAAAAGGGGCAAGGGGTCACCCAGGTCCGACCGCTCGCAACCGCGATTTACGGCGAAGCCTGCGCCCTGGGGAATCTCGATGCCTGCGCCCGACAGGCCGAAGCCTTCACCCAGGGAGGTGGCGGTGTCGACCTGGATGTTGAGCTGGGCAGGGGCATTGCGGATGCCGCCTGTCGCGGGGGTGGCGACGAAGCATGCCTGGTCCTCGCCCGATCGTTGCTCGAAGCCGGAACCAGTGAAGTCGAA
The DNA here is from genome assembly GCF_038133525.1 of Erythrobacter sp. Lineage (GTDB taxonomy): Bacteria > Pseudomonadota > Alphaproteobacteria > Sphingomonadales > Sphingomonadaceae > Qipengyuania. The sequence goes on along the minus strand of NZ_JAYPTL010000036.1, from coordinate 22,429 downwards.
CGGGAGCACGCTCTGGCGCTGCTGGACTCAGTCTGCCGCAGAGGTAACGCCGACGGCTGTGAGAGAGCCGCATGGGCGCATGATTTTGGCCCATGGGTCAATGAATGGCAGGCCGGCGAATATTACTATCTCGCTTGCCTTGCTGGATCTTCGTCGAGCTGCCAGCAATCCGGCAAGCGTGCCTGGAACGGTATCGGCATTGCGCCTGACCCGAAGCTTGCCACCTTTCTGATCGAACGCGGATGCGAAATCGACAAGGATGCGGACTGCAAGCTCGCGCGCAACCTGCGCCAGGAACCGGTGCTGAGCACACGGTGCGATGGCGGGGAGCTTTGGGCCTGCGCAATGCTAGGCGAAATCTTGATGTCGAGCATGCCGGTGATCGACGATACCGCTCGAGCCCGGGCCGTGCTGCTGCGCGCCTGCGACGGGGGTGAGGGCAGCGCATGCCCCCAGGCCGCCGAATTGCAGCTGCGCAAGGCCAACGCGCCAGGAACGCCAGAATCGCTGCGGGCCATCGAACTCCTGGAGCGGGCCTGCCGGCTGGAGGGCGAAGCGGCGCATCAGCCGTGCCTCTTGCTCGCGAAGGAATTGGACCGGGGCCAGATCGTCGATCCCGATCGGGCACGGGCCGCCGACCTGTTCCTGCCCCTTTGCGAGGCACAGGTACGCGAGGCGTGCGAACATCTGCCGACCCTGGCCGCAGAGGTACCTGGTATCGAGATGATCGCCGCCGATACCAGCTACCTCCCACCCGTGGTAGCCGCCAACGATCCAGCCGGAACAACCTTCCAGTTAGAACGCAAGCCAAGTTCAAAAGGCGGCTGCATCGTCAATCGCGAGCGCTATCGCGGCAAGCTTTATATCGACCGCATCTGCCGAACGGTCGCCTATTCGATCAACGGTTTCCGCCTGAAGCGAGGGCAAGCGCCATGGCAGGCGCTGCTCTGGCGGCCGCAGTCGCTCGCTGGCATGTCCCTTTCGCAACAGCAGCGGGTGATGTGCGGCGGAACGATCATCAGAACCGGGTGGATACTGACTGCGGCGCATTGCCTGACCGACCAGGGGCAGGACATTGTGGCAGCGGGTCACGAGGTCCGCCTGGGAGTCTACAACCCGCGCGAGGCCGAGGGGACCAGCTACCCCATCCTGCGCGCAATTCCGCATCCTGCGTTCAATGCAGCGACCTATGCATTCGACATAGCACTGGTCCAGTATGATCCGAAGCGCGGCACCAGGCTTGGCGAAACCAGCCCGACCACCCGCCTGACGATCGACCCGCTGGAATTGGGCAAACGGACGATCAAGGCCGGAATGGAAGTCTACACCTATGGCTGGGGTTGGACCAAGCCACAAGACGGGCAGTCGACCGACAATTTGCGTGGGGCGAAGATGGAACTCACCAGCGAGGAACGCTGCACGCGGATCACAAGCTTTCGCGGAACTGCGCTGGACTCAGCGCTCTGTGCCGGTGGCAAGCAAGGACAGCAGGCCTGCAAGGGCGATAGCGGCGGTGGGCTGGTCTATTACGGCGATGCCGACAAGGTGCCCAAGGTCATCGGCGTGGTAAGCGCTGGCCGGGCTTGCGGCACCGTGGGAGAACCTAGCCGCTACACGCGCGTGGCCAAGGTTCGCGATTGGCTGGAACAGTATATCGGGCCGCTGTCGCGCCGCTAGGAATCTTTCCCGGCAGGCTACAGCGGCCCCGATAGCCTATTCCGGATTGATCGGAGTGGTCGTGCCATCGACGGGAGTCGCAGCCGCTTCGGCGGTTTCCGCTCCATCGCCTTCGACTGCGGCTGCATCTTCAGTTGCGGCATCAGCCTCCGCTGCCGGCGCCATCGCTTCCTCTGCGGCCGGTTCGGCGGCATCGGTTTCCGCCTGCTGGCAGCCAGCAAGCGCCAGCGCGGCGCAGCCCGAAATCAGGCCAATGGTGATCTTCCTCATGTAATAACCTCCCTGTCTGTGCGACCGCAGCTAGCTATCATGACGCCAGTGTCGAAAGCAACTTGCGGAAGCGCGGAGCACTGCGCAGCGGGTCGAGCAAACCATCGTTGGGCGCCAGAAGCATCCCGGGATCATTCATGGCCAAGGCCCGCTCAAGCAGGTTCAGCGCATCCACCTCTTCGCCCCACTGCGCGCGCACCTGTGCCTGCTGGTATAGCGCCGCGTCCCCGTAGCCGCCAACCAACTGCGCCATCGCGCTTTCTGCTTCAGCGCGCTTGCCCAGCCGCCCCAGGGCGATTGCCGCCCCCGTCAGCGCAAAGATCTCTACCGGCTCTTCTCGATAGGCCTTCAATGCACCCGCAGGATCGCCCCGCATGTAAAGTGCGTTGCCGATCATCGATTGGGAGCTGGCCAGTTTGGGATTGAGTTCGAGCGCCTGCCGCATGCGGCTGATTGTCTGCGCGAAATCACGCCCGAGATAGGCGATATAGCCCGCCGTGCGATAGGCCCTGGCGTTCAGGGGATCGAGTTGGAGGACATCGGCGATGATTTCGGCGCCGAGCCTTGCCTTGGCACCATAGGCGTAGAAGGCAGCGACCGAGCGCTGCACGTCTGCATCGCCCGGTGCCAGCTCGCGTGCTTTTTCGTAATATGGCAAGGCCGATTTCGGATCGAGGTGGCCATTGGCCAGAGCATAGCCCAACGCCAAGTGCCCCCGCGCGAGGTCGGGCGCGAGTTCGATAGCTCGCTTCGCCGAAGCGATGGCCTCGTCATAGTAGCGGCGGATCTCTTCCTTGCCTGAGATCGCATTGGCTACCGCCGCAAGCATCGTCGCCCGCATGGCATGTGCGGCAGCGTATCGGGGGTCAGACGCGATTGCCGCCTCGAATTGCGCCAAGGCCGCGCGATCAGTGTCGACACCAGCCGACAGGTCGTAGAACGCCTGCCCGCGCAAGTATGCTTCATAGGCGGCCACATTGGTCGTTCCGCCAACATCGTGTTGCTGCGCCAGGCTGTCGCGGGCTTCGCTTTCACCGGCCATCTCGGCGACGAGTGACAATGCCACAGTGCGCGCGATCTCCGTCTGCAGCGCAAAAACGTCGTCCATCTGGCGATCGAAGCTATCCGCCCAACGCACCAGCCCATCCGAAACCTGCACCACCTCACAGGACACGCGAACCACCATGTCGGCAAGCTGCACGCTGCCGCGCAGGATATTGGCCACGCCCAGCTTGCGCGCGGCGGCGAAATCGTCACCCCCGCTCTCGCCCAGTGCCGAGGACGTAGTCGGCGCGGAGACACGAAGGTGCGGGTTGCGAGCCAACACTGCGCGCAACTCGTTTGACAGCCCGTCGGAAAACCAGCGCTGCTCGGCATCGCCTGACAGGTTGGCAAAGGGCAGGACCGCCATAGATATCTTCGCTGCGCTCGCTCCAGGCAGCAGGCCCAGGCGCCATGCGCCAAGGCCGGCGACCCCCGCGAGAGCGACCCCGCCGATCGCCAGCGAACGGCGGGTGAAGCGCGGTGCTCCAATTGAGACGCGTGGCAGCGATTGCGGCGGTGTCGGCGCCCCACTCATGCCATATACGGCCTGGATTACCTTTTCGGCTTCGGGGGCATCCGGCTTGCCGTTCCAATGGGTCAGGTCGATCATCTGGAACTGGCGAAAGCCAAGCGGAGGCATAGTTCCATCGAGCGAAAGCGGTACTAGCCGCTGTCGATCGCGCCCGCTCTGCGCCTCGTCACGCACCCAATTGGAATCGACTGAAGAGGCCGACCAGAGGACGACTACGCAGTCGGCACCCTCGAGCGCAGCCTCGGTTGTGGGCAAATAGGTTTCGCCCCCGGCCAGCAGCCCGTCCCACCACACATCGACACCGGCCCGCTCAAGCAGGTCGATGACCGGGCGGGCTCGCTTGAGGTCGGTACGCGAATAGCTGACGAAGACGCGCAGCGCGGATTCACTACCGTTTCCCTGGCCTTCCGCTTCCGTGTCCATGCCCATCCCCGCAACCGACACCCGGCAGGTTAGCGCGAGCCGCTACACGTGGCCAGCGTGCTGAAGCGGTTGATGAGTGCAGCTGATTGCTCGATCGCCAGATAGGTCTTTCGTGCAAAACTCAATTCTGCAGGGTGACAATTGGTGGCGACCTAGCAACGAAGATTAACGAATTATTGGGATTGAGCATAGAAGGACTCGCTACAAGAAAAACAGTCACTTGAAATAGTTCAAATTTATCACTTCCAAGGGTCGCAGATTGGATATGATTAGTAGATTTTATGATTACCTAAGATTTAATTTTTCAATTTTTCCTGGAATTAGACAACATAGTGCAGCAGAATTTCTAAGTGAATATTACGAGTTCAGAAAATCAAATCAAGGATTGATCGATGCAATATTGAATTCGATCGTTTTCCTATTTTTCTGTATTTATGTTCGACTTCGTTCGCGCCAAGTTTCCGGACACTGGTTGAAAAATGATCGATGGCGTCGCTGGTCAGCGAAGGTCGGGATTCGCCATTTCACGGATCCCAATGACCTGGCGATGTTCGATATTACATCGCGCAAGCAGCTTTCTGATCTCTATCGCCGGTTCGAACACATCGGTTGCGGTCGGTTCATCGACGACAAGATGGCGACTGACCCGACCTTGTTTCACGACAAGTTTGCGTTTGCACGATTCTGTCAGCAGCACAGCATACCCCACCCGAAAGTCTTTGCGCACATTCACGATGGCAAGCTCGATTCATTCCAACGCTTCGACGATCAGCAAGTACTGATTGCCAAACCCACCTATGGCACTGGCGGCAATGGCGTATTCGAGGTCAACCTCGAAGAGGCAGCACTTCTTGGCGACGATGGCTTGAGGCGCTTCATTGGACGAATAATTGACGACCCTGCCAGGCCCTACATCCTCCAGGAAAGAATCTATCCCAGCCCTGACGTGGCCGAACTGGCGATCGACAGCTTGCCGACTGCCAGGGTTACGACCATGCTCAACGAACAAGGCGAACCGGAAATTGTAACTTCCGTGATGCGCTTTGCCTCTGTCCCAGGATCGGTAGCCGACAACGCCCACCTGGGCGGACTGATGGCCGCAATCGACGTCGACAGCGGCGAACTTTCAGCGGCAAAATACAGATCGCGCCAAGGCGAGTTTCCTGTCCATCCGTTCAATTCCACCCAAATCAAAGGAAAGGTCCTGGAGCGCTGGGCGGAAATCAAGGAAACGGCGCTGCAGGCGCACCGAAATTTCCTCGATTCCTTCATCCAGATTGGATGGGATATCGGCCTTGCCGAGCAACCAGTGGTTCTCGAAATAAACGCGCGCCCCGATCTCGCTCTCGCACAGCGGGCTTCGGATACACTGATCGGCGGCACCCGCTATGGTGACTTGATAGCGCACCATGTTTCGAGGCGGATATCGGAACTGCAGGCAACGTAAGTCCCGTTCCCGCAAATCCGATCGACAATCCAGCGGAGTCGGATTTGCGGGAGGAGCAGTCATTCGCGGTAGTAGATCGGGCGGGTTCATGCGTCCGGTCTGCCGAGGCCCAGGCCCGCAAGCGTCAGCCTGGCCGCATGCCATAGTTCGGCTTCGCTCTTTCCCGTCTTGGCGAGGACATTGAGGCCGAGCATCAGCGTCTGAAGCGATAGCGCCAAGTCGCGGCTATCCTTATCGGCTGGAATTTCTCCATTTGCCTTGGCCATCTCAACCAGTTCGACCAGCCGTTCGATCGAGCCGTCGATCCTGAAGCCAGCTTCAGCCCCCAGGGGGTCGTCGGTCGGCACACGGTCGCAGACAAGATTGACAACCAGGCACCCACGCCGCTCGGGGTCGGTCCCGCGATCGTGGCAGATCTGGCGGATGACGCGCCCGATCACGGGGACGACATCGCCCTCTATCGCTTCATACAGCGGCCGATCGGGGCTGTGCTTGCCATATTCGCGGATCAGTTCCCCGATGAAATCCTCGCGCGAACCGAAGGCATTGTAGAAGCTCGAGCGGGTCATATCGAGCTGCTCAGCAAGGTGCTTCACCGATGATCGCTCGACACCATCCCGCCAGACGAGATCGAGCGCTGCTGCCACCACTTCGTCCCGATCGAATTTTGCAGGTCGTGCCACGTCTCGCTCCAGATTATTTTTGTACAGCTATGGACATAATAGCTGAGCGACAGTTATGTACATGGATGGCCAATATCCCCTGGTCAAGTCGAAGGATACTCTATGACAACCCTCAACACCCAGATTCGTTCACTCATCCAGTCGTTTCGCGACAACCTCCCTGACGAGCTGAACACGCTCCTCGAGCAAGGGGCGGGCGAGATCAGCGCGCTCGATATCGTCGAACGCGCACTCAAGGTCGGCGACAAGGTCACCAATTTCGACCTGCCCAAGTATGGCGGCGGCAACGGTACGCTCACAGATTACCTTGCCAAGGGTCCGCTGGTGATCACATTCTACCGCGGCGTATGGTGCCCCTATTGCAACCTGCAGCTCAAGGAATACAACGAGCGCCTGGCCGAAATCACCGATCGCGGCGCCACTTTGGTGGCGGTCACGCCCGAAAAGCCCGGTGCACTCGAACTGCTGCGCGAAGGCGGCGCATCGGATCAGCTTCTCGAGGGAGCGGTCACCGGGGTGAAGTTCGACGTATTGCACGACGCCGAAAACAGCGTTGCCGAACAGTTCGGCCTCATGTTCGAATTGCCGGAAAGCCACCGCATTGCGTTGGCGCAGTTCGGCGTTCGCGTCGAAGAATTGACCGGCGATGGCGGTTTCACCTTCGCCGATCCCGCAACCTATATCGTGGGCCGCGATGGGGTCATCGCCTATGCCTTCGTCCCCAATAACTACCGCAAGCGCGCCGAAGTCGATGCGATCACTGCGGCGCTCGATGCTCTTTCGGTAGAAAGCTGACTCAAGCAACGTGGGCGCGCCACCCCTCGGGCGCGCCCGCGCCTTATCCAAGCCCGCAGGCAATCGCGACAGTTGGCCAAGGCGACGGCGGATCAAGTTGTCGGAAAATAGGTGGTGAGCCCTGCTGGGTTCGAACCAGCGACCTACTGATTAAAAGTCAGTTGCTCTACCGACTGAGCTAAGGGCCCCAACCGTGTGTGGCTGGCACGCAGGGGCACCTAGGGATGGCTTGGGGCAGGGTCAAGCGGGGCATGGTTGTTTGATGGCATTTCCGGCGATACCAGTGGCGTTGAACGCCAAGGAAACGGGACGCATGGCAAGGCCACTTGACGCTAGGCAGGCACGGAGCCGGACAGGTGGTCCGTCGTTCCCGCTTGGCAACCGGCTGATACGCGTCCTGTGGCAGGCCAGCTGGCTGATCCTGGCGCGCTGGACGCCACCACCACTCCATCGCTGGCGGGGTTTGTTGCTCCGGCTGTTTGGCGCGCGCCTCGGCCGGGGATGCCGGGTCCATGCCAGCGTCCGCATATGGCTCCCCTCACAGCTTGAGCTGGGCGACGATGTGCTGATTGGCCCGGAAGTCGTGCTCTACAATCAGGGCCACATTGCCATTGGCAGCGACAGCGTGATCTCGCAGCGAGCGCACCTCTGCGCGAGCACTCACGATATTGAGGATCCGGACTTTCAGCTGCTGCTTCGTCCGATCGCGCTGGGCAGGCGATGCTGGGTCGCAGCCGAAGCTTTCGTGGGACCGGGCGTCACCATGGGCGACGGGGCCGTGCTGGGAGCCCGCGGTGCGCTGTTCACCGATGCCGATTCCTGGACCGTCTATCGGGGGAACCCTGCTACCGAATTCAAGCCGCGCGCGCTGCGAGCTGGCGTAGCGTAAGCCCGCTTAGCGGGTCGCGCCATGCAGGGGCGATTTGCGCGGCAGGAGCCAAGACAAAGCTCCGCTCGCGAAAATGCGGGTGCGGCACCACCAGGCCCGGAGAGATCCAGATCCCGCCGTCCCAGGCCACGATATCGAGATCTAGCGGGCGAGCGCGCCAGCGTTGCCCGCGCCTGTTCCTGCCGAATGCTCGTTCGATCTGCTGCAACCGGCTGAGAAGTTCCGGTGGAGCGAGGTTCGTTGCCACGACCGCTGCCGCATTGGCGAATCTTCGCTGCGAAGGCCCAATAGCGGCGCTGTCGATGATGCGCGAGACCGCCGCCAGACTGAGCCCCTCTTGTTCGAGCGCGACCAGGGCCGCTGCAATTACGGCCCGCGGTCCACCGATGCCCGGCACCCGCATATTGGAGCCTAGCCCCAGGACGTAGGAATGGCTCACGAGTGCTTGCCCCCTGGTCCGGTACCGGCCCTGCCTGCCAACACGGTGCCTTAGATATCCTCGCTGATCCGGCCGTAGAGCTGCGGTCGGCGGTCACGGAAGAAGCCCATCCCCGCGCGGTGCGTTGCCGCGCGGACAAGGTCGAGCGTCGCGATCAACACGCCGCTTTCCCCGGCGCCGAATTCCGCCACCAGGTCGCCCCATTCATCGCTGATGAAGCTGTGGCCGTAGAAGCTCTGCGCGCGATCCTCCGGCCCCTCATGGCCGATACGGTTGGCGGCGCAGACCGGCATGCAGTTGGATACTGCATGGCCGATCATCGCGCGGCGCCACATGCGGCTGGTATCGAGATCTGCGTCATAGGGCTCCGATCCGATTGCGGTCGGGTAAAGCAGGACCTCGGCCCCCTTGAGCGCCATCACCCGCGCACATTCGGGATACCATTGGTCCCAGCAGATACCCACGCCGATCCGGACACTGCCGCCGGTACAAGGGATATCCCACACCTTGAACCCGTCATTGCCCGGGCGGAAATAGAACTTCTCTTCATAACCCGGGCCATCGGGAATGTGGCTCTTGCGATAGGTTCCCATGATCGATCCGTCGGGGCCGATCATCGCCAGCGTGTTGTAATAGTGATGCCCGTCGCGCTCGAAGAAACTGGTCGGGATCGCCACCCCCAGCTTCTTCGCCAGCCCCTGCATCGCCAGCACGCTGGGATGTTCTGCCGTCGGGCGCGCCAGGGCGAAAAGTGCCTCATCCTCGTCGCGGCAGAAATACTCGCCGGAGAACAGCTCTGGCGGCAGGATCAGCTGCGCGCCCTTGCCCGCGGCCTCTTCGACCAAGGCCGAAACGGCGGCGATATTCTCCGCTTCCGCGGCGCGGGCGAGCGGCAGTTGCAGGACGGCGACGGTCAGTTCTCTCATGGCCATGGCCCTAAAATGATGCCCGCCGCCTGTCCATCGCTCAGCGCTTGCGGAAGAGCAACGTCATACGGTCGCTTTCGCCGATCGCCTTGAGATCTTCCTTGCGTCCCGACCATGAGGGGGGAAGCTGCCACACCCCGCCTTCGTGATTGGCCGTATCGCTGGGATTGGCGTTGATTTCGCTGCGCCCGACCAGTTCGAAACCATGCGCCTCGACCAGCGCGATCACGTCGCTTTCGCGCATATAGCCGTTGTCGCCCAGCGTGTAATCGCCCGGCGCATCCGCCTTGGCACGATGCTGCACGATGCCGAGCATGCCGTCCGCCGCAAGCAGATCGCGCATCCGCGTGAGTTCGGCATAGAGCACTCCGGTGCGCAGCATGTTGTGCATTTCGCGGAAGATCAGCACGCGATCGACCTGGCCCTTGAGCTCGGCCGGGATTTCCTGCGACCCGAAGAGCGCCACGGGAGCACCCGCCAGCGACCAGCCGGCTACGCCTTGGCGGAATCGCCCGGGCATCCTGGAATAGAAATCGCTCCGATCGTCGCTATCGGCGGCGCGGGGATCCGGGGTCAGCCCGATATAGAGCCCCTTCGGCCCCAGATACGGCGCCAGGATGCGCGTGTACCAGCCGCCACCCGGAATGTAGTCGACCACCGTCATGCCCGGCTCGACCTGGAAGAAGGCCAGCGTTTCGGCCGGATGCCGCCAAACATCGCGTGCACGATCCTTGTCGCGGCGCGGCGCGGCGAGCACGCTTTCCAGCCGCTCGACTGCATCAGCCGAAGCTATCCCGTCATCGCTAGGCCCAAGAATTACATTGGGAATTTGGCCGGACGAGCCATGATCTGCATGGCTTGCCTGCGCGGCGGCCGGGGCCGTGGACGCGAGCAGAGCGGCGGCGAAACAGGAAGCGACCAGGTAACGCATTGATTCTCTCCATCGAATGGGTGGCGTGTCCTGCCCGCGACTCCAACGGATGACAAGGAGGAGCCCACTTCCTATTTGGCAGGCAAAGGAGACAAGCATGGCAATGCAACAGGCGATCGTCGCTGGTGGGTGCTTTTGGTGCACCGAGGCGGTGATGAAGGACGTGATCGGCGTTACCGAGGTAGAGAGTGGCTATATCGGCGGGACCAAGCCGCACCCGACCTACAAGGAAGTGTGCAGCGGCTCCACCGGTCATGCCGAAGGCGTCCGGGTGACCTTCGATGCCGATACCATCAGCCTTGCCGAAATCCTCGACGTATTCATGGGGACGCATGATCCGACCCAGCTCAACCGCCAGGGCAACGACGTCGGCACGCAATATCGCAGCGCGATCTTCCCGCTTGAAGGGCAACGCGAGGAAGCCGAGGCCGCCATCGCGCGCTGGAACGATGAGCATCCGGGCCAGAGCGCCGTCACCACCATCGAAGGTGGCGAATGGTATCCGGCCGAGGACTACCACCAGGAATATTGGGAGGGCGAAGGCCAGCGTAATCCCTATTGCCTGGCGGTAATTCCGCCCAAGCTGATGAAGCTGCGCAAGAGCTTCCAGAAATACCTCAAGGACGACGCCTGAACGCAGGCCCCTCCTACAAAACGACGAGCCGCCGGATCGCGATCCGGCGGCTTTTTCGTGACCGCAACCGCTGATTCGGGGCGTTAGTTGATCAAACCCATCCGGGGCCTCCCCGTTCAGGAACGGCAAGCCCCGATAAAGCGCGGAAAACGATAAGAAAGACCCGTCATGACGGTATCGGGCGGGAGCGGTGTAGGAAAGAGCAAGCGTTGCGGCGGGCCCGAAGCTCTGTAATTCTCCCGCCCATGCCCGGCGCGCGCTCCAAGGCCTTCACCAGCAACCATGTCGTCCACGCCGACGGCAGTGTGGACTTCGCCTGTTCGCAGGACGACCGGCTGTGGCCGTGGTCGACGCTCGATCCGCATCATCCGGGGGCGATCCAGGCGCTGAGCTATTGGGTCAGCGTCGAAAGCGCGATGGCACTTGGCAAGTGGGACCCGGACAAATGGTCGGCCCTGACCTGGACCCGATGGCAATGCGGCGATCCCGGTGTGGGGCGACTGGCCGGCGGCACCTACACGCGCAGCACAATCGACGGGAAAGAGAGCTTCTCGATCTACCTGCGCGACGCGGCTGGCCGCGACATCTGCCGCCTCGATGGTCGCGGCGTGGTGTTCCGCACGCGCGATTTCGAGAAATGGCGCAAGCCGGACAAGCAAGCGGCTCCCAAGGCACTCTCGGACAGCTTCGCCTATGCCAGCGACGCCCTGCTAGGCCTGGCGCCGGGCGAGCGGCCATTCCTGTCGCCGCTGCACGGGGACAGCGCGACCGCGCTGATCGATGCGGCCAATGGCATGCCTCCCGGCCACCCCTGGCTCGACGGATCGGGCGATCATGTGAACTCCGCCCATCTGGCCGAGGTCGCGCGGCAGTTCACCAGCCTGCTACGCGGCGGCCAGCCATTCCGCGTCACCGGCGCCGAAATGCGCTTCGACCACTATGTCGAGCTGGGCAGCCCATTCGAGGTCGAGCGGGTCGACAGTAATGGCGGGGCGGTCACCATGCAGGTGCGCCAGGCAGGGCGCGACTGCACCCGGATCACTTACCATCTGCAGGACCTGGCCAGCGCCTAATTCCATTGCTTGTCACCCTGTGGTAAGCGCGGTGACGCCAGCAAATGTGGTCGCGGTGAATGAGGGGGGATACTCATGCCGTACCGCTACGCGCATTATTTCGTCGGTTTCGTTCTCGCAGTAACAGTGGCCGGATTCTGGGCGAGCTATTTCGTGCCGACTGCCCCGATGCCGCTGGCCTTCCACATCCACGCGATCACCGCCATGACATGGCTGGCATTCCTGATCGTCCAGAGCGTGGCCATCCACCGCCGCAAGAACGCGTTCCACAAGACGCTGGGTCAGGCGAGTTTCATTCTCTTCCCATTGTTGATGCTGGGCTTCGTCTCGATCATCAACTTCTCGGCATCGCGATACGTCGCAGCCGAAAACGACTTCATCATGGTTCTCGGCCCGGCCTTCGGCATCGGGATGGTCATTGCCTTGGCGGCCTATCTGGTGCTGTTCTATAACGCACTGAAGAACCGCCGGAATGTCCGGCTGCATGCGGGATACATGCTGGCTACCCCGCTGATCCTGTTCGAATCCCCCTTCAGCCGGGTCATCGACCGGTTCCTGCCCTGGCTGAACGTTATCGGCACTGAGGGACCAAGGGCCGTTCTGGATACGATCGTGGTCAGCGATGTGCTGGTCGCTTGCTTTGCCCTTGCCCTTTACTTTCGCGATCGCAAGCACGGCACCCCATGGCTGGTCGCGATCGGTTTCGTGCTGTTGCAGGCAGTGGTCATGTGGTTCGCACCGGACATGGCATTCCTCGGCCCGATGTTCGACGCCTATGGGCAGATCCCCGGCAATCTCACCATGGCGGCCGGCGCGTTTGCCGGGGTTGTCGTGACCTATCTGGGGTGGACCGCAGGATCGCTTCCTAAGGAGAAAGTGGCTGTGAGCCGGGCTTGATCAACCGGGCAATCGCCACCGAGCCACGAAGAAGCCATCGAGACCGCCTGCATCGGCGAGCATGCCGGGATCGGTGCGCAGCCAGCCCTCACCGCTAGGGGCAAGGCCTTGCGGCAACTCGCTGGCTGCAATCGGCGTGGGTTCCAGTGCAACCGCCTTCACCTGCTCTTCACCCTCCTCGCGCTCGAGCGAGCAGGTGGCATAGACCAGCACCCCGCCGGGTTTGAGCCAGCCCTGCGCCCGTTCGAGGAGCGCGGCCTGCAGTTCGGCCATCTCCTCAATCTGTCGCGCACCAATGCGGTGCAGCACGTCGGGGTGGCGGCGTGCGGTACCGGTCGCGGTGCAGGGCGCATCGAGCAGGATCGCATCGAAGCGGTGCTTCGGCTCCCAGTCTAGCGCGTCGGCGCGGACGATCCCCGCTTTCAGCCCGGTGCGCTTGAGGTTCTCACGCAGGAGTTCGAGCCGTCGCTTGGAGATATCGAGCGCGGTAACATTCCAGCCCTGGGCAGCGAGTTGCAGCGTCTTGCCGCCCGGTGCCGCGCACAGATCGAGCACGTGACGCCCCTCACCCTGCCCAAGCAGGCGAGCGGGCAGCGATGCGGCGAGGTCCTGCACCCACCACGCACCTTCGCCAAAGCCCGGCAGTTTCTCGACATTGGCACCACGCGGCAGGCGCAGGTGGCCGGGCATCAGGCTGTCGGCGGACAGCTGGTTGGCCCAATGCGCCGTTTCCGCCGGATCACGCAGCGTAAGGTCCAACGGAGGCGGTTCTGCCAGGCCAGCGGCGATGGCAGGAGCTCGCTCGCCCCAGCGAACAACGACTTCGGCGGGCAAGGTCGGTACAGCGGGTAGCCGCGCCTCACGCTTGGTCAGCGTGGAGAAGACGCCGTGCGCCAGTCGGCGCGGGCCGCCCGAAAGCAGGTCCAACCCGGTCGCCACCACCGCATGCGGAGGGGTGTCCAGCCGCAGCCACTGCGCCAGCATCAGCCGCAGCACCATGCGCGGCTTGGCATCGTCGGGCAGGTTGTTCTTGGTCGCACTGTCGATCAGCGCATCGAGGTCGGTCAGCCAGCGGAGCGTCTCGCCCGCGATGGCCCGGACGAGCGCCTTGTCCTCGAACTTGCGCACGTCCTTGGTCGCGGCGGCAAAGGCGATGTCCATGGTCTCGCCCCGGCGCAATACCGCGTCGAGCAGGCGGAGCGCGGCGCGGCGCGCGTGGATACCGGTGGGCTGGGCCATGCGCGCGCCCCTACCCCTACTTGCGCAATGCCGCCAGCGGCATCATCTTGCGGAGATGGAAAAGCGCGCAATCAAGCGGCCAGAGGGCTTCGCCAAGCCGGCCCACTGGACCAACGACCCACCGCCCAAGCCTGCCGAGGCCAAGGTCGACGAGGAATTGAGCCCGACCCGTTACGGCGATTGGGTCAAGGACGGCATCGCCATCGATTTCTGAGGGACGGGATGCCGGACCGACGAAGGTCGATGCGGTATCCTACAGCGGCTTCAGCACGATCTTCAGGCCGTCCCGCGGCTTGGGGATAGGCCAGGCCTGCCATGATGGATCCCCGCCCTCCAGCGCGATCTCATAGCGCGGGAGCAGTTGGGCCATGAGGATCTTCACCTGCATGTAGGCGAAGTGGAGGCCCAGGCACATGTGCGCACCGCCACCGAAGGGAACCCAGGCATATTTGTGCCGCGCCTTCACCTTGTCCGGCGTGAAACGCATCGGGTCGAAGGTGTAGGGATCGTCCCAGATCTCGGGATCGTGATGCACGTAATGCGTGTTGATCCCGACATGCGCGCCGGCGGGGATACGATAGCCGCCGAACTCGAAGCTCTTGAGCGCGCGACGCGGCATCGAAGGCACCGGCGGAACCATCCGCAACGCTTCCTTGAACGCCATCTCCACGAGGTCGAGCTTGCCGAGATCGTCATAGGACAGATCGCGCGGGCGACCGTCTGCATCGGGCCCGCCGGTCACCGCCAGCACTTCCTGCCGCAGCTTTTCCTGCCATTCGGGGTTCTTGGCGAGCAGCCAGACCAGCGAGGTGGCGGAAGAGGTGATGGTGTCATGCGCCGCCATCATCAGGAAGTTCATGTGATCGACCACCTCGTCGACCGCCATCAGCGAGCCGTCTTCATGGGTGGCGGTGGCGAACTGGCTGAACATGTCCTGCCCGCCGCCTTCCTTGCGGCGGCGATGGGTTTCGGCGGTGAAATATTCGACCAGGAATTTGCGCCCGTCCACGCCCTTCTTCATCTGGGTGAAGGGCAGCGGCGCGCGGATCGGTGCGACGCTGGCCTGGACCATATCGACGAAGGCCTGGTTGATCTTGTCGGCCTCGGGCCCCCAGGGAATGCCGATGAAGCTATCCGCCGCAAGATCGAGCGTCAGCTCCTTGATCGCGGGATAGAAGCGCATGCTGCCGGCGCCCCATTCCTCGACCCGCTTGGCGATGCCGCGATTGAGCGCGCCCGCATAGTGGCGCATCGGTTCGGGCTTGAAGGCGATCGACAGTGCCCGGCGATCGGCGCGATGATGGTCGAAATCCATCAGCATCAGCCCGCGCGGGAAGACCTTGTCGAGGATCGGGCCCCAGCCCTGTTCATTGGAAAAGATCTTGTTGCGGTCGAACAGCACCAGCTCGTTCGCGTCGGCCCCGATCAGGCCGATATTCCAGCCGCCAAAGGCACGGTTCTTGTACACCCGCCCATATTTCGCCACCGCAGCGCTGACAAAGGCATGCGGATCGGCGAGCATCTTGAAGGTATTGCCGATCACGGGCCAGCCGCCCTCGCCCGGGATATGGGCCAGTTCGGCGTCGCTGGGATTGCCTTCGGTCCAGTGCTTCGGCGGGGCAGCCTCGGTGGTCTGATGGGGGGCTAGGGTGGCCACAAGTCTCTCCTGACAACTTACCCTAGTGTAAGTAATCGCTATTCGTTAATCCACCCTGACAGTTCGCGGCGGAGCATTTTTTCCAGCATGGCGACCCCTGCATCCGACGTATTGAGGCAGGATAGCGCGGCAAAATGCTCGCCTCCGGCCTCGAGAAACGCGTCCCGACCCTCCATCGCCACTTCCTCCAGGGTCTCGAGGCAGTCCGCAGCAAAACCGGGGCAGGCGACTGCGAGTCGCCTGGTCCCCCTGGCCGCTTCTTCAGCCAAGGTGGCATCGGTTGCCGGCTCGAGCCATTTCGCGCGACCGAACCGCGACTGGAAGGTTGTGCGAAAACGCAGGCCCGGCCGGGCCATTGCCGCTTCGAGCAGGCGCGCGGTCTTGAGGCACTGGCAATGATAGGGATCGCCAAGATGCAATGTCCGCTCTGGCATGCCGTGGAAGCTCAGCAGCAATGTCTCGGGCTCGAAGTCCAGCGCGTCGAGCTGGCGTGACAGGTCGGCGGCCAGCGCGTCGATATGCAGCGGATCGTCGTGATAGGCAGGAAGCGTGCGCAGCGCGGGTTGCCAACGCATTTTCCGCAGGCAATCCGCAGCCTTGTCCACAACCGTTGCAGTCGTCGCCGCGCTGTATTGCGGATAGAGCGGAGCCAGCAGGACCCGATCGCAGCCGGCCTCCAGCATAGCCTCCAACCGCTCGCCGATCGACGGCCTGCCATAGCGCATGGCCCAATCGACACGGACCTCATCGCCCAGCTGCGCCTGCATCGCTTCGGCTTGCTGGCGAGTGATCACCGCAAGCGGCGAACCCTCCGGCGTCCAGACCTTGGCATAGGCGGCCGCACTGCGCTTGGGACGCGTGGTCAGTATCGCCCCGCGCAGGATCGGCTGCCAGACGAGGTCGGGAATTTCGACCACGCGCTTGTCCGAAAGGAATTCGGCCAGGTAGCGCTTCACCGATGCCGGATCGGGCGCGTCGGGCGTGCCCAGGTTGACCAGCAACACCCCGATTTTTCCGGAGCCCACCGTCGGATGGTCAGGTGGAAGGCGTTGGTCACGCCAGGTCATAGGTCCTCCAGTGACAAGGGCAGGTGGCGGAAGCGCGAGCCCGTAGCAGAATAGAGCGCATTGGCGATCGCCGGGGGGGCGACTGCCACACCAAGTTCCCCGGGATCGAATGGTTCCGCATCGCTGGCGATGAATTCGACCACGATCTCTGGGCTGTCGGCCAGCGTCGGCAGCGACAAGCCGGAAAGGCGGTTAGGCACCGGCTTGCCCTGTTCATAGGCGATACTCGATCCGGCGGCGAGGCTTACCCCGAACAGCAGCCCGCCTTCGATCTGCTGGCGTGCGATATCGAGGTTGACGATGCGGCCGATATCGACCGCCGCGAAAAGCTTGCTCACCTTGAGGCCACCCTCGCCTAGCGAAGCTTGCGCCACACAGGCGATGCGCCCGCCGGTTTCGGTCGGACCCATACTGGCCATGGCTAGCCCCTGCCCGGTCCCGCGTCGCCCGCCGTCCCAATTGCCGAGCCGCGTGGCATGGCGCAGCACCTCGGCCATGCGCGGCATCTTGCCGAGCATTTCCATGCGGTAGAGGAAAGGATCGCGTCCTGCCTTTTCCGCCAGTTCATCGATAAAACATTCGGTGAAGAAGGCACCATATGCGGCGGCATTGCCGCGCATCCGACCCGTGGGCAGCGCGATTTCGACCGGCAGGTGTTCAACCAGCACATTCTCGATGCCGTAGGGCGGGAAGGCGCCTGCGCAGGCCATCGCATCCGCTTCGCCCGAAGCCCGATCTATCGCCGCTTCCGGGGTAAGATTGTCGAACAGGCGGTGTCCGAATTCGCGAGCTGTTGCGGGCAAGGCCAACCTTGCCCGCCAGGCCGCTATCCGCCCACCAGTCGCCGGATAAAACGCCACCGAGAGTTCCGCCGTGACCGGGGTGCGCGGCGGTACCGACTGGAATTCCTGCGCACGCGGCCAGGTCAGTTGGACCGGGCGCCCGATCGCCTTGGCGATCTGCGCAACCTCGATAGCGTGCAGCTTTTCCAGCCGGGCATCGAAACTGCCACCCGCGGCGGTGGGATAGAGCACCACATCCGCTTCATCCAGACCGACCGCCCTGGCCGCCGCCCGTCGCGCCAGTTCGGGCGCCTGCGATGCGATCCACAATTCCAGTTTGCCGTCTTCGTAACGCGCGGTGGCGCTGGCCGTCTCGACCGTCGCATGGACAGCAGGGGCGACGACATAGCGCTGGGTCAGGTCGGGCCGGGCGAGCAACTCGTTCGCATCGCCCGTGGCGTAGACGGCTTCGGGTTCCACCTCCTCGAATGCGCTTCCCAGCGTTTCGAAGACAGCTGCGCTTTCAACCTGGCGACCACCGCCGAAGGTCGGTCTCATTGCCATCACCGCGCGTTCGGCAACCCACCAGCTCTGCGCCACCGCTGCAAGGTATCGCTTGGACTTCACCACACCGACCAGGCCGGGCATGCCCGATGCGGCGTCCGCATCGAAACGCATCAATGACGACCCACCATGCGGCGCATGCCGGATCGAAGCGTAGACCAGGCCGGGCAGGCGGATATCGGCCGCAAACAGGAAGCTGCCGTCGACCTTTGACGGCAGGTCCAGCCGCGGAAACGCCGGCTCGACCTCGGCTTCGCCCAGCACCGGCACTTCGGTGGCGGTCTCGACGCGCAGCGGTGGCGGATCCGGCGGGTCGTATGCGGCCGCCTCAACCACGAGTTCGCCAAAGCCCAACTGTTGGTCGCCGTGGCGGACAAGGCCGTTTTCGACCGAGCATTCCTCCCATGAAACGCCCCAGCGATCCGCCGCCGCCATCGCCAGCATGGCGCGCGCACCGGCAGCCGCTTCGCGAAGAGGTGTCTCATAGGCATCGAGCGAGAGCCCTTCGGCGGTAGCGATGAAGCGGTTCCGCCGGGCGAAACCTTCGGCAAGCCAGCTATCGGGTGCGCTGGAAAAGCTTGGCAGGTCCGACCACAGTTCCGCCCAACGCGCCGCCAGCGGCACATTGGCATAGAGCCCGCTTGGCGGGGCAGGTTCGACGCCGACCTGCCGCCAGTCCGCCCCAAGTTCGACCGCCACCACCTGCGCAAGGACCGTTGTCACGCCCTGCCCCATTTCGAGCTGCGGCACCGCCACGGTGATCACGCCGTCACGGCCAATGGTGATCCAGCCACCGAATTCGCGTTCGTTCGCGCCGGGTGCGAGCGGGCTGGCATAGTGGCGCGGCCACAGTGCCCAGGCGATGATGAGTCCACCGCCGGCGACGGCCCCGGCTACCAACTGGCGCCGGGTGACCGGAAGTTCGCTCAGCTGTTTGCGCCAATCCATGCGTCGAGCTTGTCGGCTATGGCGAGGAAGGGTTCAGCAATAGGGCCATCGGTCGCGGCCGGCGGATCGCCACGGTCGCTGCCCTGACGAATGGCGAGATCGAGCGGGATGCGCCCGAGAAACGGCAGCTCGAGATTGGCTGCGGTCGTTTCGACCCCGCCCTTGCCGAAGGGGTCGGACACTTCGCCGCAATGCGGGCAAGCATAGCCCGACATGTTTTCGACCAGCCCGATCACGGGCACGCCCGCCTGATCAAACAACTGCCCCGCACGCGCCGCGTCAATCAGCGCCAGGTCCTGAGGCGTCGAGACGATCACCGCGCCCGCCGGTTTGAACTTTTGCAGCATGGTCAGCTGGACGTCGCCGGTCCCCGGCGGCAGGTCCACCATCAGGATTTCCGCATCGTCCCAATGCGCATCGAGCAATTGGGTGAGCGCCCCCGCAGCCATCGGCCCTCGCCAGGCAATCGCGCGGCCCGGTTCCACCAATTGACCCATCGACAGCACGGGAACGCCGAAACGGCTCGCCACGGGAACCAGCTTTTCATCATGGGCGACCGGCTTTTGCCCCTGATTGCCCAGGATAATCGGTTGTGAGGGGCCATAGATGTCCGCGTCGACCAGCCCGACCTTGCGCCCCTTGCGTGCCAGCGCGATGGCCAGGTTCGCAGTCAGCGTGGACTTGCCTACCCCGCCCTTGCCACTGCCCACGGCGATGATCTTGCGCGTCTTGCGCTCCGCAGTCATGACCACGCGGACTTCATCGATCTCCTCGCGGCCGGACAGGATATCGGTGATCGCTTTTTCCAGATCGGCGCGCTCGCGTTCCGCCATGCCGCCAACATCGACCACAGCGATAGCGCGGCCTTTGGTGATGGTCAGGGAAGTTACACGCTCCGCAACCGCGGCGGGCAGCAAGGCTTTCGGGTCCGTCGAACTCATGGGCCCGGCTGCTGTAGCATCAAAAAGCGCCGTTCAACCCTGTTTTTCCCGGAAACCACACCTATAACGGAATGCATGAGAGTGATTGACGGGTTTCGGCAAAGGATCTGGCTGGGAATGGCGGGGAAAAAGAGCCCCTGGGGCGGTGGTTCCGGCAAGGGGCCGGAGGACGGCAACGAGCCATCCGGTGAAAAGGACGATTCAGGCCAGGACAAGCCCAAGGGGCCGCGCAATCCGTGGCTACCACCGGGTTCCGAGGATGGCGGACGTCGCGCACCCAATATCGAAGATATCTTCAAGAGCCGCGGACCCGAAGGTCCGCGCCGTGGCGGCGGACCGGGCGGCCCCAACTTCCGCCTACCCCCGCGCCCCGGCGGCAAGAGCTGGTTCCCGTTGGCCATTGCCGGCATAGTCGGTATTGGTCTGCTGACAACCAGCGTCCACCTGATCGGGCCGCAGGAAAAGGCGGTCGTCAAGACGCTCGGCAATTACACTCGCACCCTCGATTCAGGCATGCGTTTCTCGGCTCCTTTCCCGATCGAGACTGTCGATGTCGAGGACGTCACCGGTGTTCGCGTGGTTCGGATTCCGGAAACGGGGCAGAAGGCCAAGTTGATCCTGACTGGCGACCAGAACCTCGTCGACCTCAGTTACATCGTGCGTTGGAACATCAAGAGCCTCGAGAATTTCAAGTTCTCGCTCGCCGAGCCCGTCGAGACGGTCAATGAAGTCGCCGAAGCGGCGATGCGCGCATCAGTCGCGGAAAAGACGCTCGATCAGACATTCTCCGGTCAGGGCCGCGCCGAAATCGAACAGAGCGTCCGGCTGCGTATGCAACGCACGCTCGACGCCTATCGCTCGGGCATCCAGGTGCTCGGCGTGGAAATCGCCAAGGCCGACCCGCCAGGCGACGTAGTCGATTCTTTCCGCGACGTCTCCGTCGCGGAACAAAATGCGGATGCCGCCCGCAACCAGGCGAGCGGCTATGCGCAGCAGGTGATTGCCCAGGCACAGGGCGAGGCCGAGGCCTTCGACCAGGTCTATGAGCAATACCGCCTGGCGCCCGAAGTGACCCGTAAGCGTCTCTATTACGAAACCATGGAACGCGTACTCAGCAAGACCGACAAGACAATCGTAGAGACCCCCGGCGTGACGCCATACCTACCGCTGCCTGAATTGCGCAGGCGGGCTCAACAGGCCCAGCCGACCACCACCGTAACCGTGCAGGAGGGCCAGTAAGATGGGACGCATCTGGGAAGACCACCGCGCATCGGTGATCGCACTCGGGCTGGCACTGATCGGCTTTATGTTGAGCGCCTATATTGTGCCCGAAGAAGAACAGGTCGTCGTGATCGCGGCCGGTGAGCCGGTCCGCACCGTCAACACACCGAACGGCAAGACCGAGGCCGGCCTCTACCTTCGGATTCCGTTCTACGAGCGGGTCGCACGGATAGAGAAGCGCGTGCTCGACCTCGACATGACCGATGAAGAAGTCCTGTCGAACGATCAGCAGCGCCTCCTGGTCAATGCTTACGCGCGCTTCCGCATTTCCGACCCAATCCGCATGGTCGAGCGTGCGGGGACCACCGACGGTGTGCGCGTCGCACTCGAACCGATCCTCAATTCGGTACTTCGGCAGGAGCTTGGCCGACGAACCTTCTCGGCCATGCTCACCGCCGAACGGGGAACGGCGCTCGCCAATGTCCGCGACAATTTGAATCGCCAGGCGCGGCAATATGGAGCCGAGGTAATCGACGTTCAGATCAAGCGCACCGACCTGCCGGACGGAGCACCGCTGCAATCGGCTTTCCAGCGCATGGAAACCGATCGTGAACGCGAGGCGCGAACCATTCGCGCGCAGGGTGCGCGTGATGCCCGCATCATCCGCGCCGAAGCCGATGCGCAGGCGGCGAAGATCTACGCCGATAGCTTCGGCAAGGACCCAGGCTTCTACGATTTCTACCGCGCCATGCAGAGTTACGATGCGACCTTTGCACCAGAGAACGGCAACGCGAGCAGCAGCATCATCCTGTCGCCGGACAACGAATACCTGCGGCAGTTTCGCGGACGGCGTTGACGGTTCGTCGACCTGGCCGCAGGTCGTTCAAACGCGGTTAAGCGGGAAAGGCGAGAGGTCGCCTCCGTACCCATTCCGTGCCCCGGTGACAGAGTCGCCGTCGGTGCGCTGACAAGGAAGAGGACGACAAGGACGTGAAGCCCGTGCGATACGCATATTCCGTGACAAGTGCGCTCCTGCTGGGGGGCGCAGCCATTTCGCTCGCGACCGGCTACCCCGCCGGGGCGCAGGTCGCCCAGAACGACGATAGCCACATGTCCCGCGTGGTCCCGCGGGCCGGCGCTCCAGAAAGCTTTGCCGATCTGACCGCACAGTTGCAGCCGGCGGTGGTCAACATCTCCACCCGCCAGCGGATCGAGATTCCGCAGCAGGGCAACCCCTTCGCCGGAACGCCATTCGAAGGCCTGTTCGGCAATCGTGGGCAGCAGCAACAGCAGCCGCGCTACCAGGAAGGCCAGTCCCTCGGTTCGGGGTTCATCATCACGGCTGACGGC
>NZ_JAYPTL010000035.1:15775-35688 GCF_038133525.1 Erythrobacter sp. | reverse complement strand
GCGCTCAGGCTCTCGACATAACGCCGCTGTCCTTCGGCATAGATGGTATCGAAGGCGAGCGACGACTTGCCCGAGCCACTGAGGCCGGTGATCACGATCAGCGCATCGCGCGGCAGGTCGATATCGATACCCTTGAGGTTATGCTCGCGGGCGCCGCGTACTGAAATCTGGGTGAGTGCCATGAGGCGCGTTGTTCCGGTAATGTTCGCATTCGTCAAGGGGCCTGGATGCGGCATCCCCGTCGCTGCTGCGATGTGGGGTGCACCGGGCGGATTGCAACGCGCCAATTGTCCCCGTGAAGTCGACAGGGCCAGCATGGCGAGACCGCGCCGCGTCCACCTTCGTCACCGCACCGTTTACCGCATTCGTCTGGCGTTTCTTAGCGTTACCGGCACCAGGCTGCGCAAATGCATGGGAAGGGTCGCAGCATCATGAGAATACACCTGTTCACCGGCGCAATCGCGCTTGCCGCCGCCTGCCTGCCGGGCGCCGCCCTGGCGGACGATCCCAAGGATCCGAAGATGCGCTCGGCCGAGGCGCGGGCGCGCGATGCCGCAGAAATCCGCAGGCTCAATCGAGAGCAGTTGCGCCATGTACAACGCCGCGATGCGCAATTGGCGAAAGGCTGGCAGGACTATCGCGACTATCCCGCGGCGCAGGCCGATTACGAACACAAGATGGCCGAATGGCGTCGCGCTGTTGAATTGTGTGAGAGCGGCCGCCACGAATACTGCGCACGCTGACGGTTAATTTACAATTTACTTTATTTGATTCGGGGCGCAGACTGTGCCGATGGCCTGCTTGTGCCATGCAGGCCATCGGGGGAACGGCACCGCATGGCTAAGGCCGCTTAGGCGGCAGCCGCACACAATCGCCATCCAGACCCTCCGGACTTCGGGTTTCGCAACCGTTAGGCGCGCGATGCCGGGTGTTCCCTGCCCCAACGCGCGCCAGTGCAGGCAGGGGACGGGAGACCGAAGATGGAACAGCAAACCTTAAGCCAAACGACGGGCCCACAGGATACGAAGAAAGACCGCACTATTGCGGTGACCTGTACACCCACGCTGATCTGGAATTCCGATGGCAGCATCGGCGCCAGCGCGACCTTCACCCAGACCGGCCAGACTCCCGATCACTCGAACATGAAGAACCGCGTCGCGAGCGACGGCGACCTCAAGCTGTCGGGGCTCAAGGCGAAGGACGGTTACAACGACAACGTCGACATCACGTTCACCCTCGATACCAGCCAGATGGTTGATAAAAACGGCAATTCGGTCGCCGGGCGCTGGGCGACTGCGACCGAATACAGCGGCACCGGACCGGTGACCGGCTATCTTTGGTTTTGCCAGGTCCAGAACGTGTCAAAGCGCGAATACAATACCACGCCGATTACCATAACCGGCATGTCGGCCGTTCGCGGAGGCGACACACAGGTCACCATCGACGACGACACTGACGATACCGCGCCCGATTATGCCTACTGTCTCGGCCTCGTCCTTCCCGACAACGGCGATTATTACATTACGCTCGACCCCATGCTGGGCAGCAAGGGGACCTCGGGCGTGAATGAATTCATGCTCAGGAAGTAAGCCGAGCCGGATCAGCGTTCTGCAAGATAGGCGGGGTGTCGATAGCCCCGCCTGTCAAGTTCGGCCGCAATGCTTTCCGCTTGCCGCGATTGCCCAAGGCGTTTGAAGAGCAAGAACCTTTCGAGCGACATGCTTTCCCGCGGAAGTGAATCGAGAGCTTTGTTCCAACTACTTTGCGCATCTTCGGAGCGCCCTGATCTTTGCTGAAGATCGCCGTGCATGCGATACGCCGTCGCTGCGCGGATCGGCCCCAGCGCCCCTGACGAAGTCTTCACTAGTGCGAGCATCTGCCCCGAAAGTTCTTGGGCGCCCGCAAGATTGCCGCGTGCCAAGGCCAGCTTCATTCCGACCTCGGCCTGCGTAAACCGCAGTTCGCCCGACCAGAACTCGTTCTCGGGGTCGACTGCAATCATCCGAGAAAGCAGCGCACTGGCCCGTTTCAGCATCGCGTCGCTTTCGCCGTACCGACCGGCGTAGATGAGCTGTTCAGCCTGAGCCTGCAGCCCCCGAACCGCAGTCTCCTGCCATTCGGTATTCTCAGCTTCGAGCGCGCGCAGGTCATTGTTCAGTGCGAGCGAGTGCTCGTACGACACGATAGCTCCCGTCAGATTGCCAAGGCTGAGTTGTTGGTCGCCAAAGAATTGATACGCGACCGCGAGCCGGTTCTTGGCCTGCGCATTCGAAGGTTCGCGCTTCAGGATCTCTTCGTAAATCCCGACCTCGCGCTCATGCAATTTGAGCGCCTCCTTTTCCTTGCCAAGTTGGCCCGTCACTATCCCCAACCAGTTCATGATCTGGCCGATTTCTACCTGCCTGCCGGGATCGTACCCCTCGCTCGCGGCAACTGCCTCGATCCTTTCAAGCGCCCGTGCAAATGCCGGTTCCGCCTCGGCATAGCGGCGCTGTTCATTGTACATCACGCCAAGATTCGTTTCGGCGTAACTGGCTTCCAGTTGCCAGGCCGGCTTGTCGGGATCGAGTTCATTGAGTCGGTCCGCCAGGCGCTTGTATTCGCGGAACCGCGCTTCGGCGTCCTTGGCTTCACCGCGTCCATACGCGATCGCTCCGACCCAGAACACGCTTTGCGCATGGTCGAAAATACGCTGTTCGTTTTCCGGATCGCGATCAAGTTGTTCCTTCGTCGTCGCGGCAGCTTGCGTGAACGCTTTCAACGCCTCCTCGCTATCCCCGCGCAGATTCGAAATCTCGCCCACCAGCAACAGCGCCCGCGCACGGCGCCCGAGCGCATCCGCGTCGAGGCTGGCAAGCTTCTGTCGCGCATAATAGTCGAGCGCGCGCGTGCCCACCACGTCGAGCGCATCGAGCCGCCCCACCGGTTCGAGCTTCTCACGCAGGTCGGTGAGCATGAATTCGATTAGTCCATCCGCCTCGGCCCTCTGGCGCTCGGCTTCGTTGCGAGCTTGCACCGCGACCAGCGTCAAACCGCTCATCACCAGCGCCAGCGCCAGCGATGCTCCCGCGATAATGCGGGTGCGCACAAGGCGGCGGCGCTCTTCGCGGTTGACGAGCTCGTCGAGTCCGACACCCAGCATCGCGGCGGCAAGCTTGAGCTTGGCCATGCGCTTGCCGTCACCCGCATCACGCGCATCGGCCGCCAGTGGCATGTCGGCGAAGCGGTCCGTGACGGCGAGGCTACCGTCGACCTCATGCGTCAGCGCCTTGGGGAAGCACTCGCCCTCCCCTCCACCAGGCTCGCCATCGACGATCAGGGCCAGGACTTTGTTCGGATCGCGGTGCGTCTTGAACCAGGCGATCTCGCGATTGACCCATTCCGACTTGGCTGAATTGGGCGAGCAGATGACAATCAAAAATTCCGAATTGGCCAGCGCGGTTTCGACTGCCGTGCCGATGCTCGCCCCGGCGGCCTCTTCTTCTCTGTCCTTGAACAAGGGGTGGAGTCGCGGCGGAACAGGTCCGCACGGTGTCTCCTTGCCAACCAGCGCGGGCGGCGTGCGATAGGTTTCGATCGCATGGTGGAGCCACTTGCCCCACTTCGCATCCGCCCAGCTGTAGCTGACGAACGCCTTGTAGCGAAATCCATCCATCGCCGATCCCTCCCCCCGAAGAGTTTGCGTCGCCAAAACACTAGCATAGGCACAGTACCAAGCGAAGCGACCTGACTTCGGCTTCGACTTGCCCCCGGAAATTCTCAGAATCCATGTTCGGCCATTTGCAGGCATGGTGCGACACGCTAGGTGCAGGCTGGATTAAGGCTTGGCGGCGCACTTCGGTGCCCGAATCGCCATAGCAGACAAAGAAGGACGATTTTCATGAGGGTGTCCCACGTTGCGGTCGCAGGTCTGGCTGCCACATTCCTTGCATCATGCGGTGGCGGCAGCTCGAACGGCGGTGGAAGCAGCAACAATCTGCCGACTTTGACAGTCACGCTTTCGGAGGCCGAACAGACGGTCACGGTTCCCGACGGCGGCTCTGCAACTTTCGGTTTCGGCGCCAGCTATACCGGCACTTCTAGCGAGCCGATTATCGCCGACGTCGTGCTCAACGCGGAGCGCTATCGACTTATCGGAACACCGACGGGATCGGGCACCAGCTTCACCATCAACCTCGAGACGATTCCCTTCTCGCCGGGCGGCCTCACCACCAGCTCGATTTTCTTCCGCCTGTGCGCTGACGCGGATTGCGAACGGATCTATCCGGGCTCAAGCGTCGCCTACACGCTCAATCTCGATATCCAGGTGGCTGACTGGGAAACCGCGCAGCGGCTGGCCGACCATCGCGGCTACGTCAATGTGAATTACAAGCGGGAAGATTTCGCCCGGAGATGGCAGTACACAGCCGCCGACGGTTCCAGCTTTGGTGCAGCAGCAGCCGCACGGGGTCGGACCTTCCTCACCGAGCACGCCGCCGACGGCAAGTACTACGCTGTCGCGATCAATACCTCCTCAGGAACACGTAACTGGCGGGTGGACATGGGCACTGACGTGCTGAGCGATCCCGCCTATCACGACGGCAAGGTCTATTACACAAGCACTGCAGCCAGCGGGACCAAGACCCCGATGGTCGTCGATGCGGTGGATGGCACGGTAACCACCCTGCCTGCCTATAATGCCCCGGCGGGCGAGATGAACCAGCCGGTTCCCTACATGGATGCCCTGTTCCTGATCGCCGGTGCCAACGGCATGGTCGCACATGCCTATGACCTGGTGAATGGAACGCTGGCCTGGCAGCGCGATTTCGGTGGCGCGATCATGCGTAGCGCCGCGGTGGCGGTCGATAGTTCGTCGGTCTATGCCTTCGCGGGTTCGACCATCCAGATCCTCTCGCGCACGACCGGCAACCCTACCGGCTCACTCGCCAACCCCGAATTCACGGGCGGCGCGCAGTATGCCGCGGCCCCGATGCTCGGCCCGGATTCACGGCTTTTCGCCTTTGCTCTCGGCAAGTCATATACCGAAGCTTCACCGATATCGGCCTGGTCGCTGAGCAGCGGAAACAAGCTGTGGACCAGCGCCGCAAGCTACTCGGCCTACCCGGTCTATGGTCAGACCCTGTTGTTCGCGATCAACCCGGCAGCACGTCGCGTCGATGCATTGCAACCCGATACCGGCGCGGTCGCCTATTCGATCGCAATCCCCGGCACTGGCGCACTGGAAGGCAGCGTGGTGAGCACCCGATCGCACCTGTTCGTTTCGACCGCGACCGACAGCTATGCCTTCAACCTCGGTACCGACGCGCATACCCAGGACTGGACGGCGGCAGTGGGTGGACGTCTGGCGATCACGCCCGACAACCAGCTGATCATTTCCTCGGGCACCAGGGTCACCTCCTACCGCCTCTGGTAAGCCAATCGGGGATCGGTCGGCGAAGGGGGCGAGAGTCGCCCTTCGCCGACCCCCAGGCGTAGTTTGCCGAAAAACCTGCCCTTGCGCGCTTAACTATGTATGACGCCCCGGTGCCAAAGCATAAATAGGGGTAGAATTGATGCGTCGTACTATTCGTTCGAGCCGTGTCGCCGTTTCGGCGCTAGCGCTTTCTCTCACCTTCCTCGCCACTCCGGGCTTCGCCGAAGAACAGGGTGACGGCGCCACCAACGACGAACACACCATTGTCGTGACCGGCCAGGCCAAGATTGGCGAATACGGTCTCGATCTGACCGCCCGCGACGCGTCGGCCGATCCAGGCGACGATTTCGAACGGTATGCTTCGGGCGCATGGATCGATCGTACGGAGATCCCGGGTGATCGCCCCTCCGTCGGATCCTTCAACAATCTGCGCGAAGACGTCACCGAACAGGTCAATGGCCTGATCACCGCCGCGCCGGTCACGACCCAGCACGGCGCGCTCTACAAGACCTTCATGGACGAAAAGGCCATAGAGAAGGCCGGTCTCACGCCGCTCAAGCGCGACCTAGCCAAGGTCGATGCGATCCAGGACAAGGTCGAATTCGCCCGCTTCATGGGCTCAACCTATGACAAGTTCGGCGGGTCGCTCTTCGGTGCCGGCCCCTATGCCGACCCCGACGATCCGACCGTGAACTCGCTGTGGATGGCATCGGGCGGTCTCGGTCTGCCAGAAAAGGACTATTACTTCAGCGACAAGTTCGCTGCCCAGCGTGGGGCTTATCTCGCCTATCTCGAACGGACGTTCCGTGCGATCGGCGTGGCCAATCCGCGCGAAGCCGCCAGCCGCGTATTCACCTTCGAAACCTATATTGCTGAGCTCAACTGGGACGTCGAGCAGAAGCGCGATATCGCCGCCATCAACAACCCGATGTCGAGCGAGGAACTGGCCGCTTATGCCCCGGGTATCGACTGGGGTGCCTTCTTCGAAGGCAACAACATACCTCCGCAAAAGCGCATTATCGTCACCGACAACACTGCGGTGAAAGCGATCGCAGGACTTTACGGCAGCACCGATCTCGAAACGCTGAAGCTGTGGCAGAAGGCCCAGATTTCCCATCAGGCGTCCCCCTATCTCACCAAGAAGATGGTCGACAGTCGGTTCGAATTCACCAGCAAGCTGTCGGGCGTCAGCGAACAGCGTCCCCGTTGGAAGCGCGCAGTGGACCTGATCAACGGCCAGCTTGGTGAGCTGGTCGGCGAAGCCTACGTCGGCGAATATTTCCCGCGCATCGCCAAGACCCGGATGGATGAGCTGGTCGGAAACCTCAAGCTGGCCATGGCCGACCGCATTCGCGGCAATGACTGGATGAGCGAAGCCACCAAGACCGCCGCCATCGAAAAGCTCGAGAAGATGGAAGTCATGGTCGGCTATCCGAAGGAGTTCCGCGACTATTCGCAGCTCCCGGTTAGCGAAACCAGCCTTTACGACAACATGGTCGCCGCGACCAAGTTCAACGCCGATTACGCGATGAGCGATCTCGGCGAACCGGTTGATCGCAGCAAGTGGGGCATGAACCCGCAGACCGTGAACGCCTATAACGGCGGCCTGGAAAATAAGATGGTCTTCCCGGCCGGTATCCTCCAACCGCCCTTCTTCGATCCCTGGGCCGATCCGGCAGTGAATTATGGCGCGATCGGCGTGGTCATCGGCCACGAAATCAGCCACGGCTTCGACGATCAGGGCCGCAAGATCGACGCCAGCGGCGCGATCAAGGACTGGTGGACCGCTGAAGACAACGAGCGTTTCAAGGCCGAGTCCAAGAAGTTCGGTGACCAGTACGCAAAGTTCGAAGTCGTCCCCGGCGCCTTCATCAACCCGGATCTGACCATGGGCGAAAATATCGCCGACCTCGCCGGTGTGCTGGTGGCGTTCGATGCTTACCACAAATCGCTGAACGGGCAGGAAGCCCCGGTGATCGACGGACTGACCGGCGACCAGCGCTTCTTCCTGGCCTATGCACAGGTATGGCGGGCAAAGGCACGCGAAGACGCATTGCGCAATCAGGTCGCCACCGATCCCCACAGTCCGACGCGCTATCGCACGATCGCCCCGCTGCGCAATGTCGACGCCTGGTACGAAGCCTTTGGCATTACAGCTGACGATGACATGTATATCGCGCCTGAGGATAGGGCTCGCATTTGGTAATACTGTAGTTTCACAAGTAGCGGGCGAGGCCACGTGCCTTCGCCCGCTACTTGTGGCTCACAAATTTTGTTAACGATTTCAATCTAGTGTGAAATAATATCCTTCAGTCCAGGGGATTTATTTCACCGCTCGTGGAAAGTTGCACACGCCATCCAGCCGAATCCTGTTGCGAACGCGGCTTCGCAGACGAGGTTGATGCGCATGAGGTGCGTCGCGAGGCGATCCTCTCGATGCTCGAGCGGGAAAGGCATGCACTGAGCGCAAGCCTGCTGGGCCTGGCAGTATTGTCCGTCGGGGTCGTTGCCATTCCGATGCGCGGTATCCTGGGCTGGTTTCTCGCCGCTCGCATGGCATCTTTCCTGTTTACCCGCTGGTCTGCGACCCGGCTCGAAGCAAAGCTGGAATCGCGCCAACCGCTCAAACGCGCCGAACTGCTGCTGTTCATCTCCATGACTGTGGCTGGGGCGACGCTCGCACTACTGCTGTGGCCCGCGCCACTCGGCGCTCCACTGGCCGCGGTGGCCACTATCCGCGTGATTGTATTGTTGGTTGTCACGCTGATCGCGGTGACCCTCGCTGCCTTCCCCGGCCCACGTGATGGCTTGCTTGCCAGCTTCTGGATTGTCGCCTCCGGCGTCGTCCTCGCCCATCCGGTCGACTATGATCCGGTTTTCGTATTGGTCTGGGCCGTCTTTGCCGGGGGCGTGCGCGTCTACGCCGCCAATACCGGGATCCATATCGTCTGTGCTGCACGAACCCTGGTTGAAAACCGCAAACTCGCAGAAGAGCTGGCCGAAGCGCTCGCCCATGCAGAGTTCCTCAGCTGGCGCGATCCGCTGACCGGCCTGCTCAATCGCCGCAGGTTGTTCGAGGAACGCCAGGCCCGCGCCGACGACGCACCGCGCCATTTACTGACAGTCGATCTCGACCGCTTCAAACTGATAAATGATCGCTTTGGCCATGCCGTGGGCGACCACGTTCTCATCGCTACCGCGGACGCCATTCGCGATGTGCTGGCGCAGCGCAGCAAGATCGGCAACCATCAAGCCTACCGCCTCGGGGGCGAAGAGTTCCTGATCATGATCGAAGGAGCCGATTCAAAGGCCGCCCAAGATGTGGCGGAAGAATTGCGGACTGCGATTGCCGGTGTTGGTCCTTGCCTCGAAAACGGGCAATTGCTGCCGGTAACGGCCTCGATCGGACTCGCCGAATGGCGTGCGGATGAGGGGCTGGACGACGCGCTGCTGCGTTCGGATATCGCATGCTACGAAGCCAAGGGACGGGGCCGCAACCGCGTCCATCACGCCGCCTGATTTCCCCCGGCAGACTTCGGCTTGGAAGCGGCGCTGCGCAAATTAACCCAATCGGGCAGCGACGCACGCCCGCGTAATCGAGCGCGGTAAACCTCTGATACATCCTGTGACACTAAAGCACCGAACTTGCCTAGGTACTTGGTTACCTTCTAGGGTAAAGTCAAAGGAGATGGGGGTCGGGGCGCATGAACGCGCAGGATTGGTTTGCTTTCCCGGAAAGGGATGAAGACTGGCAGCGCGAAGCGTGGCGCGAAACCGTGCGCGCAGTGGTCATCACCGAACAACGTGCCTTTATTGCCAACGTCCTGTCCTGGTTCGGCATGGTTGCTGCAGCATATTTCATGCCCAATCCCACGGTGTTTGTGCTGCCGCTCGTCATGCGGTTGTTAGCACTTTCTGCAACCCGCCTGTCGTGGAACAACATTCGCCGTCGGCTCGACTTGGGGCAACCGCTCGAGCCCGCCATGAAGCTGCTGGCGGTTATGCTGTTCTTCGGCGGCATGAGCTGGGCATTCCTGGTACTTCCGCTGTTCATCAATCCGTTCGTCCACCCATCACGGCTGGTCATTGGTGGGGGAACGCTGATCGCCGTCGCGATCATCACCAGCATGATCTCGCCGTTGAAGACCGCAATCATCGCCTATGTCGGCGGTTTCACCGTCACGATGGCGGTAGGCCTGCTGTTCGTGCCGGTCGGCATGATCCTGCCAATTGCCGCCGGCATGACCATGCTGTTCACCGCCATCCTCATCTTCGCTTTCGCAAATGCTCGCCAACGCCAGTTCGCTGCCGACATGCTGGTCGAGAATCGCCGCTTGAGTGAAAGACTGACCGAGGCCCTGGCGCATTCCGAATTCATGGCGGCGCACGATCCCCTTACCGGCCTGTTCAATCGCCGCGCATTGTTCGAACGCGGCTTGGTCGACCGGGCCACTAACGATCGCACGCACATGCTGATCGTCGACCTCGATCATTTCAAGCTGCTCAACGACAAGCACGGGCATGACATGGGTGACCGCGCGCTCATCGCTGCGGCGGCATTCATGCGGGATGCGTTGCGCGCCTATTCCGCGGGCGAACACTGCGCGATCCGACTGGGGGGCGAAGAGTTTGCGGTCTTCCTCGACGAAGCGGATGGCAAGCGTGCGCTAAAGTTCGCCGAAGACCTGCGGGACGGGCTTGCCCGGCTCCATGAAGAGTTGGGGCTGCCGCCAGGCACTATCAGCGCCTCTATCGGCATGGCCCAGCACATGCGGGGGGAGCCCGTGGCGACCACGCTCAGCCGCGCGGATGCGGCGATGTATGACGCCAAGTCACACGGGCGCAATCGCGTCCGCCACGAAGACCTCTAACACATCCGGATGAACCGCCGTCTGTTCATCGGGTTGCGCCCTCCCGCGGCGATCCGCGCGAAGTTGCTGGGTGAAATGCACGGTGTGGACCATGCACGTTGGCAGGATGATGGACAGTTGCACCTGACCCTGCGCTACGTCGGAGAAGCCGATCATCGCTTGGCAGAGGATCTTGGTCTCGAGCTGGGCAGGATCGCGATGCCGCGCTTCACCCTCAGGTTGGAGGGAACGGGGGTCTTCGAGAAGAAGGACCTGGTGCATACGCTCTGGGCTGGCCTCGCCGACAACCCCGAGCTTGATCGCCTGCAGGGGAAGGTCGAGCGCGCCTGCCAGGCGGCAGGATTCAAGCAGGAATCGCGTCAGTTCATCCCGCACGTGACGCTTGCCCGTATGAACGCACGCAGCGGATCGCCGATTGTCTTCCTACAGCGTGCCGCCGGCTTGCGGCTGCCCGACTGGGATGTCGAGGAATTCACCCTCTTCGAAAGCCACCTGCGGCCCGAGGGCTCCCTGTATGAACCCATCATGCGCTTTGGATTGGAGGCAGCAAGCTAAGCTCTTGAAGCTGGCCTTCGACGAACTGCCGACTCCTCCCGACCGAAAACGTCACCGGGCTTGCGCAGACGCCTGCGATACTATCCATACCACGCCATTTCACGGTGGGGGTTCAATGCCCCCGGATAACGGATGGAGTGATCATGAAGGCCCATATCCTGGCCACCGTCGCATGCCTGGCACTCGCGCCCTTTGCCGCAGCTCCGGCGATGGCCCAATCGACCGATCGGGCAGCGCTTGAGTGGGACGCGCTGTATTTCGCCAACGACAGCACCCTGCCCTTCCACGCGCCCGATTTCACCAAGATCACCCCCGAGGTGATGGAGGTGGCTTTCGAGAAGGCGATGGCGATCCACGATGGGGAAATCGCGGCCATCAAGAACAATCCCGAAGCGCCGAGCTTCGAAAACACCATCGTCGCCTACGAGACTTCGGGCCGCATGCTCAATCGGGTGGCGGCTGTATTCTTCGCGCTGACCGGTGCGAACACCAATGACGCGCTCGACGATATTCAGACCCGGATCAGTCCCAAGCTGACCGCGCATGGCGACGCGATCACGCTCGATCCGGTGCTCTTCGCCCGCGTGAAGGCGGTCTATGACAATCGCGCCGCGATGAGCATGACCCTCGAGGACGCCGCGCTGCTCGAGGACACCTATGAGGGCATGGTCCATGCCGGCGCGCTGCTGACCGCCGCCCAGCGCGAGCAGGTCAAGCAGCTCAACACCGCGCTTTCGAAGACCACCACTGAGTTCGCCCAGGCCGCGCGCTCGGCGATGTCCGATCAGCCGCTGATCGTCGACACGCGTGAAGAGCTCGCTGGCCTCTCGGACGCCGATATCAAGGCCGCCGCCGATCTCGCCGCGAGCAAGGGCCACCCTGGCAAGTTCGCGATCGCGCTGCAGAACACCACCCAACAGCCGCTGCTGCCCAGCCTGACCAACCGCGCTACGCGCGAGAAGCTGTTCCAGCTGTCCTTCCACCGCGCCGATGGCCAGCGCGCCGTGGACACGCGCATGCTCGCAGCCAAGATTGCCACGCTACGCGCGGAGAAAGCTGCGCTGTTCGGCGCGCCCGACTGGGCAACCTATGCGATGTGGGATCGCATGGCCGAAAAGCCCAAGACAGCACTCGACTTCATGCAGCAAATGGTCCCCGCCCTCGCCGCCACGCAGCGGCGCGAATCGGCCATGCTCAACGAAGCGATCAAGGCCGATGGCGGCGATTACGAGGTCAAGCCGTGGGACTGGTATCGTTATGCCAACCGCATCAAGGCCGAACGCTACGATCTCGACCAGGACAAGGTCATGGAATACTTCCAGATCGACCGCGTGCTGGAAGACGGCGTGTTCTACGCCGCGAACAAGCTCTACGGCCTGAGCTTCAAGAAGCGCACCGACCTGCCCGTCTACCACCCTGACGTGAGCACCTACACCGTCTATGACCGCGACGGTTCGGAACTAGGCCTGTTCTATTTCGACCCCTACCAGCGTCCGTCAAAGCGCGGCGGTGCGTGGATGTCGAACTTCGTTGAGCAGAGCCACCTGTGGAACACCAAGCCGGTGATCTACAACGTGCTCAACATCTCCAAGGCAGCCGAAGGCGAGGTACAGCTGGTCAGCTTCGACAATGTCGAGACCATGTTCCACGAATTTGGCCACGCGTTGCACGGCTTCTTCGCCGACCAGCGATACGAGAGCCTTTCGGGCACCGCTGTGGCACGCGACTTCGTCGAATATCCCAGCCAGGTGAACGAAATCTGGGCAACCTGGCCCGAAGTGCTCGCCAACTATGCCAAGCACTACAAGACCGGCGAGCAGATCCCGGCCGAAATGATCGAGAAGATCGAGGCCGCGGGCAAGTTCAACCAGGGTTACGATTTCGGCGAGACCGTTACCGCCGCCCTGCTCGACATGAAGTGGGCCGCACTTTCGAAGGACGAGGCTGCGGCAATCGACACACCCGAAAAGGTTGATGCCTTCGAACGCAAGGCTTTGGGCGAACTGGGGCTGGAGATCGATCTCGTCCCGCCGCGCTACCGCACCACCTACTTCAACCACATCTTCTCGGGTCCGGCCGGCTATTCGGCAGGCTATTACAGCTATCTGTGGACCCAGATGCTCGACCAGGACAGCCGCAAGTGGTTCCGCGACAATGGCGGGCTAACGCGCGCCAATGGCGATCATTATCGCGCCACCGTGCTGAGCCGCGGCGGGACGATGGATTACTTCGAAATGTTCCGCAATTTCGCGGGGCGTAATCCCGACGTCACCCCGATGCTCGAGGCTCGCGGGCTGACCGGCGGCGAGGCCGCCGAGTGATCAACTAGCAATCAACGCCCGGTGGTGTGGTTCGCCAACCCACCGGGTCGCGACCTTCCAGACGCGCTCGATCACCTGCGGGTCGAGCGCGTTTTCGCACGCCCCGTCGGCAGCAATGCGTCCGCGGTCAAGCACGACCACGCGATCGGCATGGTTCATCGCGTGGGCCAGGTCATGCAGGACGAGGACCACCCCCGCCCCGGCATCGGCTGCCACTCGCAAGTGGCGCAGCAGCGCGAGCTGGTGCGCAAGGTCGAGCGCTGCGAGCGGCTCGTCGGCCAGAATCCAGCGCGGTTCCCCGGCGAAGACGCGGGCCAACAGCACTCGCGCAGTTTCGCCGCCAGACAGCGATTGCGCACGGCGATCCGCCAGGCGCGCGATATCGAGGGCTGCCAGCGCGGTATCGACCGGCTCCGCGCGATTATCGCCATGTGGCATCCGCCCCAGTGCAACGATGCTGCGCACCGGCACATCCCACGCGATTTCATGGGCCTGAGGCAGGTAGCCCATCGCTTTCGCGCGTTCGCGCGGCGACATTCCGGTCAAATCGGCATCACCAAGCATGATCTGCCCTCCGTCGGGCTCCAGCAAACCCGCCAGGGCTTCGAGCAGCGTCGACTTGCCTGCGCCATTCGGTCCGCAGATGGCGGTGATGGTGCCGGGCTCGAGCTCGAGTGAGACCTCGCGGAGCCGCGTCGAGACGGTCAGGTCGTGCGCCGACAGGATCATGCAAGCCCCCTGCGCATCCGCAACAAGAGCCACAGGAAGAAGGGCGCGCCCAGCAAGCTGAGCGCAATGCCCAGCCGCAGCTCGGTGACAAGTGGCAGCACGCGCACCACACTGTCGGCGACGAGCACCAGCAAAGCCCCGGCCAGCGCGCTGGGAACGATCAGTTGCGAGGGGCGCCGATCTGTCAGCGGGCGCACCAGATGCGGGACGATCAAGCCGACGAAACCGATGATCCCCGCCACCGCGACGCTGGCCCCAACCGTCAGGCCAATGCCCGCGATCAACAGCCACAAAAGCCGATGCGGATCGACACCCAGCGACCGGGCCACCGGCTCTCCCAAAGTCAGCGCGTCGAGCGCCCCACCGCTGCGCCACAATAGCGTCACGCCCAACGCCACTAACGGTGCGGCGAGCCACACTTCCCGCCAACTGCGGTCGGTCAGCGCGCCGTTTAGCCATGTCACGATCTCGCTCATGGCAAAGGCGTTGGGGGCCATGCTGATCGCCAGCGCGGTGAGCGCCCCGGCAAGGCTCGCGACCATCAGCCCCGCAAGCGTGAACAGCGCAATGCCACCAGTGCGACCCGCGATCGCGGCCAGCAATGCCATCGCCCCGCCCGCGCCGACCAGCGCGAACAGCGGGAGGAGGTAAGGCGAGGCGGCATAGCCGAACCACAGCGCGACTACCGCCCCCAGCGCCGCACCCGGGGCGATGCCAAACAGGCCGGGATCGGCCAGCGGATTTCGCAGATAGCCCTGCATCGCCGCCCCGCTCGCCCCCAACCCCGACCCAACCACGATCGCCAATAGGGCGCGTGGCAGGCGAAGCTCGGCGACAATCAGCGTAGCATTGGGTGTGGTTGCCGGATCGAGCCAGACCCGGCCCGCCAGCAGAGAAAGCGGGATCGCCAGCGCCAACAAAAGCGCAAAGATCAGTGTGGCGCGGTTCACGAGGCCAACCGCCGGATTTCCGCCAGCCGCTGTGCTGCGCGAAGGATCGTCGGCCCGCCACAATAGATCAGGCGCGTGTCGAAAGCTGCACGATGCATGTCAGTCATTTGATCGAGCACGGGATGGCGCTGCCCCACCTCGCTCCCGGCCACCAACAGGAGTTGGGGCGGGTCGGCCACCACTTGCTCGAGCGAAAGGTAGTCGGCCTGCGCCATGCCGCGTGCTTCACCGTAGCTGGAAAAACCGGTTCGACGGAGCAGATCGCTCACCAGAGAGGTCTCACCCGGGACGATTCCCCCCGGCTGCCACAGGGCCGCCTCTAACGCCGCACCTTGGGGGCGCGCAGCTGCAAGCACAGCCTCGATACGCTCGATCAGCACTTCACCTGCAGCCGGATTGCCCACCAGTTCAGCTAGCTCACGCACCTGCGCCTCGCTCTCCGCAACGGTACCAGCACTGCCGAAAGTCACGACCCTAAGGCCAAGACGCTCGATCCCCGCGCGCGTCGCCGGATCGAGGAAACTCGACGCCACGACGATATCGGGATCGAGCGCGAGGATCTCCTCCACTGTACCTCCGGTCGCAGCGAAACGCGCCGCTACCGCTGCCTCCATCGAACTCGCCTGCGGGTCTTTGCTGTAGTGCGAAATCGCCAGCAACTGCCCCGGCGCAGCAACCTCTGCCAGTATCGCGTCGGTGCAGGGATTGAGACTGACCACGGTCGGCTGCCGCGTATCGGGTGCCCGCGCCGGCCCCTGGCCCGCACATCCGGCGAGCACCAGGACCAGCGCGGGCAGCAGGCGGATCACATCCGTGCCCTTACTCCGGCGAAGACGCCGCGCCCGGGGGACGCATATCCGCTCGCGGTCTGGTAATCGTCGTCGAACAGGTTCTCGACCCGCCCGTAAAGTTCGATCCCGTCGGAAACCGGCAGCGAGGCGCGCAGGTCGAAGACCTCATAGCCACCCAGGCGGGTGAGATTGCCTGCATCGTCATAGCTTCTTCCGACGAGGCGCAGGTCCGCACCGAGCTTGAGCCCGAACGGTGCTTCATAGTCGGCAAAGAGTGTCGCGAAATGGCGCGGGCGACGGGCAAGGTCATTGCCCGTCGTGCGATCTTCCGCATCGACGAAGCTGTAGACCCCCGACAGGCGCAATCCTTCGGTGACGTCGAATCCGGCCTCGGCCTCGATCCCTTGCGCGCGGGCACGCGCAGTATTGTCATAGAAGCCGAATGGCCGGGCATCACTGAAAGCGAAGCTGATCAGATCTTCGCTGTCGCGGCGGAAGCCGGTCACCGCAAAATGCGTGCCGCGCCCACGCTGGCCGTGCTCCACACCGAAATCCACGCTGGTACTGGCTTCGGGCCGGAGCTCCGCATTGCCGAAGAAGGAATAAAGCTGGAACAGTGTGGGCGCCTTGAAGCCCTCGCCCACGCTCGCCCGAACCCGCCAGTCTCCGCCGACCCGGTAGGAAATGTCCCCACCGAAGCTGGCATGAGATCCGAAAAGCTCGTGATCATCGACCCGCCCGCCTGCGTGGACGGCAAGTCCACCGAGCACCCAGCCGAGCTGGACGTAGCCACCGGTGATGTCGACCGAAGCCTGGGTGTCGAAGGTCGTGACGTAATCGGACCACTCGTGCTCCCCACCAAACGCAACGGTCAGTCCGCCGATCGCGCGATATTCACCGCGCAGCTGGACGCGTTCGGAATGCCCGTCGCTGGCAAAGCTCACCGCACCATCATCGTCGAGATTATCGCGTTCGGTATCGGAGAGGCTGTAGGCCGCACGCAGCGTCCAGTCGTTGCCGTAATAGCTCAGCCCGACATCGCCCCAATGGCGGCGGGTTTCCTGCGTTTCGAAGGTGTCCGCCAGCGCGAAATCGGGCGCCGGGAAACCATCGATATCGAGATCTCCCTCGCTCCAGTTCGCATGGGCAAACAGCTCAAGCTGCGGAGTGAGGTCGACAAACGCCGATCCGCCCAGCGCGACCTGTTCGAAGCCGTCCAGCTCCGAGCCCGAAGCCGCGGCCGCATAGCCGTCGGTGCGGTACCACGAGCCGGTCAGGCCGACGAAATAACCGTCGCTCTTCAACCCGCCGGCTGCGCTGGCGAACAGGGTATCGCGCGAACCATATTCGACATTGCCGCTGATCCCCGCTTCGCTGCGGGTCGAGACATCGACCACGCCGCCAATCGCATCGGAGCCCCAGATCGTGCTGTTCGATCCGCGCAGGATGTCGAACTTGCCCGCCGTCCCCAGCAACAGATTGCCGAAGTCGAAGCCCCCGCCTGGCGCCGCCGGATCGGAGACCCGGACCCCGTCAACGAGCACCAGTAGCTGTTCAGACGACGCACCGCGCACGTTGACGCCGGTAAAGCTGCCGACGCCGCCATTGCGGGCGAGCGAGACGCCCGGAGTACGCCGCAGCACGCGCTCGACGTCCGCCCCCTGCACACTCATAATCTCGCCAAGATCGATGATCGTCACAGCCTGCCCGGTATTGCCGATATCGGTACCCAGGCCATTGGCGGTAACGGTGATGCTCGATGCCGGTTCATCGGCCGTGGACGCAAGCACCTCATCCTCCACTTCCTGCGCAAACACGGCGGTAGGAAGTAGCGAAGCAGTCAGAAAAAGCAGATATTTGAACACAAAACCTCCTGTCAAAAGCGAACGTCGCTCATGACGGGAGGGAGCGGAATTGCTCGCATCCACGTTTGCCATCGGTACACCCCGCCCGCGGCCGAACGACGCGCATAGGCAGGTCTCCTGGCTCCCGGATCATCGCTCTTGCACCGCCTTCCCGGGCATCGGCCCAGTGGCATGTGGGGCAATCGCTCCCCGGTCACAGTTGCGGGGGCAGCGAGGGCATCCAACCCTCTTCCCTCTTCGGGCCTGCGCGAACAGGCCAACCCATGACGCGCGGGCGCTCTAACCAAGGATCCGCCGCGGCACAAGCATGCGCTTCTTTAAGCTTTGAGCGGTATGAGCGAGGCTGAGCGACGTCCCGCGCCGGGACCGCGGGCACGACCGACTCCCGCATGAGCCTCGCTCAGGTTATGCCGCGACAGGACTGGAAGGGTGCAGTTGAACGAGGTTGAGGGAAGGACAGGACGGCAAGCCGCGAACCGGAACCGGGGTTCGCGGTCGCCGCACAATGTCCAACGTCGGCAAGGCCATCGGCAATTGCCTGGAAGGCTCGCTATCCTGGCGGCAGCTATCACGATCCCGACCGTCGCCGCCCAAGGGGAATGGGGCGCGCTGCGCGACCTCGTCGGCCTTGGTCACGAGCGCGTACCGCTTAACCGGATGCCCTTTGAAACGGCAGGCGAAAGCTTTCCTGGCTCGGCCTTCTACTATCTCGAAGATGCCCCTCGCCTGACCACCGATCTCGCCGCGCTGCGTGAAGAC
This sequence comes from Erythrobacter sp., assembly GCF_038133525.1. GTDB lineage: Bacteria > Pseudomonadota > Alphaproteobacteria > Sphingomonadales > Sphingomonadaceae > Qipengyuania. The sequence continues at coordinate 17,434 of NZ_JAYPTL010000035.1, read as the reverse complement.
AGCGACACACTCGAAACTGTCCAGTTCTCCGACAGCCACAGCGCGGGCGCGGCTGCACAAGCATTCCGCGCAGCTGGAAGCGGGTTAGACAAGGCGCGGGCGCTGCAATGCCTGTCGATGGCGGTCTATTATGAAGCGGCAAGCGAGAGCTACTCTGGCCAGCAAGCCGTGGCGCAGGTCGTACTCAACCGCGTCGCGCACCCGGCCTATCCGGCCAGCGTCTGCGGCGTGGTATTCCAGGGCTCGGAGCGCAAGACCGGCTGCCAATTCACCTTCACTTGCGACGGCTCGCTGCAACGCACCCCATCCCGACAGGGTTGGGCGCGCGCCCAATCGGTGGCGCTGGGCGCACTGGCAGGCGAGGTCTATCGCCCGATCGGCCTGGCGACCCATTACCACACCAATTACGTGAATCCCTATTGGGCGGCGAGCCTGGAATACATCACCAGTATAGGCGCGCATCGCTTCTATCGCTGGAAAGGCGGCGCAGGTAGCGCGGGCGCCTTCAGCCAGGGCTACGCGGGATACGAACCGGCCGCTGCAACGGCAGCTGTCCGTCGCGATGGGGCGGACGCACCCAGCCCCGTCAGACTTGCAACACCACCGCCAAACTCCGCCCTGGGCGCCGGCGGGAGGCCTGATGCGCCGGTCGGCAGTTCCTCCTCGGCAATCGAGCCCGCCCAGCCGCGCAATGACATCCTGCCGCAATCAGGGCGGGTGAAGGACGAATATGCCAATAGCGGGCGATGGATCCGCGAACCCGGAAAGAGCAGCTGACGCCATCAGCGCCATCGGTGCTTTACCACTTTAAAACCATGCTGCGGAACCGAAGCTTAGTTGCGGGCGGCTATCAGGATAGCTGTGTCTTCGGGCGCAACCGGATCATCGAAGGAGTCGCTCTTGTCCGTCCATTTCGCCGCTGCCCGTTCCACTTCGCATTCACCGATCGCACGCGCTCTAGCGAAGAAAGCCTGTGCTCGCGCCGCGAATGACAATGGCGATGCCGCGCATATGGCGGAGGAGGCTTCATCCTTCGATCACATGATGCGGGCCGCACTGAAGCATTTTGCGGAGCATGGCATGGGCGCTGCAGAGGCCGCGCGGCGCCAGGCCGAGCAGGCGCATTTCACCGGCGATGTCGCTGGTTACGAATGGTGGCTGGGCGTGTGCCGTACGCTTGATCGCCGGCTGGCAGACAAGGTCGAGCGACGCCTCGCGACACGCGACATGCTGATTTACTGAACTTCGCCGACCAAGTTATTGCAAATGGGTGCTAACCCTCATGCAGCGTTAATAGAATACTGAGGGTTTTCCCTTAGTTCGCTGCGCAATGAAGAAGCACGAGATCTTCTTCGGGTTGCACCGCTCTTCGAAACTCGAGGGCGCTGGAGATCGCCTGACGGAAAGGGCACGCGCTGCCCTCGTCAAGTCGGTGTACGCCCGGCCCACAACCCTGATTCTCGGGGCGCTGAATGGCGTCCTCGCCAGCGCAGTGGTCGCTTTCCACACCACCGGCACGCTGTTCTACTCGCTGACCTTCCTGCTCAGCTCGATCGCAATCCTGCGCGTGGTGACTGCGCTTCACCTGCGCCAGCATATCCTCGACGCATCGCTCCGCGGGGTTGATATTGCCTATATCGTCGGGGCCTTGGGTTACAG
>NZ_JAYPTL010000035.1:3123-15765 GCF_038133525.1 Erythrobacter sp. | reverse complement strand
GGGTTACAGCCTGGTATTGGGCGGAATAGCCGGCGCCACGATTGCCTTCGAGCTGCCGCCAATGGCGCAAGTTCTGATGATCGCCAACGCACTCGGCTACGGCGTCGGGAACTGCGCGCACAATGGCGGCCGCCCCGCCATGGCCTTGGGCCAGCTGGTACTGGTTTCGCTACCGGTGTTCGTGATGTCGCTTGCCAGCGGATCGGCGCTTGGCGTCTTCCTCGCGGTCAATATTGCGGTGTTGATGCCCGCGATGTTCGGGGTGACGCTGTCGCTGTTCAGGGTCTTGCGGGACTCGATCGAGGCGGCCGAGCAAAGCGCGCGACTGGCATCGCGGATGGAACAGATTGCACTGACCGATCCGATCACCGGCCTGGCCAACCGTGCCGGCCTGGATCGCCGCCTGCCCGAGATTCTCGAGATCGCGCGTGAGCAGACCCAAGTTGCCGTGTTCTGGATCGACCTCGATCGGTTCAAGGACGTCAACGACTACCGCGGGCACCAGGCAGGCGATCAAGTTCTTCGTGAAGTCGGCAGTCGGCTGCGCGGATTGATCGATGGACGCGGGATCGCGGCTCGCTTTGCGGGCGACGAATTCGTCGTCGCATGCCCGATCAACAACCCGCGTTCCGCATCTGCGCTCGCCAATGCGATCCTTTCCGAGATTACCCGGCCGATACGCCTCGATGGTGACCGGATCGATATGGAAGGGTCGATCGGCATCGCCTTGCTACCCGACAACGGTCTTACGGCATCAACCCTGCTCAAGCGCGCCGACCTCGCCTTGTTCGAAGCCAAGGCCGATGGGCGCAAGCAGATTCGTTTCTTCGATACATCCATGACTCGCGATCTTGCCCGACGGCGAGAAATCGAAGTGGAATTGCGCAAGGCTCTGCGCGACGACCAACTATCCGTCTACTTCCAGCCGATCGTCGATCTGCAGACCGGCCAAATCCGGTGCTTTGAGGCCCTGGCACGATGGTTCCATCCAACCCGTGGCGAAATCCGGCCCGACGAATTCATCCCCATCGCCGAGGATTCGGGCGCCATCGTCACGCTGGGGAACTGGCTCACCGCCAAGGCTGCCCAAGCGGCAGCCAACTGGCCAGAAGATGTTCGCATCGCAGTCAATCTCTCCCCGCTCCAGATCAAGGTGCCCGGAGCGGCCTTGGGGATCCTCAACGCAATTCGCGAAGCCGGGCTGGCTCCCGAACGGCTTGAACTGGAAGTAACCGAGAACCTGTTTCTCGAAGACAGCTTGAACATCGCCTTCTTCATCGAGGAGCTGTCTGAGGCGGGCGTGCGCTTTGCGCTCGACGATTTCGGCACCGGCTACTCATCGCTCGGCTACATCAACCAATGGCCCTTCTCGAAGATCAAGGTCGATCGCAGCTTCGTTTCCGGGGGTCAGGCGGGTATCAAGAGCGATGCCATCATCCGCGCGGTATCCCAGATGGGACGTTCGCTGGGAATGGAAATCGTGGCCGAAGGGCTGGAGACCATCGACCAGGTTCGCGCGGTTCGCGAAGCCGGCTGTTCGCATGGTCAGGGCTATCACTTCAGCCGGGCGGTTCCCGATTATCAGGCCGCACTTATGCTGGCCGAAGAACGCGACACCCTCCCTGAGGAACTTCACCAGCGTCTCGCAGTTTAATTTATAATAGTGGCTTCGAGCGGTTGAACTGGCCGCCCAGCAAGTGAGTCACGAAATGTTTATTGCAATTGCGAACCATTTGCATAAATACTTCGTCTCGCGAGCCAATTGCTGGTTGCAATCACCAGACCACGGGCCTAGGGCGCACAACGAAGTGACCGGGTGCCGTGCCGCCTTGCGGGACAATTGGCGCGGCCCGAATATCGGTCAGGGTTTCAACGCGGTCCCGCGGCAGGAAAAGGACCCTCCCCCTGATGGCACGCAAGAAGATCGCCCTCATCGGTTCCGGCATGATCGGCGGAACCCTCGCTCACCTCGCAGCGAAGAAGGAAATGGGCGACATCGTCCTGTTCGACATCGCCGAGGGTATCCCGCAGGGCAAGGCACTGGACCTGTCGCAGTGCGGTCCGGTCGAGGGCTTCGACGCGAAGGTCACCGGCACCAATGACTACGCCGACATCGCCGGCGCCGATGTGGTGATCGTCACCGCGGGCGTGCCGCGCAAGCCGGGCATGAGCCGTGACGACCTGCTGGGCATCAACCTTTCGGTCATGAAGGCGGTCGGCGAAGGTATCAAGAACAACTGCCCCGACGCTTTCGTGATCTGCATCACCAACCCGCTCGACGCGATGGTCTGGGCGCTGCGCGAATTCAGCGGCCTGCCGCACAACAAGGTCGTCGGCATGGCCGGCGTGCTAGACAGCGCGCGCTTTGCCACCTTCCTCGCCTGGGAATTCGGCGTCTCGGTGAAGGACGTGAACGCCTTCGTCCTTGGCGGCCACGGCGACACCATGGTCCCCGTCACCAGCTACACCACGATCAACGGCATCCCGGTCAAGGACTACGCCAAGATTAAGGGCATCAGCGAAGACCGCATCGACGCGATCGTCCAGCGCACCCGTTCGGGCGGCGGCGAGATCGTCGGCCTGCTCAAGACCGGTTCGGCCTACTACGCGCCGGCCACCAGCGCGATTGCCATGGCTGAGGCCTACCTGGGCGACCAGAAGCGCATCCTCCCCGTCGCGGCCTTTGTCGATGGCAAGTATGGCCTCGACGGTCTCTACGTCGGCGTCCCCGCGGTTATCGGCGCGAACGGCATCGAAGACGTGGTCGAAATCGCCCTTTCGGACGAAGAAAAGGCCAACCTCAAGGTCTCGACCGACGCGGTCGAGGAACTGCTCGTCGCCTGCAAGGGCCTGGACAGCTCGCTCGCCTGAGACTGAAACCGATCATGCGTTCGTTCCCGACCTGCTGCGGCCTAGCCGGATTGATCCTCGCCTCTTCGGCGGCGGGCCAGACCAAGCCGGCCGATGCCGCACAGATCGTGGACGCTCTCAATACCTGCCAGGCGATCACATCCCCACGTTGGATCGAACTGGATGACCTCTCCAGCTACGGCTGGGAAGGAGCCAAGCGGCGCTCAGGACGATCATCGATGGTCGTGCGCGGCGTGTACGAGAAGGCGGGCAACAATACCTACATAATCGTCGGCAAGGACGAACTGAAGGAGAAGAGCTGCGTCGTGAGTGCACGGCTCAACGCCACAAGCGATTACATGCCGATTGCCCAGGGGGTATCCCAGATCATCGGGATGCCCAGCCGGGCCGAAGGCTTCACTTACTACTGGACGATCGGCGACAAGCAGATCCGTCTCGACCCTGCAGGTGACCGGACGGCGCCAACCGCGCGCTTCGCCGTCACCGCCATTGCCCAGGAGAGCACCCAATGAGTATCCTCGTCGACAAGAACACCAAGGTCATCACCCAGGGAATGACCGGCGATACCGGCACCTTCCACACCCAGCAGGCGCTGACCTATGGCACGCAGATGGTTGCAGGCGTCACCCCGGGCAAAGGCGGCAGCGAGCATATCGGTCTTCCGGTGTACAACACCGTCGCCGAAGCCAAGGCTGCAACCGGCGCGACCGCATCGTGCATCTACGTCCCGCCACCGTTCGCCGCGGACTCGATCCTCGAAGCGATCGATGCCGAGGTCGAACTGATCGTCTGCATTACCGAAGGCATTCCGGTGCTCGACATGGTGCGCGTCAAGCGCGCGCTCGACGGTTCGAAGTCGCGTCTGATCGGCCCCAACTGCCCCGGCGTGCTGACCCCCGGCGAATGCAAGATCGGCATCATGCCGGGTTCGATCTTCCAGAAGGGCTCGGTCGGCGTCGTTTCGCGCTCGGGCACACTGACCTATGAAGCCGTGCACCAGACCACCATGGTCGGCCTGGGCCAGACCACCGCGGTCGGCATTGGCGGCGACCCGGTCAACGGCACCAACTTCATCGACGTGCTCGACCTCTTCCTCAAGGATGACGAGACCAAGTCGATCATCATGATCGGCGAAATCGGCGGCAGCGCCGAAGAAGAAGCCGCCGAATTCATTGCCCACAAGGCGAAGCAGGGCATCAAGAAGCCGATGGTCGGCTTCATCGCCGGGCGCACCGCCCCTCCGGGCCGTCGCATGGGCCATGCCGGCGCGATCGTTTCGGGCGGCCAGGGCGGCGCCGAAGACAAGATCGCCGCGATGGAAGCCGCGGGTATCCGCGTGTCTCCTTCGCCCAGCGAACTCGGCACCACGCTCGACGCGCTGCTGAAGGAACTCGTCTGAACGACAATTGCGGACAGGACACCTCCTCCCAGGGAGCCTTCCGCGTCGTTCCAGCATTGGTTTAACGAGCCGACAGTGGGTCGGCGCAGAAGGTGACCCTGATGGGTAACGAGAGCCACGATTTCCTTCCCGAACTGGGCAACCAGGACGGTCCGCAACCCGGCCCGAGCTGGGCCAATCCGAGGTGGCTGGCCGACGTCGTCGACAGCGGCGCCGACCTGACGGCGGCGCTGGACCCGACGCAAATGCGGCTTGCGGTTGCGCAGGCAGCCAAGCAGGCCGGCAAGGCGTTTGACCCCAAGGCGATCGAACAGGCAGCGGATGACAGCATCCGTGCCATGCTGCTCATTCGCCTGTTTCGCGTGCGTGGGCACCTGGCGGCCAATCTCGATCCGCTGGGTCTTTCGCACCGCGAGTGCCCGGCCGAATTGACGCTGGAAGGCAATGGCTTCGGCGGCCAGGCAGACAAGGAAGTCTATGTCGGTGGCGCCTTCGGCTACGAATGGGTCAAGGTCGGCGAGTTGCTCCAGGCGCTCAAGGAAACCTACTGCGGCCATGTCGGCCTCGAATACATGCATATCGCCGACACCGAGGAACGGCGCTTCCTGCAGGAACGGTTCGAGCTGCCTGACGAGGTGATCCAGTTCACCCCCGAGGGCAAGCGCGCAATCCTGGCCGCCGTGATCCGGGGTGAGCAATACGAGAAGTTCCTCGGTAAGAAGTACGTCGGCACCAAACGGTTCGGCCTCGACGGCGGTGAATCGATGATCCCCGCGCTCGAGGCCGTGATCAAGCACGGCGGCAGCGCGGGCGTGCGCGAGATCATCTACGGTATGGCGCACCGCGGCCGCCTCAACGTCCTCGCGAACGTGATGGGCAAGCCGTACAAGGTCATCTTCCACGAATTCTCTGGCGGCTCGGCCAACCCCGACGATGTCGGCGGTTCGGGCGACGTGAAATACCACCTCGGCACCAGCACCGACCGCGAATTCGACGGGATCTCGGTGCACATGAGCCTGGTTCCCAACCCCTCGCATCTCGAGGCGGTGAACCCGGTCGTACTGGGCAAGGCGCGCGCGCAGCAGGCGATCCGCGACGACCTGAAGAAGCACGAACAGGTCCTGCCCGTGCTGCTTCACGGTGACGCCGCCTTTGCGGGCCAGGGTATCGTTTGGGAGTGCCTCGGCTTCTCGGGCGTGCGTGGCTACAACACCGGTGGCTGCCTGCATTTCGTGATCAATAACCAAATTGGTTTCACGACCAGCCCGCAATTCGCCAGATCGTCACCATACCCTTCGGATGTTGCTAAGGGTGTCCAGGCGCCGATCCTGCACGTCAACGGTGACGATCCCGAGGCGGTGACCTTCGCCTGCAAGTTGGCGATCGAATACCGCCAGCGCTTCGGCCGCGACATCGTGATCGACATGTGGTGCTATCGTCGCTTCGGCCACAACGAAGGCGACGAACCGAGCTTCACCCAGCCGCTGATGTACGATCAGATCCGCAGCCACCCCAAGGTGAGCGAGATCTACGCTGCGCGCCTGGTCGAGGAAGGCGTGATCGATGGCGGCTATGCCGACCAGCTGATCACCGAGTTCACCGACCACCTCGAGCAGGAATTCGCGGCAGCAAAGGATTATGAACCCGACCAGGCCGACTGGTTCGGTGGCCGCTGGGCTGGCATGAACAAGCCCGCCGATCCCGAGACGGCGCGTCGCAACGTCGAAACCGCGATCGAACGCAAGTTGTTCGATAGCCTCGGTCGCACACTGACCACCGTTCCCGACGATCTGGCGATCCACAAGACGCTGGGCCGCGTGATTGATGCGAAACGGCAGATGTTCGAAAGCGGCGAAGGCTTCGATTGGGCCACCGGCGAAGCGCTCGCCTTCGGCAGCCTTGTCACCGAGGGCTTCGGCGTGCGCCTGTCTGGCCAGGATTCGGGTCGCGGCACATTCAGCCAGCGCCACGCGGTCTGGACCGACCAGAAGGATGAACACAAGTACATCCCGCTGGTGACGCTGCCCCACGGCAAGTTTGAGGTCTACGACAGCCCGCTGTCCGAATATGGCGTTTTGGGCTTCGAATACGGCTTCGCCATGGCCGATCCGAAGACTCTGGTGCTGTGGGAAGCGCAGTTCGGCGACTTCGCCAATGGCGCCCAGATCATGATCGACCAGTTCATTGCCGCGGGCGAAGCCAAGTGGCTGCGCGCCAACGGGCTCGTGCTGCTACTGCCGCACGGTTACGAAGGCCAAGGCCCCGAGCACAGCTCGGCCCGTCTTGAGCGCTTCCTGCAGCTCTGCGCCAACGACAATATCTGCGTCTGCAACATCACCACGCCGGCGAACTATTTCCACGTGCTTCGCCGCCAGATGCTGCGCAGCTTCCGCAAGCCGTTGGTGATCATGACCCCCAAGAGCCTGCTGCGCCATCCGTTGGCGAAATCGGACGCGGAGGAGTTTCTCGGCGAACACCACTTCATGCGGATCAAGTCCGACCTCAAGACGATCGAGGACAAGAAGGTCCGGCGCCTTGTGTTGTGCAGTGGCAAGGTGGCCTACGACCTCATGCAAGCGCGCGACGAGGCGGGGCTCGATGACGTTTCGGTCGTCCGGATCGAACAGCTCTATCCCTTCCCCGGCGAGCCGCTGGCCGTACGCCTCAAGCGTATGACCAACCTCGAGGAAATCGTCTGGTGCCAGGAAGAGCCGAAGAACAACGGCGCCTGGTTCTTCGTCGATCGCGCGATCGAGGAAGCCGCCGAGGCCGCCGGCAAGTCGGGCCTGCGTCCAAGCTACGCCGGGCGCGATGCATCTGCCTCGCCCGCAACGGGCTATGCCACCCGCCACCAACAACAACAGGAGGCGCTGGTCGCCAGCGCTCTCGGTCTTACCTAGTCCACTACGGCCAAGCCCTCCCCCGATAGACATGGGGAGGCCTGAGGAAACTCTATGCCTACTGAAGTCAAAGTCCCCACGCTGGGTGAATCGGTCACCGAAGCAACCATCGGCGAGCTGCTCAAGAAGGTCGGCGACACGGTCAAGGTCGACGAACCGATCGCCAGCCTCGAGACCGACAAGGTCGCGGTAGAAGCACCCTCGCCCGTCGCCGGGACGATCACGGAGTTCCGCGTGGCCGTGGGCGACACGGTCGAAGTGGGTGCGATCATTGCGGTTGTCAGCGAGGGCGGTGCAGCCGCTGCCCCGGCCGCAGCCGAGGCGCCTGCAGCCGCGCCGGCGCCTGCTCCGGCACCCGCCCAGGCCAAGGCTGAGAGCGGCGATGCCCAGACACTGAGCCCTGCGGTACGCCGCGCGGTGCTCGAACACGGGGTCGATCCCTCGACCATCAAGGGCACCGGCAAGGACGGGCGCCTGACCAAGGAAGACGTGGTCGCCGCAGCCGAAGCGAAGAAGTCGGATACTGCCGCCCCGGCAGCTGCCCCCGCCGCAACGCCGGTTGCCACAGGCGAGCGTCGTGAAGAACGGGTCAAGATGACCCGCATGCGCCAGACCATCGCCAAGCGCCTCAAGAGTGCGCAAGATACCGCCGCGCTGCTGACGACCTTCAACGATGTCGACATGTCGGCGGTGATGGAAGCGCGCGACAAGTACAAGGACCTGTTCGCCAAGAAGCACGATGTGCGGCTTGGCTTCATGGGCTTCTTCGCCAAGGCCGCCTGCCTGGCGCTGAAGGACGTGCCCGCGGTCAATGCCTACATCGAAGGCGACGAGATCGTCTATCACGACTACGTCGACATCTCGGTCGCCGTCTCGGCGCCCAACGGGCTCGTGGTCCCGGTTGTCCGCGACTGCCAGGCCAAGGGCTTTGCGCAGATCGAAAAGGACATCGCCGACTTCGGCAAGCGCGCCAAGGACGGCTCGCTGACGATGGAAGACATGAAGGGTGGCACCTTCACCATTTCCAATGGCGGCGTCTTCGGATCGCTGATGTCGACACCGATCATCAACCCGCCGCAGAGCGCTGTTCTCGGCCTGCACCGCATCGAGGACCGTCCAGTTGTCCGCAATGGTGAGATCGTGATCCGCCCGATGATGTATATCGCGCTATCCTATGATCATCGCCTGATCGACGGTCGCGAGGCTGTGACCGCGTTGAAGATCATCAAGGAAGCGATCGAAGATCCCACGCGGATACTGATCGACCTGTAAAGCCGACACCGTACGCACCCTCCAAGGGGTTGGGGTGAAACGGGGTTGGGAACTGTACAAAGGGCCGTTCGCCTCAAGCTTGTTGAAGGGCGTGCGTCACGGAGTTGAAAATGGCTGAATACGACTACGACGTCCTCGTTATCGGTGCTGGCCCGGGTGGCTATGTCGCCGCAATCCGCGCAGCGCAGCTGGGATTGAAGACCGCTTGCGCGGAAAGCCGCGAAACGCTGGGCGGGACCTGCCTCAACGTCGGCTGCATCCCGTCCAAGGCGATGCTGCATGCGAGCGAGTATTTCGACGCAGCCAAGAACGGTACCATGGCGCACATGGGCATCGAGGTGACACCCAAGCTCAACCTCGATGTCATGCACGGCCAGCGCCGCGACGCGGTCAAGCAGCTCACCGGCGGCATCGAGTTCCTGTTCAAGAAGAACAAGGTCGACTGGAAGAAGGGTTTCGCCACCTTCCAGGATGCTCACACGGTCAAGGTTGGTGACGAGACGGTTACCGCCAAGAATGTGATCATCGCCACTGGCTCATCGGTCACCCCGCTCCCGGGTGTCGAGATCGACAACGACAAGCAGGTAGTGGTCGATTCCACCGGCGCGCTTGAGCTCAAGGCCGTTCCAAAGAAGATGGTCGTTATCGGGGGGGGCGTGATCGGGCTTGAACTGGGTTCGGTCTGGCGACGCCTTGGTGCCGAGGTGACCGTGGTCGAGTTCCTCGACCAGCTCCTGCCCGGCATGGACGGCGATGTACGCAAGGAAGCGGCCAAGATTTTCAAGAAGCAGGGCATGGAACTGCGCCTGTCGACCAAGGTCACCGGCTGCACGGTCAAGGGCAAGAAGGCCACGCTGACGCTCGAACCCGCCGCTGGCGGCGAAAGCGAGACGCTGGAGGCCGATTGCGTGCTCGTGTCGATCGGGCGACGCCCGAACACGACGGGCCTTGGTCTCGAGAATATCGGGCTCGATTTGAACCAGCGCGGCCAGATCGAGACCGACCACGACTTCCGCACCAAGGTTGATGGCGTCTGGGCCGTCGGAGACGTGATCCCCGGCCCGATGCTGGCGCACAAGGCGGAAGACGAAGGCATCGCCTGTGCAGAAAATATCGCGGGGCAGACCGGCATCGTGAACCACGATGTCATCCCCGGGGTCGTCTATACATGGCCCGAATTCGCCGGCGTCGGCCTGACACAGGAAGAGGCGATCGCAAAGGCCGGTGGCGACAAGACCAAGGTCAAGGTCGGCAAGTTCCCGATGATGGCGAACAGCCGCGCCAAGACCAACCACGAGCCTGATGGTTTCGTGAAGGTTATCGCCGATGCCGACACCGACCGCGTGCTGGGCGTCTGGGCCATCGCCTCCGTTGCGGGGACGATGATCGCGCAGGCGGCGCAGGCGATGGAATTCGGCGCCACCAGCGAGGATATCGCCTACACCTGCCACGCCCACCCGACGCATTCCGAGGCAATCAAGGAAGCGGCAATGGGCGTCCAGGGCAAGCCGATCCACATCTGAGGGAATGGCGCAGGCAGCCGCCAATTGGGGAACACGCTGAATGCGGGCACGGGCCATCGCCCTGCTCGCCCTTGCAATCCCCGTTCTTGCGGGCCTGCTCTATCTCTGGCGTTTCAGCGCGCCGACGCCGTACCTTGTCACAAATGCCGGTGCGTGGGCTATCGGTTGCTTGTTGATCCTGTGGAGCCCCGCGCCCAGCCTCCGGCTGCGGCGTGCGATGACTTCAGCTTTCCTTGCAGCGTTGTTCGTACCGCTGGCCACGGGGCCGGAAATCCTCGGTATCGCTCGCTGGCTGCCCCTCGGCCCGGTCCAACTCCACGTCGGGATGCTCCTGGTCCCATCACTGTCCGTGCTCGCCGCACGGGACGAAGTCTATGCGCCGTCGATCCTTGCCGTGGCACTGTTGGCTGCCTCACTCCAGCCGGACATGGCGACAGGCCTCGCGCTGATGTTGGCCGGCGTCGGTTTCTACCAGGCAGAGCGTGACTGGAAGTACGGCGTCTTCATCATTGTCGCCTTTTTCGCCAGCATGGTCATGGCCATCCATGGCGAACTTGCCGCCCAGCCCTTCGTCGAACGCGTGATCCACTCGCTCCTGTTCGAAGCCCCGTTCGCAGCGCTGGGGTTGCTCGCGTCACTTCTGGCAGGCTTCTTCCTGATCCTCCACGCACTCCCCACTGCCCCTGCGATCCCACGTGCTCTGGCGGGAACATTCTTCGGCTTTTCGCTAGCCGCGATCCTGTCAAACTATCCGAGTGCTCTGATCGGATATGGAGCGGCGCCGATTATCGGTTTCGGCCTCGCGCTGGGTTTGAGCGACACCAGCCGTGAACCCAAATTCGGACCTGCTACCAGTCACTAAGAGTGTTTGCTCCGGCTCTCCTCCATCCTTAGGATGCTGCGCGAGAGGGGAATCTGCATGGCCTATCCGAGATTGACGAAGAAACCCGGTGCGCTGGAAACCGCCGCAATGATCCGCCGTGGCGAGTTGTCGCCCCACGAAGCGGTCGAGGCAGCGATTGCGCGGATCGAGCACCTCGATGCGCATATCAACGCCGTCGTGGTGACCGATTTCGAGCGGGCGTTGGAAACCGCCAAGGCAATGGATGCGCGTCAGGCGGGTGACGACCAGCCGCTGTTCGGCGTGCCGATGACGGTCAAGGAAAGCTTCAATATCGCGGGTCTGCCAACCACCTTCGGCCATCTGCAATTCGCCGATCATATCGCCCGCGAGGACGCAGAGGTGGTCAAGCGGCTCAAGGCTGCCGGGGCGATCATCCTGGGCAAGACCAACGTTCCACCCGATTTGGCCGACCTGCAGAGCGACAACCCGGTCTATGGTCGCACCAACAACCCCCACGATCACGACCTTGTCGCTGGCGGTTCTTCGGGCGGCGGTGCGGCAGCCGTGGCGAGCGGCATGGTTCCCTGCGAATACGGCAGCGATATCGGCAGTTCGATCCGCAATCCGGCGCATTTCAACGGGATCTTCGGCCACAAGACCAGTTTCCTCCTGGTCAGTCGTCGGGGCCACACGCACCCGATGGCTGGACATCGTGACGTGCATGACGGCCCGCTCTCGGTCGTCGGTCCGATGGCCCGTTCGGCTGAGGATCTCGATGTCCTGCTCGATGTAACGACCAGTTTTCCCTTGGTCCGCAGCCACAAGCCATTGGCCGATTGCCGTTTTCTCGCAGTACTCGATCACCCGAACAGCGAAATCGATGCGGCGGTGCGCGGGCCGATTGAGTGTGCCCTCGACGAAATGGAACGTGCCGGTATCACCGTGGATCGTTCGTCCAAGCTGCTGCCCGACCTGGCAGAGCAGCATGCCAATTATCTTCGCTTGCTCAACACGGCGATGGCACGCGGACGACCCGGCCCGGATGGACAGACCCTTTCGCTCGCCGATTACTACCAGTTGCTCGATGTACAGGCGCGCAACGAATACGCGTGGGGCGATCTCTTTGCCGAATATGATTTCGTACTTGCCCCGCCCTTGGCAGTGCTCGCCTATCCGCACGATCAGACGCCGATCCGCGATCGCCGGATCACCATCAACGGCAAGGACAGCGCCTTTGCCGACATGCTCGCCTGGGCGGGCCTGGCCACCTTCCCCAACCTCCCGTCAACCGTTATACCGGTAGGCGGGACTGGCAACCTGCCCTGCGGCATGCAGGTGATGGGCCCGCGCTGGAGCGACTTCGATTGCATTGCCGCAGCAGGCGCTATCGGACGACTGTTGCACGGCTAGGCAAGCTCCGGCATGGCACGCGTCCAGATTGTAGGAATGGTCGCGGGAGACGGGGTTTGGCGCAACAGCGCATGATGCAGAAGTTCGCCAAGTGGCACATCTGGCTTGGCTGGTTGGTCGGAGTTCCGGTGCTCTTGTGGACCGTCTCCGGCCTGGTCATGGTTGCGAGGCCGATCGAGACGGTACGTGGGACGGACCTGCGCAAGGAGTTGCCAGAGCAGGCCTTGCCAGCAGACGCCAATATTGCGGTCTCCTTGCCCTCGGGAACCACTCGGCCGGTACGTTCAGTCACCACCCAGGTAGAACGCGGCGAAACGGTGACCCGGATTGCCTATATGGACGGGACAACCGACCGTTTTCGCGCAGACGGCAGCAAGATGGGCCCGCTGACCGACGTCGAAGCACGGCTGATTGTCGCAGAGA
>NZ_JAYPTL010000035.1:471-3113 GCF_038133525.1 Erythrobacter sp. | reverse complement strand
CCGGAAATTCGCCGCCGATGCCGTGCCCTTCGACTTCCGACGCGAAATGCCGGTCTGGCAGGTTGCGCTGGTGGACGGCACCAATGTCTATGTCGGGATCGAAAGCGGGCGGGTCGAAGCCGTGCGGACCCGCTGGTGGCGTTTCTATGACTTCATGTGGGGGCTCCACATCATGGACCTCCAGACACGCGAGGACACGCATCATCCCATCCTGATAACCTTTGCCGCACTCTCGATGTTCGGCGCGCTGCTCGGCTGCATCCTGATGTTCCGCCGGCGCAAGGCACGGGTTAAAGTGCCCAAATGAACCCCGAAGTGCTCACCCCCTTGCTCGACTGGCTCGACCTTGCGGGTGTGGCAATCTTCGCCATGACGGGCGCCTTGGTCGCCGCGCGGCAGAAACAGACCTTGGTGACCTTGTCGTTCTTCGCACTCGTCACCGGGGTCGGCGGGGGCACGATCCGCGACCTGCTGATCGGTGCGCCAGTGTTCTGGATCCACGACGCCTGGGTGGCGGCGATCTGCCTCGGCATGGCGCTATTCGCCTGGTTCACCCCCACACGCTGGTGGGACGGCAGCGTGCTGCAGGTCGCCGACGGCTTGGGCTTGGCCGCCTATGCAGTGCTGGGCACCGCCAAGGCGCTGGAATACGGCCTGCCACCAGTTCCGGCAGGCCTGATGGGGATCATCACGGGCTGTGCGGGCGGGATCATTCGCGACGTAATTGCCGGGCGTCCGTCGATCCTGATGAAACCCGAACTCTACGTGACCGCCGCAGCCCTGGCTGCTGCCGTCACTGTGATCGGAGACGTCAGCGGGCTTCCCCGCGTATGGGTCTGGGTCGCGGCAACAGGCGCAGGATTCGGCCTGCGGCTTGCAGCAATCAAGTGGAAGCTCGCCCTCCCCGCCTACGAGCGGGATTAGGTCCGGCTCAGGTCGCCGTCGATCGGCTCTTCGCCCGGAAGAGGGCCGCCGGGATAGGCTGGCTGTGCGTCGTCTTGCCCGTCGATCCTTGCGCGTGCCTGCGCATAGGTGTCGTCGTCGTACTGCGCATCTTCCTGCTGGTCGTAGCTGTAGCCGCCCTGCCCCGCTTCGCCTTCGCGATAGGGCGCATCCGCACCGCGACCGTAACTGATCGCTTCGATCCGGCCATTGTTGCCGATTGAACAGTTGAAGCCCTCGCCGTTGTACAACGAACCGCTGACTTGCCAGCCCTGCCCCGTGCGATTGACCGATTCGATGCTGTCGATGCGAACATTGCGTTCGATCTCTCCGGCGCAGATCGAGACGGCCCGATCAATTCCGCGGGCGTCGCTGTCATTGTAACGCGAGTTGTCGCGGCGAGCCTCAGGATAGCGATAGCGGTCGTCGCGCGAGCGCCGGTCTGCATTGGATGCTGCACTCGCGACTGCGGCAATACCACCGATGATCAGTATGCCGGCAAGGACATCACCGGCATCGACTCCGCGATGGCGCCGGTAGCGATACCAGCGGTGATTGTGTGCAGTGTCGTCTCCGGGAACCCAGGCGGGAGCGGTGTTCATGGCCAAACGACCGGACGGCACGGGAAGGTCCGCAGCAAGCACCGGCGAAGCGGAAAGCGACAGCGCGGCAGCAAGCGCCGGAATGGCAGTGAGTGAGAACTTGGTCGGCATGATCCCGAAACCCTTCGAAGCGCACCCCCACCAGGTCCGCATGGCAATACACTAGGGCGAAACTAGGCGGTTCAGACTGCATGGAGCCTGAACCGCCCGATTATGGCACTTGGAGCAGACCGCGCCTAGCGCAGGCCGCGAATGCCCTTGAAGTCGACATCGGTGACACGACCACGCTCGATATAGCAGGTGAAGCTGCCGCTATCGCGGTCGTTCCAGCGGTCATAACGATCATGCCGGTCACGATGGCCCCAACGGTCATAGCGACCACCGCCATAATTGCCGTCTACGACCATCCTGCCCTTGACCCTCCAGCCATAGCGCGTGTCATCCACGTCACGGATGTCGGTTACCTGAGCGTAGCGATAGCCATAACGCCTTGCATCCTGGCGTGCGGCATTGACGCAGCGTTCCACAGCACGGCGCGGATTTCCGCGGTGCGCGTAGGCGTTATAGCGGTAATCGCTGCCGTCACGATAATAGCGACCGTCACGGTAATAGCGTCCGTCGCGATAGTAGTCGCGATCCTTGCTGGCGGCGCTGGCAATCGCGGCGATGCCGCCGATGACGACTGCTCCGGCAATAACGTCACCAACGGAAATACCGTCATGGTCGCGATCGCGGGCCTGGGCCGGGGTAGCTCCCGCTAGCGCCATGGCGCCCACGGCAGCCGTTGCGATCCCACCCTTCGCAATGGACTTGAGGTTCGTGATCATGTGAGGCTCTCCTCAGAAGTACCGTGGCGGGATTGCCTCGGTTGAGCCCCTTCTATGTGATTCGCAGTGAGGTGGCGCTGAACTCGGATGACAGTCTTTGTTCAGCTTTACATCTACTTTTATGAACGTGTATTACAACGCAATTTCATAGGCTTGGTTCACAAACACCACCCCAGCCGCTCTCGAACATGGACATCTCACAACCCATATCCGGCGAACATTGTTCATTTAGCGAGATATTTTTCTTAATAGAGATATCGTTGCCGGAGAC
>NZ_JAYPTL010000035.1:0-461 GCF_038133525.1 Erythrobacter sp. | reverse complement strand
AAAGGGCAGAACAGTTTCCCGTCCGGCCCCGCTTGTCTCGTATCGAGTATCGCCTCAGGCGTCTTCGAATTCTTCCTCGCTCACCACCGGGCCGGAGTCCTGGCCCTTGGCGTCGACATCGCGGTCGACCAGCTCGATCACTGCCATGGGGGCAGCGTCGCCAGCGCGGAAGCCCGCCTTGATGATGCGGGTATAGCCGCCGTCACGGTCGGCATAACGCTCGGCCAGAACGTCGAACAGCTTCTTCAGCTGGGTTTCGTCGCCAAGGCGGCTCATCGCCAGGCGGCGGTTCGACAGGCCGCCACGCTTCGCCAGCGTGATCAGCTTTTCGACATAGGGACGCAGTTCCTTCGCCTTGGGGGCGGTGGTCATGATCTGCTCGTGCTTCACCAGCGCGGCAGCCATGTTGCGGAACATCGCGTTGCGGTGGCCGGTCTTGCGCTGCAGCTTGCGGCCGGAAA
>NZ_JAYPTL010000034.1:0-38135 GCF_038133525.1 Erythrobacter sp. | reverse complement strand
TAGGTGCGCACCTCGAACTGCTCGCGCGACTTCTTGTCGATGTGCGGGCCGCGGTTCACGGTGAACTTCTCAATACGCGTCGGCATGGGAATGGGGCCACGAATAAGGGCGCCGGTACGACGTGCGGTTTCTGCGATTTCGCCAGTAGCCTGGTCGAGAACGCGATGGTCGAACGCCTTGAGGCGAATGCGAATATTCTGAGCTTCCATTTCCTACACCGATGCGAAAGAGCCAAGCGGCCTGGTTCCAAACCGCAAAAAAGAAAGGCCCGCCCTGCTTGGCCCGGTTTCCCGGAGTGGGCGACCTTCCCTGAATTCCTTGCGATGGGGACGAATCCCCGTCTGTGGGCGCGCCTATACGGGTGAGACCCGATTCATGCAACCCCCGATTTCCACCCATTTTCACCCAGGTGGAAGATGGCCCGGCAAGCTGTTTCAAACAGACACCGGAAACCGGGAAAAGCAGGGGCCCGCCCCGCGAAGGGACGGGCCCCGAACTTATCAAGCAGTCTTTGAGGCGAAGCTTACTTGGTGATCGAAGCAACCACGCCCGAGCCGACGGTGCGGCCGCCTTCGCGGATTGCGAAGCGCAGACCTTCGTCCATGGCGATCGGAGCGATCAGCTTGACCGAAATGGTCACGTTGTCGCCCGGCATCACCATTTCGGTGCCTTCGGGAAGGATGACTTCGCCGGTGACGTCGGTGGTGCGGAAGTAGAACTGCGGACGATAGTTCGCGAAGAACGGCGTGTGACGGCCGCCTTCGTCCTTCGACAGGACGTAAACTTCGGCGCTGAACTCGGTGTGCGGGTTGACCGAACCGGGCTTCGCGAGGACCTGGCCACGCTCAACGGCTTCACGGCCGATGCCGCGGATCAGGGCACCGATGTTGTCGCCGGCTTCGCCGCGATCAAGCAGCTTGCGGAACATTTCGACGCCGGTGACGGTCGTCTTCTGGGTGTCCTTGATACCGACGATTTCGACTTCGTCGCCAACGTTCACAACGCCGGTCTCGACGCGGCCGGTCACGACGGTGCCGCGGCCCGAGATCGAGAACACGTCTTCGATCGGCATCAGGAAGGGCTTGTCGACCGGACGGTCGGGCTGCGGGATGAACTCGTCGACGGCCTTCATGAGCTCGATGATCGAGTTCTTGCCGATTTCGTCGTCACGACCTTCGAGCGCGGCCAGAGCCGAGCCCTTGACGATGGCGATGTTGTCGCCGTCGAAGTCGTAGCTCGAAAGCAGTTCGCGGACTTCCAGTTCGACGAGCTCGAGGATTTCCTCGTCGTCAACCTGGTCGACCTTGTTCATGTACACGACCAGTGCAGGCACACCGACCTGGCGGGCCAGCAGGATGTGCTCGCGGGTCTGCGGCATTGGGCCGTCAGCGGCGTTCACAACCAGGATCGCGCCGTCCATCTGGGCGGCACCGGTGATCATGTTCTTCACGTAGTCGGCGTGGCCCGGGCAGTCGACGTGCGCATAGTGACGTGCTTCGGTCTCATACTCGACGTGTGCAGTCGAGATGGTGATGCCGCGCTCGCGCTCTTCGGGAGCCTTGTCGATGTTAGCGAAATCGACGGCGGTACCGCCGTAGGTTTCTGCCATCACCTTGGTGATTGCCGCGGTCAGCGTGGTCTTGCCGTGGTCGACGTGACCGATGGTGCCGATGTTGCAGTGCGGCTTATTCCGCTGGAACTTTTCCTTCGCCATTTTCTAAAACCTCTAGTGTCTGAAATTCGATTTCTGCGGGAAGTTAGGCGGCACCCGCTGAATCAGGCGCCGCCCCTAGACGCTTGGCTTGCCTTAGGCAAGCTTCTCCTTGACTTCGGCCGCGACGTTGGCCGGGACCTCGTCGTAGTGGCTGAACTGCATCGAGTACTGAGCACGTCCCTGGGTGAAGGAACGCAGCTCGTTCACGTATCCGAACATGTTTGCCAGCGGCACATTGGCCTCGACTGCCTGGGCATTGCCGCGGCTGTCGGTGCCCTGGATCTGGCCACGACGGCTGTTGAGATCGCCGATGACGTCGCCGAGATAGTCCTCGGGGGTCACGACCTCGACCTTCATGATCGGTTCGAGCAGCTTGATACCGGCCTTCTGCGCGACTTCGCGCATCGCACCGCGACCGGCGATTTCGAACGCGATCGCGCTCGAGTCGACGTCGTGGTACGCACCGTCATACAGGGTGACGGTGAAGTCGATGATCGGGAAGCCGACGAGGTAGCCGCTTTCGGCCTGCTCGCGGAAACCCTTTTCGATCGCCGGAATGTATTCCTTCGGGATGTTGCCGCCCTTGATTTCGTCCTGGAAGACGAAGCCCTGGCCGCGTTCACCCGGCTCGACCTTGACCTTGACGCGGCCGAACTGGCCCGAGCCGCCCGACTGCTTCTTGTGGGTGTAGTCGACGTCGGTCGCCTTCGCGAGGTATTCGCGATAGGCCACCTGCGGCGCACCGACATTGGCCTCGACCTTGAACTCGCGCTTCATGCGATCGACGAGGATGTCGAGGTGAAGCTCGCCCATGCCCTTGATGATCGTCTGACCCGATTCGTGGTCGGTCGACACGCGGAAGCTCGGATCCTCGGCAGCCAGGCGGTTGAGCGCAACGCCCATCTTTTCCTGGTCGGCCTTGGTCTTGGGTTCAACCGACAGTTCGATAACCGGCTCGGGGAATTCCATGCGTTCGAGCACGATCGGCTTGGCCGGGTCGCACAGCGTATCGCCAGTGGTGGTTTCCTTGAGGCCGGCCAGAGCGACGATGTCGCCTGCGAATGCTTCGTCGATGTCCTCGCGGTTGTTCGAGTGCATCAGCAGCATGCGGCCGATCTTTTCCTTCTTGTCCTTCACCGAGTTCAGGACCTGGCCCTTCGTCAGCTTGCCCGAATAGATGCGGGTGAAGGTCAGCGAACCGACGAATGGATCGTTCATGATCTTGAACGCCAGCGCAGCGAAAGGCGCGTCGTCCGACGACGGACGGGTGTCTTCCTCGTCGCTGTCGGGCAGCACGCCCTTGATCGCGGGGACGTCGAGCGGACTCGGCATGTAGTCGACCACGGCGTCGAGCAGGGGCTGCACGCCCTTGTTCTTGAACGCCGAGCCGCACACCACCGGCACGAAGTCGCGCGCCATGGTGCCCTTGCGAATGAGCCGCTTGAGCGTGGCCGCATCGGGCTCGTTGCCCTCGAGGTACTGCTCCATCACGTCGTCGTCTTGCTCGACGGCAGTCTCGACCAGCTTTTCGCGATATTCGGCAGCCTTGTCGGCCAAGTCCGCGGGGATGTCGATGAACTCGTACTTCGCGCCGAGATCTTCGGCCTGCCACACGATGCCGCGCATGTTGACGAGGTCGACGACGCCCTTGAGGTCGCTTTCCGCGCCGATCGGGAGATACAGCACCAGCGGGGTGGCGCCGAGGCGGTCGACGATCGACTTGACGCAATAGTAGAAGTCGGCACCGGTGCGGTCGAGCTTGTTGATGAAGCACATCCGGGGGACGCCGTACTTGTCGGCCTGGCGCCACACGGTTTCGGATTGGGGTTCTACGCCGGCAACTCCATCAAACACCGCGACGGCACCGTCGAGCACGCGCAGCGAACGTTCGACTTCAATGGTGAAGTCGACGTGTCCGGGGGTGTCGATGATGTTGATGCGGTGCTTGGGCATGTTCGCGCGCAGCGCTTCGGGTTCCGAGCGCGGGTCCATCGTCGGATCTTCCGCAGTCCAGAAGGTCGTGGTCGCAGCCGACGTGATGGTGATGCCGCGTTCCTGCTCCTGCTCCATCCAGTCCATGGTGGCGGCGCCGTCGTGGACTTCGCCGATCTTGTGGGACTTGCCGGTGTAGTAGAGGATACGCTCGGTCGTGGTGGTCTTGCCGGCATCGATGTGGGCCATGATGCCGATATTGCGGTAACGCTCCAGCGGATACTCGCGGGCCATGTGGAATTCCTCGGGTTCGGGGGTGAGCTTCGAAACTCGGCCCCCATGTAGGGATTAATGCGACAGTTTCGAGACCGGGCCCCAAGACCCGGTCCCAACCCTGCCTCGCCTTACCAGCGGTAGTGCGAGAAGGCGCGGTTCGCGTCCGCCATGCGGTGCGTGTCTTCGCGCTTCTTGACGGCGTTGCCGCGGTTGTTGGCGGCATCCATCAGCTCACCCGACAGGCGTGCGGCCATGGTGGTTTCCGGACGGCCGCGGGCGGCGTTGATCAGCCAGCGGATGGCCAGCGCCTGGGCACGCTCGGGGCGAACCTCGACCGGCACCTGGTAGGTCGCACCACCGACGCGGCGGCTGCGCACTTCGACCTGCGGCTTGATGTTGTCGAGCGCGGTGTGGAACAGCTCGACCGGGTTCGCCTTGGCCTTCTGCTCGACCACGTCGAGTGCGGTGTAGACGATACCTTCAGCAACGGCCTTCTTACCGTCATACATGAGGTTGTTCATGAACTTCGACAGGACCTGATCACCGAACTTCGGGTCAGGCAGGATTTCCCGCTTCTCGGGACGACGACGACGTGACATTTCGTATAACTCCTTTGGAGTTTGAGGTCGGTGCCGGCCCGCTCCCCCTCCCAACCACCCGATACCGTATCGGGGATCATATCGGGTGGTTGGGAGGGGGAGTGGGCTGGAACCGCTAAGGTCGGGACGGAGGTCCTGACCGCACCCCAAAAAACCTCTTACTTCGGACGCTTCGCGCCGTACTTCGAACGGCTCTGCTTGCGATCCTTGACGCCCTGCGTGTCGAGCACGCCGCGCAGCACGTGGTAACGCACACCGGGAAGGTCGCGCACACGGCCGCCGCGGATCAGCACGACGCTGTGTTCCTGCAGGTTGTGGCCTTCGCCCGGGATGTAGGAGATGACCTCGCGCTGGTTGGTCAGGCGGATCTTGGCCACCTTGCGCAGCGCCGAGTTCGGCTTCTTCGGGGTCGTCGTATAGACGCGGGTGCAAACGCCGCGCTTCTGCGGGTTCTGCTCCATCGCAGGGACCTTGCTCTTGGCCTTCTGCGGAACGCGGCCCTTGCGGACCAGCTGGTTGATCGTCGGCATTGAGTTCTCTCTTCACCGTTGCATGGCGGCGACTAGAGGAATGCGGATGGAAGGTTAGGATCGGCGGCCTTGCGAAAATCCCGCTCGTCCTGAGCCTGTCGAAGGACAGGCACCACGAGGGGCGCACACCGCACGAGCCTGAAACGCTCCACCCAAACAGCCCTCACGGCCACCGGGTTACTTTGACGGCTGCCCCGAAATCCCGCCTGCCCGTCATCCCAGCGAAAGCTGGGATCGCTCACGGACAGCGCTGACCTCAATAGAAAAGAGCCTCGGTGCATCAGCACCAGGCCCCCGGGACATGACCGGCAATGTTCAGCTCTATCTGACCGGTGTTGGACGAATCCTACGCCGGATGGGCGCGCACATAGTGGGATGGGGTGCGGGGGTCAAGGGTTAGAGCAAGGCGTAACTTTGACATTCTCTGCCAAACAGCTAGCGCCGATCGCACTAGGGGAGCCAGCTCGATGAACGAACTCAAGGGAATTGCACTTAAGAATTACCGAGGCGTAGGTGATGAATTTGCTTTCATAGGCAATATGTCCAGATTTAATTACTTCTTAGGCGAAAATAACTCTGGAAAATCAATATTCCTTGCATTTATTTCTAATTATTTGCGTGATTTACGTACGTCTAAAGTCAATCAGTTATCTGCTCGACAATCAAGATCAATAGCTTCGTTAGAACGAAATATAAATGGCGGACCGATAGAGCTATTAATTGGCGACAATGTGGAATCCATTGTAGACAGAATGCTCCAAGGAGCGAATCATTCTGCAATGAAGTCACAATATGAGCATTTATTAAGATCGATTGTTCGTCATATTTCTTACGAGGGCCTCGTTTGGATGCATTGGAAGGAGCCGTTCTTAGGCGCCGAGGGGCTTTGGAACGTTGATCACACGACACTGGCCGACCTCTTCCCATCCAGCCAAGACTGGCACTACTTGTGGACCATACTTACGGGATCGAGTGGGGGCGGTCTTCATCAGCACTGGATTCCAGAAACCCTGAGCGTGATTCAACAGAACTTCAGACTCCCAAATGCTAAGGTCAAGTTGATTCCCGCAAAGCGCCAGCTTAGCCAGACCGGCGTGAATTTCGACGATTACTCAGGGGCAGGCCTAATCGACGAACTAGCTCGCTTACAAAATCCTGACGTAGACAAGCGTGCTGACCGCGTAAAATTCGACAAGATCAACGAGTTTGTGCAAACCGTTCTAGGTGATCGACAATCCAGAATAGAGATTCCTCACGATCGCAATCACGTCTTGGTCCACAACAGTGGCCGTGTACTACCTCTGAGTTCATTAGGAACCGGCATTCACGAACTGATCCTGATGGCCGCATTCTGCACGATCTCAGAAAATTCCATTGTGTGTATTGAAGAGCCGGAGAATCACCTGCACCCTAAACTGCAAAAGTCCCTCGTTCGCTACTTGGATAAAAACACATCAAACCAGTATGTGATCGCTTCTCACTCAAATTCATTTCTCACGAGCGAGAACTGCAGTGTCTTTCATGTTTCCATGGAGAGCAACCACACCAAGGTTCGAGAGGCACTGACACCTCGCGACAAGCATCTCATTTGCTACGATTTGGGCTATCTTCCCTCCGATATCTTACAAAGCAACTGCTGCATTTGGGTAGAGGGACCGTCGGACCGAATTTATCTTAATCATTGGATTAGCTTCAAGGCCGAGGACCTAATTGAGGGCATTCACTATTCGATCATGTTTTACGGAGGGCGATTACTGTCTCATCTCACTGCTAGTGATGATGATTTGAAAGACTTCATCTCCCTACGAAAGCTCAACCGGCATTCTGCGATCCTTATTGATAGCGACAAGCCTTCACCTCAGTCGAAAATTAACGACACAAAAAGGCGTCTGGTTTCCGAGTTTTCTCAAGACCCCGGCTTTAGTTGGGTCACCAAAGGCAGGGAGGTCGAAAATTATATCAACGCGGAAGTGTTGACCAGTTTAATTCGAACCGTTCACCCTGAGACATTCGGAGAGATGATTGGACTCTCAGCGTATGATAACACACTAGTTTTTAAAAAGAAAAAATCGAACGAAACAAAAATAGCAGATAAAATTGGTGTAGCTAGACAATATACAAAATTCGATCCTGATTTCTCTGTTCTTGATCTTGATTATAAAACTGATGAATTGATAAGTTTTATAAGGAAATCCAACCCATGATGCATCTTTAAGTTTAGTATAACTGAGATTCGAATGGTGTGCGTAAGTCTGTCTCCCACCGCGCACTCCTACAATGTGGTTCCAATTTTTCGCCTCTCAGGCCCCCGGGCGCCGCACGTCCGTGCGGCTTGACTTCACGGCATAAGCCGCGGAGGGCAGTCGCCCTTGCCTCGCCTGCGGCTCGGTTATTGCGCCAGTTAGAACCGTTTTCCTACTTCGCAGTTTTTAGTTTTTTGGACCCTCAAACGCCGGGCGCGACGCGTCCGCGACGCTTGGCTTCCTCGCAAAAGCTCGCGCGGGCAGTCGCCCTTGCCTCACCTGCAGCTCGGTAACTTCGCCAGCCAGAACCATTTTCCTACTTCGCAGTTTTTTGTTTTGGTCCCTCAAACGCCGGGCGCCGCACGTCCGTGCGGCTTGGCTTCGCGGCATAGACCGCGGCGGGCGGTCGCCCTTGCCTCGCCTGCGGCTCGGTAATTTCGCCAGTTTGAGAGGTTCCGCCTGTGTCCAACCACCCCGCCCCCACCCGCGCCACGCCCCGCCAAGCCACTTCGGCCGTCGCCTATACTGCGCCGCTACCCGACGAGGACGACCCCCTCCTCGGTTTCACCCCCTATCTCCACGCCGCTCCCCGCCGCAATTCGATCACGCCCGATCTGCAACGCCGCTTCGTCGCCACGCTGGCTGCCACCGGCATCGTCAAGGCGGCGGCGCGGTCGATCGGGCGCTCGCTGGAAGCGCTCTACAGGCTGCGCCACCGGCCCGGGGCGGAAGGCTTTTCCGCGGCGTGGGACGCGGCGCTGGAACGCGGGATGGCGCGGCTGGAGGACATGGCGATCGAGCGCGCCATGCTGGGCGCGCGCACGCCCATCGTCTCGCACGGCGCGATCCTGGGCTGGTGGGACAAGCCCGACAATGCGCTGCTGCGCTTCCTCCTGCAGCATCGCCTTGCCGGGCGTTACGGCCCGCCGACCGGGCGGAGCGAGGACGAGATCCGCGCCGAGTTGCAGGACGAGGTGATGGAAACCGCGCGCAGCGTGATCGCCAAGGAACGGGCGGCGGCGATGAAAGACCTCAATGCGCTGATCAACCACATGGTCGACAACCAGCTGGCCGGGCGGCCGCGGATCACCGGGCTCGACCCGAAGAAGACGCTGGGCGAGAATGCGGCGCTGCTGCGCGAGCGCGAGGGCGACCGGGTTGACGGCTGGTACATGCGGCGCGCGAAACCCACCCCGCCGGGTGCGGAGGACGCAGGCGGTTAGGCCGTGAGGAAGCCGACCAGCGCCTTGACCTTCTTGGTCCGCCATTGCGGCGTGGGGGCGACCAGCCAATAGGCGCGCGTGCCCGGATCGGGCCCTTCGAGCACTTCGAGCTTGCCCGCCTCGACCGCGTCCTTGGCCAGCAGTTCGGGCAGGATCGCCTTGCCCAGCCCGGCCATTGCGCTGGACAGCGCCTGGCCCGCGTTGGAGACGCAGATATGCGCGCTGATCCCGTCCTGCAGCGGCAAGCCCCAGTCGATCCAGCGATCGGGCGCGCCGGGTGCGGCCACGGTCACGCGGCGCGCGGCGTCAAGCTCGACCCCCTGCAGGTCGCCCGGGCCGTCGACCAGCCGGATCGCGCAATCGAGGTTGGCCTCGGTAAAGTCGGCGTGTTCGTCCGCCACGAAGGTGAACTTGATCTCGGGGTTGGCCTTGCCGAATTCGGCGAGGCGCGGGGCGAGCCATTGCGCGTAGAATTCGCGCGGGCAGGCGATGGTATAACTGTCGCTGGCCTGCCCCGCCTGCATCGCGGACACGCTTTCCTCGAACTTGAGGAAGCCTTCGCGCAGCGCGTCGAGCCCGGCGGCGCCTTCCTGCGTCAGCTCCAGCCCCTTGCTGGTGCGGCGGAACAGGACGGTGCCGAGGTGATCCTCGAGCGCGCGAATCTGCTGGCCCACGGCGGCGGGGGTCACGGCGAGTTCGTCCGCCGCGCGGGTGAACGAAAGGTGCCGCGCGGCGGCATCGTAAACGCGCAGGGCGTTGAGAGGCAGGTGCGTGCGCTTCATCGGAAGCGCGCGTTAGGCGATGCGGCGGCGCGAGACAAGATCGACGTGCGCCGAGAGCCTTGTCACGCACCTGCAACATGGGCCAGACAGGGCCCATGGCACGGATTCCGCTGGCAATGAACGACGATACCACCCCCGCTGCCCCGGCACGCTTCGATTCGCCCGAGTCGCGCTACGTCAATCGCGAGCTGAGCTGGCTGTCGTTCAACCGCCGCGTCACTGCCGAGGCGGAGAACGAGGCCTATCCGCTGCTCGAACGGCTGCGGTTCCTCTCGATCTCCGCCAGCAACCTCGACGAATTCACGATGATCCGCGTCGCCGGGCTGGAGGGCCAGGCCAGCCGCGGGCTCGAAACGCTGAGCATCGACGGGCGCGACCCGCGCCAGCAGCTCGAGGCGATCCGCAAGGAGCTCGACGCGCTGGTCATCCGCCAGCAGGCGGTGCTCGACGACCTGCGGCGCCTGCTCGCGCTCGAAGGCATGCTGATCGCCACGGTCGATGACCTCGCGCCCGACCAGCAGGCCTGGCTCGAAAGCTATTTCGAGAACGAGGTGCTGCCGATCATCACCCCGCAGGCGATCGATCCCAGCCACCCCTTCCCCTTCGTTGCCAACATGGGGATGGGGGTGATCTTCCGCCTCAAGCGCGGCAAGCGGCAGGCCGACCTGATGGAGATGGTGCTGATCCCCAGCGGCGCCCCGCGCTTCGTGCGCGTGCCGGGCACGCAGGCGATCTATGTCCCGATCGAACAGCTGGTGGTGCGCTTCGCCCCGCTGCTGTTCCCCGGCTTCAAGATCCTGGGCGACGGGCTGTTCCGCGTGCTGCGCGACAGCGACATCGAGGTCGAGGACGAGGCCGAGGACCTGGTGCGCTATTTCCGCAGCGCGATCCAGCGCCGCCGCCGCGGTCACGTGGTGCTGCTCGAACTCGACGACGAGTGCGACGAGGTCGCCGAAACGCTGCTGCGCGAAGAGTTCGACGTCGACACGGCGATGACGGTCAAGACCAACGGCATGCTCGGCCTGTCGGACCTCGCGGCGATCTGCAGCGAACCGCGCCCCGATCTCAAGTTCGAACCCTTCAGCCCGCGCTACCCCGAACGCGTGCTGGCGCATGACGGCGATATCTTCTCCGCCGTCCGCGAAAAGGACATCGTCATCCACCACCCCTACGAAAGCTTCGAGGTGGTGGTCGATTACCTGCGCCAGGCGGCGCGCGATCCGGCAGTCGTCTCGATCAAGCAGACGCTCTACCGCGCGGGCGACCAGTCGCCGGTGATCGCCGCGCTGATCGAGGCCGCCGAAGCAGGCAAGGCGGTAACCGCGGTAGTCGAGCTCAAGGCCCGTTTCGACGAAGAGCGCAACATCCACTGGGCCAATGAGCTTGAGCGCGCCGGGGTGCAGGTGATCTACGGCTTCACCGAGTGGAAGACCCACGCCAAGGTCAGCCTGGTCGTGCGCCGCGAGGAGGACGGCTATCGCACCTACTGCCATTTCGGCACGGGCAATTACCACCCGGTCAACGCGCGCATCTACACCGATTTCAGCTTCTTCACCGCCGATCCGGCGCTGGGGCGCGACGCGGCCAAGCTGTTCAATTTCGTCACCGGCTATGTCGAACCGACCGAGCTCGAGAAGCTCTCGATCTCCCCATTGGGCATGCAGGACAAGCTCTACGCCTTGATCGACCGCGAGATCGAGCATGCGCGCGACGGCCGCCCGTCGGGCATCTGGGCCAAGCTCAATTCGATCACCAACAAGGGCGTGATCGACAAGCTCTACGAAGCAAGCGCCGCCGGGGTCGGGGTGACGCTGGTGGTGCGCGGCATCTGTTCGCTGCGCGCCGGCGTTCCGGGCCTGTCGGACAATATCCAGGTCAAATCGATCATCGGCCGCTTCCTCGAACACAGCCGCATGTGGGTCTTCGCCAACGGCTACAAGCTGCCCAGCAAGCGCGCGGCGGTCTACATCACCAGCGCCGACGCGATGAGCCGCAACCTCGAACACCGGGTCGAGGTGATGGTTCCGGTGACCAACAAGACGGTGCACGACCAGCTGCTGGACCAGGTTATGCTGGCCAATATCCTCGATACCGAGAGGAGCTGGCGGCTCGACCCCGATGGCCAGTACCGGCGGATGCGGGTGGGTGAAGGCGGCTTCAACTGCCACCATTACTTCATGGCCAACCCCTCGCTGTCGGGCCGCGGTTCGGCCGGCGGGGCGCAGGATGTGCCGCGCCTGACGCTCGATGGTCCGGTCATGGGCCCCAAGGCGTGAACCGTCGCCGCGGCGCGCGCCGCTCGCTCCCTGCTCCACGCGCGGTCATCGATATCGGTTCCAACACCGTCCGCCTGGTGATCTACGAAGGCACTGCGCGCGCGCCTGAAACCGTGTGGAACGAGAAAGTCGCCGCCCGGCTTGGCCGCGACCTCTCGGATACCGGGCGCATCCCGCAAGAGGCCTGGGCCGAGGCGATGGCGGCGCTGGCGCGCTATGCGCTGATCATTGCCGACCACGGGATCGAAGATGTCCAGACGGTCGCCACCGCGGCGACCCGCGATGCGGAGAACGGCCCCGAATTCCTCGCCGCGGTCGCCGAACTCGGGCTTGCCCCGCGCCAGTTGAGCGGGGAGGAAGAGGCCCGCGCATCGGCCAAGGGTGCACTGGGAGCCTTCCCCGGCGCGCATGGCGTGGTCGCGGACCTCGGCGGCGGCAGCCTCGAACTGGTGTCGATCCGCGACAACCAGTGCCACCACGCGTCCTCGCTTCCCTTCGGCACGCTGCGCCTGCCCAGGATGCGCGCGGCGGGAGAATTCGCCGCGCATATCCACGATGCCCTTGGCAGCGTCGGCTGGGCGGCGGCGCATCCCGGCCCGCTCTACATGATCGGCGGCACCTGGCGGGCGCTGGCCGCCTATGCGATGCGCGCACAGGATTACCCGCTGACCGATCCGCACGGCTTCGTGCTCTCGCTGGCCGATGCCGACCGCATGGCGGCGGAACTGGTCGACGCGAACCCCGAAGCACTGATGCAGATCGGCGGGATCGACGCGATGCGCGCGGGCTATGTGCCCGATGCCGCCGCGCTGCTGCGCCCGTTATTGGCCGAACTCGAGCCCGAAGCGCTGGTCTTCTCCAGCTGGGGCATTCGCGAAGGCCTGCTCTACGGTCGGCTCGAACCGGTGCAGCAGCAGCGCGACCCGTTGCTCGCAGGCGTTGCGGCCTTCGCCGCGCCGCAGGATGCCAGCGTGACCGACGCCACGCTGGTTTCGGCCTGGACCGCCGACCTTGTCGCCCACGCCAAGCCGGGCGATGAGCGCAAGCGGATCGCCGCCGCGCAACTGGCCGCCGCCCTGCGCAAGGTGGAACCGAACCTGCGGCTCAACCAGGCGATCGAATGGTCGCTCGACAAGCGCTGGATCGACCTTTCGCCGCGCGGCCGGGCGATGATCTGCGCCGCGCTGGTCGGATCGCTCGGCCGCACCGAACTGCCCGACCGCCTGCGCATCCTCGCCAGCGACGACGATCTGCGCGAGGGAATGACCTGGGGCCTCGGCCTGCGGCTGGCACAACGACTGGGCGCGGGGACGCGGCAATCGCTGTCGCACAGCACACTCAAGCGCGGGAAGAAAAAGCTCACGCTGCGCCTCGACGAGAGCCGGGCCGCACTCGCCGCAGGTCCGGTCGAACGCGAACTGGCGATGCTGGCCAATTGGTTGGCGCTGGAGCCACGGATCAAGATTGGCGACGTCAGTTCAGACTAGGTCCCTCACTGACCATTGCGCAGCGTGTGCAACGATTCCTCGACACCTTCCGGTCATTCTGGCTCTAGGTAAGGCAACGGATCGATCGAAGCAGCCGCATCACTTTCACGCAGGAAGCGGTCCAGCAGATAAATATGGCCTGCGCCATAGAGCACGAGAACCCGGTCGCCCGGGTCAGAGAGTTCCCGTATGTTATTGAAAATGCGCAAGTTCCGCGCATACCAGGCGCCGACCCACGCGGCCCCGGGATTTTCCTTGTTGTCGCCAAAGGTTGCGATCTCAAAATACTGGCGATGATCGAGTTCGCGTGCTTCAGGTGAATTGAGGTCACGGTACCATTCCGTGATCGACTGATGGTGCATGACTTCGGCCTGGTGGTCGAGCCGCTTTTGACCCTCTGCGAGAAACGCTTTCAATCGATCGTCAGCGCCATTCGACTTGGCCCATGAGAGAAAGTCGTAGGCTGCGTCGTCGCCCGGGGCATTTTCGTTCCAATCAACCGCATAGACCCGTTGAAGTCCTAGCTTCTTGGCCAACCGCAATCCGATCTGATCGCGCTCATTAGCAGTAAGCTGAAATTCGCCACTCAAGAAGTCATTATAGCGTTGGTCCAGCCGGGCTTGGTCGGCCCGGTTCCACTCGAGGACGATCTTTGTGGGCTGCCAATTGGCCAAACTCTCGATGAGTTGATCAATCTCTGACTGCCGATTGGGAGCGAGCACGTCTTCTATAGGCAAGTTGAGCAAATCGCGATTGTTATTTGCGAGGTGGAATGTTCCAACCAGCATGACTTGTGGCCGTTCTTCTGACCCTGGATTGCCGCTTGCGGCAGTCGTCCAAATTGCCGCCAATCCTGCCATGAAGAATGCGGTCGATTGCCAAATCCGCTTCATATTGCGCCCTTTTTGTGTGTTATTATATTACGTCACCATAGCACTGACTTTTGCAATTAAAAGCCGGATATGCACGCCGTCTGCTGCAACCTGGCGGCGCCTCAGCTGAAGAATCATTGTTGAATTGGCGAAGCCCACACGGCCGGCGCGCGAACAAGTAACCCAGAGGTCTCGATCAGCTTGCACAAGTCGGCCACAGCAGGTCATAGATCCTCCGCGCCCTGGTCAGGGCGCTGCGGGCCCGATCGGCCAAGAGTCTAGGAACCGGGTGTGAAGCCAAAGATCCTTACGACGCTGCCAGGCTATAGCTGGCGGCAATTCGGTGCAGATGCGCTCGCGGGAGCTACCGTCGCGCTGGTCGCCCTGCCGCTGAGCATCGCCATCGCCATCGCATCGGGCGCTCCGCCCGCCGCCGGGCTGGTGACGGCCGTGATCGCGGGTTTTCTGATCTCCGCACTCGGCGGAAGCCGGGTCCAGATCGGCGGGCCGACCGGTGCCTTTATCGTGGTCGTCTACGGTGTCATCCACGAACATGGCTACGCCGGCCTGCTTATCGCCACGCTGATGGCGGGCATTATCCTGCTCATCGCGGGTTTCGCCGGTGCCGGGCGCCTGATCCGGCACGTCCCCGAACCGGTGATCGAGGGTTTCACGATCGGCATTGCGGTGGTGATTGCCGTGAGCCAGCTCAAGGACCTCGCCGGAATGACGGGGCCGAGCCTGCCCGCCGATTTCATCCCCAAGCTGCAGGGCCTGTGGGCCATGCGGGGATCGATCGATACCAATGCCCTGCTGCTGGGCATCGTCAGCATCGCAGCCATTCTTAGCCTGCGCCGCCTGGCCCCACGGATCCCATGGCTGGTGATCGTGGTGACCGGGGCGAGCCTGGTCGCTGCGCTTGCCTCGCCTTCCGTCGATACGGTTGCCGCCCGCTATGGAGCGCTGCCGAGCGGCCTGCCCATCCCGTCACTTCCCTCGATCAGCTTGGACCAGATCATCGCGCTGCTGCCGTCGGCGCTTACGATCGCTTTCCTCGCGGGCATCGAATCGCTGCTCTCGGCAATCGTGGCCGACCGGATGTTCGGCGGCGCGCATCGCTCGAATGCCGAACTGATCGCGCAGGGCGCGGCCAATATCGCCTCGCCACTGTTCGGTGGCCTGCCCGCCACGGGTGCCATCGCGCGGACCGCAACCAATGTGAATGCTGGCGGGCGCACGCCGGTGGCGGGGATGGTCCACGCGCTGGCGATACTGCTGGCCATGGTCGTTGCCTCGGGGCTGGCGGGAAAACTGGCCCTGCCCGCGCTGGCCGGGCTACTGGTGGTCACCGCGTGGACCATGAGCGAGCCCCACCGATGGCCCGAGCGGCTACGCCTGCCAAAGCCGGAGTTGATGCTGCTGATCGGGACCGCCCTGCTAACCGTTTTGGCCGACTTGACCATTGCCATTGGCGTCGGGACGATCGTGGGACTGCTACTGCGCCTTTCACGTGGCAACCTGCCCGCGCCCAGCTGGCATACGCCGATGGGCGAGGACGATCCTGCGGAACGGAGTTAGCGGGCCGACGGCCGCTCAGTCGGCGGTAGCGGGGGCTGCCAGCGGGAAGAAGGGAATGCGTATCTCGAGCGGCGAGCCGTCTTCGGCATTGAAGGTATAGAACCCCTCCATCGACCCGTGCGGCGTATCGAGCGGGCAGCCGCTGACGTAATCGTGGCTCTGCCCCGGCATCAGCACCGGCTGTTCGCCCACCACGCCTTCGCCATCGACATGCGACACCATTCCGCGCCCATCGGTGATGCGCCAGTGGCGGCTGATCAGTTGCACCCGCTCATGCGAGTGGTTTTCCAGGCGGATATGATAGACCCAGAACCACTTGCCCGCATCGGGCTGAGACTGTTCGGGAAGGAAATTGACCGCAACCCGCACGGTAATCCCGTGGGTCGTCGCGGCATGCTGGAATAGCTCCTTCATCACCTGATAACCTAAGAAACATGCCGGGGAGCGCAAGACCTGCGCCCTCGCATTTCGAAGGTTATCCTCTGTCCAGCGTCATTCGGGCGGATTATGCTCGGCCAGGAAGCCGACAAGCGTATCAAACCATTTCTGCTCGTTTTCGGGGTGAACGAAGCCGTGCCCCTCATCATCGAACACCAGTTCCACCGGCTTCACGCTGGCGTTTTCCGCGGCCTTGCGAAATTTGGTGAACTGCGAGAACGGCACGTTCGAGTCCTCCTTGCCATGGGCAACGAGCACAGGCCTGCTCAATGTCGCGGCGAGCCGATACGGTGAAACCGAATCCAGATCGAATGTCTCGTCGCCCCGCACCCGCGCCTGCCATTTTGCGCCGGCTTTGCGGGAAAAGAAGCGCTTGTCGTATTTGAGCATCAGGTCCCAATCGGTGACCCCCGCGAAGCTGGCGGCGCAACGATACCGTTCCGGATTGCGGATCACCGCCCACAAGGCTGCATAGCCGCCATAGGAACTGCCGACGACGCATACCCGATCCTTGTCCGCAATGCCTTCGCTCACCGCCCAGTCCATCGCGTCGTCGATATCGTCCTGCATCGCCCGGCCGATTTGACCTTCGCCCAGTTCGGAGAAGGTATCACCATAGCCCCCGGAACCGCGATAGTTGGGCTGGATCACCGCGTATCCGCGGTTGGCGAGCAATTGCACCGCATCATTGTATTCGAGCTTGTCGCGTACGCCATAGGGGCCGCCATGCGGCATCAGGATCAACGGCAGCGACTTCGCTTCGCGCCCGCGCGGCAAGGTGATGTATGCCCGAATCTTGGTCCCGTCACGCGCGGCATAGGTTACCGGTTTCGGCTTGGCGAGATCCTTGACCTTCACCTCCGGCCGGATTTCCATCAACACATCGAGCGTACCTCTGGCGGCGTCGAAGGTATAGATCGCGCCAGGATCCGCTTCGCCTCCGGCCCAGACCAGCATCCGCGAATTGTCTTCGGAGCGCGAGGTGATCCAGGCCTCATCCTCGCTCAAAGCCTTGCCGAGGGCCGCGTATAGACTGGCTTGCTTCTTGTCGAACCAATGGGCGCGGTCGCGATCGTCGGTATAGAACACGCCGAACGGTTTGCCGTCCTGCATGGTCACGCCGTCGATATCGTGATCGGGCAAGGTAAAAACAGCCTCGATCGGTTCGCGGGTCGCAAGGTCGAACAGGTACAGGCCCGTCCGCCCATCCTCTCCCTCTCTCAGGACATAGGCCTGATCGGATCCGCTGATCACCTGGGTGATGTCCCAGAACTTCTCCTCGAA
Source organism: Erythrobacter sp. (assembly GCF_038133525.1). Classification (GTDB taxonomy): domain Bacteria; phylum Pseudomonadota; class Alphaproteobacteria; order Sphingomonadales; family Sphingomonadaceae; genus Qipengyuania. The sequence continues at coordinate 20,901 of NZ_JAYPTL010000034.1, read as the reverse complement.
CTCGCCTTCCTTGATCTTCTCGATCAGCCGAAATTTCTCGTCGGCATTGGCGCGATACCAGACCTTGAGCTGGCGGTTCTGCCAACCCAGTCCGAGGCGGACGACCCCGGCATCGTCGGCAACCCAGGTCCATACCCCTTGCCGGGGTCCCTCCACCGTTTTGGTAGCGCCGTCCTTTTCCAGCTCGAAGCGGAGGACGGAAGGATAGTCGTAGATCGATCGCTGCATCGAGACGAGGGCGTAGGAACCGTCCTTGGCCACGTAGACCAAATCGTCTCCGATAACCGCATTGAAACGCTTGCCGAGGAATTCGACTTCCTGCGTTTCCAGGTTGATCATCGCGAGGCGGGTATAGAGCACTTCGGAACCAAAGAACTCACCCTTGGCCGACATGGAAACGAGCAATTTATGGTCACCCGCCCAGCGGATCCATTCGACCTCATTCTCCTTCGGCATGGCGAAGCGCCGCAGCGGCATGTGATTGTCAGCGCTGATCAGAGCGATGAAAGTCTCGCCCTCGGAAACGGTCTTCGTGACGATCAAGGCACCGTCAGGCGACAGCTTGGTGTTGCTGAATGGGCTGCGCGAAGCGAAGGCTTCGGTCGAAATCAATTCGGGCCGTGGATCCAGACCGGGAGCGACTGCAGCATCATCTCCCTCCGCCAGCGCGCGAACCGGAATTCCGCCCAGAACAACCGCAATCGCGCTACCAACTAACGCCCTAGAAATAATCGTACCCAGCATGCGACCCCCAAGAACTCCTAACAAGTTCTTAAGCACATTATCTGCGCAGTTCCGGCAAACAAGCCCCCATCATGGTTAATTTCGATTTACCGAACCAAATCACGAACCGCTAACCGACCCGGCTTTACCGATTAGTCACCATGGGAAGAATTGGGCGTTCGGGGACCAGAGCATGATCGTCAGGATAGCAAGGCTGTTAAAGCGACTGAGGGGCAACCAGCGCGGCAACGTGCTGATTCTCGCCAGCGCCTCGCTCACTGCGGTCGTCGCGGCGGCAGGGATCGGCGTCGACACCGTGCAATGGTACCTGTGGAAGCGCCAATTGCAGCAAGCGGTCGATACCGGTTCAACGGCAGGCGCGATTGCGATGGCCTTCGATCGCGACAGCGACCTGGCAGTGAACCAGGAAGTTACCCGCACCGCCAATACCACCTTCACGATCGAGGCGATCAATACGCCGCCTGCCACCGGCGCCTTCGCTGGTGACGCAAGCGCGATCGAAGTCATTGCAAAGACGAGTCGGGCCCTGCCCTTTTCAAGCGTCTTCCTAAGCACCGCACCCGACATTCGCGTGCGCGCTGTCGCTACGAGCATAGGTGTCGGAAGGCCGTGCGTCATCGCCACGGCCACCACCGGTACCGGGATCGAGGTTTTTGGCGGCGCCGATGTCTCACTTGATTGCCCGGTCGCTTCGAACTCGCCCGGCGGCGTTTCGGTTGACGTCGGCGGCACGAGCTACCTCGACACCGACCTGGTGCTCAGCGTCGGCGGGATCGATTACAGCAGTGGCAACCTGCCCAGCGACACATCGATTGTTCCCTATGGCCTGCCCGTGGAAGACCCGCTGGCCGACCGAGCCTTCAGCTGGGATACCGGCCCGTGCGACGAGACCGGCTATCACGTCACGCCAAGCAACTATGACGAGCCGGAGCCAGGCGTCTACTGCAACGGCTTCTTCATCCAGGGCCACGTCAAGATGCATGGTGGCGTCTACGTCATTCGCCGCGGGAGCGTACAGTTCAACTCGAGCGCCGTTGTCGAGCTGTTCGGTGACGGCGGCGTGACCTTCGTGCTCACAGGGACCAGCGCAACTAACGTGGCGACCGTTTCGATCAATGGCGGGGCAACCGTCAACCTGGCCGCGCCTACCGAAGCAGAAAACGCCACCTGGGCAGGGATCCTCTTTTACCAGGATCCGCGTGGCCCCGCATCGCACACGATCAACGGTGGTTCGGATATCAACCTGGAAGGCATCATCTACATGCCGACCGGCGATCTGACCTACAATGGCGATTCAACCCAGACGGCACAGTGCCTGCTGATCGTGACCGAGCGGATCCGCTTTGGCGGGACCAACAATATCGAGAACGACTGCAACGATGACGTCGACAAGTGGGCGGGTACCGCACGTGTCATCAGGGTGGTGGAGTAGGACCGATGATCTTTGCATTCATCCAGCGCCTGATCCGCGACAAGAGCGGGGTCGGCTTCATCGAACTTGCGCTGGTCGCGCCAATTCTTGCCCTCATGTTTCTCGGCATGGTCGATCTCAGCAGGATCGTCGCGACGCGCATCGATCTGGAACAGGCCGCGCAGCGGACCACCGATTTCGCCCTGGCAAAACGCCCTCCCAACGGCAGCACTACCTATCTGGTCGAAGAAGCGAAGACAGCGGCGGGCGTTTCGGCGAGCAATGTGACGGTCAGGCTGACACTCGAATGCGACGGAACCGTGCAGACAAATTTCACAAGCGATTGTGCTGCAGGCCAGGAAACCCGGCGCTTTGCGACGGTGGCGATCCGCAAGACCATTGATACCGGGTTCAACTGGCGCGGCATGGCTTCGATCTTTACCGGCCGTAGCTCCGCCTACGTCCCCATCACCGTGGTCGGTGACAGCGTCGTGAGGCTGCAATGATGAAGGACCTTGTCCGCAATGAGCGGGGATCCTTGGGAATCGAATTCGCCTTCGCGATTCCGGTCCTGGTCGCGTTGATCATGGGGATAGTGCAATTCGGTCTGGTGCTTAACGCCAATGGCGCGATGCGAAACGCCATGGGTGAAGGCTTGCGACTGGCCAAGGTCAATCCGGATGCGACAGAGAGCGCGGTATTGAACCGTACGCTCGATTCGCTCGTTGGCGTCGATCACAATGGCATCGAAGCCCTCACCTTCAGCCGTGGTGCCGTCGACAATGCCGAAACGGGAACGATGACGATGAAGCTCAAGCTGACGCCGATCATCCCGTTCGCTGCGATACCGCCGATCGAACTGACCCAGACGAAGACGGTCTACCTGCCCAACTAGCCGGGATGAACCCGCCGCTGCGGGGCAGTGTCTTCAGGGCTTCCCGCCGGCGAGGAATTCCTCGATCTGGCCGAGCCGCTCCTTGCCGAACCACATTTCGCCGCCGACGAAAAAGGTCGGAATTCCGAATGCGCCACGTTCCACTGCGCTGTCGGTGTTCGCGATCAGGCGCTGCTTGACCGCATCTTCCTGCGTGGCTGCCATGATCGCTGGTGCATCCAGCCCCGCGGCAGATGCGGCGGTTGCCAGCGCATCGGGATCCCCCGCCGAAACGCCGTCTTCCCACAGGGCTTTCAGCAGCGCCTCGGCCAGTGCAACACGCTCCGCTCCATCGGCCGCCAACAGCATGCGCTGAGGCAAGATGGTGTTGAAGGGAAACTGTTCGGGCATGCGGAATCCCGTCAGCCCGTGGCGATCGATAAACCGCCGCATCTCCAGGCTTGCATAGGCATTCTTGCCGCGAATTTCGGCATCGCGCGCGAATGGTGGCGCATTTCCGGTCAACTTGTGCATTCCACCCAGGAAGACCGGGGTGATTTCCAGTTCCGCGCCTTGCCGTTCCAGCATCTCACGCAGCGGCCACCACGCAAGATAGGCATTGGGGCTGACGAGATCAAAAATGAATTCAACGGTTTGGGTCATCGCGCAGCTTCCTCCAATGGATGCCACGCTAATGCCCGCCGACCTGCTTGGCCAGCGCCAAGTCTGCTATGCCTCAGGCGGCCTTGGCCTGCGCAATGAACGCAGCCATTTCGCGTCTCAGTTCGCCCGCCTGGTCGTCCAGAAGGCGGGTCGCCTCACGAACGGCTTCGGCATTGCTGGCCGTTTCGCTCACCTGCCCTTCGACGCGCTGCAGATTTCCGCGCATGGCTTCCGTGCCGGTCGATGACATTTCGATCGTCCGGCCGATCTCGGACGTGGCGAGCGATTGTTGCTCTGCGGCGGAAGCGATCGACGTGGTCGCTCCGCCCAGTTCGTTGATGGCCTTGGCCATCGCCGCCAGCGAAGTCGTGGCATTCCTGGTAATTGTCGCCATGCCACGGATCTGTTCCTCGATCTCCTCCACGGCCTTCGAGGTCTGGTTGGAGAGCTGCTTGACCTCACCAGCCACCACCGCGAAACCGCTGCCTGCATCGCCGGCATGCGCCGCCTCGATCGTGGCATTGAGCGCGAGAAGGTTCGAACGCTGCGCAATCTCGCCGATCAGATAGGTGAAAGAGGTGATCCGCTTCGTCATTTCATTGAGTTCGGCGATCGTGGACTCGGTTGATGTCGCCAGCCCCCTCGCCTCTTCACCCGACTGGGCGACGACGTGGATGCGCCCGGAAACTTCCTCGATCGATACCAGCAGTTCGTCAGTCGCCTGCGCGATTGCGAGCACCCCGCCAAGCGTCTGCTCCGCAGCCGCGGCAGCAGAGGTGGTCTCGACATGCGATTGCCCAGCCGAATCCGCCAGCGCATCGGCGACCAGCTTGAGCTCGGCCGCGGTGGCGATAACCTGCTCGACGATCCCCAGCGTGCGTTGCTCCAGTGCTTCGGCGGTATTGGCGAGTGATTTCAATCGTTCAGCCTCTTCGCGGGCCCGGCGCTCGGCCTCGACGCGTGCTTCATCGCTCATCCTGACGCGCTCGCTCGCTTCGCGGAACGCACCAACGCTACGCGCAAGCTCACCGATCTCGTCGACCCGCGCCTGGTCTTCGGACAGGTCGGTTGGGACGTCCGACTGCAGGTCGTGGCTGATCCGTGCCAGCGGTTCGACGATCCGGCGACGCAACTGCCACACCAATGCTGCGGTGAGCGTGAGGACCGCGATCACGCCAAGGGCCAGCTGAAGCAGCAAGTTTGAAAGCGTGTCGGTCACGCGGGTCGCACTCTCGTGCACCTTGGCTTCGAGATGATTGGTTACCCGGGCGTTCTCGCGTTCCATGGTCATGAAGACCTCCTGGAACTTCGGCATGCGTTGGTTAACCGCTTCGAACTTGCCGCCCGATAGCGCGACGATTTCGTGGACGATTTCGAGATAGGGGATGTAGCTTTGCTGCACGGCGCGCATTTCCGCGGCGGTTTCAGGCTCGAGCTTCAGGACCAGCGTGGCCTGCTGCACCTTGCGTAACTGGGCGACATAGGCCTCAAGGTCCTTGCGCGCCTCGACCCCTTCCTGCGGATTATTGGTGAGCGATGCCTGCAGCGCGCGCAGCGTCGTGGTGTGCAGCGCATCGTGAATCTTGTCGGATTCCAGATGGTTGCGCATGGCCATAGTCACCTGGCTGGACTCATCCACCGCCCTTTGCAGGTCACTGGTGGTCGACCAGGCCAGGCCGAGGATGGACACCATTCCCAGGCCGACGATCAATCCGGCGATCGACAGAACGCCTGAAATCGACTTGGACGCGAATGAAAAACGCATGCTCACACTTTCACGTAGAGATGCGTAGTGATCTAGAATTAGCCAGCTAATGTTTGGTTAAAAAATCGCAGCCGCCCCGGCCTCAGGCGCTAAAGGCCAGCTGCAGCGAGCGCCCGGTCGAGATCTTCCTTCAGATCCTCAAGATCCTCCAGACCGACATTGATCCGCAACAGGCCCTCGGTCACGCCCATCTCGGCGCGCGCTTCGGGCGACATGCTGGCGTGGGTGGTGCTGGCCGGGTGGCACATCAGGCTGCGCGCATCGCCGATATTGTTCGAGATATCGACCAGTTGCAGCGCATCGAGGATTTCGAAGGCGCGGGCACGCGTACCGACATCGAAGGCAAAGATCGGGCCGGTTGCAACCATCTGGCTGAGCGCAAGATTGTGGCGCGGGTGGCTGGGCAATCCGGGGTGGAGCATCTTCGGCACACGGTCTTCGATGAACTTGCCCAGACCGACCGCGCTTTCGCTCTGGCGCCGCGCACGCAGGTCGAGTGTCTCCAAACCCTTGAGCACAACCCAGGCGTTGAACGGGGAGAGGTTCGGACCCGTATTGCGCTGGAAGGGCAACAACACCTCGTCGATCCACTTCTGCGATCCACAAACCGCGCCGGCAAGCACCCGGCCCTGCCCGTCCATCAGCTTGGTCGCGCTATAGGCCACCACATCCGCACCATAGTCCATCGGCTTCTGTAGCGCGCTGGTGGCAAAGGCGTTGTCGACCAGCGTAGTGACACCATGCGCCTTGGCGACGCCGCAGACATGCGCGAGGTCAACCACATCGAGCGTGGGGTTCGCAGGCGTTTCGAAGAAGAAGACCTTGGTATTGGGCCGGATTGCGGCCTCCCAAGCATCATCATCCGAGCTGTCGACAGTGGTGGTCTCGATCCCGAAGCGCGGCAGCAGGCTGTCGAGCAGCCAGCGGCACGAGCCGAAGGCCGCGCGCGCGCCAACGACATGATCGCCTGCCGATAGCTGGCACAACAACGCGGCGGTCATTGCGGCCATCCCGCTCGCCTGCGCGCGGCAAGCCTCTGCCCCCTCCATCAGCGCGATGCGTTCCTCGAGCATGGCCACGGTCGGGTTCTGCAGGCGCGAATAGGTCATGCCCTGCGCTTCGCCGGCGAAACGGTCGGCAACGGTCTGCGCGTCGTCGTAGGTAAAGCCCGAGGACAGGAACAGTGCCTCGCTGGTCTCGCCATGCTCGCTGCGCCAGGTGCCGCCGCGCACGGCTTGCGTCGCAGGGCGCCAGTTGCGGGTGATCGAGCGGTCGGTTCCGGTGGTCTTCTTCATGATGGCGGGGGGATAGCACGGGCGTTCCGCGCGGCAAGCAGCTTAGGATTCCAGCGCAGCAAGCCCCGCTTCGCCGATATCGCTACGCCCGATCGCGCGGAGCATCATCGCCCCTTCGATTACCGCCAGTACAGCCCGCGCTCCCGCGACCGGATCGGGATCACTTGTGGGAAGGTGATCCTCGACCCAGCCAAGCAACACATCAGCCATGGCACCGGCACTGGCGAGATAATCCGCATTCCCATCGGCACAGCCCGCGACGATATCCCACCACAGCCGCAGGAAGGGCGCAAAGGCGGGCTGGCCGGTTACCTCAAGGACCGTTTCAGCCAAGGCCTTGCGCGAGATGGCGGGACCATCGGGAAAGGCCGCATCAAGCGCAGCGGCGTAGATTCCGGCAAGGTATTCGAGCAGTGCGGCGACCAGCGCATCCTTATTGCCGAAATGATAGATCAGCATGCGGTCGCTGGTCCCTGCCGCCTTGGCCATCGGTCGCAGCGAAATGTCGGCAAGCCCATGTTCGAGCACATGCGCGGCCAACGCAGGCAGCAGCGTTTCGCGAGACATGCGGGCGGGCGACATAAGGCACTTGTAGCGAGTGCTACGAATCGCTACAAGTGTAGCAGTCGCTACAATTGAGTCGGAGATCCATGATGTCGCCCTTCGAATTCCTCGCCGCAGGCGGCGTAGTCGCCATCCTGCTTGTCCTCGGCCACATCCTCACCACCCGAGAGGCAACCGGTAGCGCACTGCTCGCGGCTGCCTTGTCCGGGGCCTTTGCCGGCTTTACAGCGATCACCATCGCCAAGGAAGGCGTGCTGCTGGTCTGGGCCAACCACACCACCAATTTGTGGGGTGTGCAGGTCTGGTGGGACCTGCTGTTCGCGACCGGCACCGCACTGTTCTTCGTGGTCCCGCGCGCCCGGGCTGCGGGCATGAATGTGCTTCCCTGGATGGTTTTCGTCGGCCTCACCGCCAGCATCGGCCTGCTCGCCATGGTCGCTCGCCTGTTCTGGCTGGAGAAGCGCGCTAGCGCCTGATCCCGCTTGCAGGGCGCGCGGCCTTTTCCTAGGCCCGCAGATGATGAGCCGCGCGCCCCAGCAACCCCGCGACCCCCTAGGCTGGTGTGTCGCACTTGCGCTCGGCTTCTGGCTGCTCTGCCTCCCCTATCTGACTGTTGTCGCCAAGCCCTATTTCGATGAGGTCCATTACCTGCCAGCGGCACGCGAGCTGCTGGTGCTGGGCGAATTCGTCAATCGCGAACACCCGCTGCTGGGCAAGGAGTTGATCGCCCTTGGCATGGCCTTGTTCGGCGACAATCCCTGGGGCTGGCGGATCATGCCTACGCTCTTCGGCGCAATGGCCCTCTTTGCCGGTATGCGCGCGATGTGGTTTGCCACGCTGAGCCGCTTCGCCACACTCGCCTACGGCGTGCTGCTGGCGACGGGCTTTCACCTCTTCGTCCACGCCCGCATCGCGATGCTGGACATTTTCTACCTGTCATTCCTGTCCATCGCCGCCTGGCAATTCGCCGCCGCGATCCGCCAGCCTGAGCAAGGGCGCTGGCGACTGGCGCTGACCGGCCTGGCGCTGGGCTGCGCCATGGCTTCAAAATGGAACGCCCTGCCCATCGCGCCACTGTTCGGACTGACCTTTCTCGTCGCTCGCCTGCTGGCAGGCCGTCGGCGGCTGCTGCTAAGCCGTCGCGGCGCACCGGTGCCGGGAACCACCCTGCTCGAAGCAAGCCTATGGCTCGGCGTAGTCCCGCTCGCGATCTATGCCGCGACCTTCGGCCCCGCCTGGTTCTTCGCCATCAACCCGATCACCGAAGGTCTGGTCTTCCACCACCAATTCATGCTCAGCCTGCAGGAACAGGTCTTGCAGCCCCATCCCTACCAATCGACCTGGCACGATTGGGTGCTCAACCACCGGTCGATCTGGTACCTCTACGAACCAGTCGGCGGCGTGCAGCGCGGGATCATGCTGATCGGCAATCCGCTGGCCATGCTACTCGGCCTGCCCGCGCTGGCGTGGTGCCTGTGGCATGGCCTGATGCGCCGCAACTGGGCGGCCCTGGCCGTGGTGGTGATTTATGCCGTGAGCCTCGGCTTCTGGGTCATCGCAAGCAAGCCGGTGCAGTTCTATTACCACTACGCCCTGCCCAGCATGGCCCTGCTGGCAGCGCTGGCACTGACCTGCGACGCACTGTGGCAGGGCGGTTCGCGCAGGATCGCGCTGGTCCCGATCATCGGCAGCGTGGCCATGTTCGCCTGGTTCTATCCGATCCTCAGCGCGGCGCCGCTCGAAGGGCCGAACAGTTTCGCCGTTTGGACCTGGCTCGAAAGCTGGCGCTAGCGATCAGTAACGACCCCAGACGAAGCGGCTCGACAGCGCGTAGTTCCAGACCGAGCCGATGCCGATGCCTACCAGCGCCGCAGCCATGGTGTGCAGGCCCCGATCATGCAGCGTGGTCGCCACCGCGACATTGGCGAAGGCGCCGATCGAACAAGCGGCAATGAAGCTGACCCACCCCCAGAAAACCTTGCGCGGTTCCTTCAGGCGACGGTCACGATAGGTGAGGAAGTTGTTGAGCCAGAAATTGAAGGTCATTGCCCCAAAGGTCGCGACCGCCTGGCTCCAGCTGAAGTTCGTGCCCGCAATCAGTATGAAGGCGTAGAGGATCGCCATATGCACGCCGACGCCCATCACACCGACGGTACCGAACAGCGCGAAACGCGTCGGGATCACGCGGCCGAAGCTCTTGTCATAGAGCCCGGCGAGGAAATCGAGCGCGATCGCACGGTCTAACTTTGACTCGCCGGATCGGCGGGCGGAGAAATTCATCGGAAAGTCCTTAACCTTGAGCGGCGTTGGCGAGGTGGCCAGCAGATCGAGCAATATCTTGAATCCGATCCCGGACAGGTTCGGCACCAGTGCCCGTGCCGTGGCGCTAGGCAGCAGGAAAAAACCACTCATTGGGTCAGACAGTTCGACCCCGGTCAGCTTGCGAGCAAGCGTGTTGGCGACGGTGGAAAGCTTTTCGCGGTCCGGGCGTCCCCATTCCTCCATGCTCGCGCCTTCTGCGAAACGACTGGCGACCGCGACATCCGCATCACCCGATTTCACGCAAGCCAGCATGTCCACTAGTAGCTTTGGATCGTGCTGATGATCGGCATCCATGACCGCAACAAAGGGCGCCGCGGTGGCACAGAAACCCTCTATTGCGGCGCTCGACAGCCCGCGACGACCGATACGCTGGATTACGCGGATACGCGGGTCCGACAGTGCCAGGCGGCGCGCTTCGTCGCTTGTGCCATCCGCGGAGTTGTCATCAACGATCAAGACCTCCCAGCCACCATCGCCTAGCGCTCCCTCAATCCGCTCGACCAGCGGTGCAAGGTTATCGCGCTCGTTGAGCGTTGGCAGGATGATCGCGAGTTCCAGAACGCGCGCGGAATCGGCCAAATCGGGCTGCGTCTTTGGGGTCATGTCCATTGCCTGACCCGGTTAGGGGCCAATTCTCAAGATATGGTTAGCAGCTTCCTAACAATGGCATCGCCAATGTCACCCGTCGAAGCACTACCGCCCAGGTCACCGCCGAATACACCATCGTCGAGAATTCCTTCAACCGCGCGCTCGATCCGTCCCGCCTGCTGCTCAAGCCCGAGCGAGTGGCGCAACAGCATGGCGAGGCTGAGCACCGCGGCCACCGGGTTCGCCTTGCCCTGCCCTGCAATATCAGGCGCGCTGCCGTGGATCGGCTCATAGAGGCCGAATGTGCCATGATCCGTCTGCCGCTCACCCAGCGAAGCGCTGGCCAACAGGCCGATCGAGCCGACGCAGGCGCTGGCCTGGTCGGACAGGATATCGCCGAACAGGTTCCCGGTTACGATCGTGTCGAAGCGACCGGGCGCCTTGACCAGCTGCATGGCGGCATTGTCGACATACATGTGCTCAAGCTCGACTTCGGGATAATCCCTGGCCACCTCGATCACCGTCTCGCGCCAAATGCGGCTGGTTTCGAGGACGTTGGCCTTGTCCACGCTGCACAGCCGCTTGCTGCGCCCCATGGCCGCGCGAAAGGCGACATGGGCGATCCGGCGCACTTCCGCCTCGTTGTAGGACATCGAGTCCCAGCCTTCGCGCCCGCCCGCACTCTCGCGTTCGCCCTTCTCGCCGAAATAGACGTCGCCGTTGAGTTCCCGGACGACCAGCAGGTCGATGCTGCGCGCAACTTCGGGCTTCAGCGACGAGAGGTGCTCCAACCCCGGGAATCCCGCGGCGGGGCGCAAGTTGGCAAACAGGCCGAGTTCGGCACGCAGGCCAAGGATCGCCTGTTCGGGCCGCAAATGGCGCGGCAGGTCGTCGCAGCTGAAATCGCCGACCGCGCCAAACAGGATGGCGTCGGCAGCGCGCGCCATGTCCAGCGTCTCGGGCGGTAGCGGGTGGCCGTGGCGGCGGTAGGCGGCGGCACCGACGTCGCCTTCGAACAGCACCAGGCCGGGCAGCGCCAGCGCCTCGAGCACGCGCAGCGCCTGTGCGGTTACCTCTGGCCCAATCCCATCACCCGCCAATACCGCAATCTTCATTCCACCATCCGTCCCAGCCGCTGCCGCAAGAGTTGCCTTGCGGCTAGTACGTCGGTGCGCGTGTCGGCAAGCAGGTAGCGGGCAATAAGCGGTTCCTGGCGGTCGAGAATTTCCAGAGCCTGCCCAAGGCCCGCTATCTCGGGTCGCTCGCCGCCATAGCCGAGTTCGCGCAGCAGCAGCGCCTCATAGAGCGCCAGGGCCTCGATCCACTGCCGTGCCGCATCGGCTGAACAGATCGCATCGAGCAGGCCGCCAAGCGCAGCATAGAGTGTCGGATAGGGATTGCGTTCGGGCAGCGCGGCGGCTGTGAGCGCAGTCGACCAGGCGATTGCCGCAGCTGGAAGCGGCTCGGTTAGCCATGGCCCCCGGCTCTTGACCAATTCCAGCCGAGCGAAGGGCAACTGGCTCTCGGACCTGGCACGGATGTCGGCCTGGACGAGGTTTCCGGGGATCACCACGGGGCGCAGCAACCGTCCACGCCCGCCCGCGACATAGGCGGCGACGATCCCGTATTCCCCGGTCAGTATCCGTGCGATTACCGCCGTTTCCCCATGCGGGCGCGCGGCAACTAGGATAGCGGGGGTAGCGAGGTGCATTCCGGTCCCCTACCCCATGGCAGGGGCTGCGGTCACTTGATCTTGGCTTCGAGCGCCGCGATGCGTTCGGCCAGCTTGTCGGCTTCCTCGCGCGCCTTGCTGGCCATCATCTTGACCGCGTCGAATTCTTCGCGGGAGACGAAATCCATTCCGCCGAAGGCGCCCTTGGCGCGCTCGCGCGCGGCATCGCGCGCCTCGCGGCCCATGCCGGCAAGCGTGCCTGCCGCCGAATTGGCGAGTTTGACGAAATCGGCGATCAGCGGGTTCTGGCTTTGCATGACGGCTATCTAGGCGCGCTGACGCGCCACATCAATTCCCGATACGCACACGTTCGACCTGGCCGTCATTGCTCGCCCCGTCGGCATCCGGGTTGAGCCGCAGGAACTCGTAATTGAGTACGGTCGCGAACAGCACCCAGGCGAGATAGGGCAGCAACAGCACTGCTGCCCCCCGACGAACCTTCCAGAACAGCACGATAACTACCAACAGTGTCACATCGATCAGCGCCAGGATGGCCAGCGCGATAGTGATCTGGTGTGCAGCGAAGAAGGTTGGGGACCAGGCAAGATTGAGCAGGAAGTGAACCACAAAGGCCCACAGCGCAGCCGTGCGACCGCGTGCCCCCCATGCCGATGCGATCAAGGCCAATGAAAGGCCGATCATGATGTAGAGGATCGTCCAGACGATCCCGAACCACTTGGGTTCAGGGAATATCTCAGGCTTGATCAGACCCTGGAACCAGGCCGAACCGGCACTGCCGAACGTGCCCGAAAGAAAGCCGAGCAGCAGGATCAAAGGCACGCAGAACAGGGCCCAGCGGATGAAACTCGCGCGCAGCTGCCCGCGCGAAGCCAGCATGTTCATGCATTCCCCCGATAAGTCGCGAATCGTTAACCCTGTTCTGGCGGGCTGCACGCAGGCTGGCAATGGACCAGCCATCAATCGTCCCACCCCGGGGCGTCAGAAACGCAGCATGACCTTCCGCGCCAGCGCAGGAGAGAGCGAATGAACCACTTGCAGGACCTTGACCAGCCCGACGTTGACCTCGCTCCGGCCGCGTTCGATCCCTTCGACGATTTGTCGAGCGCACTCTCCGGCCGCCATCTTCTTCCCGCCACGCCCGGCAGTCAGCTCCGTCTCAACTACCGGTGGCAAGGCCTCGATCACCGATACGTTGGTGCCGACCAGCTGGGCCCTGACTGCCTGCGTATAGCTGCGCAGGCCGGCCTTGGTCGCGCAATAGACCGGTCCGCCGGCACGCGGCGCGATGGCCAGCCCGCTGGTGACGTTCACGATCGCTGCCCGCGGGCGCTGCTTGAGCCGGGGGACCAATGCCGCAATCAGCCGGATCGGAGTGTTGAGATTGGCATAAATACAGTCATCGGCTGCGACTGCATCGGGTTGGGCCTCGCGAAAATCGTGGTCGACCCCCTGCCCCGCGTTGTTGATGAGGATGTCGATGTCGCGGTCCCCAACTGCATTGAGGATTGCTTCTGCGCCGCTCGGCATCGAGAGGTCGGCCTGGATCGCCTCAAACCCGCGCCCGCGCATCGCCTCCAGCCGTTCGGCATTGCGGCCGGTGACGATCACCGCCGCGCCCTTGCCTTGGAGTTGCAGCGCCATCTGCTCACCGATCCCGGCGGTACCGCCGGTGATAAGGATGGTCTTGCCCGCGAGCTCCATCAGACCTTCACCACGCCGTGTTCGATAAGGCTGCGGGCACAATCAAGAATGCTCTCCTCCTCGCTGCGAGTCTGCCAGCCCAGCCGCTGCTTGGCATGGCTCGCATCGACGTGACGGCTCTTGCCGAGCTCGCTCTTGATCGAGCGGACCCCGGCATTGAACAGGCTGAGGATCGCCACCATCCAGTTCGGCATGATCTTCGTCGGCACCTTGCGGGTGTGGGCCGCGGGCAATCCGCGCCGCAGGACCCCTGCCACATCGATGATCTTGTAGAATTTCCCGGCGGCAAGGAACCGTTCGTTCGCCAATCCCGGTTCTTCGAGGCAGCGCAGGTGAAGATCGGCAACATCACGCGTATCGACGATGGCAAACCCCAGGTCGGGCGCCATCGGCATCGCCCCGCTGAGCAATTGCTTCACCACCTCGACCGAGGGACTGAAATCGGCATCGTCGACCGGGCCCAGCACCATTGCCGGATTGACCGAGACGAATTCCATCCCTTCTCCATGCTCTGCCACCCAGTCGCGCGCGGCGCGTTCGGAGATCGTCTTGGATTTGACGTAGGGATAGACATCGGGATGGGTAATGTCGGTCCAGTCGTTCTCGTCGACCGTATAGTCCTTCTCGCTGCGGCCATAGGCGACCGCCGCCATCGAACTGGTCTGGACGAAGCGCTTGACCCCGGCATCCTTGGCGAAACGCAACGCGCGCAAGGTGCCCTCACGCGCGGGCACGATCATGTCGTTCTCGTCCTTCGGCGTGGAGGCCGCGATCGGCGAGGCGACATGGGCCACATGCGTGCACCCGGCGATGGCTTCGGCCCAGCCCGCATCGCTCATCAACTCGGCTTCGAAGACCTTCAGCCGATCTTCGCCCGGACTGCCCATGCGTTCGCGTAGGCGGGCTTCGCTCTTCGCCTTGTTGCGCACGGTCGCATGGACCGTCCATCCCTTGGCCAGCAACTGGCGGATGAGTTCGCCCGCGATATAGCCTGTGCCGCCTGTGACGAGTACCGTAGATGCCATTGTTCGTCCCCTTCGCGGCCAGTCTAGGTCGCCAGGGTGCAGGCGACAACGGAGTATCGATGGAACAGGTTGATTTCCTTGTGGTGGGTGCCGGCATCGCGGGTCTATCGGCAGCGGCGCGGCTGGCCTTGCACGGCCGCACCGTGGTGTGCGAGGCGGAAGAGGCGCCCGGCGTCCATGCATCGGGGCGCAGCGCCGCCTTCGCCCACTTCGATATGGATGCGCCGCTGGTGCGCGCGCTCACTGCGGCCAGCATTCCGCTGCTGGAAGAACCCGCCGCCCGGCGCCATCCGGCGCTGTTCATTGCACTGGAGGGACAGGAAGACGCCCTCGACCGGGTCGAGGCAGGCTATCGGCGCTGGGCCCCGGCCGTGGAGCGGATTGACGCCTCCGCTGCACAGGAATTGGTGCCGGTGCTGAAAACTGGAGCCGAGGGGATCATCGGCGCCCTGCTCGACCGCGATGGGCGCAAGCTCGATGCCCATGCACTGCTCGAACAGCACCGCCATGCGCTCGGCGCGGCGGGCGGACGAATTGCCACGCGCTCCCCGGTAACCGCCTTGCGGCACGAAGGCGCACACTGGATCGTCGACACACCAGGCCAGAGCTACGCCGCGCGCATTGTCGTCAATGCCGCCGGGGCCTGGGTCGATGGCGTTGCGCAGATGGCCGGGGTCGCGCCTATCGGCATCCAGCCGTTGCGACGCACGGTCATCACCTTCGACGTACCCGAGGGGATGGACGTTTCCGCCTGGCCCTTCACCAAGACGGTCGGCCCGGGCTTCTATATCGAGCCCGAGGGACGCGGCCGACTGCTTGCCTGCCCCATGGACGAGCACCCGTCCGAACCCTGCGATGCGCAGCCCGAGGAAGAAGATATCGCGCTCGCAGCCTGGCGGGTCGAGGAGGCGACGGCGCTCGAAATCCGGCGCTTGGCGAGCAAATGGGCTGGCCTGAGAAGCTTTGCCCCCGATCGATTGCCAGTGGCGGGTTTCGATCCCGCGGCGCCCGGCTTCTTCTGGCTCGCAGGGCAAGGTGGTTTCGGCCTGCAAACCTCCCCCGCCATGGCTTTGGCAGCAGAGGCACTGGTCACGAACGCGGAATGGCCCGAAGCGCTGCGCGCGGTCGATGTTGCTGCAGCACAGCTGGCACCGGGAAGGCTTCGCCAGTCCTGATTGGCTGGTCAGCGGTGATCCGCGTGGACCAGCCCGTCTGCCGCCGTGCGTTCACGCACCAGCTTGATCGCTTCGAACGCCGAAAGGATTGCCCCTTCCTGCCAGAAGGGAATGTAGCTGAGGTGCTCGCCCGCGAAGAACACCCGCCCTTCGGGCCTGCACAGCTCGAGATAGTCGGTCTTGCGCTGCTCCTCGCTCCAGGCACAGCCGACCCCGCCGCTCCATTCCGTTTCGTTCCAGGCGACCGAAAGCGGCTTGGCCAGCAGGTCCGACTTGCCGGGATGCATGCGCTCGATCACTGCGCGCGAATTGGCGAAGCGTTCTTCGAGCGGCATGTGGGTAAAGGCGACCGAAGCAGGGCGCGAACCGTAGGAATACGCTCCCATCAGAACACCCTTGGGACTGTTCCAGTTGCCGCTGGGATACCAGACCACGGTGCTCGCCTCTTCGGTCCAGGCAAGCCCGCCATAGATGCCCGCGTCTTCCCAGAACCGCGGCGCTTCCCAGGCAACCTTGGCCGAAGGGACATAGAGTGCCGCGCTGAGCGACGCAGTCTTGGCAGCGCTGAAGTCGTGATCCAGCTGCGCCACATAATTCGCCGGCAGGGTGCACAGGCAATAATCGGCCACAATCGGCGCGCCATCCTGCAGAGTCACCGTAACGCCGCTATCCGAACTGCGAATGCCCGTGACCGGCGTGCTGAGACGGACGTGATCACTTATCCGCTCGTAGATGGCCTGCGCGATCCGATCCATCCCGCCGACCGGCTGGAACATCGGCGCCTGCTGGTCGAAGGTTTCCTCGAACAAGGCGGGCCAGTTCCAATCGCCATGCCGCATCAATTGCTCGAGCGTGAGCGGGTCCATCTCGCGCCCCGCTTGGCCATAGCCTCCGGGGAGTTCGCTGAAACCCGAACGGTCCGAACCGAGATACTGCCCTTTCCCCGACAAGGCACCCCAGTCGCCCAGATAGGTGCGCAGCATGTCCCTGTCGGTCACGCCCAGATCCCCGTCGAGCGCCCCGCGATCGATCGCCTTGGTCAGCAGCTCGGCAATATGCCCGCGCATGTCGTTCACCGCGCGGCGCTGGGTGACGATATCGTGACCGGAATCGACCGCCGCCGAACGGTTGACGTTGACCATCACCTCCAGCGGAACGTTGAGTTCCCGGGCGTAATGGAAGATCGCATGATGTTCGGTCGGCAAACGCGCCGCGCCGGCATTCATGTAGAGGCCCGGATCGAAGGTGCAGAGCTGGTCCTCACGCCCTTCCTGCACCACCCGATCGCCGCCGCGAATAGTCCATACGCGCCCGCCGATCCGGTCACGCGCTTCGAGTATGGTGACGGCATAGCCAGCCCGCGACAATTCGTAGCCAGCCGAAAGGCCGGCGATCCCGGCACCCAGGATCACCACCGACCGGCCTTTGCCCGAATTCGGCGCCAGCTCGGGAACCCCGGCGAAGGCGCGCGGCGCGGCAAGCAGGCCCATCGCCTGCATGGAGAGGTAGACTGCGCCGTAGCCCCCCGCCCTCCCCATCGCCTGGAGAAAGGCGCGGCGCGAGGTCATTCGCCCGTCACCTTGGCCGCCTGGACCTCTATCTCGACAAGAAATTGCGGCGCTGCGAGTGCGGCGACCTGCACCGTCACCCGGGCGGGCTTGTTCGGCTGGTCTTCCGAACCGAACATTTCGCGATAGGCGCGCATCATGCCCGCGAAGTCCATCCGCTCCGAACCGGGCGGCGCCACCAGGTAAACGCGCATCATCACGACATCTTCGGGACCCATGCCCTGCGCGGCGAGCCCAGCGGCAAGGCGCTGGAGAACCGAGCGGGTCTGGGTTTCGGTATCGCCATACCGCTCGATGCTACCTTCGGGCGCACTCGGATCGCTTTCAGCGGCAAGCGCACCGCTGAGATAAACGTTCGTCGCCCCGGGAGGGACGGTAACGCTGGCGGATATCGGGGACGCTTCAGGCCCTGCGCGCGTGACCTGCGCATGGGCTGCGCCGAGCGGGGTCACCGTCAGCAACAGCACGGAAAGCGGCGCCAGACTCAGTCTTGATCCCATGATTGCCCCCAATTCTGCCCGAATCGGAAGCTCTCACGAAATGCTGCAAAGCACAATAACCCAGTTTCCCGGGCGTGCCTCGAACCCCTATTTCAGCAGGACGAGCTCTTCCGCCATGGTCGGGTGGATCGCCACCGTCGCGTCGAAATCGGCCTTGGTCAGCTTGGCTTTCACCGCCACTGCCGCAGCCTGGATGATCTCCGCCGAATCCGGTCCGATCATGTGGATGCCTAGCACGCGGTCGCTCTTGCCGTCGACCACCATCTTGTAGAACCCGCGCTCGACCCGGTGCGAGAAGATGTTGCCCATCGGGCGGAAATTCGAGGTGTAGACCTTCACATCGTCGAATTCGCGTCGCGCCTGCGCTTCGGTCAGGCCGACTGCGGCAATCGAAGGCTGCGAGAAGACCGCCGATGCGACGCAGCTGTGATCGACATGGCGCGGATCGTCGCCGAACAGCGTATCGGCCACGGCATGTCCTTCGCGGATCGCAACCGGGGTCAGCTGGATCCGATCGGTCACGTCACCCACCGCATAAATGCTGTCGCAGCTAGTCTTGCTATAGGCATCGACGGGAATTTCACCCTTGTGCCCCAGCTTCACCCCGGCGTTTTCCAGGCCCAGCCCGGCAGTATTGGGCGCCCGGCCAGTGGCCACCAGCACCTGGTCGGCAACGATCTTCTCGCCATTGCTGAGCGACACTTCGAGCGAGCCGTCGGCGAGCTTTTCGACGCCGGTGATCTGCGTGTTCATCCGCAGGTCCATGCCGCGAGCTTCCATGATCGGGGGAAGGCGTTCGACCACTTCCTGCTCATAAGTGCGCAGGATCGTTTCGCTGCGATTGACCAAGGTGACCTTGCTGCCCAGCGCGTTGAAGATACCCGCGAATTCGACCGCAATATAGCCACCGCCCATGACCACCAGCCGCTTGGGCTGTTCGGCCAGGTGGAAGACTTCGTTCGAGCTGATGCAATGTTCCGCACCGGGAAATTCGGGCATCACCGGCCAGCCGCCTGTCGCGACCAGGATGTAGCGCGCGCTGATTTCGCGGCCCGACGCCAGCTTGACGGTATTGGGTCCGGTAATGGTCGCACGCTCGCTGAAACTTTCGACCCCGGCATTGCCCAGCGTTTCGCCGTAGAGGCCTTCAAGCCGATCGACGTCGCTGTTGACGAAGTCGCGCAGCGCCGCCCAGTCGAACTTGGCATCGCCGATGGTCCAACCCTTGGTCTGGGTATGACCCAATTGTTCGGCAAACATCGAGGCGTAGACCAGCATCTTCTTGGGCACGCAGCCGCGGATCACGCAAGTGCCGCCATAGCGGTACTCCTCGGCGATCGCGACGCGGGCGCCATGCGTTCCCGCGATACGACTGGCCCGCACCCCTCCGGATCCCGCGCCAATGGTAAACAGGTCGTAGTCATATTCGGCCATGCGGGAACTCCTTGATACGCGCGGGGCCATATCGCCCCGCTATACGCATTTGCCAAGGGTCGGGTTACATATCGCCTCCACTCCACCCCAGCGAGCCCGGTGACGCAGAAAATGTGTAACCTCCGCGCCGGTCGGACCGAACGCACGCGCACCCGCGCATCCAAACAAGCGCGGCGCCGGAGATTTTACATGTACATCGTTAAAGGCGCGATGCTGGCAAGCATCTGCGCAGTCACGCTTGCCGGGTGCACCCAGCAGGCTGGCGAAGCCATGCCGCAACCGATCGAAGTCAGCGACGCTGCTGGCGCGATCTCGCTTCCCGAAGGTTTTGATCGCTGGCCGACCCTGGGCGCATGGGCCACGGCTTCGGCCGGACCCGATACGCCGGTCAATGAACTGCACACCGTCTATGTCTCGCCGGGCGGCATCGAAAGCTACCGCAAGGATGGCGTCTTCGCCGACGGCACCGTGCTGGTGAAGGCGGTTTCGGACGTCAAGGCGGCTCCGCTGACCACCGGCAACGCCCATTGGGCGGCCAAGGACAAGGTGTGGTTCGTGATGGTCAAGGATTCGAAGAACAGCCACAAGGACAACCCGCTGTGGCGCGAAGGCTGGGGCTGGGCCCTGTTCGACGCCGGCGATCCGACCAAGCAGGTCGCAACCTCGTTCGAAGAAACCTGCCAGACCTGCCATGAACCGGCCAAGGACAGCGACTGGATCTACAGCGCCGCCTATTCGGTACTGCATGACGGCGAGCCCAAGAAGGCTTCCTGGGACCCGAACTAAGTCCCAGACACCGCCAACCGGGATCGCGCCGCCGCGTCAGGCGCGGCGCGATCCTCCCGGCGAAGAACCCCGGCGGTTGCGGCTGCGATTGCGGCCACCGCCGGGACGCTTGCCCTGGGGCCGCGCGCCAGCCGGCGCCTCGCCGCCCTCGCGCTTGGGCTTTCCGGCCCGATCCGGATGCTTGTTCTTCGGCTTCGGCTTCCTTGCCTGGGCGTCGCCAGTCGGGCGAACCTTCGGGCGGGCCAGCTTGGGCTTCTGCTCACGCTTGGTCGGGCCTACGCCTTCCACCACCGCACGGAAATTGTCAGGCAGCGGCAGGCGCTCGAATTCGGCGTCGGTCTTCTTGCGAATATCCTTCAGGTAATCGCGTTCGTCCTCGGCACAGAAGGCGATCGCCACCCCGTCACGGCCCGCACGCGCGGTGCGGCCGATGCGGTGGACGTATTGCTCGGGCACGTTGGGCAGTTCGTAATTGATCACGTGGCTGACGCCCGGGATGTCGATCCCACGTGCGGCGACATCGGTCGCCACCAGCACCGGCGTGGTACCGCTGCGGAACTCGCCCAGCGCGCGTTCGCGCTGAGGCTGGCTCTTGTTGCCGTGGATCGCATTGGCGCGCACGCCGGCCTGGCCCAGCTTCTTCACCACGCGGTCGGCACCATGCTTGGTGCGGGTGAAAACAAGCACGCGCTCGAATTCGCCCGGAACCTGGTGACGACCCTTGAGGATCATTTCGATCAGCGTCTGCTTCTCGTCCTGCTGGACCATGAAGAGATACTGGTCGATCCGTTCG
>NZ_JAYPTL010000033.1:0-38567 GCF_038133525.1 Erythrobacter sp. | reverse complement strand
CGTCTGCGCCTACCAGCGGAATAGCGCGCAAGGCGAGCTTGCCGAGATAGCCGGGTCGCGGGCGCCATTCGATCGGCAGGCCGTAGGTCTTGAGGAAAGAATAGAGCGCGGTGAACAGCGCGGCATAGATCGAACCGACAAAGGCGAGCGCAATCCCTGCCGATGCGAGCGCGGGCACGAAGAACAAACCGCCGACCAGCAGCGATTTGGTCCACGGCTCGACCACCGCTCGCGCACGCACGGTGGTGGCGATGTCATACTTGTATGCCTAGGCGGCCAGCACGATCTCGGTCAGCGCATAGCCGGGGATCGCAATCACGATCAGGCGATCGAGTTCGGTAAACTGCCCGCTTGGGAACAATGGCGCCGGGACCAGCCAGAGCACTGCCGCCACGACGCAGGAGAAGATCAGCGCCAGCAGCATCCCGTCATAGACAAGATTGGCAGGATGCTTGTCCTCGCCTTCGGCCAGGCGCTGGGCCAGGCCGCGCTTCTCCCCCATGGCGCACACCAGCGCGACCAGTTCCACCACAACCAGGGCTGATGCGAAGCGCCCCAGCGCTTCAGGTCCATAGAGCCGACCGGCAAAGAAAAAGAACGGCAGGCGCGCCAAGAGCCGCAGCAGGAAGCCGATGAAACTCTGTCGCCCACCCTTGGCCAGAGCGGTAAGGTCTTCGTCAGATTGTGTCGCGCTCATCCCAGGCTTTCCTGTTCGGCGCGCAAGGGCCGGGCGAGAAGCGAAGACACAACCTGACGCGGATCACCGCCCGCGATCAGGTTATTGACGGCGCCGACGATGGGCATGGCAACATCATGTCGTGCGGCCAGTTCGACCAGTACCGGCGCGGTGTGCGCGCCTTCGGCAACGGTGCGGCGGTCGGCCATCAACTCGTTCGCAGACTTGCCTTCGCCCAGCGCCTTGCCGAGCGAGAAATTGCGGCTCGATGTCGAGGAACAGGTCAGTACGAGATCGCCCAGGCCGCATAGCCCGGCAAGCGTTTCCGCCCTCGCGCCCAGCGCTTCGCCGAAACGCAGCATTTCGGCATAGCCACGCGCGATCAAGGCCGCGCGGGCGTTCTGACCAAGGCCTAGACCGTCCACAACGCCGCAAGCGATGGCGAGCACATTCTTGACCGCGCCGCCGATCTCCGCGCCGGTAACGTCGTCGGAGTAGTAGGGCCTGAAGGCTGGTCGTGCGATAACTGGCTTGAGCCGCTCCCACTGGGCCTCGCCTCCACCACAGGCGAGCGTGACTGCAGTCGGGAGCCCGGCGGCGACCTCATGCGCGAAGGTCGGCCCCGACAGGACCGAGATGGTACTGCCGGGTGCGGCTGCGCTGGCGACCTCGTTCATCACGCGCCCGCTGCCGGCCTCGATACCCTTGGAACAGAGCACAAGGTCGCGCGGATGGGATGGCATGGCGCCAAGCACGCTGCCCATATGCTGGGCAGGGGTGACGACCAGCAGCACATCGCGTGCCGCCATCTCCGCAAGATAGCCGGTGGCCTTTATGGTCGGGGCAAGCCTTGCAGAGGGCAGGAACAGGCTGTTGGTGTGGCTGGTGTTGATCTCATCGACCAGCTCGGCCTCGCGCGCCCAGATCAGCACTTCGCGCCCATCGCTGGCGAGCATTTGCGCCAGTGCCGTGCCCCAGGCACCGGCCCCAAGTACACCCACACTCATGCCTTCACCCCCGCGCCGCGCACTGGCTCGGCCTCTGGGTCAAGTGGCCAGCGTGGCCGCGCCGAAATGTCGAGCGGGTCCGATTGGCCGAGCCGCTCGATCCCCGCCCAGGCAATCATCGCCGCATTGTCGGTGCACAGCTTGGGCGGTGGAGCGGCAAAGCGCATCCCGTTATCCGCCGCGACTTTTTCCAGTGCAGCGCGCACGCTGGCATTGGCTGCGACACCGCCCGCCACAACCAGCGTATCGACATCATCCATTTCTGCCAGCGCAACCTGCAGGCGATCGACCACGCAATCGATCGCGGCCTGCTGGAAGCTGGCAGCGATATCGGCAACCTTGTGTGCGCCCGTTTCATGCGCGCGCAGCACCGCGCTCTTCAGTCCGGCAAAGGAGAAGTGCGGTTCGCCGCTGCCGACCATGGGCCGGGGCAGGGGAACCGCTTTCACGTCACCCTCGCGTGCAATGCGCTCGACCGCTGGGCCACCCGGGAAACCAAGGCCCAGTATCTTCGCGGTCTTGTCGAAAGCTTCGCCCAGCGCATCGTCGATGGTGGTGGCCAGTCGCCGGTATTGGCCGACGCCATCGACACGCAGGATCTGGCAGTGTCCGCCAGATACCAGCAGGAGGGCATAGGGGAAGGCGATGGTTTCGTCCGCAAGGCGCGGGCTCAGCGCATGACCTTCCAGGTGGTTGATCGCGATCAGCGGGGTGTCGCTGGCCATCGCCAGTGCCTTGGCGCTGACCAGCCCCACCATCACGCCGCCGATCAGTCCGGGCCCTGCGGTCGCGGCAATCGCGTCGCAATCTGCCAGCGTTACGCCGGCGTCTTCGAGGACGCCCGCAATCATCGGGGCGAGCCGTTCGGCATGCGCGCGCGCGGCAATTTCCGGTACCACGCCGCCATAGGGCGCGTGTTCCGCATCCTGCGAAGCAATGCGTTGCGCCACGATTCGACGGTCGGAATCGACCAACGCGGCAGCGGTTTCGTCGCAGGAACTTTCTATGCCGAGCACGAGAGCCATCCCGCTTCCCCTTAGCGACATGCGCCGCTAGGGCAAGAAAACGCTATGCCGACCTCCCCAATGATACGCCTCGGAACCCGCCGCTCACCCCTCGCCATGGTACAGGCGCAAGAAGCACGCTCGCGGCTTTGCGCGGCGCATGGCTGGGACGAAACACAGGTCGAACTGGTTCCGGTGGTGGCGAGCGGCGACAAGGTGCTCGACCGGCCCTTGGCGGAAATCGGCGGCAAGGCGCTGTGGACGCGCGAACTCGATGAATGGCTGGTGGACGGCCGCATCGATATGGCGGTGCATTCGATGAAGGACGTCGAGACGTTGCGCCCCGCCTCGCTTGCGATCGGCGCAATCCTGCCGCGCGCGGACAAGGCCGACCGCTTGCTTGGCGCGGCCTCGCTTGCCGACATTCCGCAGGGTGCGAAGGTCGGGACCAGTGCGCCGCGCCGCGCCGCGCAATTGCTCAACCTGCGGCCCGACGTCGAAGTCGTCGGGATTCGCGGCAATGTCGCGACGCGTATGGCCAAGCTTGATGCAGGCGAGGCTGATGCGACATTCCTGGCTTCGGCGGGACTGGATCGGCTTGGTGAGGCTACCGTGGGCGTGCGACTCGATCCCGAAGTCTGGTTGCCCGCACCCGCGCAGGCGGCAATCGGCATCGAATGCCGCAGCGATGATGTGCGGGTGCTGGACCTGCTTGCCGCCGTCGACCACGCGCCGAGCCGCGCCGAAGTCTTGGCCGAACGCCGCCTGCTCGAAGGGCTGGGCGGAGGATGCAGCAGCCCGATTGCCGCATTGAGTGTTACCGCTGTCACCGAGATTCACCTGCGTGCGGCGATCTTCAGCTCCGATGGTTCCATCCGCGTAGGTGATGAGGCGCGCTTCGCGAGCGACGACGACGCGGCTCCGCTCGCTCTCGCGGAGCGCCTGCTTGCTGCGGCGCCGGCCGAGGTCCGCAAGCTGTTCGAAGGGGCGGCGTGATCCCCCTGTTCCTCTTCCGGCCGGAGCCCGGATGGACCGTCACCGCGGACACTGCCAGGGCAATGGGGTTGGAGGTCCATGGCGCGCCCTTGTTCCTGATCGAAACGGTCGATTGGGACGCCCCTGATCCAGACGCCTATGACGGATTGCTGATCGGCAGCGCCAACGTCTTCCGCCACGGCGGCAAGGCACTTGAAGCTTTTCGGAATTTGCCGGTTCATGCCGTGGGCGAGACGACGGCAGAAGCGGCGAGGGCGGCCGGTTTCCTGATCGGGCAGACAGGCCGGGGCGGGATGCAAGTCTTGCTCGATGCGATGGCCGGTCGCGAATTGCGCCTGCTCCGGCTGGCGGGAGAAGACCGTATTCCGCTCACGGCGCCTGATGGCATCCAGGTCGACACACACGTCGTGTATCGTGCGGTTCCGCAAGCTATCGAAGAATCGGACGCGCGGATGCTTGCGGTCGGCGGCGTGGTGGCGCTCCATTCAGGCGCTACGGCACGGCGCCTGGTCGAGGAATTTGAGCGCCTTGGCCTTCCGCGCGCCCTCGTAACGCTGGTAGCGATCGGGCCGCGCGTGGCCGAGCTTGCCGGCGACGGCTGGCAATCCATCCACATTGCCGATGCTCCGGGCGATAGCGAGATGCTGGCCATGGCAAAAGCTTTGTGCCAGACTCGCTAGGCAAGGGAAGGGGACGTTCCGTAACGGGATGCCCGGGTCGCAGAACGGATTTTGATGAACGAGTTCGCTAGCAACAGGCGTAAGGGAGTATTGGCGAGGCCCATGCTCGTGGCGATGGTCGGCGCCTTCCTTTTTGGTGGGGCCGTGGTTGGCTATGGCGTCTATCGCCTGACCGGCCAGTCGGAGCCGGAACCTGTGGCCGTCGAAGAGCCGCAGGCGATAGCCACCAGCCTACCTTCAGAGCCGACACCGACACCCAGTGCCACCGCCAGCCAGGCCGCCCAGCAGGCGGTTGCTCGCGTCGAAGAACAGCAGGGCGGGCTCGACCAGCGCTTGGCGGCGGCGGAGCAGCGCCTGGCACGGCTCGACCTGCAGGCCCAGGCTGCTGCGGGTAACGCCGCGCGGGCTGAGGGCCTGCTGATTGCCTTTGCGACGCGCCGCGCACTGGAAAAGGGTGCGGAGCTCGGCTTTCTGGCCGACCAGTTGCGCCTGCGTTTCGGTGACGCGATGCCGAATGCAGTTGAGACGCTGATCAGCGCCAGCCGCAATCCGATAACGCTCGACCAGCTCATAGCCCGGCTCGAAGGCCTCTCGCCCCGGCTGGCCCAATCGACGAGCGAAAGCGGCTTCACCCGTTTTCGCAAGGAACTGTCGCAGCTGTTCGTGATCCGCAGCGAAAGCGCCCCCTCGCCGCAGCCGCAGCGGCGGCTCGACCGGGCGCGCCTGTTCCTCGAAAGCGGGCGGACAGAGGCCGCGATCGCCGAAGTGCGCGCATTGCCCGGCGCCACGAATGCAGCTGGCTGGATCCGCGATGCCGAACGCTATGCAGCGGTGCAGAAGGCGCTCGACCGGATCGAGACCTCTGCGGTGCTTGAACCGCGCCTGTTGCGCGATGCCTCGGGCAACCGGATCGAACAGCCGAGCCCGGCGGAGAAGCCGGAGGGTTAGGCCCTCAAAAGCTCGGGAAGCTTCCCTGATACCCCGCGGGCTTCGTCCATGAAGAAGCGCTTGAGCCAGCCCGAACGCTGGACACCCGACATGCCCAGTCGCCGGATCGCGCTGGCAGTCTTTCCGGGCACGCCGAACAGTCGCGTGAGCCCGTCGGTCGCGCTCATGACCATGAGCGAGTCGAGTGCGCGCCATTCTTCGTATTTGTTGAGCACCTGTGCATCGCCGAGATCGAGCCCCAGCCGCAGTGCCTCGTCCAGTACCTCGACCAGCGCACCGACATCGCGCAGCCCGAGGTTGAGGCCCTGGCCTGCGATCGGGTGCATGCCATGCGCGCTGTCGCCGACCAGTGCGAGCCGCTCGTCGACGATCTTGGCGGTATGCTGGAAGCTCAGCGGGAAGGAAGAGCGCGTGCTGTTGAGCTTCAACTCACCCAGCAGGTCGCCCATGCGCTTGTGAACCTCGGCCAGGAACGCGCGGTCGGACAGTTTGACCACGCCTGCGGCATCCTTCTCATCGACCGTCCAGACCAGCGCACTACGGTGCTGGCCGTCGGGTCCGTCCAACATGGGCAGCAGGGCGAAGGGGCCGTCAGGGTAGAAGACCTCCCAGGCGACGTTCTCGTGCGGCTTCGAATGGTCGAGCCCGACGATCATCGCGCGGTGGCTATAGTCCCAGCTCGCCATCTTGAACCCGGCCTCTTCGCGGGAGGGTGAGCCGCGCCCTTCGGCGCCGACCATCAGCGCGGCCTTTAGCACGGTTCCATCTGCGAGCTTTGCAGATACTCCGAAGGCGTCGCGATGGCGTTCCACCACCGCGACTGGTGCGTGCCAGGCGATCAGTGGTTCCTTCGCCGCCGCCTCGTGCAAGGCCAGGCGCAACTGACGATTGGCGAACATCCGGCCCAATGTGCCTTCGTGCGGTTCGGGGCGAAAATCGAGCCTGCCGGGCTTCATCTGGTCGAGCACCGCGATGGCCGCAATGTCGCAGCCATGCGGCTCGAGCGCTTCCTCGAGACCGATATTGCAGAACAGTCGCCAGCTGGCAGTGGATATGGCTGATGCGCGGCCGTCGAACCCTTCCGCGATTAGCTCTGTGGGATCGGCACGATCGACGACGTGGCAGGACAGGCCCTTTTTCGCGGCTGCAAGCGCCAGCGTCATGCCCACCAGCCCGCCGCCGAGGATCAGCAGGTCGCGCGTCTCGTTTGCCTCTGTCACCTTGTCCGCCTCGTTGCGAATAGTACGACATGGCCCTAGAGGCGCGAGTGTGAGCGAGGCAAGGACAATGAACGGGTTGCGCGCGGTACTGGCCGCATTGATGCTGGCTTTGGCGGTGCTGTTGCCGGCTGCAGCGGTCGCGCAATCGCAACCGGGCGGGCCGAACGATATCGCGATCGAACTGGTCGCCGAAGCTGCGCCTCAGCCCGGCAAGGAGTGGGTGCTGGCGTTGCACTTCACTCCACGCTCGCCCGAATGGCATGGTTATTGGTCGAACCCAGGCGATGCCGGTTTGGGCATGCAGCTCGACTGGCAGTTGCCGGAAAGGTGGCAGGCCGGCGAACCGCGCTATCCCTTGCCCAAGCGACTGGTCATCGGTGAGCTGATGAACCACGTCTATGAAGGTTCCTACGCCGTGCTGGTGCCCATTGCGGTCCCGGCAGGTGCGGCGGTCGGCAAGGCTGCTCCGATTGGTCTCACCGCCAACTATCTCGCCTGCACCGATACTATCTGTGTCCCGCAGGTTGCCAGGATTACGCTCGATCCCGCCAAGATAGGCAGGGATCCGCGCTTTGGCGGCTGGCGTGCCGCGATCGTCCCGCCACTGGGGAGCGAGGCTGGCTTCGAATTCGCCGGTGATCGCTTGCGTATCGGCATTCCGCTTCCCGCCACGAGCGCGCTTTCGGACAAACCGCATGTCTTCCTGGCTGACGGTGACCTGGGTGAGTACCGTCGACCCGTATATACCGCGCGCCAGACCTTCATCCGCGAGGGCGACTTGCTGGTTGCGGAAATTCCGTTGCAACGTATCTCCGGGCCCTCAGACGCCAGCATCGATCCGGTACCCGGGCGGATCGAGGGCATTCTCGATTTCGGCAATGGCGGTGGGGTAAAGTTTTCCGCCAGCGCGAGCGACGTCCCACTCGAAGGGCACAAGCCGATCAGTGGCGGCACCAGCCTGGATTTGTGGCAGCTGTTGCTGGCCGCGCTTGTCGGCGGCTTGCTGCTCAATGTCATGCCCTGCGTCTTCCCGATCCTGAGCCTCAAGGCATTGGCACTGGCCAAGGCAGGCGGCGATGAGCACGCGGCGCGAGGCGATGCGCTGGCCTATACCGCGGGTGTGGTACTGGCCTGCGCTGCCCTGGGCGGCACGATCCTGTTGCTGCGCTCGGCCGGTGAACAGGTGGGCTGGGCCTTCCAGCTCCAGAACCCCACAGTGGTAGTCGGCCTGTTCCTGCTGGCGCTGGCGATCACCGCCAACTTCCTTGGCGCGTTCGAAGTGCCGGGCCTGGCGATCTCGAGCGGGAAGCCGTCGCGCGGTGGCTCCTTCGCGACCGGGCTGCTTGCTGCCTTTGTGGCGACTCCCTGTACCGGCCCCTTCATGGCGCTGGCCCTTGGTGCCGCGCTCGTCATCCCACCGCTCGACGCAGCCTTGGTCTTTGTGGCCTTGGGCGTAGGCCTGGCATTGCCGTTCCTGCTGGTTGGCTTCGTCCCCGCAGTCCGCGCGCGACTACCGCGTCCGGGTGCGTGGATGGAGCGGTTCCGTCGCTGGATGGCCCTGCCGATGGGGCTCACGGCTGCGGCCCTGGCCTGGCTGATCTGGCGCATCGGCGGCGTGAACTTCCTCTTCGTCGGTGCACTGATGGGGGGCGCTCTGGTGCTCTGGCTGGTCTTTGCCGGACGTATGCAGCGCGCCGGCAAGGGTGGACCGATGCTCGCCGCGCTGGCTGCAGCGGTGGTGATCGGGCTGGTATTCCTGCCGCAGCCGCAATCCCCCGCGCAGGCTGCCGAAAGCTTGCTCGACCCGCTGCCCTTCAGCGACACTGCGCTGGCCGACGCCAGGGCTTCCGGCAAGCCGGTGTTCGTATGGTTCACGGCCGACTGGTGCGTGACCTGCAAGGTCAACGAGAGTGTCGCGATCGAGCGTGAGGAAACCAGAGCCGCATTCGAGGAGGCTGGTGTGATCGCAATCCGCGCCGACTGGACGCGGCCTGACGAGGCAATTTCGCGCATCCTGACACAACAGGGTGCCGCTGGCGTGCCGCTCTATCTCTGGTACGCGCCCGGTGCCGAGGCCGAGCAACTGCCGCAGGTGCTTACGCCCGACCTTTTGGC
Organism: Erythrobacter sp.; assembly: GCF_038133525.1. Lineage (GTDB taxonomy): Bacteria > Pseudomonadota > Alphaproteobacteria > Sphingomonadales > Sphingomonadaceae > Qipengyuania. Next base: position 29,921 of record NZ_JAYPTL010000033.1, on the reverse strand, counting down.
GGAGAAGGCGCGGGACTCTCGCTAGCTTCGGGCGCTGGTGCGGCTTGCGCGCGGCACCGCTCGATCAGATCGCCGGGCAATCGGCTGGGGTTGAGGATGACACTACCCGCGCCGGGGACTGTTGCCTCGACCTTCCTCGCGCCGGTCAGAACGTCCAGAGCGGGATCCAGCGCGTCGGTTTCTGCCTGCCAGAGCCAGGCCCCATTGGTCTCGGTTGCATCGATCTTGAGCCGTGAAACATGGCTGTTTCCGATCAGGGCGAGCACCGCCTTGGCATGCGGATCTGCAGGGGCAAAGCGGGTGTATACGACGCGCGACGTCTGCGCATCGTGGATGCATTCGATCGCCAGCAAGGGGCGATCCCCGGGCTTGCCGTAGAGCAGCCGGTCAGGGCGCTTGCCCGGGGCCCATATCGCACCCGTGGTGTCGGGCGAATCCATCGGTTCTGACGGACCTTCGGTGATCGGGGCAATGCGCGAACGTTCGACGTATTCGTCCGATGCCGGCGGCTTGCACGCGGACAGCAGCACCAGTGGGACAAGGAAGAACACGCGGCTCATGGGCGCGCTATGGCACAGGCGCCATGGCATTCAAGGCGCACGGCTGCGATGTCCTCAGCGTGAGCGGATGAATTCGCGAATGTCGCGCGAAAGCTTGGCCCGATCTTCGTCCCGGACATACATCATATGGCCCGCGTCGTAGTATTGGAACTGGATGCGATCCTGCGGGAAGCCCGTGCGGCTGAGGGCATATTCCGCGGCGAAGAATGGCGTCGCGAAATCGTACCAGCCCTGGCCAACGTAGATGCGCAGCCCAGAATTCTCGCGAAGTGCACGGCCAAGATACGGTGCTACGTTGAGGTAAGCATCGGTGTCGCGCCCGCCCTTGAGGCGCCAATCCCAATCGTTCACCCCGCCAATCGTTACATATTGCCGATCGGTCTTGTAGCCGATCGTGTCGCGCATGAAGGCATTGACCGCCGCAGTGTAGCCACCATCGATCCCGTAGAAACTCGGGTCGTTGTCTGGGTATTCGCCGGCGTTGTCGTAATCCTTGCCGGTATATCGACTGTCGAGCCGCCCTACCGTCAGCCCCCGGTCCCGCAGTAGTTCCTTGTAGAAACGACCGGACGATACGCGCAGATCGGCGCGTTCCAGATAGTCTTCCGATAGGCCGGTGAAACGCGACAGTTCGCGCCGCACTGCGATGCGTTCTTCCGCGCTGGCCTTCTGGCCCTTGAGCAGGAAGGCGGCATAGGGGCCGATGGCGAACTGGCGGGCTTCATCGACGAATTGCTCGACCGAAGCTGCCTGGGCCTTGCCATGGTAGAGTGCAGTAGCGGCGAATGAGGGCAGGGTGGTGATATAGCCCAGTTCCGCCCCTTCGGTTTCCGCACCCGCGGCAAAATCGAGCACCGTCGATATGAGGATGACGCCATTGAGCGAGACGTCGTTGTACCCGCCCTCGAGCTCGTTCACGACCGCGGCGCTGCGGGTGGTGCCGTAGCTTTCGCCACCAAGGAACTTGGGGCTGTTCCAGCGACCGTTCTCGCTCAGCCACTGGCGGATCACCTGAGCGACCGACTTGGCATCCTGCGATACGCCCCAATAATCCTTGGGATCGGTGTCGCCGATCGCATGGCTCCAGCCGGTACCGACTGGATCGATGAAGACCAGGTCGGTGACGTCGAGCAGTGAATCGGGATTGTCGAGGATCGGGTAGGGCGGTGCCCCGTCGTCGCGCGCATCCGATGGAATGCCGACGCGCTTGGGGCCGAAGGCGCCCATCTGCAGCCAGACCGATGCCGACCCAGGACCGCCGTTGAACAGGAAGGTCACGGGGCGGTTCGCGTCGCGCGGTTCGGCGATATAGGCGGTGGTGACGATCGCTGCCTTGGGCGTACCCTTGTCATCCTTGAGCACCTGTTCGGCGACAGTTGCGGTGTAGCTAACCGATCGACCGTTGAAGATCCCTGTAAAGCGCTTGGTTGCGCTATTGGGCTTGTATTCTGCGGCGGCGGAGTGCGTTTCGCCGCTGTCCTTGTCGGCAGCGATGGCTGGGGCGGCGAGGAGTGCTGCCCCGGCGATGAGCGAGGCGAGAATGCGAGCGTTCATGCGCTCTCCTATGGCAGCGAAGTCAGGCAAGGCAAAGCCGCGCTCAGCGCGGCTTGCGGAACTTCATCAGGAAGCGGTCGGTCTTGCCGCGGATCGATGCGTCGAACACCCCCTTGGTGTGATCGTCGTCCGGATTGGTCAGCAGGTCGCTTTCGGCTTCAAGCACGAAACCTGCACGCTCGAAGTCGGCGCGCACGACGGCGGGATCAATGCGGTGCATCTTGTCCACTAGCGCGCGGGTATCGTCACCTTCGCCGACATGGTCGATCACGCCCACGATCCCACCCGGCTTCATCGCCGCATAAAGCCCGTTCGTGAATTTATCGGGATCGCTCTTCGGGATGTTGTACTTCACCGATTCCCAATAAATGTCGTGGTATGAGAGATTGATAATCGCAAAGTCGAAGCTGTCCGCAGGATAGGAGAAGGCCTCGAACGAATAGGTCTTCAGGGCAACCGCAGGAGCGCGGCTCTGCAGATTCTGCCAATCGGCGCCCTGCTTCTCCTCGTTGTAAAACTGCGTGGGTTCGAGCGCGATGACGCTGCCAGTGCTGCCAACGGCGTGCCCCATGATCTCGGCCCAATAGCCTGACCCGGTCATTACGTCCGTGGCGGCCATGCCCTCTTCAAGTCCAAGGAAGGTCAAAACCTCAACGGGCTTGCGACTCTCGTCGAGCTTGCGGGCGTCTTCCGGCCGGTCGGGCGTTGCTACCGCGTCGGCAATGGCCGAGCTGGTGGTTTGTTCGGCGGCTGGCTCACCCGCGGTGGCCGAAACGGGCGCCATGGCGGCAAATGCAATGGCGGCGGTCAAAGATAGGTAGGCAATACGCATGTGAGTCTCCCCTGTCGGAGTGAAGACTGGCGGGCTCCGGGCTCGGCGCAATCGCCGTTGGACGAACGGCTTTGGCGTTCGACCAACGGCGGGAAATCGCGCTAGCTGCTCTAGCCGGCGCGCAATTCGGCTAGCACCTGCTGCATCGCCTCATGCAATTCCTGCGCACGCCGGCCGACGCTGGCGGAAACGCTGTTGGTCTGTTCAATCACGTCGCGCACCTGTGCGATTGCGCTGTCCAGCGCCACCACTTCATCTGCCGCGTCGCGAACTGTCGTGTCGACCTTGCTGGTTGCGCGAACCATGCCATCGGTTTCGGCGATCTGATGGTCGATCACCGCATCGATGGAATCGGCAGAGCGGCTTGTTGCAAGCGAGGCGCCGGTTGCGTCGCGGATCCCCGATGTGATGGTCTGCGACGCGCCGCGGACCAGTTCGAGCATGTCGGAGATCTCGGAAGCGGCGTTGGAAGTCTGGTCCGCAAGCGACTTCATCTCGATGGCGACGACGCCAAAGCCCCTGCTGCCTTCATGGCTCGCCTCGATCGTAGCGTTGAGCGCCAGCATCCGGCTTTGTGCCGAAATGTCGGCGATCAATGCGATGATCCTGCTCGCCGAATCCATCGTTGAAGCTAGCTCTTCAACCTTGGGAACGAGTTGCGCGGAGGTGTCGGCGCTCTGCTGGGCAGTCTTGCGCGCTTCGCGAACTTCGTGGCCAACGCGCCCGATGCTTTCCGCCAGCGTCTGCACGTCCTGGGCCAGTCCGCGCATGTCGTTCTGCACATATTGGTGATGCTCGGCCAACCGGCTGGACTTGCTCACAGCCTCCTCGAAGGCAGAAGCGAGCATGTCGCGGCTGCTATCCAGCTGGCTGGTCATGGCCCCAAGATCGGTGACGATGGCGCCGACCCGCTGATCCAGTCGTGCGGCAAGCTGCTGGCGCCGTTCATTGTCCAGCGCATGCCGCTCGCGCTCGTCGGAAAGCGCGCGTTGCTCTTCCCTCCGCAACGCTTCGCTTGCTCGCAGGTTTTCGGAGACTTCGACTTCACGCGACTTGGTGAGGATCGCGCCCGTAAGCTGGCTGACGATCCACATCAGCATGCCACTCTGCAGAAGGATCAGGCCCACGTGAAGGGCCACGCGCGGCAGGTCGCCGTTGCCGGAGAAGACCCAGGCCGGGGCGATGTAGGTGAAGATGGTATGGTGAACCGTGATCAGGAGTGAGGCACCGATGATCGAGCGGGAGTCACACAATAGGACCAGCGCGGCGAGCGCGGGGAAGAAATACATGTGCAGGTCCATCTGCCAGACGTGACCCTGCAACAGGAAAATGAAGATCGCCGGATAGGCGACGGCGCTCAGGCCGATGACGATCCGGGTGGAAGCGTCGTGAAGCTTCATTCCGAAGACCAGCAGGGTCGGCATCGCGGCTACGATCATGGCCAGAACGACGGCAGTGGTCAGGTTTGGGGAGGACATTGCCCAGCCCGCGAGAGCCACGGCCAGGATGTTGATCCAGAAGATCCGGGTGATCAGGCGCGATCCGTTCCGGCGGATGGTTTCCAGGCCATCGCGGTCTGCTATCTCGCCAGTGATATCGATGTCTTCTGCGTGGAAGTCATGGCTCAGCTTCATTTGCGTCCCTTTGTCGATCAGCGCGGTTCCGCGTCTCCCCCACAGCCGACGGGCGCGCGCATGACGAGAATGCCTTGGTTCAGAAGCGGCAGGAGGACGGTGGCCCGGTTGGCCACGACCAGCAGTGTTTGCGAACCATAGGGTTGGCCGGATGTTAGTGCCCCGGCTGCGCGTGCCCGATTGATAAACTCGGCTTGGGAGAGCGGCTGGAGCGAAACCAGCAGCATTGGCCCACGTTCGGGTGGCGAAAGCACCATCCCGGTGAGCGCGGTTATAATGACCAGTGTGTGCAGGACGATTGCTATTTTCTTCATGGCTATCGCCACCTGCCGACCTGTCGTTAATGCAGTTCCCCTAGAGATCTGGGGATTAATGGGTCGTAAATCGCACTACGTAATGCATTAGAAAAAAATGATTTTCTTGGGAACACTCACAATTCCTGCCCTTGGCTTAGCGTCCGAATTTCCGCTGAACTTTGCCATATCGCATCTTGCGTGTCCCGGGTTTGCCCTCGTTCGAGCGTCCAACGCGAGGTGCAGCTTTTTCTGCGTCGGCGAGCCCGAGTTCGTCATTCTCCAATCGACGTATCTCGTCGCGCAGGCGGCCTGCCTCCTCGAACTCGAGATCGGCGGCGGCGGCACGCATGCGCTTCTCCAGATCCTCGATATAGGCCCGCAGATTGTGCCCAACCAGATTGTTGCGCTCATCGTCGCCGGTATCGACGGTAACGCCGTCCTGCGATGCTGTGTGCGCGACGATATCGGCAATCTGGCGCTTGATCGTTTGCGGCGTGATGCCGTGGGCCTCGTTGTACTCGCGCTGCTTCTCGCGTCGCCGTTCGGTCTCGGCAATCGCCCGCTCCATGCTTCCGGTAATGCGATCGGCATAAAGGATTACCCGCCCATCCACATTGCGCGCGGCGCGGCCGATGGTCTGGATCAGCGAGGTTTCGGAACGCAGGAAGCCTTCCTTGTCGGCGTCGAGGATGCAAACCAGGCCGCATTCGGGAATGTCGAGACCTTCGCGCAGCAGGTTGATGCCGACCAGCACGTCATAGACGCCCAGCCGCAGGTCGCGGATCAGTTCGATACGTTCGAGCGTCTCGACGTCGGAGTGCATGTAGCGCACCCGCACACCCGCCTCGTGCATGAATTCGGTCAGGTCTTCCGCCATCCGCTTGGTCAGCGTAGTGACCAGGGTGCGATAGCCCTTGGCGGCGGTCGCCTTGCACTCCTCGATGCAATCCTGGACCTGGTCCTCGACCGGCTTGATCTCGACCGGCGGGTCGATCAGTCCCGTTGGCCGGATGACCTGTTCGGCGAAGACGCCGCCAGCCTGTTCCATCTCCCATGGGCCCGGCGTTGCCGACACCGCAATGGTCTGCGGGCGCATCGCGTCCCATTCGTTGAAGCGCAGCGGGCGGTTGTCGATGCAACTGGGGAGGCGAAAGCCGTACTCCGCCAGCGTAATTTTTCGACGGTGGTCCCCGCGCGCCATCGCGCCGACCTGCGGCACCGTCTGGTGGCTTTCATCAACGAACAGCAGCGCGTTGTCAGGCAAATATTCGAACAGCGTTGGCGGCGGTTCGCCCGGCAGGCGACCGGTGAGGAAGCGACTGTAATTCTCGATCCCTGCACATGAGCCTGTGGCGGCAATCATCTCGAGGTCGAAATTGGTGCGCTGCTCCAGGCGCTGGGCCTCGAGCAACCGGCCTTCCTCATGCAGTTCCTTGAGCCGTTCCTGCAGCTCGAACTTGATCGCCTCCATCGCCTGCTTCATCGTTGGGCCGGGTGTGACGTAGTGCGAATTCGCGTAGATGCGCACTTTCTCCAGGCTCGCACCCTTCTTGCCGGTCAGCGGATCGAATTCGCTGATTTCCTCGATCTCGTCGCCGAAGAACGAGATGCGCCAGGCGACATCTTCATAGTGGCTCGGGAAGATCTCCAGACTGTCACCGCGCACGCGGAAATTGCCGCGCGCGAAGGCCGCGTCATTGCGCTTGTACTGCAAGGCGACGAGCTTGCGGATGATCTCGCGTTGGTCGACCGTATCGCCGGCCTTCAGGTCGAAGATCATCGCCGAATAGGTTTCGACCGAGCCAATACCGTAGAGGCAGGACACCGAGGCCACGATGATGACGTCGTCGCGTTCGAGCAGCGCGCGCGTGGCCGAATGTCGCATGCGGTCGATCGCCTCGTTCACCGAGCTTTCCTTCTCGATGTAGGTGTCTGATCGGGGCACATAGGCTTCCGGCTGGTAGTAATCGTAGTAGCTGACGAAATACTCGACCGCGTTCTCCGGGAAGAAGCTCTTGAATTCGCCATAGAGCTGCGCGGCGAGGATCTTGTTCGGGGCGAGGATGAGCGCGGGGCGCTGCATTTCCTCGATCACCTTGGCCATGGTGAATGTCTTGCCCGAGCCGGTAACGCCGAGCAGGACTTGCGTTTGATCACCCTCTTTCGCCGCGGAGACCAGTTCGGCAATGGCGGTCGGCTGGTCGCCTGAAGGCGAATAGTCGCTGACCAGCTTGAAAGGCCGGCCACCCATTGATTTGTCGGGGCGCGCGGGCTTGTGCGGGACGAATGACCCGGAGGTATCGGGTTCCTCCAGCCCGCGACGGATAACGAGTTCGGCCATGGATTGGTGTATGGGGGTTTTGGTTTTGTTCCGCAATGGCGGATAGGGTCGATGACGCTAACCCTCGCGTCCTTCGCGCCACAGGATTGGTGCCAGGGTGATGAAGCCCAGTGCCAGGGCCACGCTGGTGGTGCGGAATATCGCCGGTTCGCCGCTGGCACCGGCAACCAGCGCCAACACCGCCGTCCCCACCCAGATCAGCGCCGGCCGGCGATAATCTGGGAGACGCAGGAGAGGCAGCGCCGCAATCCCCAGCGCAAGCACGAATACGGCGGAACCGAGTTGGTAGAAATCGATCCCGAAGGCAGTCTTATCCGGGCCGACGATGCTTGCCACGCCCGCGATCGCCAGCAGCAGCGGCAAGAGAGCCGCCCAGCCGAGCCGGGGCGTCAGAACGCCAACCATCGCGACCAACGCGGTCAGGAAGGCGATGTCGACTGCGCCATAGAGCGCCTCGAGAGCGGGGTTGTTCGGAACGTAAGGAACGATCTGGGCCGTGATCTCCAGGATCCCGGCGGCGAATGCAGAAATTGCGCCCAAACGGGCAAGGCGGTCCATGGTTCTCTCCATTTTGCGCGAGGCGATGGGCCGATTCGCGCCTGGTCTTGCTAACCTGTGCAACCTCAACCCCGATTGAGGTCAAGCGCCTTGCGCCGCCAGCGCGATTTTGTCGCCTTGCGGTTCATCCCCGCGCTGCTAGCCTCGCGGCAATAGATCCAGAAGGAGTTCCACAATGCGCCGTATCGTTCTTGCCGCCATGTCCACACTTGCACTTGCTGGTTGCGGCAGCCCAAGCGCGGATGCCGACGGCGATGGGGAAATCACGATGTCGGAGGCGGTCGACAAGTCCAAGGAACTGGTGAAGCCCGAGCCGGGCAAATACCGCAACACTGTCCAACTGGTGAATCTCGAACTGCCTGGTGCGCCAAAGGACGTGCAGGACATGATGAAGCAGATGATGGGCAAGGAACCGCGCACCACCGAATATTGCCTGACCAAGGAAGAGGCCGAGAAAGGCTTCGAGGAAATGGCCAAGCAGGCCCAAGAAGACGAAGATTGCAGCTTCGAGAAGTTCGACGCGGAGGGCGGCAAGATCGACGCAATCATGAACTGCAAGGCCGACGGTAAGGGCACTGCACGGATGACCCTGCAAGGGACAGGCACCCGGACCTCGTCGCAAATGACCATGACGATCGATGCCAAGGGACCTGATGGCAACGCCATGATGATGACGATGAAATCGAACCAGGAACGTATCGGCGATTGCGACGGTTGATCGCCGCCCCAGGTGTTTCGGTTCCGCGACCGGAAAATGACCGCGAAATTTTCAGGACCCGTTCACGGGGTTCGCGCATTATTACGCCGTGATGGCAACGTTACCGTTTAAAGACACAGCGATCATCGATCGCGCCGAGCTGGCCCGGCGCTGGGCATTGGCGGCGGAGGCGCATCCAGAAGATGCGCGTGGGCCGCGCCTTCCCTTGTTGCTGCGCGAATTCCTGTGGCCATTCGAAATCCTCGTTCGCCAGTTCCGGCAACCCATGGCGGTGGCGCCTGCGCGCGAGCCGCAGACGGTCATGCTTTTGCCTGGATTCGGCGCGCACCCGATCCGCATGCGCTGGATGGCGCGCCAGCTTGAGCGGGCAGGGCACCGGACCAAGCGGTGGGGGCTTGGTGTCAACCTGGGAGCCACCGCAGACCGCTTTGCGCAGGTGGAAGAGCGATTGGTGTCGTTGTTCGAACGCGAGGAGCGGCCGATCACGCTGGTCGGATGGAGCCTGGGCGGCGTCATGGCGCGCGAACTGGCCAAGGTGCATCCGGAAATGGTCGCGAAGGTCGTTACGCTGGGTTCGCCCTTTTCTGGATCTCCGAGAGCGAACAATGGCTGGCGTGCCTACCAGGCCATCGCCGGCCATCGCGTTGACGAGCCCGAGATCGAAACAGTGATTGCGGACAAGCCCCCGGTTGAAACCGTGGCAATCTGGAGCCCGCGCGACGGGGTGGTCCACCCCCGTTCGGCCTGTGGCAAGCCGGGCGAAAGGGACCGTGCGATCGCCGTTCGCTGCTCGCATATGGGCATGGTTCTGACCCATCAGGCAGTTGCGGCCGTGTTGACGGAGCTTGACCGCACCTAACTCCATGTGTTCCTGTGTGCAGGTGCGGAATCACTGCTGCACCTGCACCTGGCTCCAGGGGGACAATGACCGGCAACGGCGGATATTTTGACGAGATGCACAACGCCGACGGCAGCGTGCGCGAAGCCTACTCCGATTACTGCCGCTGGTTCCAGGAACAGAAAACCAGCCTGCTCAAGCGCAAGCATGCCGAAGCAGAAACCAATTTCCGCAAGACCGGGATCACCTTCAACGTCTACGGCCAGGACGAGGCCGAAGAGCGCTTGATCCCTTTCGACATGGTCCCGCGGGTGATCACGGCGGCTGAGTGGCGGCGCCTGACCAAGGGGATCGAGCAACGCGTGCGGGCGCTCAATGCCTTTATGCACGACCTCTATCATCGCCAGGAGATTATTCGCGCCGGCCGCATTCCGGAACGGCTGTTCCGCGACAACGCGGCGTGGCTGCCCAACATGGTTGGCTTCAGGCCCCCGGGTGGGGTCTACACGCACATCGTCGGCATCGACTTGGTGCGCACCGGCCCTGACGAATTCTTCGTGCTGGAAGACAATGCCCGAACGCCATCGGGCGTGAGCTACATGCTCGAAAATCGCGAAACGATGATGGCGATGTTCCCCGAACTGTTCATGCGGATGGGTATCGAGAGCGTCTCCGACTACCCGCGCCGGCTGGCCAAGAGCCTTGCCGCCTGCGCGCCATCCTGCACCGATGGCAAACCGGTCGTGGCGGTGCTGACACCCGGGATCTACAATTCCGCCTATTTCGAACACGCCTTCCTCGCCGACCAGATGGGCGCCGAACTGGTCGAGGGAACCGACCTGCGGGTGGTCGACGGCCGCGTGGCCATGCGCACCACATCGGGCTACCAGCCGGTCGATGTGATCTACCGCAGGGTCGATGACGACTACCTCGATCCGCTTACCTTCAACGAGGACAGCGTGTTGGGCGTGCCCGGCATCATGGACGTCTATCGCGCGGGCAAGGTGACGATTGCCAACGCCCCCGGCACCGGGGTGGCGGATGACAAGGCGATCTATTCCTTCATGCCCGAAATCGTCGAATTCTATACCGGCGAAAAACCGCTGTTGCCCAATGTCGAAACCCACCGCTGTGCCGAAGAAGAAGCCCGCAAATACGTGCTCGACAATCTCGCCGAGCTGGTGGTCAAGGAAGTCCATGGCTCGGGTGGTTATGGGATGTTGATCGGGCCGACCTCGTCGAAGAAGACGATCGAGGAATTTCGCAAGAAGATCATCGCGCGGCCCGAAAATTACATTGCCCAGCCGACCTTGGCGCTTTCGACCTGCCCAATCTTCACTCGGCAAGGGCTCGCTCCGCGGCACGTAGATCTGCGTCCCTTCGTGCTGGTGTCGCCCGACCGGATCGACATTACCCCGGGTGGATTGACGCGGGTTGCGCTCAAGCAAGGGTCGCTGGTGGTCAATTCCTCGCAAGGTGGAGGCACCAAGGACACTTGGGTGCTGAAGGACTGATGGTGGGGAGGCGCACTTGCTAGGCCGTACCGCCAATGGGCTGTTCTGGATGTTCCGCTATCTGGAACGGTCCGAAAATACGGCGCGCCTGCTCGACGCCGGCCTGCGGATGGCGCTCACGCGCGATATCGCAACCGCCGAAGAGGAGTGGCGATCGGTCCTCGCGACAACCGGACAGCGTGCCGGTTATGAGGCGAAGAACGGCACCTACACCGGCATGCAGGCCTGGAACTACATCCTGCGTGACAGGGATAATCCCAAATCGGTCCTCGCGATGTTCGGCCAGGTCCGCCACAATGCCCGGCTGGTGCGCAATGCGATCACCACCGAATTGTGGGAGGCGATCAACGAAAGCTGGCTGCTGATGAAGGAACAGCTTGCTCGCCCGGTCGGAGAAAATCGTGTGCTCGAAACCGTGGCAACCGTCAGGCGGGCGGGAACCCTGGCACATGGCGCAATGGCCGGATCGATGCTGCGCGAGGAAGGCTATCATTTCGCGCGCGCCGGCACCTTTATCGAACGGGCGGACAGCGTCGCTCGCATACTCGACGTCAAATACTACCTGCTGCTGCCCTCGTTGTCCTATGTCGGGTCGAGCCTCGATACGGGGCAATGGGACCAGGTCTTGCGATCGGTATCGGGAGATCGCGCATTCCGCTGGCTCAACGCCGGACAGATCGACGCACGCGGTATTTGCGAGTTTCTGATCCTAGACGATCGGTTCCCGCGCAGCCTTGCCTTCTGCCATGCCGCTTTGCGCGAAAACTTGGCCGCGCTGGCACGGCTTCATGGGGAAGAGGGTGAATGCCACGCGCTGATGCGCGACGCCGATACCCGCCTGTCGAGCCTGGGAATCGACGAGATATTCGACCAGGGGCTGCACGAATTCCTGGTCGATTTCATGTCCTGCAATGCTGCGATCGCCGATGCGATCGCGCATGATTACCGGTTCCTTGCCTGATGCGCCTATCGATCCGCCACACCACGCGTTATCATTTCGATGCCCCGGTGGTGCACGCTTTGCAGCGGTTGCGGCTGACGCCCAAGGAAACCCAAGGGCAGGAAATCCTCGACTGGACGATGGAATACGAGAATGCTCACGCCGAACTGACCTACGAGGATCAGAACCACAACACCGTGACATTGATCTCGGTCGAAAGGGGCGCGCAGGACGTTACGGTCACTTGCCATGGCACGGTCGATACCCACGACCATGCGGGTGTGATCGGAAGACACGCAGGCCATCTGCCTTTGTGGAGCTTTTGCGGCCAAACGCCGCTGACGCGTCCGGGTCCGGGCATGCGCCGTTTGGCGCGCGAGATGGGCGACGGTGACGGCGACAGGATCGAACTGCTTCATCGCCTTTCCGGCGCGATCCTGGAGCATGTTTCCTATCAGACGGGTTCAACCCATGCGCGAACCACGGCGGAAGAGGCATTCACACTCGGTGCCGGCGTGTGCCAGGATCACGCCCATATCTTCATCGGAATTGCCCGCCTGCTGGGAATACCGGCGCGCTATGTCAGCGGCTATTTGATGATGAATGATCGCGTGCAGCAGGATGCAGGCCATGCCTGGACAGAAGCCTTCGTCGAAGGTCTCGGCTGGGTTGGCTTTGACGTATCCAACGGCATCAGTCCCGATGCCCGTTACGTTCGGGTTGCGACCGGACGCGATTACCGGGATGCGGCACCGGTCACCGGGATCAGCTTCGGGACTGCCTCGACCGTGCTCAAGGTGGACGTGGCGGTCGAACAGAAGCAAGTGCAGCAGCAATAGCTGCTTGGGAAGCGATTCGATGACCTATTGCGTGGGAATGGTGCTCGATCAGGGGCTTGTGTTGATGAGCGACACGCGCACCAATTCGGGCGTCGATAACATCTCCACCTTCCGCAAGATGTTCACCTGGTCGGTGCCGGGCGAACGGATCATCACGCTGCTGACGGCGGGTAACCTAGCCTCGACGCAGGCGGTGATCAGCCAACTCGAAGAGCGAACCAAGGAGCCTGACGAACGCTTCAACGTGCTGCTGGAAAGCCCCACCATGTTCCAGGTGGCGACCGAGGTTGGGCGGCTCCTGCGCTCGACGATCACCGATAGCCAGGGTGCCAATGGCGAAAGGGGGCAGGGGCGCTTCACCGCTTCGATCATCGTTGCCGGGCAGATCGCCGGCATGGAGCCGCGCCTGTTCATGGTCTACCCGGAAGGAAACTTCATCGAGGCGAGCCATGACACCCCTTTCTTCCAGATCGGTGAAACGAAGTATGGCCGACCCATCATCCTGCGTGGCTATGATCGGTCGATGAGTCTCGAAGATGGCGTGAAGCTGCTGATGGTAAGCTTTGACTCCACGCTCAAGGCGAACCTTTCCGTCGGCCTCCCGCTCGATCTACAGGTCATCGAGCGCGACAGCTTCGCCCCCACCCATCAGCATCGCGTGACGGCCGAGGATCCCTATTTCCAGGCGATTTCGTCCAACTGGGGGGATGCGTTGAAGAACGCATTTCATTCGCTTCCCGACTACACCTTCCATCGCGACGAGGGATAGGGTCGCCCAAGTGCTGCGGGTCAGGCGTTAACTCGCTATACGTATTGGCACGAATTTCGAATTGCGGCGAATTGCGGCAAACTCCTGCTCATGGAACAGGCCCAGACCCTGCATATCGTCGGTGGTTCGATCCATGCCCGGGCAGACCAGGTTCACCTGTGCTTCCAGTTGGGGTTCGATTGCGAAATCTATGCCGATATCGCCGAACTGGTGGTGCGTGCTCCCGATGCCGGCATCATCCTGGCGTTTGACGACTCTGACATGGGCGGAGTGGCGCAGGTCCTGCGCATACTTGCGGTTGAAGGGATATGGCTGCCGGTGGTCGGAACGTCGTTCGAACCGCGGCCATCCTGCGTGGCGCAGGCCATCAAGGCTGGCGCACTCGATTATCTTCGCCTGCCACTGAATGAAGAGCGTCTGGCGGTAACGGTGAAACAGGTTGCAATGGAAGCGGATGCCTATGCTGCCTGGCGCTGCCGGTCGGCCGGAGCGATGGCGCATCGTCAGACGGTGCCTCGGCCCCGCACGGAGACCCCACGCCACGGTCTGGTTCCATTTCCGCGACCGGAACCCCAAACCCGTTTCGCCCATCGGTTGCGCGTCCATACTGGCTGATGAATCGGGGCGCACCCCCGACCTATCGACAGTAGGAATTGCCGCCGAATTCCAGATGGAAGTGATTGCGGTGCGCCGCATTGTAGTCCGGGCCGAGGACGGTGCCGAAACGCTTGCACGCACTCTGGTGCACCGTCCGCAGGAACTCGCGTTCTTTAGCCGATGCATTCCAGCCATCGAGTACCGAGATTCTCCGGCCGTCCTCGAGCACGAAGGCGGCAATGTCGATCGCCTCGGCCCGAGCGTGTGCTGAAAGGCGCACGGTTCCGGCGACATTGCGGCAGGAATAGCTGCCCATGGTCTCGATCCGGGAGAGCGGGCTACCCATGATCTGCCTTGCTGCGCGATCGACACCGAAACGTGCCCAGCTTGCAAGCGTATTGGCTGCGGGGCAGGCAAGCGGCCCCAGATTGGTTACCGCGAACTCACCCCTGTCGCCGCCGATGCGGTCGAGCTTGACCGCATTGAGCGCCGAACAGCCTGCGCCATAGAACTTGTCGGGCAAGGGGGCAAAACTGGATCCGGTCTTGCCGAGTTCGGCCTGGCACTGCTGCGCTTCCGGCCGCATTTGCGCGACCATCGGGACGCCGGCCTCCCGATTGACCCGGCGCGGCTCTCGGCTTTCAGGTACAGCGCCGCATCCCGCCACCAACAGGAGGAGAGGAAGGGTCAGGGCGGGATGCGGTCGCATGCCCGGATCTTTCCTCAACATGGTTAACTTTTCCCTAATGACGCATTGGCCTAGTCGGGCGCTGCGACCTGTTGCCACAGCTCGATCTTCACCCCGTCAGGATCGAGCAACCAGGCAAATTTCCCGTAGCCTTCGTCGGTGCTGTCGAGCACCTCGACGCCCTTGGCCGCGAGTTGGGTGAGGAAGGTATCGAGATCATCCACCCGCAGGTTGATCATGAACTCCCCACGACCGGGCTTGATGTACGCATCGTCGGTGAAATGGCTGATCAGCGAATAGGGCCTGTCGCAAGTTTCCTCCGACCAGTTCATCTGCGGACCATAGTCGCCGTCAATGCCGAGAACCTCGCGGTACCATGCCCGCGTCGCTGCGGGATCCTTCACGACGTAGAATACGCCGCCAAGCCCGGTAATCTTGGCCATGCCTCAGCTCCCTTGCAATACGGCGTCCTGTGCGGTGGCCTTGCTCACCACTACGATGGCAAGCCACGCTGCGATGAAGCCGGGGACGATTTCGTAGAGCCCGCCGTCTAAGCCCGGCAGTGCAGCATTCCAGCCCAGCGCGATCCATGCGGCAACGACCGTCGCCCCCGTCACCAGTCCGGCGACTGCGCCGGCGCCGGTCATCCGGTTCCAGGTCAGGGACAGCAGGATCAGCGGCCCGAAGGCAGCGCCAAATCCGGCCCAGGCGTTGGAAACCAGCGCCAGGACACCGCTGCCAGGGTCCCTGGCAATCGCGATTGCGACCAGCGCCACCAATGCAACGCAGATGCGACCAACATTGACGCTCTCGCGTTCTCCGGCCTGCTTGCGCAGGAACAGTTTGTAGAAGTCCTCCGTCAGCGAGGAAGAAGCCACCAGCAGTTGCGAGCTGATCGTAGACATGACCGCCGCCAGCAGCGCAGCGAGCAGGAAGCCCGTGACCAGCGGGTGGAACAACAGGTTGGCGAGGACGATGAAGATTGTCTCAGGATCGTCAACGACCAGTCCATTGCGTTCAACATAGGCGCGGCCGGCAAGCCCGATGCCGAGGGCCCCGACCAGTGCAACGCCCATCCAGGCCATGCCGATGTTCCTCGCAGTAGCCACTTCCCTGATCGACCGGACGGCCATGAAGCGCACGATGATATGCGGCTGGCCGAAATAACCGAGACCCCATGTTACGGCACTGATGAAGCCCAGCGCCGTGAGGCCTTGGGTCAGGCTTAGGAAGCCCGGCACCGGTACCTCCGCCAGCGATCCGCCGGCACTACCGCCGGGGCCAAACATCACGACCAGGGGCATGACCACCAGGGCAGTGACCATGATCAGGCCTTGTACGAAATCGGTCAGGCTGACGGCAAGGAACCCGCCCACCATGGTGTAGGCGAGAACCACGAGAGCGGTGATCCAGATGCCGAGCATATAGTCGCTCATTCCGAGGTCGGGGAACGCCCCGGCAAAGCTGGTCTCGAACAGCTTGCCGCCCGCGACGAGACCCGACGCGGTATAGACCGAGAAAAACAGCACCACGATCAGCGCCGAGACGATCCGCAGCGCCACCGCCTTGTCGGGAAAGCGGTTGGCGAGGAATTCGGGGATGGTCAGTGCGTTTCCGAGTTCCTCGGTTTGCTTGCGCAGGCGGGGTGCGACGACGATCCCGTTGACCAGCGCGCCTGCGAAAAGCCCAATCCCGATCCATGCTTCGACCAGGCCACTGACATAGAGCGCGCCGGGGAGGCCAAGCAGCAGCCAGCCGCTCATATCGCTGGCGCCTGCCGACAAGGCCGCTACTGCCGGAGGCAGATTGCGTCCAGCGAGGAGGTATCCTTCGGAACTGTCGGTCGATTTGCTCCAGGCGTAGGCGCCGATAGCGAGCATCAGGATAAAGTAGAGTGCGAGCGAAATCAAAATACCTGTCTGCATGGCGGCACAGCTAACAGGGCGATACCACGCTGGCTAGGGCAGCGGACTGGCGGAGGCGTGCTAGAGCTTGAGCAGGTAGACGTGTTCGCCGTCGAGCACGCGCGCGCCGCGCTGGTTGTCGACCGTTGCGCGCATGGTGACGACCCCCGTCGTACGTTGCGGCTTGAGTTCGGATATCTCAAGGCAGGGATAGAGCGTGTCGCCGGGGTAGGCGCTCTTGAGGATCCGCGCGCGGACTTCGATCATGCCGACCAGGCATTCACCCACCACATGTGGAAAGGTTCCTGCTCCGGCCGCTGTGAAGCACAGCACCTGCAACCCATGTGCCAGCGGCCCGGGGTGCCCCAGTGCGCGGCAGTACTCTGCATCATAGTGGATTGGATGGTTGTCGAGGCTGACGGCCTGAAAGGCTGCGAAATTTCCATCGCCCAATGTGCGCGAAGGAAGCGGGAAGCGTTCGCCCACGGCAAGGTCCCAAAAGCCGCGCTGCGGCATCAGCCGATTGGTTTCGTAAACCGGGGGAAGGGGTGAGGTCATGCTTCGAACCTATCGCCAGGGTGAGACCGTGGCAACGCGCGGCGACTCAGGCTTGGTCTCCCTTCTGTCGGGCTGTCGCTTCGGCGTCGGTTGAGTAGCCGAACTCGGCGGGGTCGAGCAGCGTGCGTGCGCGGTCCTGGACGTCCCGGTTCCAGCTGCGCCATGCGCCGTGCGAAGGGACGATATCCCTCTGGCCCCTGAGAACAGGGTCTTCGAGACCGAAATTGTGCTTCTTCTGCCCGAATTCGAGCATGTCCGGATGCCACTCCAGCCCTAGTGCAGCGAGGGCGGGTGCGAGTTCAGCCTCGGGATTGGTACAAAGCGCGCCATATTCGACTGAGGCGCAGCGTTCGGGGTAAGCGGCCTCGAACCTAGCCATAGCTTCTAGCGAGTTCCTGACATGGACCAGCGCAGCATCGAGAAGATCGGGTGTGTCGTTGAAGCGCCAGCCCCGGGCGGCGATCGAGAAGGCCGAGTCCCACGGATGCCTCCGGATCATCAGGTAGCGGTTACGCTGCGCAAACAGGTGATCGATCGCATCGAGATGGAACACATATTGCGGGGTCTTGTCGGCCCATAGCTTCTTGCCCCGCGCGATCCGCAAGGCTTCATGCAGTTCCGATGCCTTGCGTTCGAGATCGGCACGGGCCTGTTCGGCATTGAAGCCCAGGCCCAAATAGCCCGCCAGCACCTCATCGTCCCGTGCCATCCGGGCATAGTCCGCGATGAAGAAGCTTTCAGGCGGGCAGGAGATATCGGGATGCGAGTTGAGCATCCTGCGCAGCAGGGACGTGCCCGAACGATGCGGTCCGACCACGAATAGCGGGTGCTCGCAGCGCGGATGATCGGCCAGCACGACCGGGCGGTCCTGCACCACCAGGCGCGGCCTGCCGATGTAGGTCTTCACCCGATTCCAGTACCAGCGCAGCTTGCTCATGGCATGGCTATGGCGGACCCGGTGCGGCCCGCCAAGCCGAGTTTCGTGTTGTTCAGTCGCCCTTGCGCTTGGCGCGCTTGCGTTCATGCGGGTCGAGGATCGCCTTGCGCAGACGGATGCTCTGCGGGGTGACCTCGACCATCTCGTCGTCGTCGATATAGGCGATCGCCTGCTCCAGCGTCATCACCTTGGGTGGGGTCAGGCGGATGGCGTCGTCCTTGCCGGTCGAACGGAAGTTCGTCAGCTGCTTCGACTTCATCGGGTTGACTTCGAGATCGTCGGGCTTGGCGTTTTCGCCGATGATCATGCCTTCGTAGATCTTCGCGCCGCCCCCGATAAACAGGATGCCGCGTTCCTCCAGAGCGTTGAGCGCATAGGGAACAGCCTCACCCGGGACCATCGAGATCAACACGCCGTTCTGGCGGCCTTCGATCGGACCCTTGTGGGCGCCATATTTCTCGAACAGGCGGTTCATGATGCCCGTTCCGCGCGTGTCCGAGAGGAACTCGCCGTGGTAACCAATCAGGCCACGCGACGGGGCGGAAAAGGTGATGCGGGTCTTGCCCTGGCCCGACGGGCGCATCTCGGTCAGCTCAGCCTTGCGGCGCTGCATCTTCTCGACCACCGTGCCCGAATGCTCGTCATCGACGTCGATGACGACGGTTTCGAATGGCTCCATGCGCTGGCCATTCTCTTCGCGGAACAGCACGCGCGGGCGGCTGATGCCCAGCTCGAAGCCTTCGCGGCGCATGGTCTCGATCAACACGCCGAGCTGCAATTCGCCGCGACCGGCAACTTCGAAGCTGTCCTTGTCGGCGCTCTCGGTGATACGGATCGCCACGTTGGTTTCCGCCTCGCGGAACAGCCGATCGCGGATCATGCGGCTGGTAACCTTGCTGCCCTCGCGTCCGGCGAGCGGGCTGTCATTGACCGCAAAGCGCATCGCCAGTGTCGGCGGATCGATCGGCTGAGCCTGGATCGGCTCGGTCACTGCGGGGTCGGCGATGGTGTTGGCCACGGTCGCCTTTTCGAGGCCGGCTATGGCGATGATGTCACCTGCTTCGGCGCGCTCGACGGGAACGCGCTCAAGGCCGTCGAAGCTAAGCAGCTTGGTTGCACGGCCCACCTCGATCACCTTGCCCTCGGCATCGAGCGCGCGGATCGGATCGTTGATGTTGACCGTGCCCGATTGGACGCGGCCGGTCAGCACGCGGCCCATGAAATTGTCGCGGTCGAGCAGCGTTGCGAGGAAGCTGAAGGGACCGTTGGGGTCGAGGCCGGGAGCGGGGACATGATCGACGATCAGCTGGAACAGCGGATTGAGGTCGCCGCTGCGTGCGGTTTCATCATTGCTCGCATAGCCGTCACGGCCTGAGGCCCAGAGTGAAGGAAAATCGAGCTGATCGTCGTTAGCATCGAGGCTGGCGAAAAGGTCGAAACACTCGTCGAGCACTTCCTGCGGGCGAGCGTCGGAGCGGTCGATCTTGTTGACCACGACGATCGGGCGCAGGCCAAGGGCCAACGCCTTGCCAGTCACGAACTTGGTCTGCGGCATCGGGCCTTCAGCGCTGTCGACCAGCAGGATAACGCCGTCGACCATGCTGAGAATGCGCTCAACCTCTGCGCCGAAATCGGCGTGGCCGGGCGTATCGACGATGTTGATGCGCGTGCCGTTCCATTCGACGCTGGTGCATTTGGCGAGAATCGTGATCCCGCGTTCCTTTTCCAAGTCGTTCGAATCCATCGCGCGCTCTTCCACGCGCTGGTTTTCGCGGAACGTGCCCGACTGACGAAAAAGTTGATCGACGAGAGTGGTCTTGCCGTGGTCGACGTGGGCGATAATCGCCACGTTGCGCAGGTCGCGGGACATGGAAATGTGCTTTCGTTCAGGATGCCGTAGCGGCAGCCGCAAGTCGGGCGCCGCGCTTCGGGCGCGCCCCTAGCCGATATGCTGCATTGCGGCAAGCGGTTGCGGTGTAACGCCAAAGGCACACTCGTCGAACGAGCTTAGTAGCTTGTCGGCTAAGTCCTTGAGGGGGCAGGCTGGCCCGCATATTCGCCGCGCGCTTGCGTGTCTCCTTTAACTGCGCGGCAGAAAAGAACACGTCTTGTGAGAAGAGGACCCTTCATGAAATGCACTAGTTTCGGCCGTACCGCGACCGTTCGTACCGCTATGCTTGCCGGCGTCGCAGCGCTGGCCATCCCGACTGCTGCTTTTGCCCAGGACGCCGACGTCGAAGATCAGGACGAAGACGTCGAAGTCAGCAACGTCATCATCGTTACGGCAACCAAGCGCGAGCAGACACTCCAGGAAACGCCGATCTCGGTTTCGGTCACCACTGGGGAAACGCTTGAGCAGGCGCAGATTCGCGACGTGCTGGACCTCCAGACCGTGGCGCCCTCGCTGCGTGTCAGCCAGCTGCAGAATTCGTCTTCGTCGACCTTCATCATCCGTGGCTTCGGCAACGGCGACAACAATTTCGGCATCGAACCCTCAGTCGGTGTCTTCATCGATGGCGTCTTCCGCTCACGCTCGGCTTCGTCGCTCAACGACCTTGCCAACGTCCAGCGCATCGAAGTGCTCAACGGCCCGCAGTCGACCCTGTTCGGCAAGAACGCCTCGGCCGGTGTGATTTCGGTCATCACGCGCGCACCGCAGTTCGAATTCGGCGGTTCGATCGAGGCCAGCTACGGCAATTACGACAACATCCAGATCAAGGGCGACATCACCGGCCCGATCACCGACACGGTCGCCTTCTCGGTCGACGGCAGCTACAACAAGCGCGATGGGTATGGCACGATCGTCAACCTCGACGAGGATATCAACGACCGTGACCGCTGGACCGCGCGCGGCCAACTGCTGTTCGAACCGGCCGGCAACCTTCGCATTCGTGCTATCGCCGACTATTCGAAGATCGACGAAAGCTGCTGCGTCGTCAGCACGCTCGTCGCCGGTCCGACCGCGCTTGCGGTGGTTGGCGTTGGCGGCCAGCTCAGCACCGACTTCTTCAGCTACGAAAGCTATCTGAACAAGGTTCCGGTCAACAAGGTCGAAAACTACGGCGGGTCGCTTCAGGCCGATCTCGAATTCGGTGCGCTTTCGCTAACTTCGATCACTGCCTATCGCGAACTGAAGAACTACGTCGATCAGGACGTCGACTTCACCAGTGCCGATATCGTGAACGAAATTCGCGATCAAAAGGTCGAAACCTTCACCCAGGAACTTCGCCTCAGCTCGGATTTCGACGGACCGTTGAACTTCCTGCTCGGTGGTTTCTTCTTCGATGAGAAGGTCAAGCAGGACAGCAGCCTGACCACAGGTGCCGATGGCCGCGCGTTCTTCTCGCTGCTCGCTGGCAATCCGCAGGTCTTCAATGGCGTGGAAGCCGCGCTTGGCCTGCAGCAGGGCAGCATTTTCTCGCCGGGGCTGCTGACCACCGAAGACTACTCGCTGGACAACACCTCGTGGTCGGTCTTCGGCACGGTCGATTTCGAACCGATCGAAGGCCTCGTCCTGACAGGTGGTTTCAACTACACCCACGACAAGAAGGACTTCGCCCTCACCGGCGTAGCCTACGATGAACTCGCGAACATCAACCTCGTCGATGCGTTCATCACCGGTGCGACCGGCGGTGCGGTGACCAGCCGCGCAGCGTTCCTGGCCTTGCCTGAAGCCAACCGCAACGTGCTGCAGGCGCTTGCCACGACGGCTTGCACGCCCACGTCTGCACAAGGGACATGCAACCCGCTTCTGGGCCTGACGCCGTTCCAGTTCCAGCCGCCGTTCCTCAGCATTCCGAATGCGGTTGAAGACGGCAGGACCCGGGACAATGACCTCAGCTATACGCTGCGGGCAGCCTACCAGTTCAGCGACAGCATCAACGGCTATGTCAGCTACGCTACCGGCTTCAAGGCGAGCTCGATCAACCTTTCGCGCGACAGCCGCCCGACCTTTGGCGATTACCGGCCGGGACCGGTCCGCTCGACCTTCCTTGCACCGTCTTCGCCGGTGCTCGATGCCGGGATCGCGGTTCCCAACCTCAACACCGGTTCGCGCTTCGCTGGTCCGGAAGACGCCGAGGTTTGGGAAATCGGCTTCAAGGGTGAGTGGGACGGCCTGAACGTCAACCTCGCGCTGTTCGACCAGACCCTGAAGGGCTTCCAGTCGTTCCTGTTCACCGGGACCGGCTTCCAGCTCAACAATGCCGGCGAACAGTCGGTGAAGGGCTTCGAACTCGACACCCGCATCCGGCCGGTCGATGGCCTGGTCTTCACCTTCGCGCTGACCTACCTCGATCCGAAGTACAACAGCTTCACCGATAGCCCGGTGGGCGACCTGTCGGGCGAGCGGCCGGGCGGTATTCCCGAGTACAACATTGCGACTTCGGCGACCTACACGCACGAATTCGGTGCCAGCGGGAACCGCCTCATCACTCGCGTGGACTTCAGCCACGAGAGCAATACCGATGTGAACAACGGGCTGCCGACCTTCAATGCTTCGCTGGGTAACACGCGTGTCTTCAAGCGCGAAGTGAACCTGGTCAATGCATCGATGACCCTGGCGCTCGACAGCGGTATCGAACTCGGTCTCTACGCCCGCAACCTGCTGGACGATGAATACATCCAGACAGTGTTCGATGGCGTTGCACAGTCGGGTACGGTTTCGGGTTACCCCAGCGCTCCGCGCACCTGGGGCGGCCTCGTCCGCTTCAAGTTCTGATCGCCAGGCGATCCGAGATGAAAGGGAAAGGGGGCCATCGGCCCCCTTTCTTTTTTCCGAGATGAGCTGTCAGGCGGTCGCATCCGCCCGAGACAGGGCGCTCGCGACGCTGTCAGAGCGCCCGCAGCGCCTGCGCAGGCTTGGCTCGCAGCAGCGGCAACGACGCGCCGAGCGCGAACGCCAACACGATAGCTAGCCCCAGCCCCAGGACCGCAAGCACTTGCCCCCAGTCGGGCAGCCAGTCGAACTCGAACAGCTGGGTGACCACCAGCCAGCCTGCAAAACTGCCCACCGCCAGCGCCACTACGGCGAGCGCGGCAGCGAGGATCGCATATTCGATCAGTTGCATAATTAGGATCTGCTGCCGGTCCGCGCCGAGCACGCGCAGGACGACCGTATCATAGGTTCTCGCGGCACGCGCGGCGGCAATGGCGCCGAGCAACACTGCCAATCCTGCGAGCACTGCAACGCTTGCTGCGGCGAGTGTGGCCAGCCCGACCTGTTCCAGGATCGTGCGTGCCTGGCTCAGCACGCCACCGACTTCGATCACCGAAGCAGACGGGAATGTGCGGACCAGGGCCTGGAGCAGGGGCCCAGTTGGTGTGCCTTGGGGCAGTTCGATCGTCGCCGCGAGATTGTGCGGCACGTCCTGCAGGGCGTTGGGACTGAGCACGAAGACGTAGTTGAACCCCATGCTTTCCCAGTCGATCCGGCGGAAACTGGAAATGCGGGCCTGTTTCTCCACGCCGAGGATGCCGAAGGTGAGCATGTCTCCGATCTCAAGGCCCGCGGCCTTGGCGAAATCCTCGTCGATCGAGACTTGCGGTTCGCCAGCATAGAACGGACCCCACCACTTCCCTTTGGTGATCGTGTTGCCCGGAGGGACCTCGTCGGCATAGGTCAGTCCGCGCTCGCCACGAAGCGCCCATGCCCCGTCGGGGATTTCCGCGAGGTCGGCCGTGCGTGTCATCCCCTCTTCGGGGCCGAAGGCGAGCACCGAGCCGCGTAGGGCCGGGACTGTCCGCCAGTTGGCCTTGGGATCGGCCTGCTGCACCAGTGTTTCGAACTCCGTCACGCGCTCGCGCGGGATATCGAGTACGAAATAGTCCGGCGCCCGTTCGGGCACGCGCTTGGTAATATTGCCATCCAGGGCCGATTGTACTGCGGCGAGCAGCACGAATGCCGATAGGCCAAATCCGAGCGCCGTCACTAGCGCGCCTGTCGAGCTTCCGGGGCGGTGCAGGTTGGCGAGCGCATTTCGCGCGATGGGGCTGCGGGGTCGTGGGAGCACGGCAGCCAGTTTGCGGATTGCCAGCCCAAGCAGTGCGAGGAAACCGAGCAGTACCGCCGCCCCCAAGAGGAATCCGCCTGAAAGCATCGGCTGGTCGGCGGTGAGAAGCGACAGCGCGACGATCGCTGCCAGTCCGCTTCCGACGACCAGTAGCGCAGCTCGGTCGCGGGCGAGCGGTGTGACACGCGCGCGCATCAGGGCCATGGCCGGGAAATTGCGTGCCCGCAGCAATGGTGGGGCGGCGAAGACCAGCGCCACCAGCAAGCCGTAGGCGAGGGCAAGCAGGAGAGCGGGTGGATCGACCACGAAGCCGGCCGATACTGGCAGCAAGCCATCGAGCGCCTGCGCCAACAGGGGAACGATGGCGATACCTGCGGCTATGCCCGCAAGGCTTCCCACCAGCGCGGCCGCCATGATCTGCAAGGCGTAGATGCGGGCGATATCGCCGCTCGTGGCGCCGAGTATCTTGAGCGTCGCGATTCCCTGCCTCCGGGCATCGAGGTATGAGGTGACCCCGCCGCCGATCCCGATCCCGGCGATCACCAGCGCTGCAAGGCCGACGAGCGTCAGGAATTCGCCCATTCGATCGACGAAGCGGTCGGTCCCGGGCGCAGCACGGTCGGCAGTGTCGATGTCGAACCCTGCATCGGGGAAACGGGCTTTCAGGGAGTCCTGCACCGCTTCGGGATCGCGGTTGCCACTGAATTTCACGCGGGTTTTCGACTGGTACATGGACCCTGGTGCGATCAGCCCGGCGCGCTGCGGCAGATCCTCCGAAACAATGATGGTAGGGCCGAGCTGGAAGCCTTCTCCAAGCCGGTCGGGTTCATCGGCGATGAAGCCGCCAACCCGCAGTTGTGCCGTCCCGATCAGGATTGAGTCGCCTAACTTCACACCAAGGCGGTCCGCCGCGCCCTGAGAGAGCCAGGCTTCGTCCCCATCGGGAGGGCCGACAGTCCGCCCGTCCTCGAGCGTCAATGTGCCAAAGAGAGGGTAGCTTTCGTCGACGGCTTTGAGCTCTATGGGGGCTGCCTGGTCGGCGAAGCGCGCCATTGCCTGCATCCGCGTTCCCGCGGAGACATCGCCATATTCGGCAAGTGCTGCGCGTTCTTCCTCGTTGAGAGAGCGTTGCCACAGCTCGACCTGCAGGTCGCCGCCAAGGAACTGGCGCCCGTTGGCTTCTAGTTCGCGCTCGATCGCTGCTGTGAGCGACCCGATGGCTGCCAGGGCTCCGGTGCCGAGGAACAGGCACACCAATAGCAGGCGTAATCCGCGGAACCGCGCGTTGAGGTCGCGGCGGGCGATCCGCCAGGCGGTCGACCAGCTCATCGCGGTGCTGCTCATCCGCGACGATCGCTCGCGATGCGGCCATCGCCAAGCGTCAGGACCCGCTCGCAATGCTCTGCCAGTTCGGGATCATGGGTAATGACCAGCAAGGTAGCGCCCGTTTCGGCGCGGCGGGCGAATAGCAGTTCGACGATCTCATGCCCGGTTGCGGCATCGAGGTTGCCGGTCGGCTCGTCGGCAAAAATCAGGTCGGGGCGTGGGGCGATGGCGCGGGCGATGGCGACGCGCTGTTGCTCGCCGCCCGAAAGTTGCTGCGGGTAATGGTCGAGCCGATGGCCGAGGCCGACGGCCTCCAACTCGGCACGGGCGCGGGCCTGCGCGTCGGGTTCGCCCGCCAGTTCCATGGGTGTCGCCACGTTTTCGAGCGCGGTCATGGTCGGCAACAAGTGAAAAGCCTGCAGCACGATGCCGATACGGCCGCGCCGGGCGTGGGCCAGTGCATCCTCGCCCATTGCGGCAAAGTCCTGTCCGGCCACCTGCAACGAGCCCCCGCTGGCGCGCTCCAATCCGCAGAGTACCGCCATCAGCGAGCTCTTGCCCGAGCCGGAAGGGCCGAGCAGCGCAACGGTCTCTCCGCGGGTGATGTCGAGATCGATCCCGCGCAGGATTTCGACCGGGGCCTCTGCCGTCCCGAGTGTGAGGGTGAGCGAGCGGGCGGAAATAGCGGCTTGAGAAGTGGTCACACCACTGCGATGGCATGGGGTATGAGGTTGCACAAGGAAACTTGCCGATGATCGCCAGCCGTTGGTCGATAGTGTCTGTTGCTCTGCTGCTCGTTTCCTGCGGGGGTGGGGTAGACGATGCGGCGGTGACCGAAGCGCCGGAGGCTGAAGCCGCCGCGCCCGTGCGGATCGAGGTCGCGGGGCCAGAGCGCCACATCCTCGCTTTCGGCGACAGCCTGTTCGCGGGCTATGGCGTGGGCTTGACTCATTCCTATCCGACCAAGCTTGAAGCTGCGTTGCGCAAGCAGGGCATCAACGCGATCATCACCAATGCGGCTGTCTCCGGCGAGACCAGTGCCGCCGGCGCCAAGCGCTTTGCCTTCGCGCTCGACGGGCAACGAGTGAAGCCCGACCTGATTATTATCGAGCTGGGCGGCAATGACATGCTGCGCGGCCTGCAACCCAGTGAGACCCGTGCCAACTTTACCGCCATGCTGGCCGAGGCGAAGTCGCGGGGGATCCCTGTGCTGCTCATGGGCATGCGTGCACCGCCCAATTACGGGCCCGAATACCAGGCGGAGTTTGACGGACTCTACGGCGATCTCGCCAAGCAGTATGGGGCCAAGCTGGTGCCGTTCTGGCTCGAGGCAATCTATGACAAGCCGCAGCTTTTCCAGCAGGACAGGATACACCCTACGATTGAAGGCATAGACCTCTTGGTAGAGGACACGCTCGAAGAGGTAGAGGCTGCCTTGCCTCCGGCAGGCTAAACCCGCTCCACGCAACCGCCGGCGACGCGCCAGGTGGCGGCTTCGCTCGCAACGCTTTCGAACGGCGCAAGTTCAGTGCCGGTCATCCATACCTGCGCCCCGCTGCTCCGCAGCTGGTCGAACAGCGCGGCGCGGCGCACCGGATCGAGATGCGCGGCGACTTCATCGAGCAGCAGCAGGCTGGCGCGACCCTGCGCGGCGAGGGCGGCATGGGCGAGCGTCATCGCCACCAGCATGGCCTTTTGCTCCCCGGTCGAACTTTGCGCGGCGGGCACGCGCTTGGCGGCGTGGATCACGTCGAGCTCGTCACGGTGCGGACCGGATAGCGTACGCTGGGCCGCGCGATCGCGACGGCGTCCGTCGTAGAGTGCCTGCGACAGGCCGCCTTCGTGCTCCGGCGCGCCGGGCATGTAGGTGAGGGCGGGGCGGGCAAAGGGTTCGGCAGGCATCTGAGCCAGGCGCACGGCGAGTGCTTCGACCAGTCGTGCGCGACCAGCCATCAGTGCGCTGCCGTGTTCGATCATCTGCGCCTCGATCGCGTCGAGCCAGCTCGGATCGGGTTCGCGCTGGTCGGAAAGCAGGCGATTGCGTTCGCGCAGGGCCGCTTCGTAGCGCGTCGAATGCAGCGCGTGGGCGGGATCGAGCGCGAGCGCCAGCCGGTCCATGTAGCGCCGCCGGTCGCCCGCCGATCCAGTGAAGAGGCCGTCCATCGCGGGGGTAAGCCAGGTGACCGCCAGCCACTCTGCCAAGGCCGCTGCTGTAGCTTCGGCGCTGTTGATTCGCACGCGTCGGCGGCCCGGGCTGGCCAGCTCGAGATAAGTGCCGAGACGCACCGGCTCGCCTTCCTGCATCAAGTCCGCACCGATGGTGAACCCAGCGGTACTGCCTGAACGGGCCATTTCACCCAATGCTGCCCTGCGCAACCCGCGGCCCGGTGCGAGCAACGACAAGGCTTCGAGCACATTGGTCTTTCCCGCTCCGTTCTCGCCCACCAGCAGGTTGAAACGCGCCGTGCCCGAAAGCTCGGTCGCGGCGTGATTGCGAAAGTCAGACAGGGTGATGCGATCGAGCGCCATGGGACGGGTGGATCGATAGCGCGCAAGGCCCTGTGTCGCCACTCGAAAGACGGAAATCTAAATGTTGGGAAAAAATCCCAACCTTTCGGATCGATGAATGAACTCGGATCAGTGGGTTCAGCTAAAAACGGCGGAATTCTGCCGTTTTTCAAGTTTGGCACGCCTCATGCAATCTATGAGACATCACCCGGATGGTCCGGGAGACCAACACCAAGGTTCAAGGAGTACCACAATGTCTGCTTTCGATTATGCCAGCAACCGCGCCCTCGCCGCCGTCTTCGCCCTGGGCATCTCGGCCCTCTGCATGGCCGCCGCGATCGTCCCCGCCAGCCCCGCCGTGTTCATCGCCTGATGCGCTGACCATTCGCACGAATACAAGGAAAGGACCTATGTTTACCTCTGAAACCAGCAGCAAGCTTACCGCCGCTGCCTTCTCGCTGGCCCTCTCGGTGATCTTTTTCGCCACGGCCATCGTCCCCGCCTCGCCGAATGGAGTCTGGGCATGAACGACCTCAAGTTCCGTGAAGACGACCGTGCCGTCCGTCCTGCCAAGAGCTTCGCGCTCGACCGCAACAACGGCAAGATCTGGGGTGTCTGCGCCGGCATCGCCCGTTACTTCGGGATCGACGCCACCTGGGTCCGCCTGGGCTTCGTCGCAGGGGCACTGCTCGGCTTCGGTAGCTTCATCCTGATCTACATTGCGATCGCGCTGATCGCAGACTGACCACGGCCCCGCGCCAACCGTCCCGGTTTTCGTGCCGGCCGTGGCTCACATCAAAGAAAACCGGGAGGGGCCGTCTGGCCCCTCTCTTGATTCTACATTGCCGAAATGCCGCCATCGAGCTTGAGCTCGGCACCGGTCATGAAGCGGCTCTCGTCGCTGGCCAGATAAACCACCGCATTGGCGATATCGTTGGGTTCGCCCACGAACTTGAGCGGGATCTGCCGCGCCAGCTTGTCCATCAGCACACCCTTGTCGAGATTGTGGTTGCGCGCCGTCCCGTCGAGGATCGGCGTGTCGACGAAGGTGGGGTGCACCGAATTGCAGCGGATCTGCATGTTCTTCTTCGCGCAGTGCAGCGCGATCGACTTGCTCAGCATCCAAACCGCCGCCTTCGAGGCGTTGTAGGCCGGCATGGTATCGCTGGCGATCAGCCCGGCGATGCTGGAAATGTTGATGATCGAACCGGGCGCATGCTCGCGCATCAGCGGCAAGGCCTTCTGGCAGCCGTGGAAGATCGAGTCGACATTGACCGAGAAGCAGCGCTGCCAGTCTTCGAATTTGCACGTTTCGATGTTGCCACCCACGCCGATGCCGGCGTTGTTGACCAGTACGTTGAGCCCGCCAATATTCTCGCGTGCCGCGTCAACCGCGGCCTCCCAAGCGGTGGGATCGGTCACGTCATGCTGGATCGCGAAGGCGGTGCCGGCGCCAAGCTGGGCGTTGATCTTCGCCGCGGTTTCTTCTGCGCCGGCGCCGTTGATATCGGTGCACAGGACCCGTGCCCCCTCTTCAGCCAGCCGCGTCGAATGCGCGCGCCCCAGGCCTTGCGCTGCGCCAGTTACCAGCGCGAGCTTGCCCGCACACCGTCCAGTCATTGTCACTCTCCTGCCAGAATTCCTTGTCCCAGCAGCAAGAGCATGCGCACGTCGATCCCGCAACCATCGTTGCGCTTCGCGGCGATAAAGTCCGGCAGGCGGTCCAGCGCGACGCGGTGGACGGTGATGCTCTCGCTTTCGGTCCCGCCGCCGTCGCCGACCTTGGTCAATCCGCGAGCGCGTACCAGCGTGAAGCTTTCGCTGACCATGCCGGGCGAGGAATAGAAACTGCCCATGTCTTCCAGCCTGGCGGCGCGATAACCGGTTTCTTCCTCCAGCTCGCGCCCGGCGGCGGCGAGCGGATCCTCGTCGGGCGTCTCGTCGTCGTCGCCGATCAGGCCTGCGGGCAGTTCCAGGCAATTGCGGCCCAGCGGTACGC
>NZ_JAYPTL010000032.1:0-38580 GCF_038133525.1 Erythrobacter sp. | reverse complement strand
AGATCCACCCGGGCGAAGCCATGGACAAGAACCTCTATGACCTGCCGCCGGCAGAGCTGGCCGAGGTTCCGACCGTGTGCGGTTCGCTGCGCGAAGCGCTCGAAGCGCTCGAAGCCGATCACGAATTCCTGCTCAAGGGCGATGTCTTCACCAAGGACCAGATCGACGCCTACATGGAGCTCAAGTGGGAAGACGTCGTGCGCGTCGAAACCACGCCGTGCCCGGCCGAATTCGACATGTACTACAGCGCGTAACAATCGCGCGTCACGATCGCGAGATCACCGAGAGGGGCGTCCGGAGCAATCCGGGCGCCCCTTCGCTTTGGGGCCGCAATTTCGCATCCGCTCGAGCATGCGCTTATCGACGAGGGCAAATAGTCTGGTACCCTTGCCCCGAAACAAAGCGGAAGGTGGCCCATGGATATCGATCGCAGGACCTTGCTCGGCGCGACAGCGATGCCGTTCGTTCCAAGCGTGCTTTCCGCCGCAGTGTCCGCCGATGACTGGGGCAGCATTGCACGCGAATACGACGTCACGCGCGAAATCATCCAGCTCGAGCACGGCAATTGGGGGATGATGCCGCGACCTGTGCTTCAGGCCTACCGCGCCATGATTGAGCGGGTGAACCGCGATACCAGCTACTACGCCCGCCGCGGCATGGCCGGCGACCTCGAGGGCGTTCGCGCGCAAGTGGCGGATGCAATGGGGGTTGCAATCGAGGAGATCGTGCTCACACGCAATGCCACCGAAGCGATGAAAGCGCTGATCCTGCAGTACAACCGCCTGCAATCAGGCGATGCCGTGCTCTACGCCGATCTCGATTATGACAGCATGCAGGCGAGCATGCAGGCGCTGGCAACCACGCGGGGCGTTCGCGTCATGAAGATGGCACTGCCCGAACCAGCCACGCGCCAGAACCTTCTCGACGCCTACCGCATGGCCTTTGACGCCGATCCCGGCATCAGGATGGTGCTGCTGACCCATGTCAGCCACCGCACGGGACTGGTACTGCCGGTGGCAGAGATCGCAACGATGGCGCGCCAACGCGGAATCGATGCCATTGTCGATGCGGCGCATAGCGTGGGCCAGTTGGACTTTCGCCTGCCCGAACTGAGGGCCGATTTCATCGGCATGAACCTGCACAAATGGATCGGTGCACCGCTGGGCGTTGGCGCGCTATACATCCGCAAGGACCGGATCGACGCGATCGATCCCGATCCGGCGGAAGATCCTGCACGCACCGACATCGACGCGCGCGTGCATACCGGCACGCCCGACTACGCCGCGCAGCTTACGGTCCCGGCCGCACTCGCATTCCAGGCCGCTATCGGCGGGTCGCGCCGCGAAGCGCGTCTCAAGCAGTTGCGAGACCGCTGGGTTCGCCCGCTACGCGATATGCCACAGGTGCAGATACTCACCCCCGACGATCCGGCCATGTACGGGGCGATCACGTCCTTCAGGCTTCGCGGCCGGACGTCGCATGACGAGAATGTTGAGCTGGCGCGCACCCTGCTTGAACGGCATGGGATATTCACCGTCCACCGCGACGGCCTGGCGTCGGGGTCCTGCGTGCGTGTTACCCCGGCATTGGCAACGCAGGAGAGCGAGCTCGACCGACTCGTCGAAGCAATCCGGGAGCTGGCCAGTTAGGCCAGCCCAGGCCGAACCCCTTCCCTATTCACACAGCCCCGCCGCGCGCTTGGCGATACCGGCCAGTCCCTTGCACTTGGGCTTTGCCTGCGCGGGCGGCGGCGTGCTTTCGTCACCATCGGCAGCGCTGCCCATGCTCATCGCGCCCATGTCCATGCCGAGCATGGTCATCGTGGTCGAACGAAAGCGCACGCGTGCGATCCACTCGGGCTTCCATGCAGCAGCCTTGGCGGGCTTTGGCGGATAGGCAAAATTCTTCTCTGGGCCAAAGCCGGACAAATTGGCCATCATCACCTCACCGCCTGCTGCCTGGACTTCTGCCGGAACGGTGCAATTGGTTTGTGTAGCCGGCATCACCGTCTTTGCCGCCACCAGTCGTGCTGCAGCCGCAGGCGAGAGCCAGTCCCACATCGGCCCGCCGAAGGCGCGCGTCGCGCTGGAGGTCCACCAGACCATCTCGGCTGCCTCGCCGCGCCGATCGGTCTTGGCCGACATGACCCAGGCGTAATAGCCAGTGGCTCCACCGATTCCGTTCCAGCTCAGGTCCCATGCGCCGCTTGGCCTTCTGCTGCTCTTCATGTCGAGTGGTGCCATGAAGTCCTGGTCCAGCGTGAACGAGATCTGCGGCGCGTAGCTGCTGACGATCTTGTGCGCGCCCAGCAGCGAGGAACGCCCGGTCAATACCTTGCTGTCGCGGCTATTGGGCCATTCGCCATAGGTCTTGCTGTTCGTGGGCGTGATCCACCATTCCTCCGGGATATCGACTGCCGCGGCATAGAGATCGGGCGGGATCTGGCCCTTCGCCAGCTTGGCGAAATCGATCACAGCCGGCTGCCCCGGTCCGGCATGTTCGCCGCAGCCCCAGAACAGGTAAAGCTTGCCGCGCGGAGTCTGGACCTCACCCGGCTGGCCCGGCTCGACCCTTTCGGCCTCACCTTTAGCGGGTGTGTAGATCAGGGGGACAGAGGCACCCAGCCCGGCCCCGTTGGGCATGAAATGATCTGCCTTGGCGGTATCGGCCGGCGCCTGGCTCGAACCGAGCCTGAGCTGCAGCTGGTGGGCCGGTCCCCCGCTTCCCCCCTTCATCATCGCCATCGCGGCGGCCATGCCGCCCTGGCCACTCATCGCCGCCATGCCCGACATGGTGCCCGCATCCATCGTATAGCGCGCAGGTGCCGCACCAGATTGGGTAAAGGCGGGGACGGCCCATATGCCGGCCAGTGCGATGAACCCGGTGCCAGCCGCCAATGCGGATCGCTTCATGCTTCTTCCTCCTAGAAACGCATCGCGACCCGGTCTTTCAGACTCATGGTGATTGATCCGCCCCATAGGCTTCTCGCCGATGCACGAACAGAAAATTCACACGCGCCAGCGGTAAGTTGGCGCGGAAGGATTTTCCTACCTGCGTGTTTAGTGCCTACTCCAAGCACCTCCCTGAGAATGAGGTGCCTCCATGCAACGTAAACCCCTGTTCGACCTTGTCCGCCGGCTGCTTGGCCGCGGCCTTAGCCAGTCCGAAGTGACCGCCATCGATCACGCAATCGATGCCATGGAGGGTTTATCCGAAGACCCTGTTCCACCTGTTCCATCCTTGAGGGTTTCGGCGGCTGGCATCCAACTGATCAAACGCTTCGAGGGTTGCGCAAGCAAGCGGCCCGACGGGCTGTTTGCGGCCTACCCCGATCCCGCCACCGGGCGCGAACCCTGGACCATCGGTTGGGGCGCAACAGGATCCGATATCGGGCCCGACACCATTTGGACGCAGGCCCAATGCGATGCACGGCTGGAGACGGATGTCGAACGCCATGCCCGGGACGTTCGCAAAGCCATCGGCGACAGGCCGACGACGCAGGGTCAGTTCGATGCGCTGGTAAGCTTCCACTACAATACGGGCGCCATTGGTCGGGCGACGCTGACCCGCCTGCATTGCACCGGAAGGTTCGACGCCGCCGCCGAGGAGTTCCTGCGGTGGACGCGCGGCGGTGAGAGGGTATTGAAGGGATTGGTAACTCGCAGGCGTGCAGAGGCCCTGCTCTACCGTTCGGGCAGATAAATACCTGATAGAAACGGCGTTGTATCCGATGCGGGGGAACCGGGCAGTCTCGAAGCCCGTTATGCAGCCAAAGGAGACATGCGATGAAATACATCCTGAGCAGTGCAGCAGCCATTGCATTGGCTGCCAGCGGCGCCCTTGCCCAACCTGACAAGGGAAAGGGTAACGATCGCGGCGATCGGGGCCAGCCTGCAGCTAGCGGAGAGAAGCGCGGTGGCAACGGCGCAGCACGCGACCAGCGCGGCCCGCAACATTCGGCAAAGCCGGATCGCCGGGAGGCGGATCGAGCCAAGGGGAAAGCCCAGGAACGGCAGGGTGGCCAATCCGATGCGCGCACCCAGGCCCGCGCCAATGAGCGGGCCGATCAACGCCAGGACCGCCGGGCGGACCGGCGCGAAGATCGCCGAGATGACCGCCGCTTCGATAGTCGACACGGCATCGGTGATCGCATCGTCGATCGCCTGGTGTTTCGCGACGAACGCGTACTGCTATCGCGCGACCGTGATCGTGGATTGATCGCAGGGTGCCCGCCGGGACTGGCCAAGAAATACAATGGTTGCCTTCCGCCGGGTCAGGCCAAGAAGCGCTATTACGAACGCGCCGTGTTCGGTTACGGCTACCGTCCGGGCCTGTTCGGGCTCAGCTATTACCCATCGGGACGTTACTTCTACAATGATGGCTTCCTGCTGCGCATCGGCAATGGCGGCTCGATCAGCGGCTATATCCCGCTGCTGGGCGGTGCCTTGGCGATCGGCAATCCTTGGCCGTCGTCGTACCGCCACTACCCGGTGCCCAACTACTACGTCGATTACTACAACCTCGGCCCGGCCAATCGCTATCGGTATGCCGACAATGTGATCTACCGGGTCAATCCCGAAGATGCGGCGATCCTCGGCGTTGCCGCGCTGTTGACCGGTGACGACATCCAGATCGGCCACCCCATGCCGGTGGGATATGACGTGTACAATGTCCCCTACGCCTATCGCGATCGCTATCGCGACACGCCGGACGCCTGGTACCGCTACTCCGACGGTTACGTGTACCGCATCGATCCGACCACCCAGCTCGTCGCAGCTGCCATCGACCTGCTCGTTTGACGGAGGACCCCATGTCGCAATTCATCAAACGCGCCTTCGGCGCAGCCGCCCTTGCTGTCCTGCCGCTCGTCGCAGCTTGCGGCCAGGCGGGGCAAGAGGATCAATCGGTACAGGCAACCAAGGAAGAAAAGGCCTCGACCTTGGCGGGCGCACTCAATTCCGAAGGGAACATGACCAAGCTGCAGGGTGCACTGGCCAAGAGCGAGTTGACCGGCGTCTTCGACGGCCCGGGCAGCTACACGCTGCTTGCACCCAATGACGCGGCCTTCACCGCCCTTGGCGAAGAGGGTGAGGCATTGCTCGACGAAGAGCAGCATCCGCTATTGGTGGGGCTTCTGCGCGAGCACATGCTGCCCGGTCATGTCACGCCCGAACTCATTGCCGAGGCGATAAAGGCCAAAGGCGGGCCGGTCACGATGACCACCCTGGGCAATGGCAAGCTGACTTTCACGCAGGACGGGGACAGCATCTCGGTGTCGCTGGAAGATGGCACCACTGCTAGCTTCACCGGCACGCCGATCGCCACCAGCAATGGGGTGCTTATCCCGCTCGATGCCGTCCTGGTACCCAAGGACGAAGGGTAGTCGGCACTCAGTAATCCCGACTTACTGCTGCTCGCACGCTGTCGCGACCGACGGTCGATACGGCGGCGAGCAGCGAAACCCAGCTGGTCACGCGAAACTCGACCTCGGTGGCGCTATAGCCCCGTCCGTCGGTAATGATCTCGGCATAGAAGCGACGGCCGAAATTCTTGCCCAGGGCGACGCCAGTGCCGCGCCCCAACGCAGGATCGGCGCTGACGATACGCAGCCGATCGAGCCCGATGGCGCTGCGCAGCTGGTTGATCGGGTCCAGGCCCCCGCCACCGCGCAGGCTGGCAACCGCCGCGCCCAGTTGCAGGGCGTCGGTCGCCGAAAGCGAAGTGATCGAGCCGCCGAACAACAGGCGCGCCAGGATTTCTTCTTCGGGCAAGGGCGGACTGGAGCTGAAGGTGATTTCCGGCTGGGTCGCGCTGCCGCGAACCGCAACCTCGACAGTGAGTCCATCCCGGTCCGATTCGGCCAGGATGTCGAGCCGCGGATCGATCGCGCTCTGTTCGTCGAACTCGATCCGGCCGCGCGTCAGTTCAAAGCGCGACCCGGCAAAGGTATAGGTGCCGCGCACCACCTGTGCCCGCCCTCCGATACGCGGTTCGGCAGTGGTACCGCGCAGGACGATATCGGCGCCCCATTCGCTGTCGAGCCCCATGCCATCGACATCAATCCGGCTACTACCCTTGGCATTGACGAGATACCGCCAGGGGCGCGCCGGGGCGGTAAGTGGACCGCGATCATCGGGCGAGTTGATTTCTCGAGTAGCGATCTGCGGCAATCGCAAATCGTCTGCGGCGGTGCCCAGTTGCCAACTCGCCCGCTCAATCGTGACCCGCCCAGCGATAGTCCCGCCAAGGCCGTCGGAAACGATCCGCAGCGGTCCGGTGATCGTCGCACTCAGCCCCTGCGCGTCGATCAGGCGGGCATTCTTCGCAGACGCGCGCAGATCGAGCGTGGGTCCACGGATCTCAAGCACCCGACCTTCGACCGGTTCACCCAATGTGCGCAGGTCGACGATACCGCTCCCCGTCACCGTACCACCATTGGCCGCGGCACCGGCGAAGCTGGTCAGGTGCAGCCGCGAACCCGAGAAGCGCCCGCGCGCGGTTACATTGCGAATATCCGTCCCCGACAAGGCGCTGCGGACCCGCAAGGCGTCACTCGACACCGAACCGAAGACGCGAGGATCGGCGAGCGACCCGGTGGCATCGGCGGCAACCGAAATCGGACCGGTGATGTCGAAAGCCTCGACCGCAGCGAGCCGCCAAAGGCTCTCCGCGGCACCGCTGTAGCGCAATTGTGCGAAGAGCCGGCCGGCTCGTAGCCGCTCAAGAATCATCCCGCTCTGCGGCAGGTCGGTGATCCGTGCCTGGGCACGGCCCTTGCGAATGTCCTGGTTGCCCAGCACGGCCCGCGCCTCCAGACTGGCTTCGCTCAGATGCGCCCTAAGGGAAACATCGACGGGTCGCGAGGTCAGCACCAGCCCCGACCGCGTGAGCCCCTCTATCCTTACCTTGGCGGTCCCAATGGGCAGCCGGTTCGCACCAAGTCGATAATCGATCGTTCCGGAAATGGTGCCCCCCAGGCCGGTATCGGCGCGGGCCAGATCGATCAGCGAAAGCGGCATCTTCGCAAGCATCAGATTGAGTTCGAGTTCCTCGGTACCGAATTGGCCCGAAACCACCGTTCCACCTTGGCCATAGTTCAGCTGTGACGGGGCAAGCCTCCACCCGCTTTCCGTCCGCGTCAGCACCGCGCGGCGGGGCATGGAAATGTCATGCCCCGCGAATTCGCCACGCGCCGCGAGCGCTACGCGTTCTGGCGCAATACGGGCGTTGAGATCGAGGCTGAAGCGCTCTCCGCGCCGCCCCGCCAGCGAGGCTTCGACGCTTCCCGTACCATCCTCGATCTCACCCTTCGCCGCGAGGCGGCCGATGTATAGCGTGCCGTAGGAAACGCCGGTCGCACGGCCCGTACCGTCGAAATTGCTATGCCCCTTGCGCAGCAACCCGTTCGCCTGAATTGTCCCGCGTGCGATCCGTATGGGAATTTGCCCGCCGAAGCTGGCATTCCGCGCCCTGAGATCAATCGTCAGTCCCTGCCCACCGCCTTTCGGGGCAAGGTCAAGAGTACCGCTGAGACCGCCTCCGGAAAAAGCCAGGTCGCCCTGTGTCGCGCCATCGACGATCACCAGATCGCCGGTGATGTTGGTGTCGCTTACACGCAGGGTCTCGATCGCAATACGGGCGGGGCCTGCCGCGGGCATGGCGAGGCCCAGACGACCCGCGAAGGGGCCAAGCAGTGAGCTGCCCTGCGCATCGATCAGCAGGCCCTCTTCGGCTGGGGCGATTGCGACGCGAACATCTTCCAATCCTGAAACCGGTGCAGCGAACACCAACTGAGCTTCCGGCCCACGATCAGTGATCTCCGCCGCGACGGTAAAATCACCGTAGTCGGCATGGTGACCCGCGCCGGCGACCGTCGTCGTTCCTTCATGAAGCGACCCGTCAAGCGCCAGGGAGAGTTTGCTCGAATCCAGCCTGACATCGTTGAAGGCCAACGGCGCCGCCCCACCGGCAGCGAAGGCGCCCCGAAGACGGATCGGATCTCCAGCGACATTCGCAAGCGTCGCGTTGGACACTGGTGCGACCTGCGCGTCCACGAGCGCGGCTAGCTTCCACGGAGCGCCCGTCGCCAGCGTAAGGTCCAGCATTGCCGTACCGCCAAGCGCACCGACATTGTCGAGCGTCAAGCGGTCTGCTTGCAGCGGGCCCCTGAAGGTGAATGCGCCGGTCGTTAAATCCCCGCGAAGCGCAAGATTTGCCACGGTGCCGGGAAAGCTGAGGCGCAGGTCGTCAGCGGTCAGGCGCCCTTCTCGCAAAACCAAACTCCCCCGCCCCGTGCCATTTGCAAGTCGGGGGTCGAGCCACGCATTGCCGCTGACAACACGCGACACGGTAAGGTCGAGCGGCAGGGTCCAAGCACCATCTGCGAGCCGGGCTGTGCCACGCTGCCGCAGGTCCTTGATCACGACACCGTCGATATCGAGCGCTACTGCCGTAAGTTCGTGCGGCACAGCCAGTGCGGCAAGCGGCCCATTGAGCGTCGCCTTCAGGCGGGCATCGCCGAGCTTGATGGTCTCGCCCAGCAAGCTGGGGTCACGCGCCACTGCCTCGACCTTCAGGTCACGTGCCTGGTTCTCGGCCAGATCGAGCGTCCCCCGAGCGGTTGCCTGCAGGCGGGAACCGACCACGATCGCTCGCCCATCGAACACCCTGTGGTCGATCGAAACTTCGGATTGCAGAGCCACGTCCGAACCAAGGGCTCGCAATGAAAGCCCCGTAAGAAACTGCGAGGGATCAACCTTGCCCAAGACACCGAACCGCCCGGCGCGATTAGTCAACTCCAGTGCGACTACCCGGCGCTTGCCACTGCGGACCAGCAGCCCACCATTCCATTGGGTCCAGGTCCCCGTACCACGAAGCCGCGCAATATGGCCTGCTTTCAAGCCCAACAGCGCAGCAATCGGCCCGTCCTCGGCAGCATCAAGGTCGAGCGCAAGATCGAAGTTATCGCCATCGGGCTCCGCGTCGAGCAGCAGCGCGAGCCGGTCGGTTTGACCGAACTTGCCCTGCGCATCGACGTGCAACCTGCGATCCGCGATCTGCAGTTGCCCTCCCAGGTCGACCCGTTGCGGGCGCCTTCCGGCTATGCCCCTCGCAAGCGTGAGATTGTCGATTTCGAACCGGTCGATCGATATGTCGAAGCCGGGCAGGATCGGCGTATCCTCTTCGCTCGGCAGGAACTTGGGTATGCGATCGAGCATTGCCCGTCGCGCCGCGAAGCTGTCTATCTCGAGGCGGTTGGACAGCCATGCGCCCGGATTCCAGTCGATTTCCGCGCGCGGAATCGTCAGGAAAACACCTTGCGGGTCAGACAGGCGCACGTCGTGCAGTACCGCGGACCCGTAGATATTGCCCTCGATCCGGCCGATCGCGATGTTCAGCCCGTTGGGGAGCGTTCGTTCGGCAATTCGGCTCGCAAGGAAACGCTCGCCAAGCGGGGTATTGAGGATCACCAGGCCAGCAACGATCAATATTGCCAGGGCGGCGAACCCACCGAGGACTGCCTTGACAAGCCGTTTGCGCCAGGAACGGCGGGGCGCGCCCACTTCGACGGTGTCGTCCTCCACCATCAGAACGCCTGTCCCAGCGATACATAGACCGCGAAGGAAGAGTCCTCAGGATCGGGGTTGATGGGGACGCCCAGATCAAGCCGGATCGGGCCAAAGCCGGTGGCGTATCGAAAACCAAGACCCGCGCCGTACTTCACGAAGCGAAAGTCCGGCTTGCTGTCGATCGATACCGCGCCAAGATCGAAGAACGGCACTACCGACAGCGCTCCGCCGAACAGGCCGGTACCGATCCTCGCCTCGATCGAAGCTTCGACCAGGCTGCGCCCGCCTATCGCTTCGAGGAAGTCGTTCTTCGGCCCGACCGACTGATAGCCGTAGCCACGAACCGAACTGCCGCCGCCCGCATAAAGGCGCCGCGAAGGTGCAATGGCAAACAGGGGCGCACCCCGGATGCTGGCAAAGCGCCCCCGAACCGCCAGAACCGTCTTTTCTCCCACCGACTGGTAGTAAGAGGCGTCGAATTGGTTGCGCAAATAGGTGTATTGCTGGCCGCTACTACGCGAAGTTTCCGGTGCGAGGTAAGCGGAGAGGCGATAGCCGCGCGTCGGGTCGAGCAGCGAGTCGCTGCTGTCGAGTGTCGCCCGCCCAAACAGGGAGGCGATGACATAGGTCTGGCGAGGTCGCTCCACCCCGCCAATAACCCGATTACGTTCGTCCGAGGCGAGGACTTCCGCGCCGACACCCCAGCTGAACGGTTTCTGGAAGAGCAGGTTGGACAGACGTTCGTAGCTTCCCGATAGCGCGACGGTGTCGGCGTCATAGGCCGAAGTCGTCACGCTCGAGGCATAGGCATCCAGCGTCAAAACCTTGTCGCGCCCGCCGAGATTGTTGCGGCGGAAAGTCACCCCGGCCAGCTGCTCGCGCGTACCGACGATGCCGCGAACGCGGAGCGCGCCCTCCGGGGGGAACAGGTTGCGATGCTCCCAGCTCGCCTCCAGACGGATGCCCTCTTCCGAGCCGTAGCCGATCGCGCCAGCGATGGTGCGCAGCTTGGCCCGTTCCAGGGTGACATCCATTGCCACGACACCGGGTTCGTCTCCATTTGGCGGGGCAACTTCACGCGGGGTAACAGACACCGTCGAAACGAGACCGGTGGCGGTAACCGCGCGGCGCAAATCGAGATCAAGGCTGCGCTGGTATACCTCACCTGCCTCGAACCGCGCGATATTGGCGAGATGGCGGCTGGACAAGAACGCTGGGTCGCCGCTGACCACTTCCCCGAAAACGTATTTGCCATTCGGCCGAACGGGCAGGGAAAGATCGCCTTCCTCCCGTTCGTGATCGATGAGCAGTTCCGGCTCATCGCTCTCGGCGAAGGGATAACCGGTCTCACCCAATGCCCGGTCTAGACTGAAACGTTCGGCGACGATCCTGTCGCTTTGCAGGAAGTCGCCGCTGGCTATCCCAAAGCTGCCACGCAGGGCCGCAGCATCCAGAGCCGAACCGAGCTCGCCAAGGTCGATCGCACCAAAGCGATAGCGCGTACCGGGAATAACGTCGAAACGTACCCTGGGCTTTTCGGATACGTCACCCTCACCCGCTTCGCGCGAGCTGATCGTTCGCAGGATTCGGCCATCGTAATAACCGTAAACCCGCAAGAGATTGCCCAGCAGTTCCTCGTCTTGCCGGGCACGCGCAGCCAGTTGGGCGACGGTCTCCTCGCCATCTTCGAGCTGCTCGATCATCGAAAGGGCCGAGAAGCGGGTGACGAACTCGTCGCGATCGTCGAATACCGGCTCCTTTTGGGGGAACCCCAAGATAAGCCTGCTGGAAATCGCTTCGGTTTCCGCGCTGTCCAGCGCGACCTGCCGGCGATCTTCAAGCATCTGGGCAAATTCGATATCGTCGTCAGGGGTCAGGTCTTGCAGCGCGTCAAGCTCGATCTCATCGGGCCAGGCGATCTCCATTTCGGGCAGTTCGGCAATCGCCGTGTCAGCCGCGAGCGTTGGCTCGGCATCCCTGGTATCACTCTCTTCGGCACCCTGTACCGCCCAATCATCGGGATTTTCTACGGCACTATCCGGTATCAGCTCGTCGATATCGACTTGCCGCGGGGCTTCCTGCGCGGCCAGCGGGCCTACCAGCGCCAACCCCATCGCACAGCTGATCAGAAACCGATGCAAAGCCTCAATCGACGAGGCGGTATTCGACCTGGTTGCCGTCTTTTGCGGGCAGCGGATCGCCACGGCGGCCTTCACGGGGCGCCGTAGCGGAAGCGATGAGTCGACGCTGCTCATCCTCGGACACCCGTTCCCAACCCGCTCTACCGAGCCGCTCGAGCGGGCGATAGCGGATCTTGTACTGCATCCGCTCTGCACCTTCGACCCAATAGCCAAGGTAGACGAAAGGCAGACCGCGACGCGCCGCCCGGCGGATATGGTCGAGGATGATATAGTTACCAAGCCCGGCGCGATCCTCATGTTCAGGGTCGTAGAAGCTGTAGATCATCGACAGCCCGTCACCCTGGAAATCCGTAAGACACGCTCCGACCAGTCGCCCTGGTTCAGCCCCAATCCCCGGTTCCCGATATTCAATCACATAGCTGGATACCGGCGTGTGTTCCACCATGTCGGCAAAGTCGTTCTCCTCCATCTGCGTCATGCCGCCGCCAGGGTGGCGCACCGCGAGATATTTCTGGAGAAGCTCGAACTGCTCACTGGTTGCCCAGGGACGGCATTCGATCGAAACGAGATCGTCATTGGCCTTCAGCGCCCGCCGTTGGGTTGAGGAAGGCTTGAACTCATCGGCAACCACGCGAACCGAGACACAGGCCTGACAATCCAGGCAGGACGGACGATAGGCGACGGTTTGACTGCGACGAAATCCGATCCGGCCGAGCGCTTCATTGAGCTCATCCGCGCTGTCACCACGCAGCTCGGTGAACACCTTCCGCTCGCTCTTGCCCGGCAGATAGGGGCAGGGCGCGGGACTGGTCACGAAGAAGCGCGGAAAGCGGATCGGGGCCGTCACGGGCGGTTGCATCCTTTCGTCGTCAAGACGGGCATCTCAAGCTGGTTAACGCTTTGTTGACTCTGTTATGCCGCACCAAACCCCGTGTTAAAAGTCCCTTAACCATGAAAACTGCCTCCGCGCCGACAAACGACGCGGAGGTTCGGATGAATTGGCGCAATATGTCAGCTCAGGCGAGCTCGGCGATCTCGACCTTGTAGCCCTTGGCCCGCAGCGCACTCACCAGGGCTTCGATCTGGTCCGCATCGCGTGCCTCGCACTCGATTTCCGCGGTCAGGCCCTTGGCCGGGAGTGTCGTGAAGATGCGCTGGTGATAGATTTCGATGATGTTGACGTTGTGCTCGTTGAACTCACGCATCACCTTGAACAACGCGCCCGGTCGATCCTGCAGCACGATACTCAGCCGCGCCAGACGGCCCGAGCGGGCCAGGTCGCGCACCAGAACGTTGGCGAGCAAGCGAGTATCGATATTGCCGCCACAAAGGACCAGGCCCACCGTCTTCCCGGCGAACTTCTCCGGATTGGACAGCACTGCCGCAAGACCCGCCGCACCAGCCCCCTCGACCACCGTCTTTTCGATTTGCAGGAGCAGCGAAACCGAATGCTCGAGCTTGGATTCGTTGACGAGGAGTATCTCGTCGACGAGCTCACCGATGATCTGGCGGGTGAATTCACCTGGCGCCTTGACGGCAATGCCTTCTGCCAGCGTGTCCCCGCCGCAGGGCAGCTCATCGCCGGTGATGGCCGAATACATCGAGGGAAATAGCCGTGCCTGTACGCCGACCATCTCGATGGCCGGATTGAGCGCCTTGGCGACCGTCGCCATCCCGCTCATCAACCCGCCGCCGCCGATCGGCACGACGAGGCAATCGAAATCGCCCTTCTGCTCAAGCATTTCGAGCGCGACTGTCCCCTGCCCGGCGGCAACCAGAGGATCGTCGAACGGATGGACGAAGGTCAGCCCCCGCTCTTTCTCGAGCTGGCGCGCATGGGCGTAGGCTTCGTCGAAAGTCTCGCCGAATAGCTCGACATTGCCGCCCACGGCTTCGGTTTGCATGACCTTCACGCTGGGCGTCGTTTGGGGCATCACGATGGTGACCGGCACACCCAGGCGACGGCCGTGATAGCTCAACCCCTGGGAGTGGTTTCCGGCCGATGCGGCAATCACGCCCCGCGCACGTTGCTCTTCCGTCAGGTGCAGTAGAGCATTGAGCGCACCGCGTTCCTTGTAAGCCGCAGTGAACTGCAGATTCTCGAACTTGAGCCAGATGTCCGCGCCGGTAATCTGCGACAGCGTCTGCGAATGCATCATCGGCGTC
Organism: Erythrobacter sp.; assembly: GCF_038133525.1. Classification (GTDB taxonomy): domain Bacteria; phylum Pseudomonadota; class Alphaproteobacteria; order Sphingomonadales; family Sphingomonadaceae; genus Qipengyuania. Next base: position 24,704 of record NZ_JAYPTL010000032.1, on the reverse strand, counting down.
TTAACCACTGCGCCTTCGATGCGCGCAGCGGCAGCGCGCACATCGTCGAGGGTCAGTAGGTCGGTCGCCTTTTCGTTGGCGCGCGCTGATGAAGCCTGTGTCATGGCCCCGCCCCTAGGGCGCGGCGGGGTTGGGCGCAATCGCGGAAAGGGTTTGCCTGCGCCAAGCTATGCCTTATCGCCGCCGTTCTGATTGGAAACGGGATCGCCTGATGAAGCGCAAACTCCTTGCCGCCCTACTCGCCTGCACCGTGGCAACGCCAGCCCTGGCAGATGTGCTGATCGACAATGTCGAAGGTTTGACAATCGACGAGAATGGCAAGGTCAAGCGCTTCACCGCGCTGGTCATCGACGATGACGGCAAGATCGCGCAGGTCCTCGAACGCGGCGACAGGAAGCCGCAGACCGATTTTCGCGAAGATGGCCAGGGCCGGGTGATGATCCCTGGCCTGATCGACGCCCATGCGCACGTCATGGGGATCGGGATCGGCGCGCTGACTCTTGACCTCTCGGATACAAATTCACTCGACGAGGCGCTGGAGAAGATCCGCACCTTTGCCGCGGAGAACGAGGCACGACCGTGGATCCTCGGGCGCGGCTGGAACCAGGAAAAATGGGGCCTCGGTCGGTTTCCCACTGCAGCCGAACTCGACAGCGCAGTGTCGGATCGCCCGGTCTATCTCCAGCGCGTTGACGGCCATGCGGGGTGGGCAAACTCACTGGCAATGGAAGCCGCCGGGATCACTGCCGCTACCAAGAATCCCAGCGGAGGGCGGGTAGAACGACTGCCGGGCTCGCAGGTGCCTTCAGGCGTTTTCGTGGATGGCGCAGAAGATCTGATGACCCGCGCGATCCCTGCACCGCGCCCGGTGGAGCGGGACCTCGCCTTCGCAGAGGCTCAGCGCGTGCTGCACCGCTTCGGCATTACCGCCGTCGCCGACATGGGCACCACCATCGAAGACTGGCAGGCCTATCGCCGTGCGGGTGATGCGGGCACGCTGACGCTGCGGATCATGGCCTATGCCGGTGGACCGGAGAATATGGAGCTGATCGCCGGAGCGCGGCCATCGCCCTGGCTCTACGAGGACAAGCTGCGGCTGAATGGGGTCAAGCTCTACATGGACGGCGCACTGGGCAGTCGCGGAGCCTGGCTCAAGCGCCCCTATGCCGATGATCCGGGCAATACCGGCCTGCCGTTGATGACCGGCGCGCAACTGCGCAACATCCTGGTTCGGGCGGCGCAGGGCAATTTCCAGCCCGCCATCCACGCGATCGGCGACGCCGCCGACGCCGAGGTGCTGAACGCCATCACCGAGATCGCCGAGAGCTTCCCGGGCGACCGTCGTTGGCGGGTCGAGCACGCGCAGATCGTGGACCCGGCAGACCTGCCGCTGTTCGGGCAGCATGGGATCATCGCGTCGATGCAGCCGGTGCACCAGACCAGCGATCGCCTGATGGCGGAGGCCCGCCTGGGGCCAGACAGGCTAGAGGGCGCCTATGCGTGGAACACCATCCTCTCGCTGGGCGGCAGGCTGGCTTTCGGATCGGACGCACCGGTTGAGTCGCCCGATCCGTTCGCGGGTCTTGCTGCCGCATCCACGCGAATGGATGCCAATGGCCAGCCGTTCGGCGGGTGGCGCCCACAGGATCGCGTCAATCGCGAACAGGCGCTGGCGGGCTTCACCATCGACGCGGCTTTTGCCGGCTTTGCAGAAGGGCGCTTCGGACGCCTGCTGCCGGGCGAGCGTGCCGATTTCGTCCTGGTGGATCGCGACCCGCTCCTGGCAACCCCAGCGGAACTCCGCGCGACCAAGGTCCTCGAAACCTGGGTTGGCGGCCGCAAAGTTTACGACGCGGACTGAGGTTCCTCTGCTTCGCTTGGCTCGGGCGCATCCTTGCGGCGGCGCTCGGTCAGCTTCATCACCAGCAGGGAACTTTCGAAGAGCAGCAATAGCGGAATGGCCAACAGCAGCTGCGATCCCGGGTCGGGCGGTGTGATGATTGCCGCCAATGTCACCACCAGCACAACGACATAGCGCCGCGCGCCCGAAAGCTGGGCGTGGGTGACTATACCCGCGCGGTGCAGCAGCAGCAGCAGGACCGGCAGAAGGAAGCTCATTCCGAAGGCCAGGATGAACTGCATGACGAGGCCGAGATACTCATTAGCCGTCGGAAGCGCCTCAATCTTGAGTCCCCCCGCCTCGCCCTGAAAGCCGAGGAACCACTGAAACGCAGTCGGCATGACCACATAATAGGCAAGCGCAGCGCCCATGGTGAAAAGAACCGGGGTCGCCAGCAGGAATGGCAGGAAAGCCTTCTTCTCGCGCGCGTAGAGCCCCGGGGCGACAAAGGCCCACAGCTGGTTGGCGATGATTGGAAAGCTGAGGCAGAAGCCGGCGAAAAGCGCGACCTTGAGCTCGACGAAGAAGACTTCGTAGAGCTTGGTGAAGATCAGTTGGCCTTCGCCGTCAGGAAATGCCGACTTGAGCGGCTGGACCAGGAAACCCAGGATAGGATCGGCGAAATAGAGGCAGATCCCGAAAGCCACCACCAAGGCGGCAACACACCGGACCAGTCGCGCCCGCAACTCGATCAAATGATCAATCAGCGGTGCCTGCGTCTCATCGATGTCCTTGATCACTGCCACCTCACGCATCCTTCGCTGGAGGGGGCGGATCGAGAGGAAGCGGAGGCTCGCTTTCATGCTCCGGCGCTTTCACCGGCGCGGCTCGCTTGATCGCTGCTTCCGCCGCGGCGTCGGCATTCTTGGGATCGAGCGGTTCCATCATCGGCGGTGTCAGATCCTCTGGCGCGCCGCCCTCCGGTTCGTCACCGGACGGATATTTGGCCATGATCTCCTTGTTCCGCTCGGCCCACTTGGCCTCCATGTCCTCGATTTCGGCCTGCCGGATCATCTCATCCACACCGGCGCGGAAGTGGTTCGACATGCGCCGTGCCTTGCCGATCCAGCGGCCTGCTGTGCGCAGAGCGCGCGGCATGTCCTTCGGGCCGATCACAAGGATCGCCACGACGACAATCACCAGCAGTTCGCTGGCGCCGACATCGAACATGGAAGCGGCTCCTTAGCCCTTATGGTCGGGCGTATCGACGCGCGGCGCCGGTTGGGCGTCCTCTGCCGGTTTGGCATCGGGTGCGGAAATCCTTGGCGCGGGCTTGGTTTCTTCCGACATGCCTTCCTTGAAGCTTTTGATTCCCTTGCCGAAATCACCCATCATTTCAGAGATGCGGCCGCGTCCGAAGAGAACGAGGATGACGATGGCGATAATGATGAGCTGCCAGGGGCCGAGCGACATTTTTCGAAACCTTCTTGGTGACTAGAGCTTCCATATAGGCGCGCACCGGGCGCAACGCCAGTCAGGCTTCGCTGTCGGCCTCGATATCCTCGATCACTTGGCCGTCATCGTCGCCAACCAGCGCATCATAGGCATCGTCGATCGGATCAAGCAGGCCAGTCGCGCGCAATTCCGCGATTCCCGGCAGGTCTCGGCGACTTGTGAGGCCGAAATGGTCGAGGAATTCGGAAGTGGTGGCATAGATGGTCGGCCGTCCGGGAACTTCGCGGCGTCCGGCGATCTTCACCCAACCGGCCTCCATCAAGACATCCAGTGTGCCCCCGCTGGTCTGGACCCCGCGGATCGATTCGATCTCTGCGCGACTGACCGGTTCGTGATAGGCAATGATTGCCAGGACCTCGGTCGCGGCGCGGCTGAGGCGTCGAACCTGTTCCTTTTCGCGGCGTAGCAGGTGCGCGAGGTCGGGCGCAGTTTCGAAATGCCAGCGCTTGCCACGCTCGACCAGGCGGACCCCGCGTTGTTCATAGTGGCCCGCAAGCGTCGCCAGCGCCTCGCGAACATCCGCATTCGATGCATCGCCAAGGAAATGGGCGAGCTCATCGACCGCCATCGGCTCTTCCGCGGCAAATAAGGCCGCCTCAACTGCGCGAACCAGTTCATCCATTTGCGGCGACCCGGCGAAGATGGAGTGGACCGAACGCATCTTCCTGTTGGAGTTCCGCTCTGCCCAATCGAGCCAGTTCAAGCGCGGCGACAAAACTGGAAGCGAGCGCCGACTTGCGCAGCCGCGGTTCGGCATGCGGCGGCAGGAAATCGCGCAGTTCCATCCAGTCAAGCGTCACGCCAAGCATGTGCGAAACCCGCTCAAGCGCGCTTTCCAGCGTCATCACGGGGCGCTCGCGAACCATGTGGATCGCCGGTGCAGTGCGGGCTTTCACGCGGCCATAGGCTTCGATCAGCGTAAACTGGTCGCATTGCCAAAGGTTCTTCCGCGCGATCTCCAGCCCTTCGGGGGCGCCGCGCAGGAACACGTCGCGGCCAAGCCGGTTCCCACCCATGAGCCGAGCTGCTGCATCGCGCATGGCGCCCAGGCGCTGCAGGCGCAGTTGCAACCTTAGCGCAAGCTCGTCGGGGCTCGGGTCTTCCTGCTCATCCTTGGGCAGGAGCATGGCCGACTTCAGGTACGCCAGCCACGCCGCCATCACCAGGTAGTCGGCCGCCAGCTCCAGTTTCAGCGCCTCTGCGCGTTCAATATAGCCGAGATACTGGTCGACCAGGGCCAGGATCGAGATTTGCCTGAGGTCGACCTTTTGCCTGCGAGCCAGATCGAGCAGGAGATCGAGCGGACCCTCCCAGCCGTCAAGCTCGAGATAAAGCGCGTTCTCGTCGACCTTCGCCTCGCTGGCGATGCCGTCCCATTCATCCTCTGCCGCGGGATCGGCGAAGAGCAGACCGTCGCCAGTCATGCCGCCTCTCCCATGATCGCTAGCAAAGCGTCGCGCTTGGCGAGCAGGTCGCTAGTCTCGATCGCATCCACCGGCTCACCCATCGCGGCATGGACCCGCGCCAGACGGGCGGCACTCGCATCGCGAATGCTCCCACATCTTTCCACGATGCCGGCCATATCATCGAGCCTGGCCCAGCAATTAAGCACAACGTCGCAACCCGCAGTTAGTGCGCGTTCCGCACGCTCGGGGATCGTGCCTTCGAGCGCCTGCATGTCGATATCGTCGGTCAACAGCAGGCCATCGAAGCCGATCTCCCGACGGATGACATCGCCAATTACGGCTTTGGACAGCGTTGCCGGGTTTACCGTATCCCACGCCGTGAAGACGATATGCGCACTCATCCCCAACGGATGTGCAGACAGCTTGCGGAAAGGCTCGATATCGACCGCCAGCTCTTCGACGCTCGCCTCCACACGCGGCAATTCCTTATGACTATCGACCGTAGCGCGCCCATGGCCGGGCATATGCTTGAGGCAGCCGACCACTCCGGCACGGCCAAGCCCGTCAAGCACCGCCCGCCCCAATGCCGCGACTTGCATCGGATCGCTGCCCAGCGCCCTATCGCCGATCACATTGTCGGTTTCCGGCCGGCGCACATCGAATGGTGCATGATAATCCACACTGATCCCGACAAGTGCGAGTTCCCGCCCCATTGCCTCAGCGTTGACGCGCGCCGCCTCGATCGCGGAAGCGGGAGCGATCTCGAACAGCCGAGCGAAAGCCTCGCCTGCCGGATAACGGGGCCACTCGGGCGGTTTCATCCGCACGACGCGACCGCCTTCCTGGTCGATAGAGACAATCAACCGCTCGCGCCCATGGATGCTGCGCAGGTCGTCGGTCAGTCGACGTAACTGATCGCGGTTGGCGCAATTGCGTGCGAACAGGATATAACCCACCGGGTCGGCCTCGCGGAAGAAGGCGCGTTCGTCGGCCGTCAGTTCCAGGCCGGAAATGCCGAAGATGGCAGGCGTCATGGTTCGAAACTGCGGCTTTTCCCGAAGCCGGGCAAGCGCATCGACCACGGCAGGTGTGGAAACTGGATCCGGACGAAGCCTATTTGACGAAACAGGCGAGCCCATCGGACTTGAGCGCGGCGCACAGCTGGTTCGCTGCGGCGCGATCGCCAGCCATGGCCTGCAAACGGTAGACACGGCCAATATCAACCTGCGCCTCTACCACCCGATGGCTGACCCCGCTCAGTGCTTCGGTCTGGCGCAACAGTGCAGCCCAAGCCGCTTCGGCATCCTGACGGCGGGGGAAAGCCCCGACCTGTACCGGTACTCCGCCCGCCTTGGTCGAAGCAGTCGGCTGGGCCACTGGCGCCTGGGCCGCTGGCTTCGGATTGTCATCGAGCGTTGAGGCTATCGAAGGGGCCGCAGCGCTAACCGGTTTATCGGCCAGCTTGCTCTCGCGCGTCTTACCTTCGCCTACCGCAAAGCTCGAATCCCCTGTCCCGGCGAACACCTTGCCGCCATCGTCGGCAGGCTTGACCTTGTAGGGCTCTGCAGGTGCCGCGATGAGGCTGCCATCAGCCGGTGGCTCGTCAGATGCCTTGTTGGTGACGAACCAGATGACACCGAGAACCGCACCGAGCACGGCCAGGGCAAGCACCCCCATCAAGACCAGTCGCACCGTATCGAAGCCGCCGGCTGCGTCGTCCTCTTCTGCCGATTCGAGCCAAGGCAGGCGATCATCCTGCGTCAGGTCGAGTTGGTCGTCTTCGTCCCAAACTTCGTCGGCGTCATAGGGCGTAGCCGCCATGCTCACATCTCCTCGACAGCTTCGACCCCCAAGATCGCAAGACCGTTGCGGATTACCTGCCCGATCGCATCGGCGAGATAAAGCCTTGCTGCGGTAATTTCCGCGTCGCCTTCCTGAATGATCCGTTTTGCCGGGTCATCATTGCCGGCGTTCCAGAAGCTGTGGAAGGCAGCAGCAAGATCACCAAGGAAGAAGGCAATGCGATGCGGCTCGCGCGCCTTGGCGGCGGCTTCGACCACGCGCGGGAACTGCGCCGCTTCGCGCACCAGCGCGAGTTCGTCGGCACCCAACCGCTCCAGATGGGCATCGGAGGGGGCGACACCCGCCTTGCGAAGCGTCGAGCGAATTCGCGCATGCGCATATTGCAGGTAGAACACCGGGTTGTCCTTCGACGCTTCGACGACCTTGTCGAAGTCGAAATCCATCTGCGCATCGGGCTTGCGGGTCAGCATTGTGAAGCGGACCACATCCTTGCCGACCATTTCGACAACATCGGCGAGCGTGACGAAATTGCCTGCGCGCTTCGACATCTTGAAAGGCTGCCCACCCTTCATAAGCTGGACCATCTGGACCAGCTTGACGTCGAATGGGATTGCCTTGCCCTGCCCTTCGCTGAGCGCGGCGACGGCCGCCTTGATCCGCTTCACGGTGCCGGCATGGTCGGCGCCCCAGATGTCGATCAACTCGTCGGCGCCTTGCGCTTTCTGGAGGTGATAGGCGAGGTCTGCCCCGAAATAGGTCCATGATCCATCGGACTTCTTGATCGGGCGATCCTGGTCGTCGCCGAACTTCGTCGAACGGAACAGCGGCAGCTCGACCGGCTCCCAGTCTTCGGGCGGGGCCTTGCCCTTCGGAGCCTCAAGCACGCCGTCGTAAACGAGATCCTTCTCGCGTAGCCACGCCTCGGCCGCCTCGGGCTTTCTTGCCGCCTGAAGTTCCGCCTCTGACGAGAAAAGGTCGTGATGAATGCCGAGCTGAGCGAGGTCGCTGCGGATCATCTCCATCATTCCGGCAACCGCGCGGTTGCGGAACAGTTCAAGCCACTCGCTCTCGGCAGCATCGCGATAGGCATCGCCGAATTCTTGTGCGAGTTGCTGACCGACCGGGACAAGATAGTCGCCCGGATAGAGTCCTGCGGGGATCTCGCCGATGTCTTCGCCCAATGCCTCACGGTAACGCAAGTGAGCTGACCGGGCGAGGACATCGACCTGGCCACCCGCATCGTTGACGTAGTATTCGCGCACCACGCGATGGCCGGCGAACTCGAGCAAGCCGGCCAGGGCGTCCCCGACCACAGCTCCGCGACAGTGCCCCATGTGCATGGGGCCGGTCGGATTGGCCGAGACATATTCGACATTCACCGTACGGCCTTCACCCATCGTCGATCGGCCGTATTCGGCACCGAGCGAAGCGATCGCGCGCAGCTCACGCCGCCAGGTCTCATCCGACAGGCGCAGGTTGATGAAACCGGGCCCGGCGATTTCCGCCCCCACGATGTCAGGATCACGCTCAAGGTGGGCAATGATCTTTTCCGCCAGTGCGCGTGGATTGGTGCCCGCCTGCTTGGCGAGAACCATGGCCGCGTTCGTGGCGAGATCGCCATGCGAGGGATCGCGCGGCGGCTCTACCGTAACATTGGCGCGCGACACATTGGCCGGAAGCACACCCTCCGTTTCCAGTGCATTCAATACCGCATCGATCCGGGCCGCGAAGGCCGCGTGAAGAGTCTGCATGTCAGCCATGGCGCGCGCCTAGCCCATTGGGCCAGAATCGCAAGCCGCCTGAAACGTGGAATCAGCGCGTAGCGTTGTAGCGCAGCTGCTCTTCGGTCAGCTGGAAGCCAACCAGCAGCTCAAAACTGGCGCGCTGGACCGCCGCCTTGACGGCAGGATCGGCAAGCGGGTCGAGCGCCGCATCGGGATCGCCCGGCCTGCGCTTGCGGGTGATCTGTTCGCGAATATCCGCGGGCAGCGAAGCATCGGCGCGGTTCACGAAAGCGCCCGCAGTCCCCCGCGCCTGCGCACGGTCCTGCCCATCGGCGAATTGCAGGGTAATCTGGCCGACACGCTTGGTCACCACGGCACTGCCGCCGCGCAGGACGGTTGAGAAATACGGCAATGTCACGGTCCGGGCACCGCGCGTATCGGTGCGCCTGGCCAGTACATCGAACGTCGCCTCGGTATAGACGCGCTCCGGGCCGTCATCGCAGCTCGAACGGAGATTGGTGATCGCCGCACTCACATCGAGATCGGCCAGCGTGGTTGACCCAGGCGTACGGAAAGTGGTGATGTCGCCGGTATAGTCGGGAACGCCGACGGCAGGACAGGCAGTGCGAACGGCGGTGATGCCGACACCGGCATCGAGCACCAGATCGCCCTCTTTCTTGCAGCCGGTAAGCGCCAGCCCGAGGGCAAGTACAGAAAAGAGGCGATATCGGCTGGTCATGCGGCTCCGGTTCCCTTGTCGCAATTCGTATTCTGCCCCCGCGGGGCGCGGACACGCCCTAGCTTGGGTCGGGGGAAAGCGCTAGAGGGCGGCACATGAACGCGCCCTTTCCATCCACCGCAGCAATGCGCGAAGATACCAATCGCCCGGATCTCAAGCTCCTGATCGCGGCTCCAAGAGGATTCTGCGCCGGTGTCGACCGGGCTATCGAAATCGTAGAACGGGCGCTCGAGAAGTTCGGGGCGCCGGTCTATGTCCGCCACGAAATCGTCCACAATCGCTTCGTGGTCGATTGCCTCAAGGATAAGGGCGCAATCTTCGTCGAGGAGCTGGACGAGGTTCCTGACGACGCGCCCGTGGTCTTCAGTGCCCATGGTGTCCCCAAGTCGGTTCCGGCCGAAGCGGAACGGCGCCAGCTTCTCTACGTCGATGCCACGTGTCCCCTTGTCAGCAAGGTTCACCGCCAGGCCGAACGACAGATCGAAAAGGGCCAGCACATCGTCTTCATCGGTCATGCGGGGCATCCCGAAGTGATCGGGACCATGGGGCAAGTTCCCGAAGGCAAGATCACTCTCGTCGAAACAGTCGAGGATATCGGCAAACTCGACTTCACCGACGCGGATGACATCTCGTTTCTCACGCAGACCACCCTTTCGGTCGACGATACGCGGGAAATCGTGGACGCTCTCCAGGCGCGCTATCCGCACATCGTCGCGCCCAAGGCAGAAGACATCTGCTACGCGACGAGTAACCGCCAGGCGGCAGTCAAGCGGATCGCCCCGGAGTGCGACCTGGTGCTGGTTATCGGCGCGCCCAATTCCTCCAATTCGCTGCGCCTGGTCGAAGTCGCACAGCGACTGGGGACGGAAGCGCACCTCATCCAGCGTGCGAGCGAGATCGATCCCGCCTGGATTTCGAACGCCCAGACGGTTGGGCTCACCGCAGGAGCGTCCGCCCCGGAAAAGCTGGTGCGTGAAGTCGTCGACCAGCTCTGCGAATGGCGCAATGTCGTTGAAGAAACCATCGCGACCGCCGAGGAGAACATGGTCTTCAAGCTGCCTCGCCAGCTAACCGAATAGGTGGCCGTCTATACTCATCTCGGTGCCGAAGATCTGGCGAAGCTGATCGCGGCTTATGACGTTGGCGAACTTGTTTCGGCCAAAGGTATCGCCGAAGGAGTGTCCAATTCGAACTGGCTGATCGAGACCACCCGCGCCCGCTACATCTTGACCATGTACGAATTGCGCATCGACACTGCACAGCTGCCCTTCTTCCTTGGTTTGCTCGATCACCTTTCGGCGAAAGGTTGCGCGGTACCGCGCACCATTCACGATCGCGACGGTGCGGCGTTCCGCATGGTCGATGGCAAGGCGGTGGCACTGATCGAATTCCTGCCTGGCGTATCGGTGGACCATCCGACGCCCGGCCAGGCCGAAGCCGTGGGCAATGCCCTGGCGCAACTGCATCATGCCGTGGCGGATTTCCCGATAACCGGCGTCCAGACGATGGGTCTGGCCGAATGGGATCGCCTGATCCACCAATGCGGATCAGAGCGGCTCGACACGATCGCACCCGGCCTGTCAGGCCTGGCGTATGAAGAGTTATCTTTCCTTGCAGCAAACTGGCCTGGAGGCCTCCCGCATGGGGTGGTTCATTGCGACCTATTCCCCGACAACGTCTTGATGCTGGGCAATAAGGTAACCGGCCTGATCGACTTCTATTTCTCGGCTGATGACTTCTTCGCCTACGATCTGGCTGTGACGCACGCTGCGTGGTGCTTCAGTCCCGGCGGGCATGAATTCAGGCCGGAAATCTCCACGGCATTGCTTGCCGGATATGCATCCGGCCGAGCACTTTCCGCCGACGAACGCGACCAGATGCCCGTGCTTTTGCGCGGTGCCTGCATGCGCTTCCTTTCATCGCGCGCCTATGATTGGGTATTCACTCCTGCAGACGCCTTGGTCGTCCGCAAGGATCCCATGGACTTTGCGCGAAGACTGGCATTCTACCGTGCCAACGGCAATGAGCTGTTCGCATGAAGAAAGTCGAACTGTTCACCGATGGGGCGTGCAAGGGAAATCCCGGACCGGGCGGTTGGGGCGCACTGTTGCGCATGGGCCGACACGAGAAGGAGATGTCGGGCGGCGAGCCCGACACCACCAACAACCGCATGGAAATGACCGCAGCGATACAGGGATTGTCGGCCCTGATCGAACCCTGCGACGTCGACCTCTATACCGATAGCAAATACCTGATCGACGGGATCACACGCTGGGTGCACGGCTGGAAAAAGAACGGCTGGATGAACGCCAGCAAGAAGCCAGTGCGCAACCCGGAGCTATGGCATGACCTCATCGAACTGACCGAACGGCACAAGGTCACCTGGCACTGGGTCCGAGGTCACAACGGCCATCCGGAGAACGAACGGGTCGACCGCCTTGCCAGCGACGCCGCTGAGCGCGTCGCCGCCAGCGAAAGCTAGTACCACTCAGCTGTTGTCGACAACCTCAGCGTCAGGCCCGTTTTTCTTGATTGAATCGATCGCGTTCTGCGCACTCGCCTTGGAGCTATAGCCCTCGGTCGAGAACATCACCTCTGAATTATACTTGAAGCGGACCCGAAATTCGCCCGCCTTATCCTTATAGATTTCGAAATGATGTGCCATCCCACTCACTCTCCTACTATCAAGGTTGCTCTGCCCCAACCTAACAACTTTTGGAGGTGTGGCTAGTCGAAGCGCGCTGGGTCATAAAGCGATGCGTCGAGGCCTCTGGTCATATCGTCGCGTTCGTTCCCCAGCAGCAACTGCGAAGCCAGACGGGCTGCCGCAGGCGAAGTCTGAATGCCATATCCCCCCTGGCCAGCGAACCAGGCAAAACCGGCACATTGCGGGTCGGCACCATAAACAGGACAGCGATCAGGCGCGAAGCTGCGCAGGCCCGCCCACTTGCGTTCGACCGCCACAACCTTCCAATCGACCGCTCGTTCAAAGCGATCGATCGCTTCCGCCACATCCAGCTCCTCCGGAGCAGCATCGCAAGGTTCGCTCGGTGTTTCGTCATTTAGGCTTAGCCATAGACGTCCGGACTCAGGCTTGAAGTAAAAGCCTCCGCCGATATCCAGCACAAGCGGCAGGTCCGATTGGATGGGCGGATCGATCCGCAACTGTACCACCGTCCGTCGCAGCGGTGTGATCCCCAGCGGACGTACGCCGGCAATCCGCGCCACCTCATCAGCCCAAGCCCCAGCGGCATTGACCAATGTCCGTGCGCGAAATTGCTCTCCGCGCTCCGTGGCAAGCTCCCACGCACCGTCCCGTTGCAATGCCGATGCCAGCCGGGCGCGTTGCTGCAATTGGACACCGTTTCGCCGTCCCAGGGCGAGGTAATGCGCATGCAGCGCTGCTACTTCGATGTCGGCACAGGCAGGCTCCCAGACAGCGCCGGACCAATCCGTTTGCAATCCAGGCAAGCGTTGCCTGAGCCCTGCTGTATCGATTCTCTCTATGGTCACCCCGGTTGGCCCGAAACGTTCCATGAAGGCATCCAGTGCGGGCTCATCCGCATTGCGCGCGATGTAGAGCGCGCCTCGCGGAGCAAGAAACCCTCCATCTCGGAGATAGGGGCCCGAAGAAAGCGTGAGGGGGACTATCTCTGGGCCGCCATAGCACTCTTCCCAGAAAGCGGCCGACCGGCCCGTTGCATGGTAGCCGGGCCTGTCCTCCGCTTCGAGAATGAGGACGTCTGCGCCGCCAGCCGCAAGCTCGGCGGCAAGGCTGGCTCCGGCAATCCCGGCACCGATGATAGCGAAGTCATGCATGATCAGGATCGGGCAGGTGCCACCCTATCGAGGAATTCAGCGATTGCCGTCATTGCCTTGTCACGCACTGCATCGACTTCCCGCAATATCTCATGCCGGGATTCCTTGCCGAAGGCGACCAGTTCACCCTTGGGCAGCCTCTCGGCCGCACGGACTGCAGCGGGATGGCTGACAAGCTTGTCGTTTGAAGTGGAGATGACCAGCACCGGGATCTGCACGGCTTCCAGGGCGCCCTTGCGTTCGAGCACGCGGGCCGAAGCATAGGCCCGTTCCACCCAGCCCCAGCTCCCGGGCCCCATCACCAACTGCGGTCGCTTTTCGCGCCACCACAACTCGTCGGCGTATCGTTCGCCGTCATGGCTCAACAGATCTCGTCGACGCGCGGGAACCTCACCGGGTTTTTCGCTCCACTTCCAGGCGGGACGGGTGGGCTTGCCGACCATGCACATCAGCTTCGCCACCCCTTGGAGCACCGGCAACGGTAGCGGCGGCCCGGACATTCCCAGCATCGGAGCGCTGAGGACCACCGCATCCGGATCGACGACATGGTCCACAAGCGCACGCATGACCACATGACCGCCCATCGAATGCGCGGCCAGAATATGCGGAGCAGGGGTGCTCGCCTTCCAATCGCGCCACAGCGCGGCAAGGTCATCCACCCATTGCGAGAAGTCACCGATATGCCCGGTTACAGCATCATCGCCGAGACGCCCGGACCCGGCTTGCCCGCGCCAGTCGGCAGCCGTGACACGCCACCCTGCACGATTCCACTGTTCGAGGGTCTCGATATACTTCTCGTAGAAATCTCCCCTTCCCGGCAGGAAGAGGATCGAACCACGCGCTTTCAGGTCCGCGGGCCAATCGATCCTGCGCAGGGCGTAGCCATCGGGCGCCTCCCAGCTGCTTTCACGCGCCTCGACCGGAATGGCTCGTCGATCGACCCTTGCTGAAACTGGCTGATCCAAGGCTGCCCGCGCTCCACTATGGTTACTATTTGGTAAGCCATCTTCTGTAGCACCCCGTCGGCAGGACCTTGCGGGGGGCATGATGGCCACTTTCGATTTCACCTACGTATTGCTCGGCGGCTTGGCAATCGCACTGCTGGTTGCCGCTGTTACCGATCTCAAGAGCCGGCAGATCGGCAACAAGCTCAACGCCGCCATCGCATTGTCGGCTCCCCTATGGTGGTGGGCCAGCGGCCTCTCACTCTGGCCCGATGCGGCAACCCAGCTGGGCTTCGCGGGCATCGTCTTTGCCCTTTGCTGCGCATTGTTCGCATTGCGGCAAATGGGCGGCGGCGACGTGAAGCTGCTCACCGCGCTCGCTCTGTGGATTCCACCCTACCCATTCCTCAAGCTCATCATCGTCATGGCGCTGGTGGGCGGGCTACTCACAATCGTTTTTGGCGCGATCCATCTCCTCCGTCGCCGGAAGGATCGCATCGCTGTCCCATATGGGATCGCCATTGCAGTCGCAGGCCTTTGGGTGCTGGGCACCGAGCCGCTGGGACGGGCTGCCGCGGTCGCGGGAATAGGCTGAAAACCCGATCTTAACCATTTCAGCCGTAAGGCTTGAAACCATACTTGCCCGCATCTGGATTACCGCGGGTCACATGAGGGGGCTAAATAGCCATGGACAGGAAGAAGCTGCTTCTGCTGGTAGGTGCGCTGATCGTTGCGGTCGGAACGGCCCTGATTGCGCGAAGCATGTTCGCAGGCGCATCCGCGCCACAGGCCGAAGCTGCACAAGTCGAACCGCAGGGCCCGAAGGTCCTCGTCGCTCAGCGCGCTCTCCCGGTTGGGACGATCATATCCGCCGACGCGATTGGCTATCAGCTGTGGCCGCAAGAACTGGTGCAGGATGCCTACTTCCTCGAAGGTGAGGCGGACATGGCAAAGCTCATTGGGACGGTGGTTCGCCACCCCATCACAGCGGGTGAGCCGGTGACCCAGGGTTCGCTGGTCAGCCCCGGCGACCGCGGCTTTCTTGCTGCAGCACTGACCCCAGGTATGCGCGCCATTACCGTGCCTGTTTCGGCACAGTCGGGCGTCGCCGGCTTCGTTTTCCCTGGTGACCGCGTCGACATGGTGCTGACCCAGACGGTCACCGGCTCGGAATCCAGCTCTTTGAAGGCGTCTGAAACAATCATTCGCAACCTTCGCGTTCTGGCGACCGACCAGTCGACAACGCAGGAAAAGGCTGAAGACGGTTCGACGATCGTCAAGGCCTTCCGCACCGTGACTCTCGAAGTGACCCCGGTCATTGCTGAGAAGGTGGCGGTGGCGCAAACCATCGGCACGCTCAGCCTTTCGCTTCGCTCGCTGGCCGACGGCCAGAGCGACCTCGAACGGCGCATCGCATCAGGCGAGGTCAAGATCCCTGATGGCGTTTCGCCCGACGAAGAAGAGAAGATGCTGCGTGAGGCGATGGCTCGCCCGGACGATAGCAAGAGCACCTACGTGACCGGCGGCGATGTTTCGCGCTTCCAGCGCAGCACTATGCCCGCCCAAAATGCACCGGGCAGTTCACCTGCATCGGGAGCATCGGGTGCAAGCTACGGCGTTCCGACCCGTACCGGCCCAAGTGTTCGGGTGACGCGGGGCAAGAAGACAGAAGAAGTAGCCGTTGAAAAGGGCGTCGGACGTTTCGTTTCGGCCCAGACTCAAGGGGTGAGCAGGGCTGCACAGACCGTGCCGGTCGCTGGCGCAACGGTGATCCGGTGAAACGGTCACTGCAGACAGGTAGCCATTCAGGGGGCAATTCCATGAACCGTCGTCTCTCTACCAAAATGCTGCTTGCCAGCCTGGCGCTTGCGCCGCTGGTCAGCATCCCGACGAACGTCGCGACCGCGCAATCGGTCGCTCGGCCAGCCAGCGATGTCGTCCTCTCGATTGGTCGCGGTGAGTTGGTCACCGTGCCCGGCACCATGGCTGACGTCTTCGTCGCCGACGACAATATCGCCGACGTCCAGGTCAAATCGCAGCGCCAGCTCTATGTCTTCGGCAAGGCAGGCGGCGAGACGACTGTCTACGCAAGCAACGCGGCCGGCGACATCGTTTGGTCTGCAAACGTGCGCGTAGGCTCGAACATCGGCAGCATCGATCAGATGCTTGCCCTGGCGATGCCTGAAGCCAAGGTCGCTGTCTCAACGATGGGCACCAATACAGTGCTGCTGACGGGCACCGTCGCCGCGCCCGAAGACGCCTCCGAGGCCCAGCGCCTGGTCGAAGCCTTCGTTGGTGAAGGTACAAATGTCATCAGCCGCCTGAAGATGGCAACGCCGTTGCAGGTCAACCTCCAGGTACGCTTCGCCGAAGTCAGCCGCTCTTTGGTGCGTGACATCGGCGCCAACCTGACCACCGTCGATAGCACTGGTGGATTCAAGTTCGGGGTGGGAACGGGTCGAGGCCCCTTCTCCCAGGTGACCCCTTCGGCAATCGATCCTGTGACTGGCCAACGGATTCCCGCAGGCCCGGTTGCGGTCGGCACCAATTACGAAGGCGATGGATACACGATCGTCGATCAGATTTCGCGGGGCAGCACCATTGCCGGATTCGGCCGTTTTCTCGGCCTTGACCTGCTTGGCGCGCTGGACCTCGGTGAGCAGGTTGGCCTGGTCACCACACTCTCGGAACCGAACCTGACTGCCCTGTCGGGCGAGACAGCGGAATTCCTCGCCGGTGGCGAGTTCCCCATTCCGCAGAGCCAGGGGCTCGGCACGACCTCGGTCGAGTACAAGAAGTATGGTGTAAGCCTGACTTACACCCCAATCGTCCTGTCCAATGGCCGCATCTCAATCCGCGTTCGGCCGGAGGTTTCTGAACTTTCCACCCGGGGTGCAGTGGTCATCAACGGCTTCTCGATCCCGGCGCTGACTACGCGCCGGGCGGAGACGACGATCGAACTCGGTTCGGGCCAGAGCTTCATGATCGCGGGCCTGATGCAGAACACTTCGCAAAATCAGCTGCAGAAGACTCCTGGACTTGGCGATGTACCGATCCTCGGCAACCTGTTTCGCTCCAAGAGCTATCAGAAGGGCGAGACCGAGCTGGTGATCATCGTCACGCCCTACCTCGTAAAGCCGGTCAACGCGAACGACATCGTTCTGCCAACCGACGGCTTCCGGGCGCCAAACGAGATCCAGAGCATCATCGGTTACATGGAAAACAACGGCAAGAGCGGTGAGAAACGCCCCACGCCGACCATGCGCGAAAACGCCGAACCGGCCAGCCCGGGACTGTCGCAAGCACAGCCGACCGGTCAGGCAAATGTCGCGGCCGGCCTGGCCCAGCCACGCCGTGCGGAGGCTGACGTCGACACCGATGCCAAGCCCGGCTTCAGCTTCGAGTGAGAAGGACAAGACTGATGCGTAACGATCTGACCAAGAAGACGGCAGCCGCACTGGCCCTCTCGCTTTCGCTGGGGCTTGGCGCCTGTGGCGGTGTCGCCGACAATCCTTCACTCTACAGCACCAAGCAACCGGTGGTAGAGCGGACCAACTTCACGCTCGATGTTTCCACCTCTGGTGACGGGTTGCCCGTTAGCGAGCAACAGCGTCTTGTCGCTTGGTTTGACTCGATGGGCCTGCGGTACGGAGACCGTGTCTCCGTCGACGACCCAGCCAACAGCGCAGGCGTACATGACGCGGTTTCTCGCCTTGCGGGCCGCTACGGCCTGCTGGTCAGCGAGGGTGCGCCCCCGACTGCCGGCTATGTCAATCCCGGCCAAGCCCGCGTGGTTGTATCGCGGACGCTCGCCAGTGTGCCTGGCTGCCCAGACTGGTCGGCCAAGAGCGACATCAACTTCGGCAACGCCACTTACCCCAACTATGGCTGCGCGGTGAATTCGAACATGGCTGCAATGATGGCCAATCCGGAGGACCTCGTTCGCGGCCAGCAGGGCAGCGGTGAAACCGTGATCCTGAGTTCCAACAAGGCCATCGATTCCTATCGAGAAGCGGCACCCACGGGCGCCCAGGGCCTGCCGGAAATCAACACCTCAGAAGGAGGCAAGTGAGCCATGAGCGCGTCGTTGAAATCAGCCATGCCCGGCAACCGCGATCCATTCGCCGCATATCTGTGTGACGAAGCCGCGCTCGACGTGCTTCGCCCAGTGGTAATCGAACTCGGTTGGCAGCCCGAAAAGTGCAACAAGGGCGGCCTTCGCAATGCCGTCCAGTCGCTTTCTGTCTCAGCCAGCCCGAATATCCTGATGGTCGATCTGTCTGAAAGCGGCGATCCGCTCAACGACATCAACGGTCTGGCTGAAGTTTGTGAACCCGGCACTGTAGTGATTGCAGTCGGTCAGGTGAACGACGTACGCCTGTATCGCGATCTGCTTGCCAGCGGCATCCACGACTATTTGCTGAAGCCGCTTTCAGCCGCCGCGTTGCGTGACTCGCTTAACCAGGCGCAGGCAATCTTCACTGCCCCACGGCTGAGCGACGAAGAGATGGCCAAACGCCACATCTCGACCGCCGTCATCGGCACCCGCGGCGGCGTCGGTGCATCGACCCTTGTGACCTCACTGGCATGGATTTTCGCCAGCGACCGCAAGATGTCGACTGCCATGCTTGATCTCGACGTTCATTTCGGCACCGGCGCACTTGCGCTCGATCTCGAGCCGGGACGTGGTTTGACCGACGCGATCGATAATCCCAGCCGCATCGACGGACTTTTCATCGAACGCGCGATGATCCGTGCGAACGACAATCTGGCCATCCTTTCTGCAGAAGCACCGATCAATCAGCCACTCATGACTGATGGAGCGGCGTTCATGCAGCTGCAGGACGAATTCCGTCACGCCTTCGAGATGACTGTTGTCGATCTGCCGCGCAACATGATGATCAACTTCCCTCACCTTCTCAATGAGGTGAACGTTGTTGTACTCGCTACGGAAATGTCGCTCGCTTCTGCGCGTGACACAATTCGGATCCTGTCTTGGCTCAAGACCAACGCCCCGCACGCAACGCCTTTGATTGTTGCCAACAAGGTTCAACCTGGCGCGGCCGAAATCAGCAAAGCCGATTTTGAGGCATCGATCGAACGCAAGATCGATGTGTCGATCCCCTTCGACCAGAAGGCTGCTGCCAATGCAGCCAAACTGGGCAAGACCTTTGTCGATGCCAATAGCGGGGCAAAGGCAACTGCAGCCATCAAGGAAGTTGCCGCTCGCATTATCAGCATTGGCAACAACGAAGAAGGCGATGCAGCCACTACCGGCAACGGGACCAAGAAATCCTTGCTCGGTGGCATCGATCTCAAGGGCTTGCTGCCGAAGAAGAAGGAAGCCGTCACCGTAGATACGGCAGCGGATTAATCGCCCAACTCGGGGTGCCGCCTTACGGCACGCGCTCTGCCAGTGGCTAAGTAGGTAGGAACGGAAACGGCGATGGATATCATTCAGCTCTTGCTGCTTGTGGTCGGTGTGCTGGCACTGCTGGTTCTCGGCTACTCTGCGCTGTCTGGGCCGAATGCCAGCAAGTCCAGCCAGAGGCGCCTTCAGCAGCTACGTTATCGACATTCCGAAAGCACTGATGCCAAGGTCGAATCGCAGCTCAAAAAGGCGATCGCCGCGCGGAAGCCCAAGCGGTACAAAGTTGCTGGGTCAGGTTCTCGACTTGATGCGCTCGCCGTGCGGCTCGACCGGACTGGCAAGAACTGGACGTTGAACCAGTACGCATACACCTCAGTGGGTATTGGTCTCGGCGTCGCCTTGCTTCTCTTCCTGCGCAGCGGGTCTTTCCCGCTTTCGCTTGGCGTCGGTACCCTGTTCGGAGCGGGACTGCCGCACTTCATTGTCGGCCGACAGATCAAGAAGCGCACCAATCAATTTAACACGAAGTTCCCCGACGGCATCGAACTCCTCGTTCGCGGCTTGCGCTCGGGTCTGCCGGTTACCGAAACGCTCGGCGTGGTCGCGCAGGAAGTGCCTGGCCCGGTCGGTCAGGAATTCAAGGGCATCGTAGAGCGTATCAAGATCGGCAAGACCATGGAAGATGCACTCCAGGAGACTGCCGACCGGCTTGGTATTCCTGAGTTCAACTTCTTCTGCATCACCTTGGCGATCCAACGGGAGACAGGCGGCAACCTCGCCGAAACCCTGTCAAACCTCTCCGACGTGTTGCGCAAACGCGCCCAGATGAAGCTGAAGATCAAGGCGATGAGCTCTGAATCGAAGGCATCGGCCTATATCGTCGGCGCCTTGCCATTCATCGTTTTCACCCTGATCTCGTGGATCAACCCGTCCTATATCGGCGGCTTCTTCGAAGACGACCGCCTGATCATCACCGGACTGGGCGGGCTCGTCTGGATGTCGATTGGCGGCTTCATCATGGCCAAGATGGTCAATTTCGAAATCTAAGCAGGGAAGAGAAAAGACTCATGGATCCCTCGACCGGCCCCAAACTTCTTGGCTTCGACGTCATTCTCGTCGGCTCAATCCTTGCCGGGATCGCAGCCCTGGCGGTGATCGTCGCAATCTATTCGGCCGTCACCATCAAGGATCCGATGGCTAAACGCGTGCGCGCGCTGGAAGGACGGCGCGAAGAGCTGAAGTTGGGCCTCGTCACCTCGAACGCAAAGAAACGTCAGAGCCTCGTTCGCAAGAACGACAAGACCGAAAAGATCAAGGACACGCTCGGCAGTATGAAAGTGCTGCAACAGAGCCAGATCGAGGCCGTCCAGCAAAAGCTGGCGCACGCCGGTATCCGCAACAAGGAACTCGCGGTCCTGATCATTGGTCTGCGCTTGGTACTTCCGGTTGTATTCGGCGGACTTGCCTTCATCCTTCTCTATGTCGCGGAAATCTATCCCGATTGGCAGATGAAGCGCGTCATGGCACTCGCCGCAGTGCTGTTCGCTGGCTACAAGGGGCCGGAACTCTATTTGAGCAACATCGCCAAAAAGCGGTCCGAGGCGATCAGGAAAGGCCTACCCGATGCGCTCGACCTTCTCGTCATTTGCGCGGAAGCCGGCCTTACCGTCGACGCAGCATTCAACCGGGTCGCCAAGGAGTTGGGACGCGCATATCCGGAACTTGGCGACGAATTCACGCTCACCGCGATCGAATTGTCCTTCCTCAACGAGCGCCGAGTGGCGTTCAACAATCTCGCCTATCGCGTCAATCTGGAAGCGGTGAAGGGCGTCGTCACGACAATGGTTCAAACCGAACGCTACGGTACGCCGTTGGCCTCCGCCCTTCGTGTGCTGTCGGCGGAATTCCGTAACGAGCGCATGATGCGTGCGGAAGAAAAGGCCGCACGCCTTCCTGCGATCATGACGGTTCCGCTGATCCTGTTCATCCTGCCGGTGTTGTTCATCGTCATCCTAGGCCCGGCAGCCTGTTCGATCGCCGACGCCTTCAGCGGCGGTATCGGCTAGCGAACGAATTCAGGAAAAACAGAAGAGCGAGAAAGCCTGGTCGACTTAGTCGGCCAGGCTTTCCGCATCGAAATCGCCTGCATTCTCACGAATGCGGTGCAGCATGTCGTGAAGAGCCGCGCGCTCTTCCGGATTCAGAACCGCGAACATCTCGGTCTCGATCTTCAATGCCAGGGGCATGACCCCACCATGGACCGCCCAGCCCTCATCGGTCAGTTCGAGCAGGTGTGAGCGCCCGTCCCGGGTATTCGGCGTCCGCCGAACCAGACCGCGATCTTCCAGTCGTTTGCACGCACGATTGACCGGCACCTTGTCCATCAGAGTCAGTTGCGACAGCTCACGCTGCGTCTGGGCCCCACCGTCGCCAAGCACCGCCATAATGCGCCACTCGGTCGTCTTGAGCCCGAAGCGCTGGCGATATTGCTGCGCGATCCGGGTCGAAACCGCATTGGACGCAACCGAGAGCTGGTATGGCAGGAAATCGGCGAGGCGCGGAGCGGGTTGGCGTTTGGACATTCCGCAATTCATAAGTTCACCAGCCCGCTTGGCAAGGCGGTTGCCTGTGTGACCATCTCAAGCGCAACTATTCGAAGCCCGGTTCGTCCCACCACGGATAGAAATCGGGCATGTTGGCGCTGACCGTATCGGGATAGGCGGGAGGACGCTTTTCCAGGAAGCTCGCGATGCCTTCCTTCGCATCGTTACTGCGACTGAGGCGATAGATTGCCCGACTGTCGATGCGGTGGCCGTCCATCGGGTGTCCACCGCCGCCTATGCGCCACAACATGGCGCGGGTCATCGCCACCGAAACCGCCGAAGTGTTGTCCGCGATCTCGCGCGCAATTCCCACCGCCGCGTCCATCAGTTCACCTTGCGGATGGACCGAGCGCACCAGGCCGCGCTCCTTGGCCTCCTGCGCATCGAAGATCCGCCCGGTCATGCACCACTCGAGCGCAGTCTGCATGCCGACGAGACGCGGAAGGAACCAGCTCGAGGCGGCTTCGGGCGTGATTCCGCGGCGTGCGAAGACGAAGCCGAAACGCGTATTGTCCGACGCAAGCCGAATATCGAAAGGCAGCTGCATGGTGATGCCGACACCTACGGCCACGCCGTTACAGGCCCCGATCAACGGCTTCTTGGAATTGAACAGGCGCAGCGTCAGCCGGCCACCCCCATCACGCACACGCTCGTCAGAGAGATTCTCGACGGGAGTGGGGTCAGAGAAAACATGGCCGCCACCTTCAGGCGTGAGATCCGCACCCGCGCAAAAGGCGCGATCGCCCGAACCGGTCACGATCACCGCGCGGACGCTGTCATCGGCATCGGTCACGTCCATCGCCTCGATGAATTCGTCCATCATCACCCGGGTGAAGGCATTCATCTTCTCGGGTCGATTGAGCGTAACGGTGGCGATGCCATCGGCAATGTCGAGCTTGATCTGCGTGTAGGAGCTCATTTGGATTCCCCTCGGGTCAGTCCGTCCGGATGGAACACGTGGAACACGGTCCTGGAACAAAAAAGAAAGCGCCCCCGGTTGCAGCGTCACGGACGGGCAAGCGGGGGCGCTTCGGATCACTCATAGCGGCAAGGCTATTCTTCGCCCCACCGGTAGGAAAGCATTGGCCGGATCACCGCGGCGCCATGCGAATAGCACCGTCGAGACGCACGTCCTCACCGTTGAAATAGCCGGTTTCGATCATGCACATGGCAAGCTTGGCATATTCGGTCGGCTGGCCGAGGCGCTTGGGGAACGGAACCGAAGCGGCGAGCGCATCCTTCACATTCTGCGGCGCAGCCTGCAGGAGCGGGGTGTCGAAGATGCCCGGCAGGATCGTGTTGATGCGAATGCCTTCGTTCATGAGGTCGCGCGCGATCGGCAAGGTCATGCCGATCACACCTGCTTTCGACGCCGAATAGGCGGCCTGGCCGATCTGACCATCTTCGCCCGCGACCGAGGCAGTGTTCACGATCGCGCCGCGCTCGCCAACTTCGTCGAGCGGATCAAGCGTGAGCATGCCAGCCGCAGACTTGGCGATGCAGCGGAAGGTGCCGATCAGATTGACCTGGATGACAAAGTCGAAGGCCGAGATCGGGAAATGCTTGATCGAGCCGTCTTCCTTCGATCGGCTGGCGGTCTTGATCGCGTTGCCGATGCCTGCGCAATTGACCAGGATACGCTCCTGTCCATGCGCGGCGCGCGCCTTGGCAAAACCCGCATCGACGTCTTCATCGCTGGTCACATTGACCTTGCAGAAGACTCCGCCGATTTCAGCGGCGAGCGCCTCACCCTTCTCTTCGTTCATGTCGAAGATCGCGACCTTCGCGCCCTTGGCGGCCAGCGCGCGGGCAGTCGCCGCACCAAGGCCCGAGGCACCGCCAGTCACGACGGCGGGAGTGTTTGCACCAACTTCCATGGAAATAGTCCTCTCAAATAGAACGAATCAAAGTGCTTCGATGATCGTGACGTTAGCGACGCCGCCGCCTTCGCACATCGTCTGCAGACCGTATTTCTTGCCGCGAGCGCGCAGCGCGTGGACCAGCGTCGCCATCAGCTTGGTGCCCGAGGCGCCGAGCGGGTGGCCGAGCGCAATCGCGCCGCCGTTGACATTGAGCTTGTCCGGGTCCGCGCCGGTGTGCTTGAGCCAGGCGAGCGGGACCGGCGCGAAGGCCTCGTTGACTTCGTAAAGGTCGATGTCCGAAATCTTCATGCCCGCACGCTCGAGCGCGCGATCTGTGGCGAACAGCGGTTCTTCCAGCATGATCACAGGATCGCCGGCGGTAACCGTCAGGTTGTGGATCCGCGCGAGCGGCGTCAGGCCATATTGCTTCAGCGCCCTTTCGCTGACGACCAGCACGGCGCTGGAGCCGTCGCAGATCTGGCTGCTGGTGGCCGCGGTGATCGAGCCTTCGGGGCTGAGCAGCTTGACCCCCGAAATGCTTTCAAGCGTTGCGCCGAAGCGGATGCCTTCGTCGACCGTGTGCAGTTGAGCACCCTCGGGAGTTTCGATCTCGACCGGGACAATCTCATTCGCAAAAGCCCCGCCTTGCGTTGCCGCGATCGCCTTCTCGTGACTGCCGAGCCCGAAACGATCGAGGTCCTCCTTGGTGAAGCCATGCTTGCGCGCAATCATCTCCGCACCGACGAACTGCGACCACTGGATGCCGGGGTACTTCGCCTCGAGGCCGGGTGATTTGTAGTTCCCCAGGCCTTCCTTCATGTGGAACATCGCAGTCGAGCCCATCGGGACACGGCTCATGCTCTCGACACCGGCCGCGATCACCACGTCCTGCGTCCCGCTCATCACCGCCTGCGCGGCGAACTGGACCGCCTGCTGCGAGGATCCGCACTGGCGATCGATGGTCACCGCAGGCACGCCCTCGCCCAGGCGCTTGCTGGCCAGCACGGCATTGCGCCCGACCTGCATCGCCTGTTCGCCGCCCTGGCTGACGCAGCCCATCACCACATCGTCGATCGCC
>NZ_JAYPTL010000031.1:0-39231 GCF_038133525.1 Erythrobacter sp. | reverse complement strand
GCTCGACATCGCGCTCGAACAGCTCAAGGTGCTTTATCTGCTGGGATCGCTCTACTTCCGCCCGCAGGGCGACTACAAATCGCCCGATGCGCCCTATCCCGCGTGGTTCCTTGATCCGAATGTCAGTGGGCCGTTGGCCAACTTCCAGGGGGCCCTGGCGGGGGTTGAAGCTGCGATCGATGCCGAGAACACGACCCGGCGCGTGCCCTATCCCTTCCTCAAGCCCAGTCTGATCCCGAGCAGCACAAACATCTGAGCTGATTCGACCCGCGGACCGCCCGCCTCATGCGAAGTGGGCGGTCCGCGGTGTCGAGGTGCTGCTGTCCGACTTGCAAGAATCCCACCTATCGGCGTTGTGATCTCAGGGGCGTTGCTGCCCGCTGCCGTGGACCAGATACTTGAAGCTGGTGAGCTGTTCGAGGCCCACCGGGCCGCGCGCATGCATCTTGCCGGTCGCAATGCCTATCTCGGCACCCATGCCGAATTCGCCGCCGTCGGCGAACTGGGTCGAGGCGTTGTGCATCACGATGGCGCTGTCGATCGAAGTCATGAAGCGGCGCGCCGCTTCGGCATCTTCGGCCATGATCGCGTCGGTATGATGCGAGCTATGGGCATCGACCCAGGCGATGCCTTTGTCGAGCCCGTCGACTACCTTCACTGATGCGATGGTATCGAGATACTCGGTATCCCAATCCTCCTCGTTGGCGGGGAGAATGCGGCTGTCGAATGCAACGGCTTCGGCATCGCCGCGCAGCTCGCAATCGTCGCCCATGATCGTCGCCAGGCGAGGAATGAAATCCTTTGCCACCGCGCGGTCGACCACGATGCTCTCGGTCGCCCCGCACACGCCGGTGCGGCGCAGCTTGGCATTGCGGATTACCTGTGCCGCCTTGTCGAGATCGGCGCTGGCGTGGACGTAGGTGTGGCAATTGCCGTCGAGGTGGAGAAGGGTGGGGACCTTGGCCCGGTCGCGAACCAGCTCGACCAGCCCACGCCCGCCGCGCGGGATGACCAGGTCGACATGCTCGACCGCCTCGAGCAGCGCCGTGACCGCTTCGCGATCGGGCGTCTGGATCGTCTGCACAGCATGAGGGGGAAGGCCCGCCGCGGTGAGGCCCGCCTGCATGCATTCGACGATCACGCGGGTCGAATGGCGGCTTTCCGAACCGCCACGCAGGATCACCGCATTGCCGCTCTTGAGGCACAGCGCGCTGGCATCGGCACCGACGTTGGGGCGCGATTCATAGATCATCCCGATCACCCCGATCGGCACCGCGACGCGTTCGATGACCAGGCCGTTGGGCCGTTCGGTGGTCGCCAATATGCGGCCAACGGGATCGGGCAACTGGGCAATGTCTTCCAGAGCGGTGGCCATGCCCTCGATCCGGTCAGGGGTCAGCCGCAGCCGGTCGATGAAGCTTTCGGGCTTGCTCCCGGCGACGCTGGCGACGTCCTGCGAATTGGCAGCGAGCAGCTCGTCAGTCCGCTGGCGAAGGGCTTGTGCCGCGGCATGCAGCGCGGCGTTCTTCGCCTCGGTCGAAGCCGTGGCTAGTCCGCGCGCCGCGGCGCGGGCGCGGGTGCCCAGTTCGTGGACGTGGATGCGGGGATCGGGGGTCTGGTCGGTCATGGATATCTGTGGGTTCGGGGTTCAGCGCAGTTCGACTGCGCGAGTGTAGGCGGCTTCGAGCGTTTCGCGAAGCCTTTGCGAAAGCCCGTCATCGCCGTTGAGCGCGGCAAGGCCCGCGGCGGTGGTGCCGCCCTTGCTGGTCACCGAATTGCGCAGCTCGGCAAGATCGGCGTCCTGGTCTGCCAAGGCCATGGCGACTGCGCCGTCGATGGTGCCCAGCACCATGGCGCGCGCGTCTTCCGGGGCAAAGCCCTGCGCGATGGCGGCTTCGACATAGGCGCGGGCGAATTCGAAGACATAGCCTGGGCCGGAGCCGGAGACAGCGGTGACGCGGTCGATCATGTCCTCGTTCTCGACGACGACGGCCGTACCCGTCCGTTGCATCATGTCGCGGGCATGGGTGAGGGGGGCGCCCTCGGCACCTGGCCCGGCGCATAGTCCGCTGACACCCTTGCCCACGGCCGCCGGGAGGTTGGGCATGACCCGAACCACGGGTGCATCACTCATCAGGCGCGAAAGCCGGGCGATGGAACAGCCAGCCGCGATCGACAGCACATAGCCGCCCTCGGCCAACAGGCCGGCATAGCTTGGCATCACCTCGTCGATCATCTGCGGCTTGATCGCGACGATGACGACATCGAAGGGCGCTTCGGGCAGGTCGGAGCGATCGCGCACCAGGCGCGCGCCATCGGGGACGGCATCGAGCATGGGATCGACCACGGTGAATGCCTCACCGCCATCCATCCAATGCGAAAGAAGAGCTCCGCCCATCTTTCCGCATCCGACCATCAAGATATTCGAGTACTTTATATTTACCTCAGCATATTTAAGTTATGAATAAGTAATAATGAAACTATATTATTAAATACTTGAATAACACTTGAATTCAAAATTTAATCACGTACCCGGTTGTGCGGGGATCGGCTGCTACCTAAATTGCGCATCACAAATTTCAACCCGCTCCGATATTTAAATGTGATCGATTCAATGAACATTGTTGTCAAAATCGGTTCGGCCTTGCTGGCCAACCAGGACCTCCTCACCCCGCGTTTCGGCTTTCTGCAACGCCTGATGGAAGATGTCACGCGCCTGCGCAGTACCGGGCGCAACGTCATCATCTGTTCGTCAGGGTCGGTGGCATTGGGCCTGCGCATCGTCGGCGAAACGGCAGAGAGCGCCGGTGTCTCCGACAAGCAGGCCGCCGCGGCTTGCGGCATGCCACTGCTGCTCAACGCCTATCGCCAGGTTGGGCACGAATTCGGGCTGGAGATCGCGCAGGTGCTCCTGACCTTGGGAGATTTCGAGGATCACCGGCGTTTCCTCAATACCCGGAACACGGTCCACCGGCTGCTCGAGGCGGGCGTGATACCGATCATCAACGAAAACGATTCCATCACGACCGAAGAAATCCGGGTCGGCGACAACGATCGGCTGGCGGCCAAGGTCGCGCAGATGATTGGGGCCAAGGAGTTCATCATCCTGACCGGGGTCGATGGCCTCTACGATCGCAATCCCGATGACCCGGATGCACAGTTCGTGCCCGAAGTGGCCGATGTCTCGCAGTATATGGAGGCAACCCGCGGCAAAAGCCTTCTGGGTACGGGCGGCATGGCCACCAAGCTCCAGGCCGCGAACATGGCGCAGGAGGCCGGCTGCACCACCTGGATCGCCCGCGGCGATGCGGATCGGCCGCTGTCGACCGTGCTCGACGGCGAACGGAGGGCCACTCGCATCACCGCGCATCCCGATCCGCAATCCAGTTGGGATAGCTGGATCACCAACCGTCTGCAGATGGCTGGCAGCCTGGTGGTGTCCGAAGCGGTTGCGGATGAGCTGGCAAGCAGGCAGCGCTCCATCCGGCGCGAGGACGTGCTCTCCATGGAAGGCGATTTCACCCGAGGTGACGTGCTCCACGTCTACGATCCGGGTGGAACCGAAAGGGCGCGCGGATTGAGCGATTTCTCATCCGAGGAGATCCGGGTTTTGACCCACAATCCCGAAACAGATGCGGAGCAATTGCTGGGCTACCGCACGCATGGTGAGATCGTGCGCAGCGCCAATCTGGTCCCCCTCGAAACGCGACACCTGTTGTGGGATGCCCCCGAAGCAATCGTTTGACCGACGCCATATGCCGCTGGTCGAAAAATTGCCGACCTGACTTGAAACCAAAGCGCGCCATGCGCATTATTGCATTTGCGGACCGGGCCCCTCTGGCGGGTGGTTGAAAGACCCCCGTGATGTCGGACCGCATCGGACATGCCGATGCGAGCTGGCGGGCCCCTTTCCCCCCTCCTACCAGCCCTCTGGCCGTATCGGCTGTCCGATCGTTTTAGCTTCCCGATGGAGACTACGATGACGGCCCGAATGTTTCGACTGACCCAGATCCACCAGCGGATCGACGAACGCCTGCGCCTGGAGCTGCGCAAACTGCGCCCCGATCGCTCAGAGCTGTCGCGGCTCGCCAATCTCAAGCTACGCGCCAAGCTGGCGCTCAACCGGATTGCGCTGCGGCCCGTGACGGCCTGATGGCGTCAGCGCGTCCAGCGCGGCCGCGGCGGTTCGCTTCCCCCATCGCGACGCCGCCGCGGCTACTCAAGGCCCGGGACAGGGGCCGGTTAACAGGGACATAAGATGATGGAATTCCTTACAGCCGACTGGCTCGGCACGCCCGCATGGTTCTGGGCGGCCTTCCTTGCGATCGTCGCCTTGCTTACCGTGTTCGACCTGGGGGTCCTGCACAAAGAGGACCGCGAGCTCGGGATCAAGGAGAGCCTCAAGCTTTCTGCCTTCTACATTGCAGTGGCCATGGCCTTCGGCACCTGGGTGTGGTTCGAGCGGGGTGGCGAGGCCGGCATGGCCTATTTCACCGGTTTCTTCATCGAGAAGGCGCTGTCGATCGACAATGTCTTCGTTATCAGCCTGATCTTCACCTATTTCGCTATTCCCGCGAAGTTCCAGTATCGCGCGCTGCTCTGGGGGATCCTGGCGGTGATCGTGCTGCGCGGGCTGATGATCGCAGGCGGCGCGGCAATCCTCGCCGAAGCCTATTGGGTGCTGTACATCTTCGCTGCCTTCCTCATCGTCACCGGGATCAAGATGTTCTTCGCCGGCGATGAGCCCATGGACGTGGCAAACAATCCTGCGGTGAAGTTCATCAGCAACCACATGCGGGTGACACCCGAACTTCACGACCAGCATTTCTTCGTGAAGGTGAAGGACGAGAAGACCGGCAAGCTGGTGCGGGCGGCGACCCCGCTATTCCTTGCCCTGGTGGTCATCAACCTGGCGGACCTGGTGTTCGCGCTCGACAGCGTGCCGGCGATCTTTGCGATCACCACCGACACCTTCATCGTCTACACCAGCAATATCTTCGCCATCCTGGGCTTGCGCGCGCTCTATTTCGCCCTGGCGGCGATGGTGCATCGCTTCCACTATCTGAAATATGCCCTGGCTGCGGTGCTGGTGTTTATCGGTTCGAAGATCTTCGTCAGCGATTTCCTGCTGAGCGGCGGCAAATTCCCGGCCTGGCTGAGCCTTGCGGTTACAGCGGCTCTGATTGCTGCGGGCGTACTCTATTCGCTGTGGAAGACGCGAGGGAACCCGGAGCCGGATTGGCCGGCCCCGGGCTGAGTTTGGCCGGTTCCAAGAATTGCGTCAGGCCGAACCCATCGCCGAACTGGCTTTACCTAAAGTTGCGGAAAGTTGCGTGCCTGTGCTCTGCAAGGCCGTGACTGCAGCAAGGGCAACCAGCGCCACGATAAGGCCGTATTCGATTGCCGTGGCGCCGCGGCTGTCTTTCATCAGCTTAGTGAGGAAAGTCATTGCGCTTATCCCGTTCCAAAACCTTTGTTCGTCCGTTTTATCTCCAACCAATGGTTAGTTTTGGGTTTGTGGCATTGGTGAATGCTCGTCCGCTGCGAACGGCAGGGGACAGCCCGGCGAACTTCACTTGGCGTTCATCGGGGTGCTGGCTATAGGCTTGCCGCATGACGACGCCTTCGCATTCCAAGCATAAGCTGTTTCTTGCCGCCCTTGTAGTCGGGGCCAGTGTCCTGACCGCTGGCTGCGCGAGTCGCCGGGGGGGCGATAACCTCAAGAACACCGCCTACGTCGCGCGTGACGTCGAAACGCTGTATGCGGAGGCCAAGCGGCGCCTCGATGGCGGAGCTCCCAAGATCGCTGCGGCCTTGTTCGACGAGGTCGAACGTCAGCACCCCTACTCGCCCTGGGCCCGCCGTGCGCAATTGATGGGTGCCTTCAGCAACTACGTCGCACAGGAATACAATCCTGCGATCCAAGCCGCACAGCGCTTCCTTTCGATCCATCCGGGTAACAAGGACGCGCCGTATGCCTACTATCTGATCGGCCTTTGCTATTACGAGCAGATCAGCGACATTCAGCGTGACCAGAAGGTGACCGAACAGGCGCTGACCGCCTTGCAGGAGGTCAATCGCCGGTTCCCGACAACACAATATGCAGCCGATGCACGATTGAAGATCGATCTGGTGCAGGACCACCTTGCCGGCAAGGAAATGGAAATCGGCCGCTATTACGAGAAGTCAGGCAAGTGGATCGCTGCGCAGATCCGTTTCCAGAATGTTGTCGACAGCTATCAGACGACCAGCCACGTGCCCGAGGCGCTCTATCGGCTGACGGAAACCAGCCTGGCGCTGGGCCTGCCCGCCGAAGCGGTGAAGTATGCTGCGGTGCTGGGGGCAAATTATCCCGGCAGCGAATGGTACGAGAAGGCGTTCGGACTGGTCCAGAAGCACGCCGAAGGCGTTAGCGCGACCTGATCACGGCCTTTGGCGGCGGCGGCGGATCGGCCGCCAGAAGCTTTCCCGAGCAGGGGCCATCGAAATCCAGGCCGCCCTGGCACAACTGATTGCGCCCTTCGCTCTTTGCACGATAGAGCGCGGCGTCGGCACGTTGATAGAGCTTGCGCCATGATTCCTCGCAGGCGATCACGCCTTCCGACAGTCCGATACTGACGGTAACCTGCCTGCCGTGTGGCATCGGAGCTGTACGGACATCCTGCAGCAAGGCCAGCGCATGCGGCCCGGTCACATCTTCAACCGGGCCGAGCAGGGCGAATTCCTCACCACCAATGCGCGCCGGCAGGACGCCGGGGATCGCGTGGCTGCCGATGATCTCCGCTATCTCGCACAGGACCTGATCGCCCATTTCGTGCCCGCATTCGTCATTGATCCCCTTGAAGTGGTCGATGTCGATGATCATCAGCCCGCAATTCGAGCCTTCGAGCGTCGGGTGCCGCAACCGGTCGAAAACGGCACGGCGGTTTGCGAGGCCGGTCAGCGGATCGGTATGGGCCTGCTGACGCGCCTGTTGCTGCAGTGTTAGCAGCTGGATCACGCGTGACTGGTTCGCGCTGATCATGATGTACTGGAACGCGCCTGCGAGGGTCAGGCTGAGCGCAGCTGCCAGCTCGGCCGGATTGCCCGAGAGGATCATGAGCACAGAGATCGGTACCAGGTCGATCACCAGGTTGACGACGGCCCCAACCTTCACGTGTGAGAGACAAAAGGCGGTGGCTATGCCGCCCATGACGAGGATGATCGGGAAATGCATTCGCGCTTCGACCGGGGCGGCAAGCCAGCTGAGGATGCACCAGCTGGTACATATGATCGCGCCGAAACAGGAGGAAAGCGAAGACTCGAAGAGAAATTTCCGCGCGCGCCACGGCTTGGCGTCGAACTTCCAGTCGCTGCGCAGGGCAAACAGGGAGAAGACGCAATAGCAGGCCATGACCGTGGGCAGCGCAAAGCGGACGAAGGGATGTGCATCCTCCGCCCCGGCGAACATGGCGATAATCGAATTGATGAACATTGCCCTGAACAGCCAGGGCGATTGGCGCTGGAGCTCCTTCGCGGCATGGACGAAATAATCGTCCCGTATCGCGTCGGGGAGATCGGGGACCGCCCGATCCAGCCAGCTCTGAGCCTTCGCAGCCATGCGGCAAGTATTAAACTCGAAATATCTAAATAACTGCTAATCGGTGATTTGCGCAGTTTTCGTGCTAAGCGGACCATTGCAATATCGTTGCAAGCGAAACGAGCAGGCTCACAAGCGCCGACAAGTCCTCGTCTATCGATGCCTCGCCGCTCCAGACCGCGCGCTATCACCGCGCATCTGTTCGTATAACTCAGGCGGGCGGTGACGTCCGCCGCGCGCTGCGCTACAGATTCGGGCGATGCTGACCCGGCTCGCCATCCGCAATATCGTGCTCATCGAAGCACTTGAGCTCGATTTCGGGCGCGGACTCGGCGTGCTGACGGGTGAAACAGGGGCGGGCAAGTCGATCCTGCTCGATGCGCTGGGCCTGGTGCTGGGCAATCGCGCGGACAGCGGGCTGGTGCGCGCGGGTGAAGACAAGGCTGGGGTCACTGCCAGTTTCGAATTCGCGGTGCTGCCGGCCGCCATCGCAGAATTGCTTGAAGATGCCGATATCGAGATCGAGGACGGCGAACCGCTGATCCTGCGTCGCCAGCTCAAGGCCGACGGCAAGAGCAAGGCCTTCGTCAACGACCAGTCGGTCAGCGCCGGCCTACTGCGCGAACTCGCACCGTTCCTGGTCGAATTGCACGGCCAGCACGATGATCGCGGCCTGGTCAATCCGCGCGGGCACCGGGCACTGCTCGATCGTTATGCCGGCGCCGAGGCGGGGCGAGTCGAGGAATACTGGCGCAAATGGCGCGGTGCCGAAGAGCGGCTGGCCGAGGCGCGCGAGGCGGTGGAAACCGCCAAGGCCGATCAGGACCTGCTGCTCGCGCATCTCGCCGAGCTGACCGCGCTCGAGCCGCAGGCGGGCGAAGAGGCCCGGCTCGCGGAAACGCGCGCCTCGATGCAGAAGGGCGAGAAGCTCTCGGGCGATCTCGAGGAACTGCGGCATATCTGGGAAGGCTCGGACTCGCCGCTTGCATCGCTGCGTGTTGCTGCGCGCAGGCTCGACCGGATCGCGCCAGAACATCCGCTGTTGGCGGAGGCGCTGGCCGCGCTCGATCGCGCGGTCATCGAGGCGGGGGAGGCGGAGGACAAGCTGCAGGCGGCTGCTGAGGCGCTGGAGTATGACCCGCAGGCGCTGGAAGCGGCGGAGACGCGGCTGTTCGACTTGCGCGCGCTTGCCCGCAAGCATCGCTGCGAAGTCGACGAATTGCCCGAGAAGATGCGCGAATTCCGCAAGGCGCTTGAGACCATCGAAGGCGGTGAGGCAGAACTCGACGCGCTCGAGGCGGCGGCCAAGGATGCCGGTCAACGCTATCGCGCCGAAGCGGAAGCGCTGCACGCCAACCGTGTGGCCGCGGCGCTGCGGCTCGACGAGGCGGTCGCGCGCGAACTCGCCCCGCTCAAGCTCGATGCCGCGCGCTTCCGCACGGCAGTGACCGAGCAGCCGGAGGAGCGCTGGGGTGCGCATGGCATCGACACGGTCGAATTCCTCATCGCAACCAACCCAGGCGCGGATTTTGCACCTCTCAACAAGATCGCCAGCGGCGGCGAACTGTCGCGCTTCATCCTCGCGCTCAAGGTCGCCTTGGCCGAGCAGGGCGGGGCGGCGACGGTGATCTTCGACGAAATCGACCGCGGTGTGGGCGGCGCGGTGGCGAGCGCGATCGGCGAACGCCTCGCGCGGCTGGCGGCGGACGGGCAACTGCTCGCGGTGACCCACTCACCGCAGGTCGCCGCGCGCGGGCGCACGCATTACATGATCGCGAAGTCGTCAGAGGGCACGGTGACCCGCACCGGCGTGGTGCTGCTCGACGAGGCCGGGCGGCAGGAAGAGATCGCCCGCATGCTCAGCGGTGCCGAAGTTACGCCAGAGGCGCGAGCGCAGGCGGACCGGCTGCTGGAGGGGGTTTGACAGGCGTCCTGTTCGACCGGCGTGAGTTCGTCGGATTTTCTGCCGTGGCACTGCTGGCGGCTTGCACCACGACGACGGAAGGTACCGAGGCAATGAAAGAACTCTACGGGATCGTCGGCCAGATGAAGGCCGCGCCGGGCAAGCGGGCCGAACTGATCGGCTACCTGATGGAAGGCACGCAGGCGATGCCTGGCAATCTCGCCTATATCATCGCCGAAGACCTGGCCGATCCCGACAGCATCTGGATTACCGAGGTCTGGCGTTCGAAGGACGATCACGCCGCCAGCCTGTCGCTCCCCTCGGTGCAGAAAGCGATTGCCAAGGGGCGGCCGCTGATCGCTGGTTTCGGTACGCGCGTCGAAACGCGTCCGCTCGGTATGGGCACGGTCTAACTTCCGATCAGGTCTCACCCTCGCGCTGGCTGAGGTAGATCAGCGTCAGCATCGCCATCGCGCCGAATACCCACGAACCATGGTCCGGTCCCTGGCCATTGGGCATCTGCCACAGCTGATATCCCGCCACGGCGATCACCTGGAACAGGCCCCACCAATTGGCGATGGCGCAGCCGAGGCCGATCTTGGCCCAACGCTTTGCCTCCTGGAATGCCTCGGTCTTGCCGCTGCGCGCCCGCCACATGGCCCATGCACCGCGGATGCAGAAGATACCGGCGGCGAGTTCCAG
Organism: Erythrobacter sp.; assembly: GCF_038133525.1. Lineage (GTDB taxonomy): Bacteria > Pseudomonadota > Alphaproteobacteria > Sphingomonadales > Sphingomonadaceae > Qipengyuania. The sequence goes on along the minus strand of NZ_JAYPTL010000031.1, from coordinate 29,047 downwards.
CCCGAACACCAGCGCCATGGCCGCGACTACCAATCCCGGGTGCGGCACGGGGAACAGCGTTACGGGGTAGGCTTCCTGTCCCTGGTGGCTCGTCACATAGACAAAGAACTCATAGGCCGCGCCGAGGTTGGCGAGATTATGCGCGACATAGACCAGGGCCATCGACCCGATGATCAGGCTGGTGAGAATCTTGAGATTGCGGTCGATCATCGGCTTCCCCCTTCCGATTGTGCGACCTCGATGGTCGGCACTTTCCGTGCCGCCCCGGCTCATGCATAGCCTGTGCCATGGGAATCGACCAAACTGCCCCTGTGGACATGACCGAAGCCGATGCCGCCAATGAGCTGATGCGGCTGGCCAAGCAGATCGCCTATCACGACCGGCTCTATCACGCCGAAGACACGCCCGAGATCACCGATCCCGAATATGATGCGCTGGTGCGACGCAATGCCGCGATCGAGGCGGCGTTCCCGCATCTCGTTCGCGATGACAGTCCATCGCGCAAGGTCGGCTTCGCGATTGCCGCCTCGCCGCTGAGCAAGGTGACGCATGAGGTTCGCATGATGAGCCTCGACAACGCCTTTTCCGCCGAAGAGGTCGAGGAGTGGGTGGCGCGCGTGCGGCGCTTCCTGGCCCTTCCCGAAGACGAGGCGATCGCCTTCACCGCGGAGGACAAGATCGATGGCCTGTCCTGTTCTCTGCGATACGAGAATGGCGTGCTGGTGCGCGCGGCGACGCGCGGCGATGGCCAGGTCGGTGAAGACGTGACGGCGAATGTCCAGCACATTGTCGACATCCCCAAAATGCTGCGCGGAAACGCACCCGAGATTTTCGAGGTTCGCGGCGAAGTCTACATGGAAAAACAGGCTTTTGCTGCGCTCAACGCAGCGAAGCAAGAGGTGGGCGGAAAGCTCTTCGCCAACCCGCGAAATGCTGCAGCCGGATCGCTGCGGCAGAAGGATGCCAATGTCACGGCGCAGCGCCCATTGCGCTTCTGGGCGCATGGCTGGGGTGCAGCCTCGGACATACCGGCGACCACGCAGCACGGCATGGTCGAGATCCTGCGCGCTTGGGGTTTTCCGATCTCGCCGCAGTTTACGCAGGTCGACGGGGTCGAAGGCCTCCTCTCGCGCTATGCGGCGATCGGCAAGGCCCGGCCCGATCTGCCCTATGAAATCGACGGGGTGGTTTACAAGGTCGACCGGCTCGACTGGCAGCAGCGGCTTGGTTTCGTCGCCAAGGCGCCGCGCTGGGCGCTGGCGCACAAATTCCCCGCCGAGCGCGCGGAAACCACGCTGGAGGCGATCGACATCCAGGTTGGCCGCACGGGGAAGCTGACCCCGGTGGGCCGTCTTGCTCCGGTACTGGTCGGCGGGGTGACGGTGACCAACGTCACACTGCACAACCGCGACGAGATCGGGCGGCTGGGCGTTCGCCCCGGCGATCGCATCGTGATCCAGCGCGCGGGCGACGTGATCCCGCAAGTGGTCGAGAACCTGACGCGCGATGTGGAGCGCGAGCGCTTCGTCTTCCCCGACCACTGCCCGGTGTGCGGCAGCGAGGCTGTGGCCGAAGACGGTGAGGTCGACGTGCGCTGCACCGGCGGGCTGATCTGCAAGGCGCAGCAATTCGAACGGCTGAGGCATTTTGTCAGCCGCGCGGCGCTCGACATCGAGGGCCTGGGCGAAAAGAGCATCGCCGAGTTCATGGAATTGGGTTGGCTCGACAGGGGGCCGCCCGACATTTTCCGCCTGCGTGACCATCGCAATGACCTGATCGGGCGCGAGGGCTGGCAGGAAAAATCGGTCGACAACCTCCTCGCCAGTATCGAGTCCAAACGGACCCCCGATGCGGCGCGGCTGCTGTTCGGTCTCGGTATCCGCCACGTCGGCGCGGTGACCGCGCGCGACCTGATGAAGAACTTCCACGAACTGCCCGTGCTGCGTGCAACCGCCGAGAATGCGCATGCGGGGGAAGCCGAGGCATTAGCGGCTTTGACCAGTATCGATGGCATCGGCGGTGCGGTGGTCGAGGCGCTCGGCGATTTCTTCCACGAAGAGCACAATCGCGCCGTATGGGACGATCTGCTCAGCGAAGTGACTCCACCGCCTTACATTGTCGAGACGAAGGACAGCGCCGTCGCAGGCAAGACCGTGGTCTTCACCGGCAAGCTCGAAACCATGAGCCGTGACGAGGCCAAGGCGCAGGCTGAGCGGCTGGGCGCCAAGGCAGCAGGATCGGTGAGCGCCAAGACCGACCTTGTGGTTGCAGGACCGGGGGCGGGGAGCAAGCTCAAGAAGGCGGCCGAACTCGGCATAGAAGTGATCGACGAAGCGGCCTGGGCGGAGATCGTCAAGGCAGCGGGTTAGGGGGATGTACAATGCGGGGGATGGCGTGGTTGGTGGGTGCGGCCTGTCTGGCGCTTGCTGCCTGTTCGGCAGGCGAAGCCGCTCCCACAGCCGTATTTGATCGCCTTTCCATCGAGGATGCGGCCCATGGCGAACGGGTCGCCGCAGTGCTCGGATGCAGCGGCTGTCACGGCAAGGATTTGCGCGGTACCGACTGGAGCGATGAGCTGGGCGTCCTGTGGACCGCGAATCTCACCCGCAGCGCCGCGCAGCACAGCGATGCCGAACTGGTCGCAATGATCACAACCGGTCGCAAGCCGGGGCGCGAATTGCACGGCATGCCTTCGCATATTTTCACCCAACTTGAACCGGTCGATCTTGCGGCGATCATCGCCTTCATCCGCAGCAAGCCCGTGGGTGGGGACGTCCATCCAGAACCGACCTTCGGACCCGAATTGCAGGAGATGATGAAGGACGGCACCTACAAATCATCGGCGCGGGAAGTTGCCGAAGCTGATGCATCGGTGCCGCCCGTTCTCGGACCGCAGCGTGCGCTGGGCCGCTATATAGTGCGGGCGACTTGTGCGGAGTGCCACGGCCTCGATCTGAAAGGTGGTACACCGCCGTTCCCGGGCGACAAGCCCAGACCTGACCTGACGATGATGGTCCCAGCCTATGAACCGGCCGACTTCACCAAGCTGATGCACAGCGGCATAGCGGCCGGCAATCGGGAGGTCGGCTTGATGAGCGAAGTGGCGCGCAGCCGCTTCGTCAACCTGACCGACGACGAAGTCGAAGCAGTGCGCGGCTATATCGTGGCGCTCGCGGGGAGTGAAAAATGACGCTGGAGGAACTCCACCCACAGGCCTTGCGCATCGCCGCCTTGCTGCGCGCGCGGGGCGAGAAGATCGCTGTCGCCGATGGCGCGACTGGCGGGATGATTGCCGCGAGCCTGCTGACGGTGCCCGGTGCGCTCGATTTCTTCGTGGGGGGCGGGGTGGTCTATTCCTTCCGCGCTCGCGATGCCCTGTTCGCCTTGCCGCGTGATGCCTATGCCGGGATGCGCGGCGCGAGCGAGGACTATGCGCTGCTCCAGGCGCGCGCGATCCGCGACAATTTCGGTGCGCAATGGGGGATTGCGGAGAGCGGATCGGTCGGTGGATCGAGCCATCCGAGCGGTGCGCCTGCGGGCCGCAGCTGCGTCGCAGTGGTCGGGCCACAGGGTGAATGGACCCGCGTCACCGAAACCGGGAGCGACGCGCGGATCGCCAATATGGAGGCTTTCACGCGCGCCGCCCTGGGCTTTCTCGAAGAGGTGCTGGCCTAGCTCATTCGGTCGGGAACGGGCTCTGCTCACAGAGCCAGCGCATCCAGGGCGCCAATGCTGCTGGCCAAGGTGGCAAGGGTGGCAAAGGTCGCCATCGTGGCTATCGAAACCACCTCTGCGGGACGGGCGAAGGTTACCAGCGGCTTCGCGACCTTGCGGAATTCTTCCTTGTAGCGCGGATGCTCGGTGCCCATCCAGCGGTCCCACCAAGTGAAGTAGAGGCCGAAATTGTGGCGTCCCTCGCTATGGTGCAGGTCATGGTGGGTGGTGGTGGTTAGCCAGTCGAGCCAGCGCGTATCGACCCACCCGGCCGGGTGCACTTCTATTCCGGCATGGCCGATAACGTTGCGCAGGATCATCCATGCGAGGAATATGAAGATCGCGAAGTCGATATAGGCGATGCCCATCAGCGAGGTAGCGAGCAGGAACAGGGGCATGAAGGCCGCTTCGGTCACACCCTCCCAGGCCGAAAAGCTGTAGGCCGCCCAGGGCGTGGGCGTGCGCGACTTGTGGTGGTGCAGGTGGGTGGCACGGAACAGCTTGCGGTGGTGCAGCGCGCGATGCATCCAGTAGAAATAGGCATCATGGGCGATGGTTATCGCAACCAGCTGCAGCAGGAATTGCCCCGGCCCGTAAGTGCCTTCGAAGACGGTAATAATGCCGCCTTCGACCAGCAGGACCGTGGTGAGACCGGTCAACGCAAAGAAGAAGACCGTGCGGAAGGACGAGGTGACCTCGCGAATATAGTCCGCGCGGCTGGCGCGGCGTTTCTGTATGCGCCGGGCTTCAGCCCAGCTTCCGGCAAGCCAGAGCAGCAGCGACAATGCGCTGGCCGCGATCAGATAGCGGCCAAGGTCGAAGGTGAAGACGTTTACGAAATGCTCCTGGATGCGTCCGATCCAGAACTCTGTGCTCGTGTGTTCCATCATTGTGACTCATGCTTGAGGTGTAGTCCCTGAGCATGGTCTGGCGGATTGTGATCGGCTGCTCTGCACAGCTGCGAAAAATGTCGGTCAATTCCGGAATAGTTCCGCTTTTTTCAGTTTTGACCGATTGCGACCCGGCGAAAATCCGTGGGAGTCTGGCCGGTTAGCTCGCGGAAGGCGCGGTTGAAGGTGGGCAGCGAATTGTAGCCCAGATCCATCGCAATGGTCAGCACCGGCAAATCGACGCGGTCGCGATCGGCCAGGATCGCCTTAGCCTCGGCAATGCGGTGCATGTTGAGGAAGGCCGAGAAATTGCGATAGCCAAGTCGTCGGTTGATCAGCGCGCGCAGGCGATGTTCGGGCGTGTCGAGACGCGCGGCCAGTGTGGCGATAGTCAACCCCTCGGTGCGCCAGAATCCTTCCGTCATCGTCTGCTCGAGCTGCGCCTTGAGAACGATTTCCGACGGACTCAGCTCATGTGCGGATCGTTCCATGCGTGGTTCGCGAACCGTTTCCACCAGTAACTCAGGGTCGGTCTGCAGCAACGCGCTGCCCGCAAACAGCAAGAGCGCGAGGATCAAGGCCACGTTTATGATTTCGATTCTTGGATCGTGATTACCGCTGCCGACACCAGTGATGAGTTCGTAAAGCAGCACCCCGCCAGCCTGACCCGCGACGAGCAATGGCAGCCAAAGCCGCAATGCGCGCCGCTTCTCAATGAGATCGTCGGACCGACCAGCATAGGCGTTGCGCAAAAGGTCTGCGATCAAGACCAATGCGACCAAGTGAATAATGTAGAATCCTACGTTGCCCGCAGGAAGCAAGAAGTAGCCGATGAACCAACCAGACAGAAGTGCCAGGCTGGCAGCAGTTGTAGTGCGCCAGTGCGGCTCGCGTTCGAAAAGATGGAGGGCGACTTGCCAGGCAAAGAAAGGCGTGAAGAGCGAAACGAGGTCGATAAACGGTCGGTTTGGACTTCCCTGAACCATCAGCGGGGAGGAATTAAGCAAGTAGCAGCCAGAACCAACAAGTAATCCGCAGAGCGCAATACGAAGTTGCCGCCGGACATCTCCGGTCAAAACCATGAAGAGTAGAAGTGTGGCGACCCCGAGCGCGATCAGGCGCAACGCAATGTCCCATTGGACCAACATGAGGCCAGACCTAGCCTAATACATCACGCAATGTCATGTCGTTTCTATCCTCGCATACCGAAGGCATTCTCGCTAGGGAAAGCTAGGGAAATAAGGGGGTTGGGTCATGTTTCGGACAGTCAGGCGCATTCGGCAGCAACGGGCAATCGCGCGAGCGGAAGGGCATGAAGGGCCGCGCCGGATCTATTCATGGATCCACGTTTTCCGTGGGGAGGCCAATGCCCGCATACCGACCGATGCCGGAAAGCTGGCCGGCGATATGGTGCAGGGGCTCTATAGCTGCGTGGGCAAATCGCACTCCTACAACGGGGTGCAGGTGGTGCCCGGCGTCAACGCCATGATCATGAGCGAAGGCGGGCTGAAGCAAACCGCCTATGACCCGGCGACAGGGGTCGCCACTGTCGGCGCATCTGTGTCTGTCCGCGAGCTCAAGGAATTCCTGCTCACTCACGATCGGCGTCTGATCAATTCAGGCAATTACATGGCGCAGACGGTGGTCGGTGCTCTTGCGACTGGAACCCATGGTTTCGGGGAACGCGGGGTGATGGCCGATGCGGTGGTGGCGCTGACCTTCCTTGACGGGGAAGGGCGGCCCATCACCTTGAAGCGTGGCGATGCGGATTTTCCCTATGTCGCACTGTCCTTCGGGACGATCGCCCCGATTATCGAACTGCAGATCGAGACCGTGCCGATCGAGTCCTTCATTTCGACCAGCCATATCAATCGCCTGTCCAAGCTGCGCGAACTCCAGCAGGGAACGATTGCTTCCAACTGGGCGGTACTACCCTACACCGATCCCGAAGACCCGGTGATGATGCTGCACACCCTTGCACCGAGCCACGCGGCGCCCCGCAAGGCCAATGTGCGCAAGGGCGGCGGCCTGCTTGCACCCTTCGCGAACTGGATCATCGGTCGCTACCAATGGCTGGACAAGTGGATTCCACCCATGCGCCGTCCCCTCCAGCGCCTGCTCAACAAGCTGAATATCGTCCGGCGCGACCAGATAGAGACCGACCCGCGCGACATGGATTATCTTTATGATCCGACGCCCGGTCTCGTCAGCGACCGCCCGCCGAACATCCTGCGTGGCTGTTTCTCGACCACGTTCACGGGCTACAACCTCGCCTTCTTCGTGCCGCTGGAAAAGGCACCCGCGGTGGTGAAGTTCATCATGCGTGAGGCCGATGATCTGCGTGACCTGGGGTTTTATCTCAAGGGGATCATCTCGGTTCGCGAATTGACCGGAACGACGCCCCTGGTGTTCGGCGCGAACCACCGCGAGCCGGTGGCGGCAATCGATCTCTTCGCAGATCCGCGCGACTATGCCTGGCTCGAGCGGCTGCAAAGGCTGGTGCTGCAATATGAACCGACCGCGCGCCCTCACTTTGGCAAGAGTGCGCTGATGCCGGAGTTCCGCGATTCACTCGGGCAGGCCGAACTGGCCCGCTTGATGGACATCCATCGCACACATTACCCGCAGAAATCGTTGATGTTCAGCGAACGGGTGCGTGCTTTCCTCGATGTGGGCAGGCCGCTGGCAGGGCATGCCGCCGCCGACTCAGGGCTGATAAACTAGGCTGCGGCAGTTTCGGGGTCGTCCGTCGGGGCCGGCGAGACGACTCCGAAGGGTAATCGGGACCAAACACGCTCGTGAACGAAATAGAGCGCCAGCTTGGTGAAAACCTCCATCCCGCCGATCGATACAGCGGTGGCGATGTTGCCGGTGAATATCCAGGCCAGCACCATCGTGTCGAGCGAGGCGAGTACGCGCCAGGTTGCCGTCTTGGTGGTCGAGCGTCGATAGCTTTCGGTGCGGCGCTGGCCCTTCAGCACGATCCCCCAGCGCAGCTTCTCCCAGCCGTGCTCATGTAGGTAATAAAGCAGCATTTTGGTGGCCACTTCGGTCACTGCGATGGTGCTTGCGGCCTTGATCGCTTCGCCGCGATCATGCTCCAGACCAAAGAGTGGCCCTACGAACGTGATCAGCAGGAATGACAGTACGAGCGTGTCGATCGACCCGACGATACGCCACGACACGGCCTTGGCCAGGTGCCTGCTACGCGTGACCCGTGGGAAATGGCTGGGCGCCAGTGCGGGGCTTTCAGGTCCGAAAATCGGCGGCTCGGCTGCTTCACGCATTCGGGCAAAATACCGGGTGGCGCCGGAAACTGTCTACAAAAATTGCTGCCAGATGAACAAGATCGCCTAGTGTAACCGCAGGGGGAGGCGCAAATTTCAGCGTACGGGGCTCTTTCGTAACCACAAAATCGACCAGTCTCCGTTGACCAGGCGCCGCGCCAGGCGAAAGCCGTGTTTGCGGTATGCGCGCCGCACGCGCGCTTCCTGCGTTTCGAGCAGGCCTGCGAGCAGCAGGTTTCCGCCCGGCGGAATTGCACCGGAAAAGCTCGCCGCGAGTTCGACCAAAGGGCCGGCAAGAATATTGGCAATGAACAGGTCGTACGGCCCGCGCGCCTGCAGCAGCTGATGGGCCATGCCGTCTGCAATCACCATCGTCAGTTCGCCCGAACGCGCGCCCAGCGGGATATCGTTGAGCGCGGCATTATCGGCAACCACGCCTGCGCAAACCGGATCGATATCCGATGCTGTCGCCAAGGCACGCGGCCAGAGATGGAGCGCGGCGAATGCCAGCAGGCCGGTACCCGTACCGATATCGGAAATGTTCCGGGCGATCACGCCCTCGCGCCGCATCAAGTCCAGCATCGCAAGGCAGCCCGCGGTGGTAGCATGCTGGCCGGTCCCGAAAGCCTGGCTCGCCGGGATGACGAAATCGACTAATTCGGGGTCGGGCGCATGCTCGGGCGTTCTAACGTGGAAACGACCCGCACGGATCGGCTCGACGCCTTTCTGGCTTTCGGTCACCCAGTCGGTGTCGGGCAGTTTCTCGCTGCGCAGAGCAGGCGGGTCGCCTGCGAAAAGGGCGGCCACGCGGCGAATATCGGCGGCGGTCGGCTTGCGGTCGAGATAGACCTCGAATGTCCAGTCATCTGGCAGATGGTCGGCCACCTCCATGCCCGTGACCACCCAGTCGAGCGGGAAATCGAGTGCTTCTTCATGCGCGACAAGCGCCGCCCGCGCTTCGTCCTTCGAGCATTCGGCCAGGATCTTCCAAGCGGTCATTGCGCGGCCTCATCCGCCAGCCGCTTGTCGAGGCGCGCGGTGACTGCATCCGTATACTTCCTGCAGCCCTGACGGTCGATCAGCGGCGCCTCGCCCAGTAGCCGGCTGCGCATATTCGCGGCGCTGGGATGTGGCGCGAGCACGATATCGCAATCGAGCGCGCCGACGTCGGCTGTGCCCTTTCGGAAAGCGCGCAGCAGGTCGGAATGGTCGCTGAAGCGATACCCGTCCGAACTGATGGGATTGAGGCTGTCGACATAGACGATCGACCGGCACCCCGCATCTTCGCAGCTGCGCCAGGTCCAACTGGTCGCACCGAGTGTATGACCGGGCGTGAAAATGGGGATCATCTCTCGATCCGCGATGATTTGAGGTAGCTGTTCCTCGATTATTGCGATTGGACCGATCACGGGCGGGAAGGGTGGATGACCCGATTGAGCTTGTGGATCGCCTGCTCCCGGCAGGCCACTGCGCAGTACCGCAGCCGCTTCCGGGCTCGCGACGATTGTCGCGCCGGTTGCGGCCTGCAATCGTGCCATTCCTCCAACGTGGTCGAAGTGCTCATGACTCATCAGGATCAGCTTCACATCCCTCGGATCGAAGCCGAGAGTACGAATGTTGGCGAGGACAATCTCGGCGCCTTTGTCTGTGCCGCTATCGATCAGGAAGTGACCCTGCGCATTGGTCACCAGTATGGATGAAATGCCGCAGGTCCCGACATACCAGGTCGACCCATAGATTTGGAACGGCGGGGCAGGCTTGTCCCACTCGTCGAAGTCGGCGCAGCTTTCAGCCCACTCGCACATGGCGGTGGCCGGTTTGGCATCTTCTTCAATGGGTGCCGGTGCGGTGGCGCATGCGGCCAGCGCGAAGAGGGGTAGCAGCTTAGCGTACATAGCTAGCTCCATTGAGGTCGAGCGTGGCGCCCGTCAGGCTGGGCGGGGCATCGAGTGCGCACCATGCGATCGCTTCGGCTATCTCTTCCGGGGCTGCAACGCGGCCGAGCGGAATGTCTGCGAGCAGGCCAGGGCCGCCGCGGCTGGCGAGATAATCGCCCGCCATGGCCGTATCGGTGAATCCGGGTGTGATCGCGAAGCTGAGGATACCTTCGGCCGCATACTGCCGGGCGATGGTCTTGTGCATCGCCAGCATACCGCCCTTGCTCGCGGCATAGTGCCAGTGAGCCGGGGAATCGCCGCGGTGCCCGGCGCGGCTGGCAACATGGACGATGCGGCCACCGGTTCCGCGTTGTTGCCAGTGCCGCACCGCGAAGCGGCTGAGCTGGGCGGCGGCGGTCAGGTTGATCCGCATCGTTTCTTCCCAGGCATCGAGCCATTCGATGTCCGACGAATCGAGTGGGCTGGCCACGAACATGCCGGCATTGTTGACGAGCACGTCAATCGTACCGCCGGCCCGGGCAAGCGCAGCTTCCCATAATTCCTGCGGCGCACCGGGATCGGAGAAATCGGCGGGAACCGTATCGATCGCCGTACTGCGAGTCGCCTGGCCGATGACCTCGGCGCCGCGCACTTCGAGCGCTGCCTTGGCTGCCGCGCCAATCCCGCGCGACGAACCAGTGAGAAGGATGCTTGTCATGAATGCGCTATTCGAAAATTTGCAGGCTTTGTCGAGGCCGCCTGCCTTGCACGGCGCGTCATCTTCGCTAAGGGAAGGCCTCCAATTCCAAGAACCGGACGAGACATATGGCAAACCGGCCAATCGCACCGCACCTGCAAATCTGGAAATGGGGACCGCATATGGCGATCTCTATCCTCCATCGCGCGACAGGGGATGGCCTGGCCATCGTCGGGCTGGGCGTGCTGCTGTGGTGGCTCGGCGCAATGGCTTCGGGCGAAGCCGCCTACACGCTGTTCCAGGAGACGATGGGATCGCCCATCGGACTGGTGGTGCTGGTTGGCCTGTCATGGGCCTTCTTCAACCACATGATGAGCGGTCTGCGCCACTTCGTAATGGATATAGGTGCGGGTTATGAACTCGACACCAACAAGACCTGGTCGATCCTCGCCCCGGTTATCGCAATCCTCCTCACCGCCGCTTTCTGGGCGGTGATCATGCTTCGTTGAAGGTTAGAACCCATGGGTAACGGAACCTCGATCGGACGTGTGCGCGGGCTCGGCTCGGCGCATCATGGCGCTCATCACTGGCTGATCCAGCGCTTCACCGCCATCGGCAACCTGGTACTGATGCTGTTCCTCGTGACCAGCCTCGCGCTGCTGCCGAACTATTCCTACGGCACGATGACCGGCTGGGCCTCGCAGACACTGCCTGCGACCGCGCTCGCCCTGCTCGTGGTTTCGGTCTTCTGGCACGCACGCCTCGGCCTGCAGGTGCTGGTCGAAGACTATGTCCCCAATTCGGGTACCCGTTTCGGTGTGCTCGCCCTGCTCAATCTCGCAACCATCGGCGGTGCCGCTTTCGGGGTCGTCTCGATCGCCCGCCTCGCCCTTGGAGGAGCCGCCTGATGGCCCGCAACGCAACTTTCGAAATCGGCGGCCGCGCTTATCCGATCGTCGACCATACTTACGACACCGTTGTCGTCGGTGCCGGTGGCTCGGGCCTGCGCGCCACGATGGGTTCGGCCGAGGCCGGGCTCAAGACGGCCTGCATCACCAAGGTTTTCCCCACCCGTTCGCACACCGTTGCAGCGCAGGGCGGCATCGCCGCATCGCTGGGCAACAACTCGCCCGATCACTGGTCATGGCACATGTACGATACCGTCAAGGGATCCGACTGGCTCGGTGACCAGGATGCGATCGAATACATGGTGCGCGAAGCGCCGCAGGCGGTTTACGAGCTCGAGCACGCTGGCGTGCCCTTCAGCCGTAATGCCGATGGCACGATCTACCAACGCCCCTTCGGCGGCCACATGCAGAACATGGGCGAAGGCCCGCCGGTGCAGCGCACCTGCGCCGCGGCCGACCGTACCGGCCACGCCATGCTGCATGCGCTCTACCAGCAGAGCCTGAAGTATGATGCCGACTTCTTCATCGAGTATTTCGCGCTCGACCTGATCATGAAGGATACGCCTGGCGGCAAGGTCTGCGTCGGCGTGATCGCCATGTGCCTTGACGATGGCACGATCCATCGTTTCCGCTCGAAGGCCGTTGTACTCGCGACCGGCGGTTATGGCCGCTGCTATTTCACCGCGACCAGCGCCCACACCTGCACCGGCGACGGCGGCGGCATGGTGTTGCGCGCCGGCCTGCCGATGCAGGACATGGAATTCGTGCAGTTCCACCCCACCGGCATTTACGGCGCGGGCGTGCTGATCACCGAAGGTGCGCGCGGCGAGGGTGGTTACCTCACCAATTCCGAGGGCGAGCGCTTCATGGAACGCTATGCCCCCAGTGCGAAGGACCTGGCCAGCCGCGATGTCGTGTCGCGTTCGATGGCTCTGGAAATGCGCGAAGGGCGCGGCGTGGGCCCGGAAAAGGACCACATCTATCTGCACCTCGATCACATCGACCCCAAGATCCTCGCCGAACGCCTCCCGGGCATTACCGAGAGCGGAAAGATCTTTGCCGGCGTCGACCTGACGGTGCAGCCGCTGCCGGTGACGCCGACCGTCCATTACAACATGGGCGGCATCCCCTGTAACTATCACGGCGAAGTGATGGCGGGCGATCCGAACGATCCGGAAAAGATCGTCCCCGGCCTGTTCGCCGTGGGCGAGGCTGCCTGCGTTTCGGTCCATGGCGCCAACCGCCTCGGTTCGAATTCGCTGATCGACCTCGTGGTGTTCGGCCGCGCAACCGGCCATCGCCTCAAGGAAATCATCGCACCGGGCACCGCGCATGACGAGCTGCCGGGCGACAGTGCCGATCTCGCGCTGACCCGCCTCGATCACTTCCGCCATGCTGCGGGTGGTTCGCCCACCGCGCAGGTGCGTGCGGAAATGCAGAAGACCATGACCAAGCACGCCGCGGTGTTCCGCGACAGCGCGCTGCTCAGCGAAGGCGTCACCCGCCTGACCGAGATCAACAAGCGGATGCAGGATATTTCGGTGACCGACCGCTCGCTGATCTGGAACAGCGACCTGATCGAAACGCTCGAGCTCGACAACCTCATGGCACAGGCAAACGTCACCATGGCGAGCGCCGAGAACCGCAAGGAAAGCCGCGGCGCCCACGCGCACGAGGATTTCCCCGAGCGCGACGACAAGAACTGGATGAAGCACACCATCACCTGGTTCGAAGGCTGGGGCGGCAATGGCGGCGGAGTGAAGATCGATTACCGCCCGGTGCACGAATACACGCTCACCGACGACGTCGAATACATCAAGCCGAAGAAGCGGGTGTATTGATGCGGGCAGGGTTGGTCGCTTGCGCTGCAACGATAGCGGCGTTCGGTGCCACCCCCGCTTTCGCACAGCTATCCGTACCAGAAAAAGTTATGGTGACTGCGGTCGAATCTGGCTTCGAACACGATGTCGCCTTCCTCGAGAAGATCGCTTCGGTGAACAGCGGAACGCTGAACTTCGAAGGCGTCAGGCAGGTAGCCGAGATGGTTGCGCCTGAGTTCGAGGCGCTGGGCTTCACCACTGAATGGATCGACCAGTCCGCAGCCGGACGGGCCGGCCACTTGTTCGCGCGCAAGTCTGGCAGGCCCGGCAGCACGCGGATGCTGCTGATCGCGCATCTCGATACCGTGTTCGAACCGGACTCGCCGTTTCAGACGGTCTCCCGTGGGGGCGACATCCTGACCGGCCCGGGGGTTGAAGACGACAAGGGCGGCATCGTTGTCATCCTCGCCGCACTGCGCGCGATGCAGGCGGCGGGAACGCTCGCGGATGCCAATATCGTGGTCGCCATGACGGGGGACGAGGAAAGCGCGGGCAACCCCCTCGATCTGGCGCGGGCGGATCTCGTCGCTGCAGCAAAGGAGGCCGATGTCGCGCTCGATTTCGAAGGGCTGACGATCGAGGACGGGGTCGACATGGGTTCGATCGCGCGGCGCTCGTCGAATAGCTGGACGCTGACCGCCACGGGGATCGAAGGCCATTCGAGCCGGATATTCTCCGAACGCTCGGGCTTCGGCGCGATCTATGAACTGGCCCGCATTCTCGATGCCTTCCGCCGCGAGTTGCGCGAGCCCGACCTGACCTACAGCGTCGGCCTTGTTGCCGGCGGTGCCCGGGCGTCGATCTCCGACGACAACTCCGCCGCGCAGGCCAACGGGAAAGCCAACATCATCCCGCCGGTCGCCATCGCTCACGGCGACCTGCGCACGCTGACGCAGGAACAAACCGATCGCGTGGTAGAGAAGATGCGGGCCATCGTCGCCGAGCATCTTTCCGGGACCGATGCGACGATCGAGTTCGATTTCCGCTATCCGCCGATGGGCCCGACTGCCGGCAATCGTGCGCTGCTCGATCGGCTCAATGCGATCAATGCCGACATGGGCTTGCCCGAAATGCCGATCTTGCCACCCGCCCGCCGTGGGGCAGGGGACATCAATTTCGTCGCTTCCCTGATCGATGGGTTGATCGGATTTGGGCCCTCGGGTTCGGGAAGCCATGCGCCGGGCGAAACGGTCGACCTGACCACGCTGACTCGCCAGGCGCAGCGCGCAGCGATCATGATGAGCCGCCTCGCTGCTGAGGCTCGATAGGCGCCACCGGCGCTTCGCATTCCTGCCACAGATTTCCCTCGAGGCCTTGACGAGCATCGCCTGTGACCTCAATGTATCCACTGGATATATAATGAGAGACGAGTCGATGTTCGAAGCAGTACGCGCACAATTGTCGCAGGCGGTTCCCTATGCGGTGCACACCGGTGTGGAAATTCTCGAGGTGGAATCCGGTGGGGCGCGAGCCCGCTTGGCTGAGCAGCCCTACACGCTGAACCATGTCGGCAGCCAGCACGCCGGCGCGCTGTTCACCCTAGCTGAGGCAGCATCGGGTGCGGCTATGGTCGGTGCATTCCTGCCGCGCATGGCGACCATGCGGCCACTCGCTGCTTCGGCCTCGATCGACTATCTCGCGATTGCACGGGGCCCGATCGAAGCGACAGCGCGGATCGATGGCGATGTGCCGTCGCTTCTGGAGGCGCTCGATAAGGACGCGAGGATCCGGTTTCCGGTGACGGTCGAACTGGCCGATGAAACGGGCCGTGCCGTCGCCCGTATGACGGTCGACTGGCATATCAAGAGCCTGGCCGAAGCGGCCTGATACGTGGCGGGCCGGGCAGGATACCACCATGGCGATCTGGCGGCAGAGGCGGTCGCCATCGCGCTGGCGGACCTCGCTGCGGGAAGTGCAGAGCCGCTGTCACTGCGCGCCATAGCCACCAGGGCGGGCGTGGCGCACAGGGCGCTCTACAACCACTTCGGCGACCGCGAGGGATTCCTTGCCGCAGTTGCTGCTGCCGGTTACGCCAAACTGGCAGCGGCGCTGCAGGGCACCACCGAACCGCTCAGCTTCCTGCGCAGCTACGCCCGCTTCGCACTCGACAATCCGGCGCTCTATCGGGTGATGATGGAGCGCGGCTACGGGCAGTTCGAGGGTCACCCGGACCTGCGTGCCGCCGCGGACAAGGTCATTGCGCTGTCGCTGGCTGCCTTGGCACCCGATGGCGAGGATGACGAGACCCGTCGCCGCGCCGTCATGCGCTTCTGGATGATGGCCCACGGCGGGCTGGGCCTCCACCTGTCTGGCGTCCTGCGCCGGCGCAGCGACGAGGAATTCGTCGACGAACTGCTCCAGATTGCGGGACTGGCCGACGGGAATACGCCGCCTCCGCAATCGCTCTGGACTTCACCCCCGCCGGGAGACAAACCATGACCATGAACCTTGCTGCATCGATGCCATTCTCGCGCCTGATGGGTGTCGAAGTGACCAGCGCCGGTCCCGACGGGGTCGAGGGGACGATCACCGTCCGCGAAGATCTCTGCACCGCCAATTCGATCATGCACGGCGGGGCGATCATGGCCTTTGCCGATGCACTGGGTGCGGTAGGGGCCTTCGTGAACCTGCCAGATGGCGCGGGCGGGACGACCACCATCGAAAGCAAGACCAACTTCCTCGGCGCGGCCAAGGTCGGCACGACGGTGACGGGCAGGGCGACTCCGCTCTCGATCGGCCGCAGGATTTCTGTGTGGCAGACCGAGATCACCGGCGAGGATGGCAAGCGCGTCGCCGTGGTTACGCAGACCCAGCTCGTGCTCTGATCTTGCATACCGGGTCGCGCCACCTCGCCACGTTGCTGTTCGCACTTGCCCTGGGCGGCTGCATGGCGGGCGTCTCTCGACCCGATCCCGCACTTGATGCGCCCCGCTTCTACACAAAATCGATCAAGGCGCGCGGCATTCCAGTCCTCGCTTCGGGCAAGGTCCGCGACGAGGCGCTGCTGGCAGCCCATGACATGCTGGAGGGCATGCTTGCCCACCGGCCAGAACTGGCGAAATGGCTGGTCGAACACGACTATCGCGTGGCGCTCATCTCGGTGGATGAGGCCTTGCTCGACCTGCCGGAGAACGCGCATTGGACCAAGCCCGCGCGCGACGATCCGCGACTGACCAGATGCGAGCTGAAGCATTACGACGCCCGTATCGGCGCGCTGACCGATCGCGAATATTGGGACAACCGCGCCCGCGGGATTGGTGGCGACCGAGCGGTCGGTTCCGAAGAGGATGTGCTGGGCCTGCCCGTCAGCCGTTATTTCGGGGAAACGATCTTCGTCCACGAAATGGGCCACAACGTTCTGTTCGCGATCGAGAAGGTTGATCCGCCACTCTATCGTGAGATCGAGGCAGCCTATGCCAATGCGCTGGCCAAGGGACTCTGGCTCAACGAATACACCACCACGACGATGCAGGAATACTGGGCTGAAGGCACGCAGTTCTGGTTTGATTCAAACCGCCTGCAGGCTTTCGATGGGACCCGCATCCTCGATCATGGCGATCTCGCCGCCTACGATCCGCAACTCTACGCCGCCTTGGCCAAGGCCTATGGCGAAAACCATCGTTTGAAGGCCGACCCGTTCTGGATGCATCCCGCGCGCGTCCCCTCCGGGCCACCGCCGCAGAACACGGCCGAGGAATGTTGAGGCTTTTCGCTTTGCGTTGGCGCGATCCTGACGCATCGTGCCGCAAAGAGGAGTGACCATGCAGGACAAGACAGGCGCATGAGTGGGTCGGCGGCGGCGCCCGCAAAGCGCATCGGCCTGATCATGGCGATCCTGCTGGTTGCCGGGAATCTGATCGGCTCCGGCATCTACCTGCTTCCCGCAACCTTGGCGGCGATCGGCAGCATCAGCCTGTTCGGCTGGATCATCGCTGCGCTTGGGGCGCTGGTGCTGGGCGGGGTGTTCAGCCTGATCATGATCGTGCGGCCGAGCGAGGATGGTCTGGCAGACATGATTTCTGCGGCGATGGGTCCTTATTGGGGGTTCCAGAGCTGCCTGCTCTACTGGCTCGGCTGTTGGCTCGCCAATATTGCCATCGCGCTGGCCGTGACCGGATACCTAACGGTGTTCTTTCCCATACTCGATCAGCCAGGCTGGTCCGCCGCGGCCACGGCGGGGGTAATCTGGCTGCTCACCGGCATCGCTATCCTCGGCCCGCAGGCCATTGGACGCATGCATGCGCTGACTATGGCGGTCGGCCTGGTGCCGCTGCTGGCGGCCGGTACACTCGGCTGGATTTGGTTCGATCCTGACCTGTTCGCGACTTCTTGGGTGGTTAGCGGGGAAAGCTCCGCCAGCGCGGTCTATGGCTCGCTGCTCTCGGTGTTCTGGGCCTTCGTCGGGGTGGAGTGCGCGGCGATGGTAGCCCGTACGGTCGAACATCCCGAGCGGAATGTTCCATTGGCAACAATGGGCGGGATCGGGCTTGCCGCGATCGTCTACATGCTGGCTTCGACCGCAATCTTCGGCCTTGTCCCCGCCGCCGATCTCGCGGCTTCATCGGCACCATTTGCCCTGGCGGTCGAGAATATCCTCGGACCGGCTGCAGCCGGGCTGGTGGCACTCTGCGCCATCCTCAAGGCTTCTGGAACCTGTGGAGGATGGATATTCGTTACAGGCGAGACGACGCTGTGGTCGGCTGCTGCAGGTTACCTGCCGCGCTGGCTTGCCGTATCCGACGCACGAGGGGTTCCGGTGCGTGCATTGCTTGCGATGGGTGTGGGAATGACGATTGCGATCTTCGTTACCGCGGCCCCATCGATCGGCGAACAGTTCGAAACGCTGATCAATGCCGTGGTGGTGTTCACGGTGCTGATCTACATCTACGCCGCCTACGCGCTGATCCGCTTCACTGCGGCGTCGTCTCTGGCAATCAGGATGACTGCATGGATCGTGGCAGTGCTTGGTTCGGCCTTTTCGGCGTTGTTGATCATTTCGTCGGGAGCCATGCTTATCACGGTCACCGCAGTGCTGGCGCTGGCGACCGTGCCTGCCTGGTGGTTCGTCAAGCGGTCGGGGGTCAGTTTGCGCGCCGAGCCGTCACGATCCTGACCGGTTCGGCGAGCATCTGGCCCTTCATCCACCCGTCGCCTTTCTCCGGATCGGTCGGGGCATCGAAGATCGCACGTGCCACTTCCATCCCCGAAACGACGTGACCGAAGGCGGCGAAGCCGTCATGCTGGCCGGGGTCTGACGAATCCGGTCGTGCATCGAAGCCTGGCTGGTCGGAAATCATGATCGAGAAGTCTCCTGTCGCCGTGCCTGGCTCGTAACGCGCCATCGAAATCGTGCCCGCCTTGTGACGGATGCCGGTCACATTGGTCGGCTCATGCGCGATCGGTGGGAGTATCCTGTCTGGATGCATCTGCGTGCCTCCCTGAACCAGGCCGTTCGGCTGGTCGCCCCAGTCGAGCCGCATCGCGCGGTAGAAGACCGTTCCGTCGAGGCGGTGTTCGTCGACGTAGCGCAGGAAGTTGGCGGCGGTAATCGGCGCGCGTTCTACCTCGAGCGCAATTGTTATGTCGCCTAGCGTCGTTTCCAGCACGACTAGCTCGCTGCGAGGTTCGGTCGAAGTTGCTTCGCCCTCTTGCGCGGCGAGTGGGCTGGCGAAGAGGGCGAACAGTGCACAAAAGCGGGCGAACCATGTCATCGGTCCATCCTGATGCGCCGTTGGTCGAGACGCAAGCGCTCGGCGCTTTCATTAATCCACGCTTCAGGTTTACAACCGTAGTCACACTGCTTACAGGCGTAATCGTAAATTGTGCCTAGGGAGCGAATTGATGGCCAATCGTGGCAATCCAGTCGGGGAACGGATCAGCGAAGCCGAGTATGCGGTGATGGAAGTGCTGTGGGACAAGAGCCCGCTGAGCGCTGCCGAAGTCTGCGACAAGGTTTGCGCCGAGCGCGACTGGACCATGCCGACGGTGAAGACCCTGCTTGGGCGACTGGTCGCCAAGCAAGCGGTCGGCACCGAGCCACTGGGCCGCAAGTTCCTGTATCATCCGCTGATCGAGCGCGCCGAATATGTCGGCGTCGAATCGCGCCGCCTGGTGAATCGCCTGTTCGGCGGTCGTGCGGCGCCGCTCTTTGCGCACCTCGCCGAAAACGAGGCGCTCAGCGACAAGGATCTCGATGAGATCGAAGCGCTCTTGAGGGAGATGCGCAGATGACCGAAATTTTGCGGGGATATTGGGACTGGTTCCTGTTCGACACACTGCTGTGGACCGGTGCGCTTATCGCGTTCGTCCTGTTGCTGCGCCGCCCGGTTGCCCGGCACCTCGGTTCAGGTACCGCCTATGCCCTGTGGGCGCTGCCCGCGCTGCGCCTCCTGATTCCGCCGATGACGCTTCCCGCCTGGTTGGCGAAATGGGTTGCCCCTGCGGCGAAGCCCGCTTTCGATCCGCTCGACCCGGCGCTGTTCACTCCTGTCAGCGAACCGGCGAGTTTCACCTATTTCGTTCCAGAGTCCGGCCCGGTGGATTACGCCCCTGTGGTTGCCGAGCCGACCGATTTTATCACTCCGCTGATCGCCCTGTGGCTGGTAGGCGCAGTGGTCTTTCTGGTCCGTCGATTCTGGCTCTATGCAGAGCTGCGCCGCGAACTGCTGGACGATGCCGTTCCGGTCGGTGAGGTTGGGCGGATCCGCCTGATCGAGACCCCGGCGATCTCAGGTCCGATCGCCTTCGGCGTCTTCGACAAGGTGGTCGCACTTCCGGTCGGCTTCATGACCGCCCGTAATCGCCAGGCGCGCGATCTCGCGATTGCCCATGAGCTCGAGCATCACCGTGGGCATGACTTGCTGGCCAATATCCTGGTTCAGCCGCTGTTCGCGCTGCACTGGTTCAACCCGCTTGGTTACATGGGCTGGATGGCGCTGCGCCGCGATCAGGAAGCCTATTGCGATGCCCGCGTGGTCGCTGCCCGCCCGCGCGAGGAACGCGCCGCCTACGCTGGCGTGATCGCCGATTTTGCCCGTCGCCCGCAGGCCGCCCCGCGTCCTGCCCTGGCGGCACCGATGGCCTGTCCGGTTTTGGGGGACAAATCCATCATCCACCGTTTGAGGAATCTGTCCATGACCGACGTCTCTCCGCGCCGCCAGCTGGTTGCGCGCACCGGTCTCGTCGCCGCACTGTTTGCGCTGCCGATGACCGCTTCGATCTGTTACGCCAATGCGGCCGAGCCGCCGGTACCGCCCGAAGCCCCGGCCGCACCGCTGCCGCCAGAGCCGCCTGCCCCGCCGCTGCCGCCCGAGCCGCCTGCTGCGCCGGAAGTCGATAATTGGGATAGCGAACTGGATGGCGTGCAGGAAATCCGAACTGCTGACGGACGCGTCGAACGCCATGTCATCATCCGTCACGGCGATGGCGATGGTTCACGAGAACGTCGTGTCGAGCGTCGCGTAATCCGCCACGGTGATATGGAAGGCTGGAGCGCGGAGGAGCGCGCCGAGTTCGAGAAGGACATGGCTGAGTTCGAACGCGACATGGCCGAAATGCGCCGGGAGCTAGCCGACCAGAACATCGAAATTCAGCGCGAAGTCAGGATCGCCATGGCCGAAGCACACTCGGCAGCGGCCAAGGCGCGCGATGCGGCTCCGCGGGTGGTGATGTCTTGCCGCGACAAGGAAAACATCGTCACCACCGAAACCGATGCAAAGGGCCGCACCACCATGTTCGTGTGCGAAGCCAATGGCGATCGCATCGCGCTCAAGGCCATGAAGTCGGCGCGTAAGGCGATTGAGGCCGACCGCAACCTGAGCGACGAAGAACGCGCCGAGGCTCTGCGTGCCATCGATGAGGAAATTGCCGAGCACTCGCGCTGATACCCCTGCGCGAGTTGGACGGGGAGGGCGCGACCGCAAGGCTGCGCCCTTCTTGATTCCTAGCCGCCCGTAACGATCCGGTCGCAGGCCCGATCATCACCCCGCAGCCCCAATTGCAGGGCCTGGCTGCGCTGGCGGCTGGTGCCGTGAGTGAAGTTTTCTGCACTTACGCGGCCCTGGGTCAGCGTGTCATCGCCGATCGCGGTTGCGGCTGCCATGCCTCCCTCGATGTCGCCCGGCTCGATCAGATTGCGGTTCTTGCCCGCCCAGACGCCAGCATAGCAATCCGCCTGCAGCTCCATCAGCACCTGCAGCTGGTTCGCGCGCCGCGGGTCCTGTTGCTGCGCGCTGCGGATCTGTGCGGAAATGCCCGTGATCGTCTGCACGTGGTGGCCGAATTCATGCGCGATCACGTAATAGCGCGCGAAGTCGCCGCCGCGCCCCGACATCCGCCCCAGCTGGTCGTAGAAACCGACGTCGATGTAGATCGTCTGGTCCGCCGGGCAGTAGAACGGACCCATGCCGATCGAACCCGGTCCGCAGCCGGTGTTGAACCGCTGTTCGGTGGCGAAGCGAAGCATCGGCTGTTCGAATTGCGCACCCTGGTCGGCGAAAATGCCGGCCCAGGTCTGGTTGAGCGATTGCAACCCGTTGCAGGTCTCGGTCGCAAATTGGTTGGAGGTGCAGATTGCCTGCTCATCTTCGCCCATGGGGGCCTGCTGCACCTGACCTTGCTGCTGGATTCCTTCGACGGTTGCTGCAGTCTGGAACGGGTCGAGGCCAAAGACGAGATAGCCGATTGCGGCAATCACGATCGTCCCGCAGCCGATACTGCCCGCGCGGCCGCGACCGCCACCACCGCCTCCGGTCGTTCCGACGTTGATATTGCTGGTATCAAACGGATTGAGACGCATCGGCTTCCCCTGTCTGCTCTTGTGTCCGGCCGGTGTTCAGGCCAACGAATGCCCAATCAACGCTCGGAGGTCCAAATGTTTCTCGAAGGTAAGCGCGCACTCGTCACCGGTTCCACCTCGGGCATTGGCCTTGCGATTGCACGGGCGCTGGCGGCCGAAGGGGCGCAGGTGGTGCTCAACGGCTTCGGCGATGCCGATGAGATTGCCAAGCTGTGCGACGAGTTGGGTGCAGCGCATTCGGGTGCAGACCTTACCGATGTGGCGCAGGTCGAACAGATGATGGCCGATGCCGGGGACATCGATATCCTGGTGAACAATGCGGGAATGCAGCATGTCGCCCCGGTCGAAGACTTCCCGGTCGATCGGTGGAACCTGATCATCGCACTCAACCTCACCGCCGCGTTCCATACCACGCGACTTGCCGTGCCGGCGATGAAGAGAAAGGGCTGGGGCCGGATCATCAACACCGCGAGTGCGCATTCCAAGGTCGCGAGCCCGTTCAAGAGCGCCTATAATGCCGCCAAGCACGGGCTCGATGGTTTTACCAAGACGATCGGGCTCGAACTCGCCGAATTCGGCATCACCGCCAATTGCATCAGCCCCGGCTATGTCTGGACCCCGCTGGTCGAGAACCAGATTCCCGACACGATGAAGGCGCGCGGGATGACGCGCGAGCAGGTGATCAACGATGTGTTGCTGGTGAAGCAGGCGACTAAGAAGTTCGTCCAGCCTGCCGAAATTGGCGCCTTGGCGGTGTTCCTGTGCCGTGACGAGATGCAGAACGTCAACGGTGCGAACTGGAGCATCGACGGCGGCTGGACGGCTGAATAGCGCTTCCGCTAGCCGGTCAGGCACGCCTCCGCGATTGCCGAAACGTGCTCGAGGTCGGTGCCGCAACAGCCCCCAAGGACATTGATCGCCGGGTGTCGATCGAGCATCTCGCGATGCAGTTGCGCCAGCTCTGCCGGATCGCCGCGATCGAGTTCGGTCATGGCATCGAGTTCGGCATGGCTGCAGCGCGAGGCGTTCGCGCGGATCCCCCTGACCCGATCACCGACTTTCGTGGCTGCTTCATCAAGCGCTGCGAAGAAATGCACCGGGTGGGCGCAGTTGACCATGTAGTAAGCGGGATAGCTACCCGTCGCAGCATCAACCGCCGCGATCGCGTCTCCGAGATTTTGGCCGGTGGGTAGCTTCCCGTCCGTTTCCAGCGTGAAACTGATTGCCACCGGTAGCCCTTCATCGCGAGCTGCGGTGACGACGCCGAGGGCCTCGGGCACATTTGTCATGGTGATCGCGGTGATCATTTCACAGCCAGCGCGAGACATCCAACCGATCTGCCGGGCGTGGTAGGCAGCGGCAGCATCCGCCGACATGATCGCACCCGGATCATAGCCGTCGCCGCGCGGTCCGACACAGCCGCTGACAACCAGCGCCGGGACGCGGCCGACATAGTCCCGCTTGAGGTCGACCAGCATCGTGATCGCCTTGCGGACAAGTTCGGCGAGCTCTTCTTCGCTCATTCCCAGCGGCTTGGCCCAGTCCGGGCTGGCTCTCCAGGTGGCGCTCTCCAGGATGAACCCGACCTGCCTGCGAGCTGCCAGACCCAGAAAGCCGCGATAATAGCTAATCAAGGCATCCCGCCCCGCACCGCTTTGCAGCAGCGTGATCGACGAAAAATAGGGAAGGTCGATGCCGTGATTGAAGATGAGGTCGGTTTCGAGCCCGGCATCGGTCAGGAAGCGCCGTTGAAGCTGGGGCAATGGCTGCGTCGTCATCGTGCACCTCGTGTGATTGGTGTGGAACTGACGCGATCCCGGCATCTGTGTTATTCCTGAAACCGCTTTTGAACAACAGGAGATGCCCGGGGTGCCCAGTGACCCCCTAGCTATCCTCACAAACCGTCGTTACATGGGCCGCCACGAATCTCCCGGCAGGACAATCACAGTGGCAAATCTCGATATTCCCCTCGGCCTTACCTTCGACGACGTGCTGCTCGTGCCGGCCGAGAGCGATACCCTGCCTTCCATGGCCAATACGTCCACGCGGCTGACGCGCGAGATCGGGCTCAATATCCCGGTCATTTCCAGCGCGATGGATACGGTGACCGAAGCGGACATGGCGATCGCCATGGCGCAACTGGGCGGGATCGGCGTGCTGCACCGGAATTTCGAGGTTGACGATCAGGCTGCCGCGGTACGTGCGGTCAAGCGCTATGAAAGCGGCATGGTGGTCAACCCGATCACGATCCTGCCAGATGCGACGCTGGGCGAAGCGCAGGAGATCATGGCCGCAAACCGCATCAGCGGCATTCCCGTGACCGACACCTATGGCAAGCTTGCGGGTATCCTGACGAACCGCGACGTGCGCTTCGCCGAAAACCCCAGCCAGCCTGTGCGCGAGCTGATGACGGTCGACAATCTTGCCACCGTGCCGCTGGGTACCGGGCAAGAAGAAGCGCGTCGCCTGCTCCATGCCCGCCGCATCGAGAAGCTGCTGGTGGTTGACGACAATGGCCGCTGCGTCGGCCTGATCACGGTCAAGGATATCGAGAAGGCCGTTGCCTACCCCAGCGCCACCAAGGACGCCCAGGGGCGCCTGCGCGTTGCCGCGGCGACCACGGTGGGTGACAAGGGTTTCGAGCGGACCGAGGCGCTGATCGACGCCGGGGTGGATGTGGTGGTGATCGACACTGCCCATGGCCACAACAAGGACGTTGCCCGTGCGGTCGAACGGGTCAAGGCGCTGTCCAATGCGGTCCAGGTGATAGCCGGCAATGTCGCCACGGCCGAAGCAACCAAGGCGCTGATCGGCGCGGGCGCGGATGCGGTGAAAGTCGGCATCGGGCCGGGTTCGATCTGCACCACGCGCGTCGTCGCGGGCGTTGGTGTTCCGCAGCTCACCGCAATCATGGACTGTGCCGAAGAGGCCGAAAAGCAAGGCGTGCCGGTGATCGGCGATGGCGGCCTGCGCACCAGCGGCGATGCCGCCAAGGCGCTTGCTGCCGGGGCGTCGACGATCATGATCGGTTCGATGCTCGCGGGTACCGATGAAGCGCCGGGTGAAACCTTCATCTACCAGGGTCGCAGCTACAAGAGCTATCGCGGCATGGGCAGCGTGGGCGCGATGGCGCGTGGCAGTGCCGACCGTTATTTCCAGGCCGACGTCAGTCAGCAGAAGCTGGTGCCCGAAGGGATCGAAGGCCAGGTACCTTACAAGGGTCCCGCCAGCGCCGTCGTCCATCAGCTCGTCGGCGGGATCAAGGCTGCCATGGGCTACACCGGCAGCGCCACGATCGAAGACCTGAGGATGCGCGCCAATTTCGTGCGCATCACCAATGCGGGTCTCGCCGAAAGCCATGTCCACGACGTGTCGATCACCCGCGAGGCACCCAACTATCCGACGCGCTAAGCCCGGAGCCTTGGGATGACTCCCGCGGCGCGGGTCCAGACCGCGATCGAACTGCTCGATGTCGTGATTGCTGCGGCGCGTGCCAAGGGCGCGCCCGCCGATCGTATCCTGGCCGACTGGTTCAAGGCCAACCGTTTCGCCGGATCAAAGGATCGGCGCGCGATCCGCGAACTCGTCTTTGCCGCGATCCGTGCATGCGGGCCGGTGCCGGATACCGGGCGTGCTGCAATGCTGCGGCTGGCTGAGGTGGACACTTCCATCGTGCCGCTGTTCGATGGATCGAATTACGGAGCTGCGCCCGTAGCCGAGGGTGAGGCGGTTGCCGAAGGCGGCGTCGCTCCAGCCTGGCTCGCGGACCGACTGGCGGCATCGGATATCGCGGGGCCGGAGGCTGAGGCGCTGCTAGGCCGCGCCCCGCTCGACCTGCGGGTGAATTCGCTCAAGACCGATCGTGCCACGCTCAAGCTACCAGAGGCTGCACAATCGACCGATGCGCCGCATGGGCTGAGGCTCGCTCCCGGTACGCCCGTCGAGCAGTGGGACGCCTACCGCGACGGGTTGATCGAGGTGCAGGACACAGGCTCGCAGATCGCCTGTCTTGCGGTTGCTGCACAGCCGGGCGAGACGGTGATCGACCTCTGCGCCGGGGGCGGGGGTAAGACCCTCGCGCTGGCAGCCTCGATGGACAATCTCGGTCGTTTGATCGCCAGCGACACCGATCGCAATCGCTTGTCGCGGCTGATGCCCCGCGCAGAGCGGGCTGGGGCGACGAATATCGAGGCGCGATTGCTCAACCCACAGCGTGAAGCCGATGCGCTCGAAGACTTGCTGGGGACGACCGACGCAGTGCTGGTAGATGCACCCTGCTCGGGAACGGGTACCTGGCGGCGTAATCCGGAGGCGCGCTGGCGGCTCGATGAAGCCGAGCTCGACCGTCTTGTCAAAATCCAGGCTTATTTGCTTGATCTGGCAGCAAAACTCGTTCGACCGGGTGGCCGCGTGATCTATGTGACCTGCTCGCTACTCGACGAAGAGGGGGCCGGACAGTTCGATGGTTTCCTCTCGCGTCATCCGGGCTGGCAACCCGCCGCGATGGATCTGCCAGCCGGGCTGGCGCGAGGGAAAGGTACCCGCCTGACCCCGTTCCACGACGGCACGGACGGATTTTTCATCGCCTGTGCGGGCAGACCGTGATAGCTGATCGGGCTATGGCCGCCACGCCCGCCTATGGACGGAAACGCCCGCTGGAGATCTTGATGCGCTTTGCCCCCGCTGCTGCTGCCCTTTCGCTGGCCCTGGCCCTCACCGCGAGCGTGAGCTGGAGCGCCGATCGCGCCCCGGCACAGCATGTCGCGATGCTGGTGGCGCAGGGCGATGCGGCGCTGCACCACGGGGATGTGCAGGGCGCGATCGATGCCTATGAGGCCGCGCTGGCGGTTGATCCGGGCTATGCCCCGGTCCTGCTCAAGCTGGCGGAGGCGGCGCGCAAGGATGGGCTGCAGGGCAAGGCCATAGGCTATTATCGCGAGGCGCTGGCGCGCGATCCGCGCAATTTCGCGGCGATGTCAGGCGAGGGTGAGGCCCTGGTGGAACGAGGTGCGCTGGAAAAGGCGCGCGGCAATCTGGCCAAGCTCGAATCGCTCTGCGGTCAGAGCTGCCCGGAAACCGCTGCGCTGAATGCCGCGATAGCCGCCGGACCCAAGCCGCGCATCGTCACCGCCGATGCGACAATGCCCGAAAGCAAGGCACCCCAGGCCAACTGATCGTTCAGACGAGGTCGCGAAACGCCTCGACTACGGTGCGATAAACGCGCTTCTTGAACGGCACGATCAGGTCGGGAAGCAGTTCGGGTTCGACCCACTTCCAGTCGCAAAACTCAGGCGGATCATGCGCATCGATGTCGATATCGATGTCGTCGCCGGTGAAGCGGGCCAGGAACCAGACCTGTTCCTGTCCGCGATACTTGCCGCCCCACAGCTTGCCGATCAGTTCTTCGGGCAAGTCGTAGCGGATCGATTCCTCGGTCGCCTTCAAGATCGTGACGTGTTCGGCCCGTGCGCCGGTCTCCTCCGCCAGTTCGCGGATCGCGGCATCGCGCAGCTCTTCGCCCGGATCGACGCCGCCCTGGGGCATCTGCCACCAGTCACCTTCCTTGTTGTCGATCCGGCGGCCGACGAACACCTTGCCGTCCGCATTGACCAGCATGACCCCAACGCAGGGCCGGTAACCGAGCTCTGCGGTCATTCAGGCATACCTCGCCAGCATGATCTTCATGGCTGCGAACACGTTTTCGAGGTCCTTCTGGTAGCTCGGCACCGCCTGGCGCAGATTGGTGAAGCTGTGCGTGCCGCCTTTCACTTCGATAAAGACGTGGTCGATCCCGGCAAGGCTCAGCGCCGCGCCATAATCGCGGCCTGAATCGCGGATCGGATCTAGGCTGGCGGTCACCAGCACGGCGGGCGGGGTCCCCGCGTGATCGCCGAGAATCGGCATGGCCCGCCAATCGCTCTTGTCGGGGCGATAGGCGGCTTCGAAGAACTCCATGGCCGCCCGGGTGAGAACAAAACCCTCGGCGAAATCCACCACGCTCTTCGATTCGGCCCAGTCGCTGGCAAGCGGGAAGATCGGCACCTGCAGCAGCACCGGAACCGCCGCTGCCTCGCGCATCAGCGCCTGGGTGACCACGATGGTCGCATTGCCCCCGGCGCTATCACCGATCGGGACGAGGCCAGTTGCGCCACGGCCCAGTTCGGCGGGCGATCCGGCGATCCAGCGCGTTGCGGCAACACAATCGTCGATTGCGGCGGGGAAGGGGGCTTCGGGTGCACAACGATAATCGACCGCCACCACGGGCAGGTCCATCTGGTACGCGATTTCGGTGCAGAGGTTGTGGTGGGTGTTGAGGTCGCCAATCACGAAACCGCCGCCGTGATAGAAGCAGATGACCGGGCCGGGATCGCGGCTCTCGCACGCGTCATAGAGGCGGAGCGCGATGTCGCCGGCAGGGCCGGGGCAGGTCAGGTCGCGGATGACCGCCAGCTCACGTGCGGGCGCATCGGCCATGTCATGCAGCGCCTGATAGCCCGCGCGCGCTTCCTCGATCGTGACATCGCCCAGGGGCGGACCGCCGGCTGCCTCGAGCAGCGCAAGGAAGGCACGCACGTCCTCGCGGACATAGGGTTCTGGGTTGGCCAAGCTTTCTCTCCCCGGGGTTACGTTGCTTTTTGGGACTTAGCGCGTCCCTGCCGCTTTTCCACGCTCGATTTTCTCGCTAGCAGAGAAAAACTTGATTGCGAGAGGAGGGGGTGAGGCTTACCTGCCGCACCCCGACGAGATGGGCGCCGCATGCGACGGCGTGAGATAAGGATATTATCGGATGGCAACAGCCGCCACCAGGCCGCAGGCCGGTATTTCCCAAAACCCTGAGGCCGTTGTCGTTCGGTTCGCCGGCGACTCCGGTGACGGGATGCAGCTGACGGGCGGGCAGTTCACGCTGTCGACCGCGCTGGCCGGCAATGACCTGGCGACCTTCCCCGACTTCCCGGCGGAAATCAGCGCACCGCAGGGTACGCTGTTCGGTGTCTCG
>NZ_JAYPTL010000030.1:9009-40941 GCF_038133525.1 Erythrobacter sp. | reverse complement strand
GATCAACGACAAGCACATCGAGGTGATCGTTCGCCAGATGCTGCAGAAGGTCGAGATCACCGATGGCGGCGATACCGTGCTGCTGCCGGGCGAACAGGTCGACGTCGAGGAGCTCAACGAGGTCAATGCCAAGCTTGGCAAGGGCAAGCAGCCGGCCACCGGCACCCCGATCCTGCTGGGCATCACCAAGGCCTCGCTGCAGACGCGTTCCTTCATCTCGGCGGCCTCCTTCCAGGAGACCACTCGCGTGCTCACCCAGGCCGCGGTCGAGGGCAAGAAGGACACGCTGATCGGCCTCAAGGAGAACGTGATCGTCGGTCGTCTCATCCCCGCCGGTACCGGCGCGGGCATGAACCGCATGCGCATCACCGCCTCCAGCCGCGACGCTGCGCTGCGTGCGCAGTGGAAGCGGGCGCAGGAAGCGATTATCGCAGCCAACACCGCCGAGGAAGAGCATGCGGCGGAACTCGCCCAGGGCCCGGAAGCGGCGATTGGCGACGATCCGCTGGCGGCAGTCGAGGGTGAGACCCACGGCACCGATGCCGACGCAGGCGAGTACCTGAACGAGGAGGCCCGGGACGGCGAGTAAGCCCGACCGGTAGCCAAGCCGAATAATCGAGGCCCCGCAGAGCGATCTGCGGGGCCTCTTTCATTGAGTTTCCGAGGTTTCTTGGCGCGATATTCCTTCTTTAACCATAACGGCGTAAGTCGGGGTCGACTGCAATGACCCAGCCAGTTTCCTATAGCGACGACGTGCGTCTGCAGATCCTCACCAGGAGGCTCCGCGCGGTATCGTTCGGCGGCCCGATGGCCATCCTCTCGAGCTTTGCCTCGACCGCCGTCCTGCTGGGTGTCTACAGCGACACCCTCAGCCATCCGGCTCCTGCGATCTGGGGTGTGAGCATCGGGGCTATCCTGCTTGCACGCATGGCACTGTTGCGCCTGACCGACATGGCATCGACCGATATCGACTATATCGAGGCGAGCCTGCGCAAGGTGATGGTGGTGATGGGTGCGGTCAGCCTGGCCTGGGCTGTCGGCATTCCGATGTTTGCCATTCTAGGACGACCTAGCGCCCTGCCGGCCCTTGCTGGGATCGCGGCCGCGATGTTTGTCGGCGTGCTCTTGTTGCATCGCTGCGTTCCGCGGGCGGGCTATGCCCACATCATACTGCTCGGCAGCGGCATGGCGACCGCCTCGATCGCCACCTATGGCAGTCACTCCTGGCCACTGCTCCTGCTCCTGGGGGTCTATTCGATCACCTTGTGGATCGCTGTCGGGCGGCTCGATCGACAATTCGTCGACGGTATCGTCAACGAGATCGGCAGCGTCGAGGCGGCAGATACGGTGGCCATGCTGCTGCACGATTTTGAAGAACAGTCCAGTGACTGGCTTTGGACGGTCGGCCCCGGCGGGTTGCTGCGAAGCGTGGCTCCGCGTTTTGCCGCCGCCGCTGGCAGCGATGTCGATACCCTTCAGGATACGCCGTTGATCAACCTGTTCCAGCCGGGGGAAGAGCGCGATCGCCCGGCCCGGCATCTGGTCGAAAACAGCCCGTTCCGCGATCTGCTGGTCAAACTGCGGGTCGATGGCGAGATGCGCTATTGGCGTCTATCCGCCCGGCCGCGCGAAGGCGGCTGGATGCGGGGCGTTGCACGCGACGTGACGCATGATCGGCTGATCGAGGAACGCGTCGCCTTCATGGCGCACTATGACAGCCTCACCGGCCTTGCGAACCGCTATCTGTTCAACGAACGTCTGCGCGATTTGCTGAGCGAGGACGGCGATTGCGCCAGCGACGTCGCATTGTTCTATCTCGATCTCGATGACTTCAAGTCGGTCAACGATACGCGCGGGCATCTGGTAGGCGATCGGCTGCTACGCGAAGTCGGCAGCAGGCTGGAGCAGGAGGTACGTGACGAAGACCTGGTTGCCCGTTTGGGCGGCGATGAATTTGCCGTCCTGATTGAGACACGCGCAGGCATGGGCATGCTGATCGAACGTGCACATCGTTTCCTTTCGGTTGTGCGTGAACCCTATGAGATCGAAGGCCAGCTCTATCGCGTTTCCACCAGCATTGGCGTGGCGCGTTGCAGCAATGGTGATTGCGATGCCGAGGAACTGATGCGCCGGGCCGACCTCGCGCTGTTCGCGGCTAAGCGCAAGGGACGCGATACGCTGGCCATGTTCGAACAGAGCCTCGATCGCGAGGCGCGCGAGCGTCGTGAACTCGAAAACGATCTGCGTGAAGCGATTACGCGCGGCCAACTGCGGCTGCACTACCAGCCGGTCATCGACCTCGATAGCGGCGACATCACCGGCTATGAGGCACTGCTGCGCTGGCATCACCCGCGGCGCGGCCTGATCGGCCCGACGGAATTCCTGCCGATCGCAGAGGAGACCGGCCTGATCCTGCCGATCGGCGGTTGGGTGATCCGCCAGGCCCTTGCAGAAATCTCGCGCTGGAAGGGCGATTTCCGCATCGCTATCAACCTATCGCCCACCCAGGTACGCAGCCCTCATCTGGTGGCACTGGTGGCGCAGGCCCTGCACAATAACGGCATTGCCCCCGAACGGGTCGAGTTCGAGATCACCGAACATGTGTTGATGCTCGAAAGCGAAACCGGGAACGATACGCTGGCGCGGTTGCGTGAATTGGGAACGCGCATCGCGCTCGACGATTTCGGCACTGGCTATTCGTCGCTGGGTTATTTGCGGCAGGCACTGTTCGATCGCATCAAGATCGACCGTAAATTCGTGGTCGGGATTGAGGACGACATCAACGCGCAGGCAATCATTTCCAGCATTACCCGGCTGGCCGAAGCGATGGGCATGCAGACCACCGCCGAGGGGATCGAGAGCCGCAGTCAGCTGGACCTGTTGCGCAAGCTGGGGTGCCAGGAGGCGCAGGGCTTCCTGATCTGCGAGCCTGCGCCGGGCGATGCCTTCGCTACACCGGAAGCGGTCGAGGCCTCGATGAACGGCAAGGGGTCCGACGTGCTCGATTATCGCAAGGCGCGCGAAGCGGCGATGAAGCGGCGCGGAAGCGGAAGCGCCTGACGTCTCGCCAACGCCGCTGCGCTCGGCTATCGGCGCCTCCATGCCTGTAACAACTCGTTTCGCACCTTCCCCCACCGGCCGGCTCCATGTCGGCAATATCCGCACTGCGTTGCACAATTGGATGCTCGCGAAGGAGGCGGGTGGGCGTTTCCTGTTGCGGATCGACGACACCGATGCCGAACGAAGCCGTGAGGAATATGTCGACGCGATAAGGGAGGATCTTGCCTGGCTCGGCCTTGAACCCGATGGCGAAGAGCGCCAGTCGCTCCGGCTCGAAACCTACGAGCGTGCCTTTGCAGCACTGCGTGAGGCAGGGCGGGTTTACCCCTGTTACGAGACGCAGCAGGAGCTGGAGCTCAAGCGCAAGATACAGCTCGGCCGCGGCGTGCCGCCAATCTATGATCGCGCTGCACTGGAACTGAGCGATGCCGAACGCACTGCCAAGGAAGCCGAAGGGATCGCCCCGCATTGGCGTTTCAAGCTCGATCACGGCGAACCGATCGTTTGGGATGACGGTATCCGAGGCGCGCAGAAATTCGATCCCGCGCAGCTTTCTGACCCGGTAATCCGACGGGCCGATGGCAGCTGGCTCTACATGCTGCCCAGTGCGATCGATGATCTGGACATGGGTGTGACTGACGTGTTGCGCGGCGAGGATCACGTCAGCAACACGGCCGTTCAAATACAGATGTTTACCGCGCTGATTGCTGCACAGTTTGCTGCGCAGCAAATCCCGCGTTTCGCGCATGAGGCGCTGCTGGTCGGGCGCGAAGGCAAGCTCTCGAAACGGCTTGGAGCGCTCGGCTGCGACGCCTTTCGCGAACAGGGCATCGAGCCCGAAGCACTGGTTGCCCTGCTGGCCCGGTTGGGTACTTCGCAACCGGTCGAACCGATCGCCGATCGCGCAGTGCTGATCGACGGTTTCGATCTGGGCACCTTTGGGCGCGCGCCGGCCAAGTTCGATGACGCTGAGCTGGCGCGGATCAATACTGCGCTGGTTCACCAGATGGAATTCGCTGAGGTTTCCCATCGCCTACCTGACGGCATGGATGAAGCCGGCTGGCATGCGATCCGCCCGAACCTGAGCCATATCGCCGAAGCCGGCGAATGGTGGCGTCTGGTGACCGGCCCGATCGACCAACCGGAATTTTCGGACGAAGATCGCGCCTATCTGCGCGAGGCTGCCCGAACCCTCGTGTGGGGCGATGATCCTTGGCACACGCTCACCGCGGCGCTCAAGGATGCGACGGGGCGGAAGGGCAAGCAGTTGTTCCTCCCTCTGCGCCAGGCCTTGACGGGGATGGACCACGGGCCCGACATGGGCGAATTGCTGCTGTTGATCGGCGAGGAACGTGCGCGGGCACGTCTTGCGGAGGCGACTGCCGAATAGGGGGAGGAATACGATGGGGGTAACATTGGGATCGAGTCTCGAGTTGCCGTGCGGCGCCGTGCTTCCCAATCGTATTGCCAAAGCCGCGATGACCGAAGGGCTGGCCACGCCTGACGGACGCCCAACCCCCGAGCTCGAACGACTTTACGGCATTTGGTCCGATGGCGGTGCCGGCATACTGTTGTCGGGCAATATCATTGTCGACAAGGACCATCTCGAGCGCCCCGGCAATGTCGTGATCGAGCGGGAGCCCGATGCCGACATGAAGGCGCGGCTGGCCAGTTGGGCCCGCGCAGCGACTCGATGCGGCAATCACTTCTGGGCGCAGATCAGCCATGGCGGGCGCCAGACGCAGAAACTGGTCAACCCGCACCCAAAGTCATCTTCCGATGTCCAACTCGCCTTGCCCGGCGGGCAGTTTGCCAAGCCCACACCGTTGACGCGTGAGGAGATCGCCGATCTCGTCAACCGTTGGGCGGTGGCGGCACGCGCCTGCAAGGAAGCGGGCTTCACCGGGGTTCAGGTCCATGGCGCGCATGGCTACCTGATTTCGCAATTCCTCTCGCCGCGGGTGAACCTGCGGTCGGACGAATATGGCGGCGGCCTGGAGAATCGCGCGCGCTTCCTGCTGGAGATTGTGCGTGCGGTGCGCGATGCGGTTGGCCCCACCTTCCCTATATCGGTCAAGCTCAATAGCGCCGACTTCCAGAAGGGCGGCTTCGACTTCGGTGACAGCCTTAAGGTCGTGCAATGGCTGGAAGCGGCATCGGTCGACCTGATCGAGATTTCCGGCGGGACTTACGAACAGCCCCGGCTGCTGGGTATTGAGGGGCAGGAAGCGGTCGAGGCACAGAATGTCGCGCCATCGACCGCCGCGCGCGAAGCCTATTTCGTCGACTTTGCCAAGGCGATGCAGGCCGAAGTATCGGTCCCGCTGATGGTAACCGGGGGCTTCCGCACCCGCGCGGCGATGGAAGAGGCGCTGGCGAGCGGCGCGGCTGACGTGATCGGCATTGGTCGCCCGATGTGCGTCGATACCGATGCCCCGGCCCAACTGCTAGCGGGTGCCGAGCGGCTTGCCCGCTACGAAGACAACCTCGACCTGCTGCCGCAATGGCTGGGCTTCCTCAAGCGCCTGCAAATGATGAAGGCGATCAATGGCTTTGCGGGCATCTACTGGTTTTACGAACAGATCTGGCTGCTCGGCCATGAAGGCCGGGTCGATCGCGACCTGTCGGTCTTCACGGCGTTCCGTATCGTTGATGCGCGCAACCGACGCATCATGAAGGAACGCCGCGCGCTCTAACTGTCGTGCTTGTCCAGCTCGTCGCCCGAAATGGTGACGACATGCATCAGATTGGTCGAGCCGGGGGTGCCGAAGGGCACACCCACTAGGGCGATCAGCTTGCTGCCCGCTTGGCCGAAGCCATGGCGTAGCGCCATGCGCTTGCCCTTGGCGATCATCTCTTCGAAACTGCCGATATCCTTGGTCGCCACCGCATGCGCGCCCCATAGCAGGCCCAGCCGGCGGGCGGTCTTCATGCTTGGGGTCAGCACAAGCATGGGAACGGATGGGCGTTCACGCGCGACGCGGCGGGCGGTCGAACCCGAACCGGTGAACACGGTGATCGCACTGATCGCGACCGTATCGGCCACGGTCATGCAGGCATGCGCCAGCGCGTCGGCGGTGGTGGCGTCCGGCATTGTTTCGAGAAATCGCACGCGGGCCAGATAGGCCTCATCACGTTCGACCTGGCGGGCGATCTTGTGCATGATCGTGACCGCTTCTTCGGGCCATTCGCCGGCCGCGGTTTCGGCACTCAGCATTACCGCGTCCGCGCCGTCATAGACCGCATTGGCCACGTCGGAGACTTCGGCGCGGGTCGGGGCAGGGCTTTCGATCATGCTTTCGAGCATCTGCGTTGCCACGATCACCGGCTTGCCCGCGGTGCGCGCCTTGTTGACGATCCGCTTCTGCAGAGGCGGCACTTCCTGCGGTTCGAGTTCGACTCCCAGATCGCCGCGCGCGACCATGATGCCGTCGGACAGTTCGATGATCTCGTCCAGCCGGCGTACCGCCATCGGCTTTTCGATCTTGGCGCAGAGCGCGCCTTGCCCGCCCATCAGCTTGCGCGCTTCGGCAAGGTCTTCGGGGCGCTGCACGAAGCTCAGCCCGATCCAGTCGACCCCCTGCTGCATGGCAAAGGCGAGGTCCTTGCGATCCTTGTCGGTCAGCGCCGGGATCGGCACTTCGGCATCGGGCACGTTCACGCCCTTGCGGTCCGAAATGACCCCGCCGACTTCGGCCGAACAAAGGATCTTGTCATCGTCGGCGCTGATCACCTTCAGGCGGATCTTGCCGTCGTTGATCAGCAGGCGCTGCCCCTTGCTCAGCAGGCCGAACAGTTCGGGATGCGGCAGCTCGACGCGCGTCTCGTCACCCGGGGTGGGATCGCGATCGAGCGTGAAATGGCCCGAGTGGCGGATCACCGCCTGCCCGTCCTTGAACTTGCCCACGCGCAGCTTGGGGCCCTGCAGGTCGGCGAGGATCGCGATTGGGCGGTGGAAATCCTTTTCCATCGCGCGGATCGCCTTGATCGTCTTCTCGTGATCGGCGTGCTCACCGTGGCTCATATTGACCCGGAAGGCGTCGACCCCGGCCTTGAACAGGCGGGCGAGCATTTCGGGCGAACGGCTGG
This sequence comes from Erythrobacter sp., assembly GCF_038133525.1. Taxonomy (GTDB): domain Bacteria; phylum Pseudomonadota; class Alphaproteobacteria; order Sphingomonadales; family Sphingomonadaceae; genus Qipengyuania. The sequence goes on along the minus strand of NZ_JAYPTL010000030.1, from coordinate 33,792 downwards.
CGGGGCCGACGGTGGCGAGGATCTTGACCTTGCGCCCCCGGGGATCGACACGCTTGGGATCGAGCTTTTGCATGGCAGACGCCTATGGCACAGGCGTGCTGCAACTCAAGGACAACAGTTTCATGGATACGAATACAGACGCCCTCGACCAGCTCCCCGATGCCGTAGCGGCAAGCGCATTTCGCCGACTGGTGCGGCACCTGCGCCACCGCCACGACGCACAGAACATCGACCTGATGGGGCTTACAGGCTTCTGCCGAAACTGTCTGGCCGACTGGATCGTCGACGGTGGCTTCGAAGGTGACAAGGCGACGGCGCGCGAAGTGATCCACGGCATGCCACAGGATGAGTGGAAGGCCACGCGCCAGACCCCCGCAACGCCCGAGCAGCTGGCGCGGATGGAGGCGAGCCTGGCCCTGAACGCCAAGGACTAACGCACAAGAATCGGGATTCGCACCCTTCACCCAAGGCGACCTGCTGGCTATCGCAGCCGCTTTCGCCCTCGCGGCGATTCTCACACTACCGGAGCTTATCTCACATGGCCGAAGCCACCGACGACCGCCTGCGCTTGCTGATCGAGCGTATCGAACGCCTCGAGGAAGAGAAGAAGGGCATCGCCGACGATATCCGCGACGTCTACGCCGAGGCCAAGGCGGTCGGTTACGACACCAAGATCATGCGCCAGATCGTCCGCCTGCGGAAGATGAAGCCCGACGACCGGCGCGAGATGGAAACCATTCTCGACACCTACAAGGCCGCGCTCGGCCTCGCCTGAACACATTTCAACTGGGGGTAATTGAACCATGGCCCAACTGCCCGAACGCCGCGTGATCCTGGTCACCACCACCCCCACGATCGAGGGGCATCCGATCCAGTCCTATCTGGGGCTGGTATCGGGCGAGGTGATTCTGGGGGCCAATGTGTTCCGCGATATGTTTGCCGGCCTGCGCGATTTCTTCGGCGGGCGCGCGGGCAGCTACGAACGCGTGCTGCAGGATGCGCGGCAGCGCGCGATGCAGGAAATGCAGGCCGAATGCGATCGCCGCGGCGGCAATGCCGTTGTCGGCGTCGATCTGGACTATGAGGTAATCGGCAGCAAGGGCTCGATGCTGATGGTCAGTGTCAGCGGCACGGCTGTGCGGATCTGATTGCAAATCAGCAGGACATGGTGGCGAGGTCCTGCGCGTTCGAGATCTTCCGGTTGTTGCGATCGCGGACGTTCAGTGCTGCTTCGTAGCGGATGACCTCCGCATCGAACATGCTGCTGAAGAAGATCGGCTCGTACTGGTATGATACTTCCGCGAACATTACCGCGGTCCCGCCCAGCGAACTGATCCGGTGGCCGGGCTTGCCAAGGCCGTTGGGTAAGCTGCCGTCGTTCTTGCCCTTGCCTTCGCGGCCATAGGAGGGTTCGACTTCCAGTTCGCCCCAGCAACGTTGCCATTCAATCTTCTGACCCCTGGCATTGCCGTTGTTGCCGTTTTCCTGGAGCGAAGAGAGGACGACCCTGCCGCGCTCCTGGAAATCGATTGAGTTGCCGATGACACCGGCACCGGCGAAAATCTCGTAGACATTGGCTTCGTCCATACCGGTGGCAACACGACCAGCATTGTCCGATACGGTATTGGCAATCTCGCTGACCCGCATGTGGGTCAGTGCGAAGTTGGCGAGCTCGATCCCGCCGACGATCATCAAGGCCATGAGCGGCGCGACGAAGGCGAATTCTACCATCGCCACGCCGGCTTCATCGCGACGCAGGCGATGCAGCCATGGTGCAGACCGGTTCATGGCGTTACCCCGCAAATCACTGGCGGCGTTGGTTGGTTGCCATAGGGTTGGTTTCGCACTGCGGTTTCGACAGTGAAATCGATATAGGGCGAAATCCCGAGCAGCGATGCGGTGGGGAAGAGGCGCTCCATGCGGACATTGACCGAATAGAAACTGACATCGTTGGCACCGCCGATTCCGACCCGACCGGAGTCGAGATCATATTCGCCATCTTCGTCCAGGTCTTCCCAGCAATCGCCGTCGGACTCGTCGAACTGGCCATTGCCGTTGACGTCGGTGATCAGTCGTTCTGGATTACCGATACCATTGAAATCAAAGTAGTTTCTCTGACTGATCGTATATTCGGCGTCGGGCGCGACTGCGTCGATCTGTTGCTTGAGCGTGGCTTCAACGCGCTCTTCGGTGGTTGCCCCAGCGGCGAGAAAAGTCGGATCTTCCACTGACGCGCGTCGGCTCACATCTGAGAGTGCACCTTGGGTGACGGCCCTGATGTAATACTGGTGACCGAGGTCCATTCCGCCCATCAGGAGCATGAGGAACGGCGTCAGCAGCAAACCGAACTCTACGGCCGATACACCGCGCTGATCGGCCAGAAGATTGATGATTCTGTGGCTCATTGCGTCAACCTCAGATTGCCGATGCCCCGGCCGATCTCGGCGAATACCTGTTCCAGGTCGGTGCCGTCGCTGACAAAGAAGTTTGCCTCGCTCGTCGCGCAGCTTTCGATATCGGAGGTATTGGTTACGTCGAGTGCAATGACCCAGACCGTAATCTTCATCGACTTGGCCAGGCGACAGGCATCTTTGAAGCGATCGATGTGCTTCGAGTTCTGCGAACCGAACCCCTCCATTCGTTGCTGGTATTCTTCGACCCCATAGGCCGAATAGAGCCTTGCACCGGTTTCGAGCTTGCCGTCGGTCATGAAGACGATGTGCTGATTGACCGGTACGGACCCGCGCATTTCGGGGTTGTCGGCCACGAAATAGCCGTTGCGCGAGATAAACCGCAGTCCCCAGAGCATGCCGATGTCGTGGTAGGTACCGCCTGTGACCCGGGCGGTTGCCGCGTTGATTGCTGCGGCAAAGGCGTTTTCGCTGGCATAGGTTTGCAGCCTCGTCGCCTCTGCCGGGCAGCCGACCTGTGACATGCCCATCTGCACACCCGGGTCGTATCGACCGAACTGGTGCGCCGAGTCATTGGCGTTGGCGGGGAGCAGGTCGACATCGTCGAGAGTGATCGAGTTCGAGATGCGTATCGGGTTGGTATTGCTGCCGATCGAAGCACGTTCTTCGATGCAACCATCGCCGCTGGTGCGGAAGCCCTGGGTATTGGCATTGTTGTTGTTGCCGTTGGTGCCCCAGGTCGATGCGTTGATGTGGACCGACTTGGTACCTGTGTGAGTGAAGACGAACGTAGGTCCCATGCGGGTGGTATAACCGTCGACATAGTCCTGCACGGTCACGATATCGCGATTACGCAGCGAGCGCCCGACGTTGACGGTGTGCGAATAAGGCATGATCCCGAAACGCGTGGTGGACCCGTCGGCATCTTCCAGGGCGCGATAGAGCCCCAGTGCCCCGGTTCGCAGGGCGCTGATCTTTGCTGGTCCACCCGTGGATGGCGAAAAGGCCATGGAGCCGGTCACATCGAGCACCAGCATGATGTCGTTATCGCCCACGTCCTTCTGCGCATTGCAGGTCACGGCAATCGGGATGGTGTCAAAGCCGAACACGCGCATCAGCCCGGTTGGTATGTCGGCGCTGGCACTGCCGAGAAGCTCGGTGTTCTTCGCCGGGTTCTGCTCGATGTTGAAGGCCAGGTTGCGCGCGGAATAGGTGCCATTGGGGAAATTGAAATCGAAAAAGCGCTTCGCTTCGTTTCGGTGAGGCTGCTTGAACATGGTGCCTTCCATGATCTGGCGACCCGCCAGGACTCCGGCATCGCAGGACTGCTGCAGCTTGGAACGGGCCATGTAGGCGACGCTGATGTCCATGGCCCCGCCGACCAGTGCGATGAGCGGAAGGATGCCAGCCGCAAACATCGGCAAAACGTTGCCGCGCGTATCGCGCGCCAGTCTATGAAATAGATTGTACTTCACCAGGCGCCCCCGCTATTTCGGGGCGATTTATCGCTTGATATATTTAAGAAAAATCGAAGCGACTGGTTAATGCGATCTCAACCGCAATCTTCGGGTTGCGATTACTTGCCCGGTCCGAGTGAAATTTTGACTTCGAGGGCGATTGGAGCCCGTCCGGTTTCACCCGGCGCCGTTCGCCAGCAGCACCAAGCCGATGAATGCGCTGTTGTGGAGTACGTGGATCAGCATGCTCGACCACAGGCCGTAATTGACACGGGCATAGCCCAGCACCAGCCCGGTGGCGAATTGCGGCAGCACCAGTGGAGCCAGCGCAAGCAGGTTCCCTTCGGCGAAGTTGAACAGGTGTGCGCTGGCGAACAGCAATGCGCTGATCCAGAAGACAACAGGGAAAATCCGCGTGAACCAGCCCATTGCGCCGCGGCGGCGCAGTGCGAAGATGGCCAGTGCGGCGAGCAGCAGCGTGACGCCGGTGGCTGCCAGATAATAGGCCTGCTCGCGTCCGGCGACTGCAAGCGCGGCTGATGCTCCCCCGCCAAGCACCAGAATCAGCGCCAGCAAGTGCCCGGGGCGACCCGAAAGCCAGCTGCGGAAGGCGATCTCCTCACCCAGCGGTGCGACGATCACTGCGGCCAGGATGAGCCCGGGGCCCAATTCCATGCCCGCCAGTGCGGTCTCGGGCAATTCGATGCCGCTGGCGCTGGCTAAAGATCCGATTGCCAGCAGGATCAGCATGATGATCAGGTCGAGTACCAGGAGCCGCCCCGTTGCGGCCAGGTTGCTCAGGCTCGGCAGCGGAGCGCGCTCGGGCAGTACCGGGCGCCTGAGGAAGGATCCGAAGCGCGCCCATTCGCCGCGCAGGGTGGTTGCGTGCACGACTTCCGTCGAGCCACTTGTCGTGATTGCATCCATGCGGCTAAGGCGACCCCCAGATTCTCTGAACCATCCATCCATCACAGCTACGCAAAAGCGAAACCATGGCCGGCCATTCCAAATTCAAGAACATCATGCATCGCAAGGGCGCGCAGGACAAGAAGCGCTCGGCGATGTTCTCCAAGCTATCCCGCGAAATCACCGTCGCGGCGAAAATGGGCATGCCCGATCCGGACATGAACCCGCGCCTGCGCCTGGCGGTCAACGCGGCCAAGGCGCAGTCGATGCCCAAGGACAATATCCAGCGCGCGATCGACAAGGCCAGCATGGCCGGCGGCGAGGACTACGAAGAAGTCCGCTACGAAGGTTACGGCCCGGGCGGCGTCGCGCTGATCGTCGAAGCGCTGACTGACAATCGCAATCGCACCGCCACCAATGTGCGCACCGCCTTCTCCAAGAACGGCGGCAACCTCGGTTCGGAAGGCTCGGTGAGCCATGGTTTCGAACGACTCGGCCTGATCGAATATCCGGCGAGCGTGGGTGACGAGGACAAGGTCCTCGAAGCTGCGATCGAGGCCGGTGCCGACGACGTCGAGAGCGACATGGGCGAAGATGGCGGCCACTCGATCTGGACCGCCCCTGACGCGCTACATGAGGTCGCCGGCAATCTTGAGAAGGCTCTGGGTGAAGCGGAGACTGTCAAGCTGGCGTGGAAGCCCACCATCACCGTTGCGATGGATGAAGGCGGCGCCGCTACCCTGCTGAAACTGGTCGACACGCTCGACGATGACGACGACGTCCAGACCGTGTGGGGCAATTACGAGATCGCCGACGAGATCATGGAGAAGCTGGGCTGAGCTGGAGCCTCGTCGCCAAGGCGCTGCTCGCCGGCGCCATGATCGCGGCGATTGCCGAGGTCGGGCGGCGGTTGCCGACGATGGGCGCGCTTATTGCCAGCCTGCCGCTGGTTTCGATCCTCGGCATGATCTTCCTGTGGATGGCGCGGCCCGATGCCGAAAACATGGCACGCCATGCGGAGGCAACCTTCTGGTACGTGCTACCCAGCCTGCCGATGTTCCTGCTGATCCCGGTTCTACTGCGGCAGGGGATGAATTTCTGGCTGGCGCTGATGCTTGGCTGCGCGCTGACCGTGGCACTCTATCTCGGCATGATGCAGGTCGGTCCGCGGCTCGGGCTGCGCCTGTGACCGACCGACCGTGATTATCCTTGGCCTCGATCCCTCGCTCAGCTGCACCGGCTGGGGCGTGATCCGATCCGAAGGTTCGCGCATCGTGCATGTGGCCAATGGCCAGGTGCCGACCGACGCCAAGGCGCCGATGCCCGAACGGCTGGCCGCCTTGCAGGCGGCACTGGCCGAAGTCATCGCGGCGCACCGCCCCAATCGTGCAGCGGTGGAAGAGGTCTTCCTCAACAAGAACCCGCAATCGACGCTCAAACTGGCGCAGGCGCGCGGTGCCGTGCTCGCGGCCTGCGGTGCGGCGGGGCTGGCGGTCAACGAACATGCCGCGCGACTGGTGAAAAAGGCGGTGGTCGGGACCGGCGGGGCCGAGAAGGCACAGGTCCAGGCGATGCTCAAGGTGCTGCTGCCGGGGGTTAAGGTGGCTGGCGCGGATGCCGCCGATGCGCTCGCGGTGGCGATCGCCGATGCGCATCTCGCCGAGAAATTCTGACGGAGACTTCCTGTGACGATCGACTTCTACGGCATTCCCAACTGCGACACGGTCAAGAAGGCCCGCAACTGGCTGGAGGGGCAGGGCCTCGATTACACCTTCCACGACTACAAGAAGGAGGGCGCCGATCCGGCGAAGCTGGCGGTGTGGATCGGGGAGATGGGCATCGATATCGTGCTCAACCGGCGAGGCACCACGTTTCGCAAGCTCACCGACGAGCAGAAGGCCGATATCGATGTGGCCAAGGCGGTGGCGCTGATGGTCGAGCAGCCGGGTATGATCAAGCGCCCGGTGGTCGAATATCCCGGTGGTCTGCTGGTCGGCTTCGATGCTGCCGCCTGGGTTGTCGCGCTGGGCTAAGGCGCGGCGGTGAACACGCTCGAACTGATCGCGGTGGCGCTGGGGCTGGCCAATGTCGGCCTGCTCGTGCGCCGCAGCATGTGGAACTACCCCTTCGGCATGGCGATGGTCACGCTCTACGCGCTGATCTTCTTTGAGGCGAAGCTCTACGGTGAAGCGGGTTTGCAGGGCTTCTTCTTCGTGGTGCAGGGTTGGGGCTGGTACCTGTGGGCGCGCGCCGGGGGGCTGGAACACGCGGTCGCGGTGCGCTGGATGGGCTGGCCCGCGCGGATCGCCTCGCTGGTGCTGGTGGGCCTGGTCACCATCGGGCTGGGCACGCTGATGCACCGGCTGACCGATGCCGCCATGCCCTTTGCCGATGCTGCGATCACCGGGGCCAGCGTGGTGGCGCAGGTGCTGCTGTCGGTGCGGCGGATCGAGAACTGGATCCTGTGGATCGCCATCGATATCGGGTCGATCGCGCTCTATATCCAGCGCGATCTCCAGTTGACCGCCGGGCTCTATTGCGCCTTCCTGGTGCTTGCCACGCTGGGCCTCTTCGAATGGATCCGCGCGTCGCGCCGGGGCGAGGCGCCCGCGTGACCACACGCGGTTTCCTTCTGGGCAAATTCATGCCGCCCCATGCCGGCCATGCCGCGCTGGTCGAAGCTGCAGCAAAGCTGGTTGACCAGCTCACGGTGTTGGTCTGCTGGCTGCCCGACGATCCGATCCCCGGGTTGCTGCGGCTCGAATGGATGCAGCGCCTGTTTCCCGCATGCCGCGTGGTGGGGCATGGCGACGTCGTCCCGCAGGAACCCGCCGACAGTCCGGATTTCTGGCCGATCTGGCAGCAGATCGTCGCGCGGGCGCATCCCGAGCCGATCGACTACGTCTTTGCCGGCGAGGACTATGGCCTCGATCTTGCCGCGCATATCGGCGGCTTCTTCGTCCCGCTCGGTGGGCGCGTACTGAATGCCGACGATGAACTTGCTTCGCTATCGGGCAGTGCGGTGCGTGCCGATCCCGCCGCGCATTGGCCGCTGCTGCCCGAACCGGTGCGCGCGCATTTTCGCCGCACGGTCTGCCTTCACGGGGCGGAAAGCACCGGCAAGTCGACGCTGGCCGCGCAATTGGCGGGCGATCTGGGCACTCACTGGGTCCCCGAATATGGGCGCAGTCATTGCGAGGCGCACCGTGGCCCGCTTTCGCGCGCGGACCTGCTGCTCATCGGCCGGGCGCAACAGGCGATGGCGCAGGCGGCCGGCCGCTGGGCCGGACCGCTGCTGCTGCTCGATACCGATGCGCTGATGACCGCCGCCTGGTGCGAGATGCTGCTGGGTGAGCGCCCGGCCGAGCTCATGGAAATGGACAAGGCCGATCTTTACCTGCTGCTCGAACCAGACCTGCCCTGGGTGGACGACGGCACGCGCTTCTTCGCCGATCCGGCGGATCGTGTGCGCTTCGCCAAGTTGGTCGAGGGAGTCTTGCTGGACGCCGGTGTTCGCTTCGAGCGGATCGGCGGGAAGGGCGGCGAACGCCTGGCGGCCGCGCGGGCGGCTATCGACGGCCTGTCGTGTCAGTAGCCGCTGTCAGGGCCCCAATCGTCGTCGTCCGAAGTGCTCATCACGGCACGGGCGTTGTCGTTCGAAGCGCTTGTGATCGTCCGTTTGAGCGACGCAAAATCGTAGCCAGCGCCATATACGAGGCCCAACACGATCAGCCCAGCAAGGAGGAGCTTCTTAAACATGGCTGCAAGTAATGCGCCCAAACTGGTTAAAATGGCCCTAACGGGGCTGTTCGGCCTGCTCGTTGCGGTCGATCCGCTCGCCGCGGAAGAGATGCTGGTGATTGCGCATCGCGGCGCCAGCGGCGAACGGCCCGAGCACACGCTGGCGGCCTATGAACGCGCGATCGACCAGGGTGCCGACTATATCGAGCCCGATCTGGTGGTGACCAGGGACCTGGTGCTGGTCGCACGCCACGAGAACGAGCTGTCCGGCACGACCGATGTGGCCTCCCGCGAGGAATTTTCCGACCGCAGACGCAGCAAGACTATAGACGGGCAATTGACCAACGGCTGGTTCGCCGAGGATTTCACCTTGGCCGAACTGCGCACACTCCGCGCCAAAGAGCGCATTCCGGGCATTCGCCCCGCCAACGCCCGTTTCGACGGGCTCTACACCGTGCCGACCTTTGCCGAGATCCTCCAGCTGGTCCGCGCCAAGGAAGCCGAGAGCGGTCGGCGCATCGGCATCTATCCCGAGCTCAAGCACCCGACCTTCCTGCTGCAGGAGGCGGGTATCGACAGTATCGACCTGCTGGTAACCGCGCTGCGTCAGGCCGATCTCGACGATGCCGACGATCCGGTGTTCATCCAGTGCTTCGAGGTCGGACCGCTCAAACGGCTCAATGCCATGGTCGACGTGCCACTGGTACTGCTGGTCGCGCAGGGCGAGGGCCCTGCGGACGAGCCGGGCTTGCTTTACGAAGACATGCTGACCCCGTCAGGTCTGCCCGAGATTGCGACCTACGCCGATGCCATCGGCGCGGATATGCGCCTGCTGTTCGGGCCCGAAGGCGTGCCATCGGGACTGGTCGAAGAAGCCCACGCCGCGGGTCTCAAAGTGCATGGCTGGACGCTGCGCAAGGAAAACGCCTTCCTCCCACCCGTGCTGCGCCGGGGTCCAGCGGAAAACGGCGTCGGCGATGTGCTGGGGATGGTCGCCCTGCTCGCTGCACAGGGACTCGATGGCGTTTTCACCGACGACCCGGGGCGCGTGGTCAGCGCGCTCACTCGAGCTATGAGGTAATTGAGCGAAGGTGGCGGCTGCCTCAGAAACCTACCACCGATATACGCTGGCAATGGTCAACGGCTCCAAGCCATTTCGAGTAGACCCAAGAAGCCCCAAAACAAGAAAAAGAGGTGGATTCTATTGATCGTTCCTTCCAAAAATGAAAGTCGATCATAGAATATAAAGCAAAATAGGAATAATGCACATATAGATGCGGTCATGAATATAAGCATTTTTAAACCAATTATTTTATATGTTATTGATGAATTAAGAAAAATCGATCGAATAAATATTCAAAATAACAATAAAACTAAGATCATTGCGTCAATGTGTCAGCTATGAACCTCTTCGAATGACCTGCCTTTCCTACTTGCTCCAGGAGTGGTCATGGTCGTCCCATGATCTACTTTCCCATCCTTGCTGGGGTGCGAGCTCCCAGCTTTCCGCAAGCAGCAAAAGGAGACAGGCTGAGGTTGAAAATTCGTTACAATACGTTGAAGTTAAAACGGAAAATTCGAATCCACTATTTTTCAGAACCCCCCGGTCGGTGTTCCACGCTGCCCCTTGCGCACTCAGTTCCGGCGCGCGGTGACAAGATAGTTCAGCGACAGGTCGCTCGACAGGTGGAGACCCTTGCTCGGCGAGAAGGCGATGCCGGTCGGCTCGCCCATTTCCAGGCCGGCCTCGGCCAGCAGTTCGCCCAGCTCTTCGGGGGTGATGAAATCGTTCCAGTGGTGGGTTCCCTTGGGGATCAGGCCGAAGCCTTCTGCCGCGCCGATCATCAGCAGGCGCGATGCCGGGGTGCGATTGGGGGTCGAGAGGATCATCAGTCCTCCCGGGGCAAGCCGTGCGGCGAGCGCTTCGAGGAAAGCGCGTTTGTCGGCGACATGCTCAATCACTTCCATTGCGGTGACGAGGTCGAACTGGCCGATATCGAGCGTGCCGATTTCTCCCGCCATGTAGCGGATATCGAGATGGCTCCCTTCGGCATGGGTAGCGGCTGCGGCGATGTTTTCGGGAGCGGCATCGACCCCGGTCACCTCTGCGCCCAGTCGCGCCAGCGGTTCGCACAGCAGCCCGGCACCGCAACCGACGTCGAGCGCGCTCTTTCCTGCAAGCGGTTTGCGCGATGCGGCGTCGCCGCCCCAATGCCGGTCGATCGCCTTGCGCAGGAAGCCCAGCCGCACCGGATTGAGCTTGTGGAGCATGGCGGAGGAACCCTTGGGATCCCACCAATCGCGCGCCAGCTGGCCGAAATGCGCAGCCTCTTCGGGCCGGATCGTTTGCCCGCTCGTTTCGGTGCGTGAAGTTTTGCTACGTGTGTCGGTTGTTGCATCGCCCATGCGCTCTGGCTAGCAGCCACCACTCGACCATTCCAGCACGGAGACGCTGACCTTGGCCCGCATCGTGATGAAATTCGGCGGCACATCGATGGCCGGGTCCGAGCGCATCCGCCGCGTGGCCAATATCGTGCGCAAGCAGCAGGCGCGCGGGCACGAGGTCGCGGTGGTGGTTTCCGCCATGGCGGGCGAGACCGACCGGCTCGTCAATTTCTGCCGCGAAGCCAATGCGCTCTACGATCCGGCGGAATATGACGTGGTCGTCGCCAGTGGCGAACAGGTCACTTCGGGCCTGCTTGCGCTGACACTCCAGTCGCTCGGCTGCAAGGCGCGCAGCTGGCTCGGCTGGCAGCTGCCGATCCACACGATCGAGGCGCATGCGAAGGCGCGCATCGAATCGATCGATGCCGATGCGCTGGTCGCCTCGATGCAACGCGGCGAGATTGCGGTGATCCCGGGCTTCCAGGGCCTTTCCGCCGATCACCGCGTGACCACGCTGGGCCGCGGCGGCTCGGACACTTCCGCAGTGGCGGTGGCGGCGGCGATCAAGGCCGACCGCTGCGACATCTATACCGATGTCGACGGCGTCTACACCACCGACCCGCGCATCGTCGCCAAGGCGAAGAAGCAGAAGGCGGTAACCTACGAGGAAATGCTCGAGCTCGCGAGCGTCGGGGCCAAGGTGCTCCAGACACGCTCGGTCGGGCTTGCCATGAAAGAGGGCGTGCGGGTGCAGGTCCTCTCCAGCTTCGTCGGCGAGGATGCTATCCCTGCCGACGAGCTTCCGGGAACGATGATCGTCTCGGAAGACGAAATGAACGAACTGGTGGAGAAGGGCGACATGGAACGCCAGCACGTGACCGGCATCGCGCATGACAAGAACGAGGCGAAGGTGATCCTCACCCGCGTGCCCGACAAGCCGGGCGCGGTGGCGCATATCTTCGATCCGCTGGCCAAGGCCGCGATCAATGTCGATATGATCATCCAGAACGTCGGACGCGACAAGGGCGAGACCGACGTGACCTTCACCGTGCCGATGGCCGACCTGGCGCGCGCGCAGGCGTTGCTCGAGGACAAGCGCGACGAGATCGGATACAATCGCCTGATCACCGACAGCAAGATTGCCAAGATCAGCGTCGTCGGCGTGGGCATGAAGAGCCACGCGGGCGTCGCCAGTACGATGTTCCAGGCGCTGGCCGACCGCGGGATCAATATCCAGGCGATCACCACCTCCGAAATCAAGGTCAGCGTGCTGATCGACGAGGATGAGACCGAACTCGCGGTGCGCGTGCTGCACACCGCCTATGGGTTGGATGCCAAGGAAGAAGCGGCATAGGAGTCGGCGATGAGCCACACCGCGAAGATCCTGCTGCTGGGCTCGGGCGAGCTGGGGCGCGAATTCGTCATTTCGGCCAAGCGCCTCGGTGCCTTCGTCATCGCCTGCGACGCCTATGACGATGCCCCGGCGATGCAACTGGCCGATGCGCGCGAGGTCTTCTCGATGCTCGATGGCGAGGCCTTGCGGGTGGTCGCCGAGAAGCATCGGCCCGACTATATCGTGCCCGAGATCGAGGCGATCCGCACCGAGGTATTGGCCGAGCTCGAGGCTGAGGGCTTCCACGTCGTACCCTCCGCCCGGGCGACGCAGATGACCATGAACCGCGACGCGATTCGCGATCTGGCCGCCAATGAGCTGGGGCTGGTCACTTCGCGTTATCGCTACGCCAAGAACCTCGAGGAAGTACGTGCGGCCGCGCAGCACACCGGCTTCCCCTGCGTTATCAAGCCGGTCATGTCCTCGTCGGGCAAGGGCCAGTCGACCGTGCGCGAGGAAGCGCAGCTAGAAGGCGCGTGGGATTATGCCTGCGCCAATATGCGCGGCGACCGCCAGCGGGTGATCGTCGAGCAGTTCATCGATTTCGATTACGAGATCACCCTGCTGACGGTGCGCCACAAGGGCGGGATCACCTTCTGCCCGCCGATCGGGCACCGCCAGGAACGCGGCGACTACCAGGAAAGCTGGCAACCTACGCCGATGTCCGAGGCGGCGATCGCCAAGGCGCAGGACATGGCGCGCAAGGTGGTCGACGATCTTGGCGGCTTCGGCCTGTTCGGGGTCGAATTCTTCGTGAAGGGCGAAGAGGTGATCTTCTCCGAACTGTCGCCGCGCCCGCACGATACCGGCATGGTCACGCTGGTCAGCCAGAACCTCACCGAATTCGACCTGCACGCCCGTGCGGTCATGGGCTTGCCGGTGCCAGCCGAGCTACGCGCGCGACCAGCGGCGAGCGCGGTGATCCTGGCCGATCGCGACAGCGACAGCCTGGCCTATGAGGGGTTGGCCGAAGCCATGGCCGATGGGGCGGACATCCGCATCTTCGCCAAGCCCACCAGTCGCCCCTATCGCCGCATGGGCGTGGCTCTGGCGACGGCCGGGGACACCGACGAGGCGCGGCGCAAGGCCCGCGAGGCGGCGCACAAGGTGCACGTCGTCTATCACAGCTGATGCTTGCCGCGGCGTCTCGCTGATCGTAAGCGCCAGCGAATGACCACCTATCCCAAGACTGAACGGCTGATGGCGCGCGGCGCCGCCTTCCTCGGCAGCGAAACCGCAATCCTGTGTGGGGCGATGAGCTGGGTGTCCGAACGGAACCTCGTTTCGGCCATCTCCAATGCCGGTGGCTTCGGAGTGATCGCCTGCGGCGCGATGACGCCCGAACTCCTCGATACCGAGATCGCCGCGACCAGGGCGCTGACCGACAAGCCTTTCGGCGCGAACCTGATCACCATGCACCCGCAGCTGTTCGATCTCATCGAGGTTTGCGGCAAGCATGGGGTCGGCCATGTCGTGCTGGCGGGCGGGATTCCGCCAAAGGGCAGCGTCGAAGCGATCAAGGCGCATGGTGCCAAGGTGATCTGCTTTGCGCCCACGCTGGCGCTGGCGAAGAAGCTGTTGCGCTCGGGCGCGGACGCGCTCGTGATCGAGGGCATGGAAGCCGGCGGCCATATCGGCCCGGTTTCGACCAGCGTGCTAGCGCAGGAAATGCTGCCCGAACTGGCTGAGGATCACCTGATCTTCGTCGCCGGCGGTATCGGCCGTGGCCAGGCGATCGCCGGCTATCTCGAAATGGGGGCGGCAGGCGTCCAGTTGGGTACGCGCTTCGCTTGTGCGAGTGAAAGCATCGCGCATCCCGATTTCAAGAAGGCCTTCTTCCGCGCCTCGGCCCGCGATGCGGTGGCGAGCGTCCAGGTCGACCCGCGCCTGCCGGTGATCCCGGTGCGCGCGCTCAAGAACAAGGGCACCGAAGAATTCACCCGGAAACAGATCGAGATCGCGGGCGTTCTCGATCGTGAGGAGATCGGGATGGAAGAGGCGCAGCTACAGATCGAACACTACTGGGCTGGTGCGCTGCGCCGCGCGGTGATCGATGGCGATGTCGAGAACGGCAGCCTGATGGCTGGCCAGTCGGTCGGCATGCTCAAGGAAGAAGAGCCGGTCGCCGCCATCATCGCCAAGCTGATGGCGCAAAGCGAGGAGGCGCTCGCGCGACGCTGAGATGGACATCCGGCGGCTCGATCTCGATATCGCGATCTATCGCGATCGGGTGCAGGTCACCGACCGATCGACGAGTTCCTTCGTCGACCAGCGCGCCGAATACCCTTTCTCTTCCAACCACTCATTGGTTGCCAATCCGCGCAACCTTGAGGACACGCTGGTCCGTGCGATCCGCCAGCTGCTTTCTGGCGGCTTCATGCTCAGCAAGCCAAGTGCGAGGGTGATTGCCAGCGAGCTGCCGCTTTCGCCCAGTCAGAAGACGATTGTCGAAACGGCATTGCGCGAAGCGGGCATCAGCGACGTTACCTTCGCGCTGTAAGTGCGCATTGGCACGGTACTAGGGCGAATGCGGTTGCCCTTGGCCTGATCGCGCGGCACAGCGCTGGCCATGTCCGAAGCCCTCGTCCTGACCCTCTCCTGCGCCGATCGTCCCGGGATCACCGCGCGCGTGAGCTCGTTCCTGTTCGAGCGAGGCGGCAACATTCTCGAAGCGCAGCAGTTCAACGATCGCACGTCGGATGCTTTTTTCATGCGCGTGGAATTCGACCCGGGTGCCATGTCGCGCGAACAGACCCGCAGCGAGTTCGCGTCGCTCGCGGGCGAGCTCGGCATGGAATGGAAACTGGCGCTACGCGACCGCCCACGTCGTGTTCTGATTATGGTCAGCAAGTTCGACCACTGCCTTGCCGACCTGCTCTATCGTTGGCGCATCGGTGAGCTGCCGATGGACCCGGTGGCGATCGTGTCCAATCACCCGCGCGAAGCCATCGAACACACCCATCTGGGCGATATCCCCTTCCATCACCTACCGATTACGCGCGAAACCAAGGCCGATCAGGAAGCGCAGATCCGCGCCGTCGCAGAACAGGCCGACGCCGAGCTGGTGGTCCTCGCCCGCTATATGCAGATCCTCTCGGACGAGCAGGCAGCGCATTTTTCCGGTCGCTGCATCAATATCCATCACAGCTTCCTGCCGGGCTTCAAAGGGGCCAAGCCCTATCATCAGGCGCATGAGCGCGGGGTCAAGATGATCGGCGCGACCGCGCACTACGTCACTGCCGACCTCGACGAAGGGCCGATCATCCACCAGGCCGCCGAACCAATCAGCCATGCCGACACGCCTGACGAGCTGGTCCGCAAGGGGCGCGAGATCGAGAACCGGGTCTTGGCCGAAGCGGTGCGCCTGCATCTCGAGGAACGCGTCCTTTTGAACGGCAAGCGGACCGTGGTATTCCGCAGCTAACCGATAGCGGGCGGAGGATGGCAATGATCGTCGAGCGGCTGGACCATGTGAATATCATCACCGATCGGCTGGCCGAGACAGCGCACTTCTATGCCGAGCTGCTCGATCTAGAGGAGCGCGACGCGCCGCCGCCGCTCAGGCCTGACCAGGTTCGCTGGATGTACGACCAGTCCGGCCAGGCAATCCTGCATCTCAATTCGGTCGATTGCCCACGTGCCTTTGATCGCGCAGTCGCGCCGGGTGCGGAGACCGGGGCGATCCACCATGTTGCGCTGCGCTGCGGCGATTTCGACGAGGTCAAGGCGCGGCTCGATGCGCGTGATGCTGACTATGCGGTCAACGATCTTTCGGCGATCGGGCTACGCCAGATCTTCACCGCAGACCCGAACAACGTCCTGCTCGAACTCAACTTCTTCGCTGCCTAGCTAATAGAGCCCAGCAGGGCTTTCCACGGTGCCGCGCCCGGATCGTCGCTGGACAGCGGATCCCACACTTCGGCCATCCGCGCCCTTGCTTCGGCTTCGGGTACGCCCGCCTGGCGGTCGAGCAGGTAGAGGAAGGCCGTCACCCGGTAATTCATGATGCAATGGACGTGCACCGGGCCTTCGACGCTTTCGAGGGTCTGGCGCAGTTTCGCGACATGTTCCTGGGTCGGGGCGTCGAATGGCACTGGTATATGCGTATAGCCGACGCCTTGCGCGGCCAGCGCGGCGCCTTCGTCGGGCAGGGCCTCTGGGTGGCTGTCGAGCGCAAGGTTGACGACGTGGCGCACGCCGATCGCCGCCAGCCGCGCGGGATCACCGGGCTCCAGTCGTCCTGAAGTGGTGATCCCGTCGGCCCGCCGTCGCCAGTTGCGGATGTCCGCCGGATCATCCGCAGCGGCGGTCACTTGCCCTCCAGCGCCTTGTCCTCATTGGCGCGTTTGAGCACGTAGGTCCGGATCGCTTCGATCTGCTCGCGGCTGAACTGGCCTTTCCATGCGACCATGCCGTTCTCCGCCAGCAGGCCGTCGTGGACGACCTTCTGCCACAGGTCCTTCTGCCCCAGCGTGGCCGAATGGCGCAGGTCAGGGTTGAGGCTGCCCGCGACTGCGGAGATGCCGTGGCAGACGCTGCAGCTGTTGCTGTAGAGCTTCTCACCCAGCGCGATCTGTTCGGGCGTGCCAGCAGGCGCCGGCGGGTCGAGGACGAGGGCAGGGGTCGGTTTGACCGGCGGCAACGAACCTGTCGCCCCCAGCTTGAATACCAGCAGGCGGCTGATGTTGGGGGTGATCCCGCCGCCGAGCTTGCCGGCGGATACGTCCCACACGCCGCCCCAGCCGACCACCACGGCGACATATTGTTCGCCGTCGATTGCATAGGTCATCGGTGCGGCGAGCACGCCGGTCTGGGTCGCGAAGGACCATAGCTGCTTGCCGGTATCGGCGGCATAGGCGCGAAATTCGCCGGTGGACGTACCCTGGAACACCAGGTTCCCCGCGGTCGCCAGCGTGCCACCATTGGTCGGGCTCGACTGCGGGACCTTCCAGCGCACTTCGCCTGCCACCGGATCGAACGCGACCAGGGCGCCGTTGAGCACTGCCTTGGTTGCATCGCGTACGCCCTTGTCGGCGGGGATATTGCCGCCGGTAAAGTCCACGCCGAGCTGGAAACCGGTCGTGCCTGGCTCCCAATCGGGGTCGTGTGCGTAATATTGCGGCGTGTTGTTGGTCGGGATGTAGACCAGCCCGGTCGTCGCGCTGAAACTCATCGGCGTCCAACTGTGCGCGCCGACCGCTCCTGGCACGCTGACGAAGGGCTTGCCGGTCAATTCATACTTGGCTTCCGGATTGACATCGGGCTTGCCCGTCACCGGGTCGAGGCCGCTGGCCCAGTTGATCCCATCGACGAAGGGCTTGCCCGAGATGAACTTGCCGGTTGCGGCGTCGAGCACATAGAAAAACCCGTTCTTCGGCGCGTGCATCACCACGCGGCGCGACTGGCCGCCGATGTTGAGGTCGGTGACGGTGATCTGCTGGTTGGAATCGAAATCCCAGCGGTCTTCGGGCGTTTCCTGAAAGTGCCAGGCATATTCGCCGGTGTCGGGTTTAACCGCCACGATCGACGCGGTGTAGAGGCTGTCGCCCGCACCATCGGTGTTGCGATAGGCCGGGTTCCACGGCTCGGCGTTGGCTGTGCCGAAATAGACGAGGTCGGTCTTGGGATCGTAGGTGATCGAATCCCACACCGTACCGCCACCGCCGAGCTTCCAGAAATCACCGCTCCAGGTCTTGGCCGCAGCTTCCAGGTGCTTTCCTTCCTGCGGCTTCGAGGGGTCGCCGGGCACGGTGTAGAAGCGCCACAACTCCTCGCCGGTCTGCGCGTCGAAGGCAGCCAGGTAGCCGCGGGTGAAATATTCGGAGCCAGCCGAGCCGATCAGCACGCGACCCTTGACGATACGCGGCGCCCCGGTGATCGCCATATGCGATCCTTCGGGAATGGTCAGCTTGGACCAGGCGACCTTGCCGGTCTTCTGGTCGAGCGCGACCAGTCGCCCGTCGAGCGTTGCGACGTAAACCTTGTCGCCATAGAGCGCGACACCGCGGTTGACCGCGTCGCAACAGACCTCGACCAGCTTGGACCGCGGCACCTCGGGGTCATAGGCCCATTTGAGCGCGCCAGTCCTGGCGTCATAGGCCTTCACCATGCTCCATGCGGTGGAGATGTAGAGCGTGCCATCGTGCATCAGCGGGGTCGCTTCCTGCCCGCGCGCGGTATCGAGGTCGGCCGACCAGGCGAGCCCCAGTTCCCCGACGTTGGCGTCGGTAATCTGGTTCAGCGGGGAGAAGCGCTGCTCGTCATAGTCGCCGCCATAGGTCAGCCACTCTTCGCCGTTCCCGGCGGCCAGCATGGCGTCGGTCACGCCTTCGGTTGCCAGCTCAGGCTCCTTGGGGCCCATGTTGCAACCGGCCAGTGCCAAGGCGGCAAGCACCGTAAATCCAATTCCCCGCATTGTCCCTCTCTCCCCGGCGACCAATTTCCGTCGCTCCTATGCAACCTATCCTGCCGTGCGGACGAAAGCTTGTCCATCTCGCATTGACGGATAGGATGTCCGCGCGAGGGGTGGCAGGAGAATGATATTATGTGTGACGAACAACAGCTTGCGCGCTGGGCGAAAGACGGAATTTCCCGGCGGCATTTCGGGGTCGGCGCGCTGGCGGGCGTCGCCGTGGCTTGTGCACCCTCGGAAAGCACTGCCGGCGAATCGAACGATGGCCCGATTACCGAACGCGAGGTGACCTTCGCCACGCCCGATGGGACCATGGATGGCGAGTTCTATCATCCGGCCACGGGCAAACATCCCGGCGTGATTTTCTGGCCCGATATCGGCGGTATCCGCCCCGCCAAGCGGGCCATGGCCAGGCGGCTGGCGGAAGCTGGCTATGCCGTGCTGCTCGCCAATCCCTATTACCGCGATGTGGCCGGACAGCAGTTCGAGGACTTTGCCGATTTGGCTGGCAATGACGGTTTCGCCAAGGTCACCCCATGGCGCACGAAGTTCACTCTCGAAACTCTGCAAACCGATGCGCGCGCCTGCGCCGAATGGCTCCAAGGGAAGGACGCGGTCGATGCCGCGCGCGGAATCGGCACGCAGGGATACTGTATGACCGGGTCCTTCGCGGTGGTCGGACCATCGGCGTATGATGCGATCCGCGCGGGTGGAAGCTTCCATGGAGGGGGGCTCGTTCGTGCCGAAGGGCCCAGCCCGCACAAGGTCCTGCGTGCCGATGCGCATTACCTGATCGCGATCGGCCAGAATGACGATGCCCGGGCCCCGAGCGACAAGGACGCGCTGCGCGAGGCGGCCAATGCCGCGGGTACCACGGCGGAGATAGAGGTCTATCCTGCCGACCACGGTTGGTGCGTGCTCGACAGTCCGAGCTATGACGAGATTCAGGCCGAGCGCGCCTGGTCGCGACTGCTCGAGCTTTACAAGGCGGCGCTTTGACAACAGCGGTTTAGCTTGCGGGCCGCCTCTGTCGCGTTACCATGGCAGCGATAGAGGAGGCCCGTTCGTAATGGTTGAAGTTCTGCTTGGCTTGCTGGTGCTGCTCACGCTCATCTTCCTGATGATGGGCGTGCGGGTGGTGAAGCAGGGTTACGTCTACACGATCGAACGCTTCGGCAAGTTCACCGTTTCTGCCGACCCGGGCCTGCACCTGATCATTCCGTTCATGGATCGCGTCGGGCGCAAGATCAACATGATGGAACAGGTGCTCGATATCCCGGGCCAGGAAATCATTACGGCGGACAACGCCATGGTCGGCGTCGATGCGGTGGTTTTCTTCCAGGTGCTCGATGCGGGCAAGGCCGCCTATGAGGTATCCAACCTCTACCAGGCGATCATGGCGCTCACGACCACCAATCTGCGCACCGTGATGGGCTCGATGGATTTGGACGAGACGCTGTCCAAGCGTGACGAGATCAATGCCCGTCTGCTCAGCGTGGTCGACCATGCGACCTCGCCCTGGGGGGTCAAGATTACCCGCGTCGAGATCAAGGACATCCGCCCGCCGCACGATATTTCTGAAGCCATGGCACGGCAGATGAAGGCCGAACGCCTCAAGCGCGCCGAGATCCTCGAGGCTGAGGGTGATCGTGCTTCGAATATCCTGCGCGCCGAAGGCGACAAGCAATCCGCCATCCTCAAGGCAGAAGGCAAGCGCGAAGCCGCCTTCCGCGATGCCGAGGCGCGTGAGCGTGCGGCCGAGGCGGAGGCCAAGGCGACCGAACTCGTCTCCAACGCCATCGCCTCTTCGGGAAGCCAGGCGATCAACTATTTCGTTGCGCAGGAATACACCAAGGCGGTCGCCCGCTTTGCCGAAAGCCCCAATGCCAAGACCATCCTGTTCCCGGTCGAAACGACCCAGCTAATCGGTTCGCTCGGCGGGATCGGCGAACTGGTGCGCGATACTTTCTCCGATGCCAAGGGCACGGTCGATACCGGAACCCCGATCCAGCAGCCGCGCGAACAGGTCGCCGTTCGCCGCCCCACCGTGCCGCGCACGGGCGATACGGGGCGGTAAGCCATGGAAGGCGTGGAAGCCTATTGGATCTGGCTCGCGGTCGGGCTGGTTCTGGCCGGTCTCGAGATGCTGGTTCCGGGGGTCTATCTGATCTGGCTGGCGCTGGCCGCCATCGTGGTGGCATTGCTCGCTTTCGTTTCCGGACCGGCGTTGGCGATGCAGGTGATCGCCTTCGTCTCGCTCGCGCTGATCTTCGCCTTCTCGGCGAAGCGCTGGCTGGGCGAGCGTCCGATCGTCTCGGCCGACCCGTTGCTCAACAACCGGATGGGTCGCCTGGTTGGCGAAACGGCGGTGGTGACTGACGCGATCGAAGGCGGTTCGGGCCGGATACGCGTCGGCGACAGCGAATGGATCGCGCATGGGCCCGATATCGCCGCGGGCGAGCGTGTGCGGATCACCGGCGGTCGGGGTTCCGAACTGCTGGTCGAACCGATCGCCTTGCTGGGCGAAGGCGACGCGGACGATTAGGTCAGGCGCTCAGCCGGTCGGCGAAGCGGCCGTGCTTGCGATAGCGCACCATCCACTTGTCGAGGAACAGGCCGAGCGGCTTGGCGGTGATGCCCAGCTTGTCGAGGCCGGGCAGCTTACCCGAGGCGGTATTGCCGGCCTTGAGCAGCGCCCACTGGTCTGCCGACATCGGCGTCAGCGGCAGCGCTGCGAACAGCGCTGAAAGCTGGTCGGGCACGGCCAGGAACGCGCGCTCGCGACCTTGTGCGGCGGCAATGCGGCGGTTGATGTCCATCATCGTCAGCACTTCGGGGCCGGCCAGCTCATAGGTCTTGCCGCCATGGATGCCGGGGGCTTCGAGCGCGCTGGCGACTGCTTCGGCGACGTCGTCGACATAGACCGGCTGCAGCTGCGCTTCGGGTCCGAACACCGGTAGCACCGGCAGGGCGGCGATCAGCCCGGCGAACATGTTGAGGAAATTGTCGTCCTTGCCGAACAGCACAGAGGGGCGAAGGATCGTCGCCTGGGGGAAGCCGGCCAGCACGCGGCGCTCGCCATCCTGCTTGGCCGCGACATAGGCTACCGGATTCTCCGGGTCGCCTTCGCCAGTGATGGCGCTGACATGGACGAAAGCCTGCGCGCCCTGCGCCTTGGCGGCTTCGGCCATCCAGCCGGGCGCCTCGCCCATCAGGCGCTGGAGGTTGCCCGCGAAGCTGCCGATCAGGTTGACCACCGCGTCGGCGCCCTGGAGGCAGCGCTCAACGCTTTGCCGGTTGGTCGCATCGCATCGCGCGAACTGGATCTGGCCGAGGTTGGCCAGCGGCTTGAGCTTGAAGGCATGCTCCGGATTGCGGCTGGCGATGCGCAGGCGCGCGCCGCGTGCCAGCAGCGCCTGCGCCACATATTGGCCAAGGAAGCCGCTGCCGCCCATCAGCACTACCAGCTTGCCGTTCAATGCACTGCCTTTTGCCATCGAAATCGCCTGTATCCTTGCGCGTGGAATCGTCGCTGCGCCCCTAGCGCCAACGGCTTGCTGCCCGCAAGCGTTCCGGGCGCACCGATTGCGGTTGACAAGAATCGCCGCGCTTCGCTAGGGGCGCGCTCCTACCCGGCCCGGACATAGATGCTCCGCGGCTAGCATGTGTGCCCAGATGGCGGAATTGGTAGACGCACCGTCTTCAGGTGGCGGCGCTCGCAAGGGCGTGGAGGTTCGAGTCCTCTTCTGGGCACCATTTTCCAATCCCAAAACATCCCACCAGGGTCGACAAAACGGCAGAATTCTGCCATTTTCAAGCCTCACCCATCCCGGAATGTGTCAGCCGATTTCAGGCAATCCGGGGCCATGGAGTGCCAGAAGCAGGGCGATATGGCCCCGCGAAAAATTTGATGGCCCCATGTCCCGCAGCGCCTCGCCGAGCACCAACCGGACAGCTGAGGAGAATCGACCGTGGCGCTCACAGATATGCAGATCCGGAACCTTCGTCCGATGGACAAGGTGATCCAGCACACGGATGATCGTGGTCTTTATGTGGAGGTCCACCCAAGCGGATCGAAACTGTGGCGCTTCAAATATCGCTACATGGGCAAGCAGAAGAGGCTGGCCCTTGGTCGCTATCCCGATGTCGGGCTGGCTGAAGCCCGTCAACTAAGAGACGACGCGCGAAGGAAGCTGGACGCCGGGGCCGATCCCCTGACCGAGCGTAAGCGCGAAAAGCTCGTGGCTGCATTCAGCGCGGCGAACACCTTCGGCGACATCGCCAGAGAGTACATCGACAAGCGGGTTGCCGAAGGGCAGTCCGAGGCGACGACACAAAAAGCCAACTGGCTGCTTGAACAGCTCAGACCGATCTGGACCTTTCCGGTCACGGACATCAAGCCTGTCGATCTGCTCGCTGCGCTGAAGCGCGTTGAGGCTCAGGGTAAATATGAAACAGCGCGGCGCTGCCGGTCCTTTGCAGGTCGTGTCTTTCGCTACGCGGTTGCGACCGGCCGAGGCGAGAGCGATCCCAGCGCAATCCTGCGCGGTGCGCTGGTGGTCCCGAAGACCAAACACCATGCAGCGATCCTCGATCCAAAACAGCTTGGTGAACTGCTGCGATCCATGGACAATTACAGCGGACACACGATCACGCGTCTTGCGATGCAGGTTTCACCGCATGTCATGACCCGTCCCGGCGAGTTGCGGATGGCGGTGTGGTCCGAGATCGATCTCGACAATGCTGTCTGGAAAATCCCCGCCGAGCGCATGAAGATGCGCCGCCCGCACGAGGTGCCTCTGTCCCGTCAGGTCGTGGCATACTTCCGCGAGTTGTTCGAACTCACCGGGCCTAATGGCTTTGTCTTTCCGGCATTCCATACCTGGCGTCGTCCGCTCAGCGAGAACACGGTCAATCAATGCTTCCGCCGGATGGGCTATGCGGTCGGCGAAGTAACCGCGCATGGCTTGCGCACCACCGCTTCAACCTTGCTCAACGAGAGCGGCAAATGGTCACCCGACGCCATCGAGCGATCGCTGGCACATGCCGACGCAAACAGCATTCGGGGCGTCTACAATCGCGGTCGCTACTGGGATGAACGTGTCGCCATGCATCAGTGGTGGAGCGATTACCTCGACGGATTGCGGGCCGACGTGCCACCGGATCAGGTCAGGTAGGCGCCCGGGCGCGCCTCTCCTTTGTTCCGACGGTTAAGAGGCTTGCCTGGCCGTGTCTTCGCGAAAGCCAACCGGATCAGCTATCCAGCGGTTGATCGCGGATTCGCGCCAGCCTGCACCGTGAATGCTGATCGGTATCTGTGACGGAAACGTCCCTTCGGCGATCTTGCGATAGACAGTCGATCGCGAAAGTCCGGTGCGGTGGAGGACGGTCTTGAGGCGGATGATACGGTCTGGTTCCGGCATGTTCGTGTTTCCATTGCTTGGTGTTCGCTGGCACCCCCTGCAATGAGACTGGCAAGTTCGCGGCAATAGGCCAGCGATTACTGGGAGGGTCGAAGTGCTGCGCAGAATTGGCTGCGCATGGCGGCGGAAAGGATTTGTCCCGTCGGCTTCCGCTCAGGGGTAATGCAGGTCCGAAAGGTCGGTTTGGGCGCAGCGGCAGGCCTTCTTTCGACCGGATCGAAGCCCAGGCCGATAAGGCAAGCAAATGTAGCCTAGCTTTACACGTGGATGCTGACACACAAAGAAAATCGAAGTATCTTTACATGTTCGGCAGCACCCGAAAATCGACTTGGAGAACCTGCTCAGCAATCATTTCCGCCACCCGTACACGCGCATTGAATTCGTGCAGAAGGAGATCGGGGTCTCTCGCCCGACAGCGACCAAATATCTCGATGAGCTCGCCGGAAGCGGAATGCAGTTCAAGCACCGCGAAGGTCGCAATAATTACTACATCGATCAGCCGCTGGTTGCCCTGTTCGAAGATCGTGAGCCTTGGGCAGAGTGAACCACCTGAGCTCTGTGGTTTTATCCCGCAAATTCCGAACTTGCGGAATTGCGGGATAAATCGCTGCAATCCGTATCCCGCGAGGAGCTAGGCAAATGCCATACGGTGTAC
>NZ_JAYPTL010000030.1:0-8999 GCF_038133525.1 Erythrobacter sp. | reverse complement strand
ACGGTGTACTGGGTCAAGTCCATTCTCAAATGTGCGTCAGTGACGAGAAAATATGCCCAAATGATTTGCCAGGAATTGGTTTGTTTTCAAAGTGGATAGCGAACAATGCGCGGCAAATGAGCGCCCATCCCTTCATGCTGTCAGATGCATTCGAAGGACTGAAATCTTCTTGCTTGTTCCGGGGTGGGGACCAAGTAGCATTCCAAGGTGCTCGATCCTTCGCGTATCTGAGATCGTCGGCTATACCCTAACAATGAATCTACGCAGCGTTGTATTGGGGGCTCGTTGATGAAGGGGAAGTTGAGTATTTTGGTCGCATGTCTCGTGCTGAACGGTTGCGGTGAGCAAGAGAGAGAAGCAACTGCCAATGCAAGCTTTGAGAGGCCCAATTCACTTGGGCGATGGTGCGCCAAGCCGTCGACGGTCGAGCGGACCTGGCAGGTTATCGAAATTGTCGATGGAGCCAACCCAATCGCTCATATCTCTGCTGGAGACGGATCGAGCTTCGACCGCCAACTAGCCAAGTCAGCGGACGGAGAATTTAGCGTTGAGGGCGACACATATGGTGCAAGATATCGGCTCAGTACTGCCGACAGCGATGTAGGATTGTATGACAATCAGGGTCTGATTTACTTCGCGAAGCGCATGGCAACTTCGGACCCGCCAGCAACTTGCCTCGGGTCATGATTGCGGAGCCTAGACCGCTTCATTCACAACTGTCTCGATCAGTTCCTGGCCGTCGAATAGACATCCGATGGTGAATTTTCCTTCGACCCCAAACGCATTCTTTGCGGTGAAGCTGCTCAGCAACCGGCTTCGACCGTTCGGATATGTCAGGTAGGCAACGTCCATGAAGGTCGAAAAATCGACCGTTTGAGGGTTCATTGCTGCGGTTTTAGCAGCTTGTTCGCAAGCGAGCACGGCGTCACCCCTATCAATGTTCCGGATTGCCGCGAAGCTCTTGCTGCTGGTGGCATCGTCACGCTCAAACCAAACGTTAAAGGGACGGTCTTCCGGGCCGTTACAGGTGATGAAATAGACAGGTTTGGAGGCTGTACCTCGGCTACCACTCTTACTCAGCGTTCCGGGATCAATGCTAAGGCAATTGTCGTTCTCGCGGACGATGCGATTGACCGCCGCCACGAGTTGCGGCTTGTAGGCTGACGTGTCGTCATCCCAATAGAAATCAGCCTCTACATAGTTCCGGTTGCCGGTCTCATCAGACTCGATCAAGCGGAGCGAGGAGTTGGGTAGCCAGCCCTCGACGTGACCAAGGCTGGCGGGTTCTTTGACCCTGATTTTCGACCACCTCTCGGTTCGGCAAGTCTCCTGTAGTGTCTCCGTACTATCGACCTGCTGGTAGTATGTCTCCTTCAAGACGGCGGTGGCCTTCTCGTTAACAATGCGCGCACCATCCGGGGCATCCAAGAGATTGGTGTCTTCGCTGACAGCAACAATATCGCCCGTGGCGATACCGCCATTTTCGCAGCCTCCTCCAAAGCCATCCTCGCTCACTTCTGCAAAGATTGCGTCCTCGCTGGCAGAGTTTCCGCCGCCACAGGCGGTCAATGAGATGGTCGAAAGAAGCGCAACGATACCCCGCATTTGATGTTCTCCACTGTGTTCTGAATCAGTATCTTTCAACGGTCTATCTCATTGCCTTGGTAATCGCGCAGTGGCAAACACAGTCGGAATTATTGGGGGCAGACCATGGATTTCTCGATAGACAGGGATTTTGTACGCGTTGGGGACAAGTCGTACGCAATAAACAAGATCAATTCGGTAGAAGTTAGGACGACGACGAAAAAGGGTTCGCGCGCCTATATCGCCTTCTGGATCATCGCAGGATTGTTCGCGCTTGGCCTGCTTGGTGCACTGGCTTCGGGTGACGGTGCTTTCGGCATGTTTGCCTTTGCTGCCATCTGCGGTTTCCTTGGCTGGTTGTCATACCGGAAGAGGGCGGACACAAACACCTATGCGCTTTTGCTCGTGACTTCGAGCGGCGAAGCGACAGCCGTCACTACTACGGACAGGGATCAGATTGCATCCATCCGGAAGGAAATCGAAGGCGCAATTTCAGCCCGTTAATTGCGAATTGATATGACAGGTGAACGAAGGGAAATCGGATGTTCGGAGTTGATCCCAATTCCATCATTGGACAAGCGAACGCAGCTCTCGACGACCTGGTCGCGCGCAACACGGAGATCGTTTATTCCTATCCCGAGCACTTCGACGATGACACTGATTACGAAAAGTCGCTCAAAGACGGGATCCGTAATGTAGCGATCTATGTAGCTGGCTCGGATGGCATTGTGAGTGCCAAGGAAGGTGGCGTTCTCAATGAGATTTTCCTGCTCGATCCGAGCGAAATCGACTTCGCGTTCTACCTGAATTACCAAAAAAACAATCCGAATTTCATCCGGATCATGATGAATGCCTTGTCGAGCACGATCGACATGCACGCGCGCTTCACCAGCATCCACTTTGGCGAGGTTTACAGTGCTGAGCATGATCGGGTGGTCGATGCCGTCACAAAAGTTTGCGACGCCATACTGTCTGCCGACTATGCCGACGAGCGTGAAATAGAACGACTGAGCGAGGTTACTTCTTATCTTCGTGAAAAGGCGGTCAAAGTCGAAGCGGATATAAACGCGACCGCTGCTCAGGATACCCACACAGCGACCCAACCTCGGTCGCAGATCGAGCAGGATGTGGCGACCTTGGACGAGACACTGGCGGGTCTGCATCGGCTTATAGGGCTGGACGACATCAAGCAGGAAGTCGAAACGCTCGCCAATCTCGCGAGGGTTTTCTCGATGAGGAAGGAACAGGGCCTCCCTGTTCCCGAGATGAGCATGCACCTCGTGTTTTCCGGCAACCCCGGGACCGGGAAAACGACGGTCGCAAGACTGGTGTCGAAGATTTACGGACATCTCGGCCTGCTATCGTCTGGTCACCTTGTCGAGGTCGACCGCAGCGGTCTTGTCGGGGGCTATGTTGGTCAGACAGCCACGAAGGTGCGGGACGTCGTCGACAGCGCGGTTGGAGGCGTGCTGTTCATTGACGAGGCTTATGCTCTTTCGGGTCGTGGCGAGAACGATTTCGGGAGCGAAGCGGTCGAGACCTTGCTTAAGCTTATGGAGGATAATCGCGATGATCTTGTGGTCATCGTCGCCGGCTATGAGAACGAGATGAGAGGCTTCCTTCGATCCAATCCAGGGTTGAACTCGCGCTTCTCACGACAGCTCCTTTTCCGCGACTACTCGGCGGATGAACTGGTCGAGATTTTCCGGACGATGGCTGCCAAGGCGCATTATCAACTGTCGCCCGATGCTGAGGCAACACTGGTCCAGGTCGTGAGCGATATTTGGACACACCGTGCCGAAAATTTCGCGAATGCTCGCGAGGTCCGCAATCTGTTTGAGCGTGCGATTTCCGCGCAAGCCAACAGGCTGGCTCGGGTAGGATCGTCCGGGGGAAGCGAACTCCTCTTGCTCACTTTGGATGATCTCGAAGCGGCGAGATAGCTCATGCTGAGGCTTGGGCTTCGTCAACGTACTCGGCCTGGATTCGAAAGACTCGCGGATAGAATGGTGGACGGGACAATCGACAAGCATAGCGCTCCAGATTGTTGAGCTTCTTTTGGGTTTGAACCTCTGAGTCCTGAAGCTCGACCGTTCATTGCCGAAACTCGCTGTCCTTTCACTGAACTTGGCTGCATCAAGCCCAACCACGGCGCGTGCCCGGTACGCCAAACGAGCGGTGACGCGATCATCTGTTGTCCGAACAGGATTTGCGAAGACAGGCGCTAGAGCGCGACGACCTCGTGTCGCTCATACAACCGGGGGAGATCGGCGTGAGCCACGCGGAACTGGCTTCGCCTTTTGATCTCCGGCTTTGCCGAAGACGCCTTTTCTGCCTTGATCGCCGGATCATAGTAGACTGACCCGGCTGCGAAGGCCTTCAGAAAGAGCAGGAAATCGGTCTGCTCGCACAGCAGGACGCTCGGACCGTAACTGTATTGCGCTGGCGGCGTGCGGAACAGCGACGGCACATAGGCGGCCTGTGCGTGCTTGCGGTTCCAGTGCGCCATCATCCCCTTGAAGGACCATGAGGCCGCGATCTCTTCATTGCCATCAACGATGCTGAGCGCACCGTCGAGATCGGTGATCTTGCCTGACTGCGCGTCGTAACCGGACATCACCATACGCAGCCCGGTAAGGTGGTGCAGGCTTTTCAGGCAATCGTATCTGCCACCGAAGTTGATGCGGTCAGCCTTTCCTGACTGGTCCGCATAGCCGAACCGTTTCATGAACCCGGCAACGCCTTCGTCCCGGTATATGCCGCCGGTCGGTTCGGGCGTCATCAGCGTGACCGGCGATTTGGGGGCGAATCGCACGAAGTCACGCACGCCGTATTGCTTGACCTCCCAGCCCATGAAATCGGGCTCTGCATAGCCATTGGGGGTAATGCCGAGTTCGGCCTCCAGCGTATAGCCACCGCCGTTGGGCGCCGAATACGGCTGCTTCGTGCCATCCGCTGCGAGCTTCTGTGAGGCAATCCAGTTGAGCCGCCAGATACGGCGCAATTCGTTGAGCAGGCGGTCCTTTGGGCTGTCTGCCTCACCCGCATGGAGCGGCAGTTCGAGGAAGACCCCGATCATCGGCCACTGATACGCGCGCACTTCAGCAGCGACGGGATGGTCCGCATCGGCGGCATAGCCGAGAACTTCCCCTGCCGCTGTGATGCCAAGAACAAGCAAGCGTCCTTCGTCCCGTACCCGCATGATGTGCGACGGTGCTTCACGGCAGCCTTTGAGAAAGCCGGACATCCTGACTTCGGGATATTTGGGATAGAGGATCAGACCGGCGTCCGGCGCATGGTGCCGTCCGGCCTCGTCGACCCAGAAGAAGTTCACTTTTGCTTTGGCGCGGTCACGCACTGCACCTGCAATCTCTGCATCGTCGCTGTAGATTTCACCGTGCGGGATGATGTTGAGCGCCGAGAAGTCTCCCCCGAGATAGACCTGATTTTTGGAATTGTCGTTGGGAGCGAGATTCTTCGCATAGATGCGGGTCGCACCGTGATGCCGCATGAGATCCAGCAGCTGTGCAAGTGACCCGATCAACTAATTGCCCCTGATAGTAATTGTCTTCTCGGCCGACCTTATCCAGGCGATCAGGCACTGCATAGTGTCCTGAAAATCGCGCTTCCCTTTGCCCTTCAGCGCACATTCCCAGATCACCGCCTGCCGCCAGCCTGCCTTGTCGAGAGCTTCGGCAGTCAGCTGGTCCCGAGCGGCATTTCTGTCGAGTTTATTGCGCCAGAACTCTGTCCGGCTTTCAGGCCAGCGGAACAGATCGCATTTGTGCCGGTGCCAGAAACAACCGTGCACGAAGACAACCGCGCGGTAACGCGGCAGGACGATGTCCGGCTTTCCGGGCAGGGTGCGGACGTTAAGCCGGTAGCGCAGACCCGCCGCGTGCAGCGCCTTGCGGATGATCAGTTCAGGCCTTGTATTGCTCGCCCTGACCGCCGCCATATTACGGCTGCGCGTTGCCGGGTCGTGAACGTCCGTCACATGTCAGGCAGCTTTTTGCTGCCGTGCCGGATACAAAAGCGACTGAATGTGCGGCTGCATGATGTTCGCCACTGCCTCAAAGACCGGCACGGCAACCGAGTTGCCGAACTGTTTGTAGGCCTGGGTGTCGGACACCGGAATCCGGAAATCATCCCCATAGCCCATCAGCCGCGCGCATTCGCGCGGAGTCAGGCGGCGCGGATTTATCCGGCTCCCCTGACTTACAAGAATTTCCGAGCCGTCCTTGTAATATCTGGCCGAGAGGGTCCGCGCGACATCGTCCGGCGTCACCAGCCCGAACCCGAAGCCGTTGCCGGCGGCTTTGTGTTTGGCGGCATAGCCCTGCAGATACTGCCACAGCTTGTCGGTCAGCGTATATTTGCCGTTGACCTTCGCATCCGGTCCCAGCGTGTAGGGTGCTTCTGCCCTTTCGGAGCCATTCTCCGGATGAAGAATGCTAGCGAGCCGCACGCTGCCCTTTTCGGGCAGCTTAAGATCGTCCCAGCTGAACGGCACATCCTCCCGGAAACCGACAATCACGATCCGTTCGCGGTGTTGCGGCACAAAATGCTGCGCATCGATCACCTTGTGCCAGACCGTGTAGCCGAGTTCTTCGGTCAGCGTTTTCAGTATCACCTGGAAGGTGCGACCCTTGTCATGGCCGGTCAGGTTCTTGACGTTCTCGAGCAGGAAGGCCGCAGGACGCTTTGCCCTGATGATCCGGGCAACGTCGAAAAAGAGCGTGCCCTGCGTTTCATCAAGGAATCCATGCTGGCGCCCGAGCGAGTTCTTTTTCGAGACACCCGCGATCGAGAAGGGCTGGCAGGGAAATCCTGCCAGCAGTACATCATGATCCGGAATTTCGTCTGTGGCTATCTGCGTGATGTCGCCATGCGGCGGGTGATTGTCGCGGAAGTTTGCAGCGTAGGTTTCCTGCGCAAACTTGTTCCACTCGGATGTGAACACGCAGTGGCCGCCGATGGCATCGAAGCCTTTGCGGATTCCGCCGATCCCGGCGAACAGATCGATGAAATTGAACCTGGAATCGAGGGGTGCAGGCTCTGTTCCGGCGATCGAGCAAAGCACCCGTACTGCCGCCTCCCTCGGCTTGCCAACTCCTGCTTCCCAGCGCTGCAACTGACGAACGCTGTATCCGGTTAGCTGTGCTGCGTCTTCCAGAGAGAGACCGGCACGGACGCGAAGAGTAGCAAAGTCGTTGAGCATATCACCTCTGGGACAATTTATGACATATTGTCGGAATCAGACCCCGCTGACAAGCATATGTTCTCTATATGTTCAGGCATTCAATGGAGTATCCGGGGACAACTGGCAAGCATTTTAGGGTGTCGCTTCGGGCTGCCCTTGCGGGCGACCCGCTCTGTCCGCTGCGCGGACCGGGCCTGTAGTCCCGTCCCATTCGGGTGACGATCGGGAGCAGGGGGTGATGAGCGGGAGTGGCTGGAGGACGCGCTCCGTCCCGCGCTGCGCGCTCCTTGGGGCGCGGCGTGTTTGAGCTGACCCGCAGGCACTCTTGCCTCTCTCCTTGCCCGGCGGGCGCTGGCGCACTGGCGCGCGCGCAGACCGCCGGGCGGCGTCGCGCCGTGCAAGGGTGCCGTTTCCGAGCGGATCGCAGCTGCGATCCTTGTGCGGGAACGCCAGGGGCTTTGCCCTCTCGTTCCCAAACCGCAAACAGACGCCCCTGTGTGGCGGGCTGCGCCCGCTGGCCCGCGCCAGGGCATCGGTTTGCGGTTTTCCCTCCCCCTCCCATCCTCGCCGGAAGGCAGAGCCGCATGCCGCAGGCAGTGCGGCTTTCAGCCGGAAGGATCAGGGATATGACCGACTTGCTTTTGCTTTATCGGGCTTGCGGATCGGAGACGCGTGACGACTATTTGCGTTCGCTGGCGCATGACAATGGCCTGCCGCTGGCCTGCGTGCGGAGCATTGCCGACCGGCTGGGTGAGCAGGAGGATTTCGGGGCGCTAGTGCTGATTTGCGAAGAACGGTGCGGGCGGGCGCGATCGGCGTGCGCGTCTGTTTCAGGGGGCTGTCGAGGCGGCTGTGAATGTCTGAACAGGGGTGGTTAGCTGCCACTCTGACCCACAGTTCTGATTGGACTGTTTCAGCCAACTTGCAATCTTTCAGGAACCAGTCTGAAACTATGCTCGTTCAATGAACGCAATCCCAGATCAGTCTGCGCTAGCTTCCGTTCCGGTTGACTGGGAAGCAATCTACGCAGAGGTCAACGCATGGCGTGGTGAGTGCATGCACCACTTTTCCGCCGTTGAGCACGCCGTCACTGAAACATTATTGGTTTTGGACGGAGCCAAACCGGACGGCGTTACCATCCGATTGCGCCATCTGATTGGCCAGCGCTTCGAGGATTTGTCGGATGCAATTGGGTTAAATGGGCCGTTTGCAGAGAAAGGCCGGTCCGCTGCCAAATCTCTCGCCCATTATCGCGAGCAGCACGAGGCCTTCCGCACTCAACTCTGCCATGGACATCTTGCGGTTTCAGTCTGTCCAAACGGTCATTGGCTACTGGTTCTACGCACCTTGTCGATCCGGGGGCGTCAAGCGGATACCGGGCTAGTGGTAATCGAACAAACAAATGCGGTGTCCCGTCTTGAGGAACTTAGACGCGATGGTCGGAAGCTGGCAGCAGTCTTAGGGCAAGTGCGCCAAGGGGTCGTTGGGGTGCAAACGACGAAATGACCGCTATGGCGTCGTTAAGTGCCCGTCCGCTCCTGGCACATCGCTACCTCGGTGAAGCAGTCAGGAACGAAGGTGGCAAGCGGTCAATCGCTTACAGAATTTTCCGCGCTATCCAATGAGCTTTCCAGCTTTAGAAACTCAGATGTGTCAGGGTTGCCATCGACAATTGGAAAATCGCAGGTCTGCCACGCGCTATCGACCTGTTCCCCACTGCCATCGACATAACTAAACTCGATGCCAACCTGCCATCGGTCGCCGAGGGGCAGCGAGTCATTCTGACCCCTTACGTAGCTTTCAGGATTATCTAGTTTGGCTAGAATTTCCTGCTCGCATCTTTCCACCTCCGAAGGTGGTCCACCTAGCGAGCAAGAGACCATCAATGGTGCTAGTCCAAGTATCAAATACGGCTTCATACCCACGGTCACTATCATGTGAGCGAACGACCGCAATGGGGTCGTAAACCGACAGGCAGGTTTTGGTTCAACCAGGGGCTAAACAGCCGGTCAAAACTGGCTTCAAGCCCCTAAGATTTATCAGGCCTCGCGCGAGCGTCGGCTTTCAACTTTTCGAGCCGCTCCGAACACACTTCGTGCACAACACGGCCGAGCTCCTCGACCTGCGCACCTAGCCACTCGAGCTCTTCCTTCGAGATGCGGTAGTGCTTCGAGTAACGCGCCTTGACGTAGGCTTCCTTGAGCTTCTCGAA
>NZ_JAYPTL010000029.1:0-43836 GCF_038133525.1 Erythrobacter sp. | reverse complement strand
CCAGACCGAATGCTTGTAGATCGGCTTGCCGAAGGCTTCGCGCTCCTGCAGGCGCCGGCACATCTTGGCCAGTGCTTCCTCGGCCACGCCGATGGTGCGCATGCAGTGATGGATGCGGCCTGGGCCGAGGCGGCCCTGGGCGATCTCGAAACCACGGCCTTCGCCCAGCAGCATGTTGGTCACGGGAACGCGGACGTCCTTCATTTCCACTTCCATGTGGCCGTGGGGAGCATCGTCATAACCGAACACCGGCAGGTGGCGGATGACGTTGACGCCCGGGGTGTTTTCCAGAGGCATCAGCAGCATCGATTGTGCGGCGTGGCGACCGGCCGAAAAATCGGTCTTGCCCATGACGATCGCAACCTTGCAGCGCGGATCGCCCAAGCCCGACGACCACCACTTGCGGCCGTTGATGACATATTCATCGCCATCGCGATCGATGCGGGTCTCGATGTTGGTGGCATCGGACGAAGCGGTGAAGGGCTCGGTCATGAGGAAGGCGGAGCGGATCTCGCCGTTCATGATCGGGGTCAGCCACTTGTCCTTCTGTTCGCGCGTACCGTAGCGGTGGAACACTTCCATGTTTCCGGTATCGGGGGCGGAACAGTTGAAGACTTCTGAGGCGAAGCCGACGCGGCCCATTTCTTCGGCGCAGAGCGCATATTCGAGGTTGGTCAGCCCCGGGCCCTCGAATTCATAGGTTTCGTCGACATGGTGGTGCCCGTCATTGCGCGGCGGCATGAACAGGTTCCAGATGCCTTCGGCCTTGGCCTTGGCCTTGAGTTCCTCGACCACGGGAATGACCTTCCAGCGATCACCTTCGGCATCCTGTGCCTTGTAGGTCGGAACTGCCGGACGAACATGTGCGTCGATGAAGTTCTTTACGCGGTCGCGCCAATAGGCCTGCCGTTCGGTGGGTTCGAAGTCCATGATGTCGTCCTCTTCTCTCGATTCCGTTGCTAGGTGAAACTGGCACGACCTTCTGGCCGCGCCAAGCCAAGATTCATTTGATCCGTGTCAAGGGTGCATCCCTTCGGCATCGGGGTCCATGCGCGCCGCGCCGCTCAGAACCGCAAGTCGCTGTTCGTGGCTGGCCCGATCGATTGGAAAGCGCCGCAATACGAACAGGCCGGTGAGGCCGACTATGGTCAGCACCAGCACATAGGACAGGGCAAGGTTGCTGATGACCTGTCCATCGACCTGACCCGGCATGGCGCCGATCGGGAAAGACGACCAGCTGAGGATCTGGCCTGCCAGGAAGATGCCCGCACCCGTCGCGCATTTCTGCATGAAGAAATAGCCCGCGAAGAACAGGCCTTCCGAACGTCGCCCCGTTTCGGCCTGTGACGCTTCGACGACATCGGCCATCATCGAGCTCGACAGGACCATCAGCGTGATGGCGGCGGTGTTCGCGAGGAAAGTCATGCCGAACATGACCACGACCGATGGGCTGTCAGGCAGGCCGGGTATCACGCCGAGGTAATAGCTCAGGTAGAGTGAGCCGTTGAAAGTGATCGATACGATCCCGGCAAGGATCGCAGCCTCGCGTTTGCCCAGACGTTTCGCGAGCGGGGGAATGGAGACAAAGGCGGCGATCATCGTAACGAACAGCAGCAGGCCATAGGCGACCTTCTCGGTCTGCGAGAGGTGCCAAACGAAGCCGAGGAAATAGTTGGTCAGCGAGAACGCAATCCCCTGGTTCATGAATGCGAACAGAGCTGCGAACACCAGCCACAGGAAGGCGCGGTTGGACAGCGTCTGCCGCATCTCGCGCGCAATTGCACCAAGCCCGCCCGAATGGCGGGGCTGCGGCGGGGAAGGCTTGGCCACGCGTTTGTGCTGCCCGAGTGCGGAGAGTAGGACTGCACCTGCCATCAGCACTGCGCCAGACAGGGCATAGGCGAAATAGCCGTCAGGGTCGGTTTCGCCAGCGGCCCTGAAGAATACGCCATAGGCGAGGATCAGGATGAGCAATCCGCCGGTCCAACCGAACAGGAAGCGATAGCGCATCAGGATCGTGCGCTCGTCGTAATCGCCTGTAAGCTCCGGAACCAATGCGACCGACGGTACCTCGCACATCGAGACCAGCGAGCGCACGATGATTGCCCAGCCGACCAGCCAGCCGATCGTGAAGGCCGTGCTGCCCTCGGGCGGGCTCCACAGCATCATCCAGGCGATAGCCAGCGGGATTGGCGCGCCATAAAGCCAGGGCAAGCGGCGCCCCCAGCGCGTTTGCGTCCGGTCGGTCAGTTCACCGATTACGGGGTCGACGAAAGCATCAGCGATCAGCGCGAACATGATTGCAGTGCCGACGAGGCCGGCATCGAGACCCACTACCTGATTGTAGAACAGCAGCAGGAATGTGGCGAAGCCGTTTTCCTTGATGCCGTAGGCGATCGAGCCGAAGCCGTGGAAGACCTTCAGCCGCACGGGAAGGCGCTCCGCCGGGGGCGGTGCAATCGTCGCTTCGGCTCCCGCGTCGGCCATCAGTTGGCCTGCGCGGCCTGCTTCATCTGTTCTTCCATAGCCTCGAGCGCGGAGAACATGCGCGGCGCCTCAGGATCCCAGCTGTGCCGGGGGCCAACGGTCAGGCCACCGTCCACGATCAGCGAGGTACCGGTCATGAAGCTGGCCGCCTCACTGGCGAGGAAGGCCACGGCATTGGCGATATCGATCGGTTGCCCGCCGCGAGCCACCGGCTGGGCGTTGGACGAAAGCTGGGCGATTGCGGCCTTGGCCATCTCTTTCATCTCGCCGGTAATTTCCAGGCTCGATGTGAAGATGTTGGTGTTGATGAAACCCGGCTGGACCGCATTCACGCGGATACCGTGCTGGGCCAGGTCGGTCGCTGCGCATTTGGTTAGGTGCAAGACGCCCGCTTTCGCCACGGCATAGGCGGTCGGCGAATAGCCGGGGCCTACAGCGGCCACGCTCGACACATTGACGATGCTTGCGCCTTTGCGGCCTTTCATGTGCGGGAAGGCATAGCGGATGCCCATGGCGACCGAGCGCAGCAGCAGGTCCATGGTGCGATCCCACTCGTCGGGTTCGATTTCGGTGATATCGGCGCGGGCCCCGCCGGCGCCGGC
Organism: Erythrobacter sp.; assembly: GCF_038133525.1. Taxonomy (GTDB): domain Bacteria; phylum Pseudomonadota; class Alphaproteobacteria; order Sphingomonadales; family Sphingomonadaceae; genus Qipengyuania. The sequence goes on along the minus strand of NZ_JAYPTL010000029.1, from coordinate 40,747 downwards.
ATTGTTGAAGAGCACGTCGATGCCGCCGGTTTCGCTTGCCGCGCGGTCCATCAACGCCTTGATCGCAGCGGTGTCGCAGACATTGCACTCAACGAAACGAACGTCCCCTTCAGTGTCCGTCGCCAGCTTTTCGCCGCCCGCAACATCGATGTCGCTGGCGAAAACAATCGCACCTTCGCGTGCGAAAAGCGCTGTCGCCGCCGCCCCGATACCCGACGCGGCCCCGGTGATGACGACCGTCTTCCCAGAGAATCGCATGCCTACTCTCTCCCCGAATTTCTCTGCCGCCAGCTTAGGGGAGCGCATGGCTTCGTCAACGCATTCTGGCTGACGCTACGGCATTGCGAGGGATCGCAAGCACCCTTGCACCCCCCTGCCGAATCACCCTAACGTAAGCGTCAACATACCGCCGTTTTAGAAAGAGAGAGGATTCGGCTCATGTCCGACAGTGACCTGGACGCCTTCCGCGCGGAAACGCGTGCGTGGCTCGAAGCCAACTGCCCGCCCGAAATGCGCGAACCCGTGCGTGACGAGGACGACGTCTATTGGGGTGGCCGCAACGCCAAGTTCAAGAATGACGCCCAGAAAGCCTGGTTCGAAGCCTGTGTTGCCAAGGGCTACACGGTACCGGCTTGGCCCAAAGAATATGGCGGCGCCGGCCTTTCGCCCGCCGAAGCCAAGGTGCTGCGCGAGGAAATGAGCCGCATCGGTGCGCGTCCGCCACTGTCGAGTTTCGGGATCTGGATGCTTGGCCCCGCGCTGCTGCACTTCGGCACCGAAGGCCAGAAGCAGCGCTTCCTCAATGAGATCGCCCGCGGTGAAATCCGCTGGTGCCAGGGTTATTCGGAGCCGGGTTCGGGCTCGGACCTGGTGTCCTTGCAGACCTATGGTGAAGACAAGGGCGATCACTGGGTGGTCAATGGCCAGAAGATCTGGACCAGCTATGCCGACAAGGCCGACTGGATTTTCTGCCTCGTCCGCACCGACAAGGAAAACAAGTACCAGGGCATCACCTTCATGCTCTACGACATGGCCAGCGCGGGTGTGTCGACGAAGCCCATTCTGCTGATCAGCGGCAGCTCGCCCTTCTGCGAGACCTTCTTCGACGATGTCAGCGTGCCCAAGAGCTACGGCGAGGACATTCCTGCCTATGTCGGCCAGGTCAATCGCGGCTGGGATGTCGCCAAATACCTGCTCGGCCACGAGCGCGAGATGATCTCGGGTGCCGATGGCGGCGACCGCACCAGTGCAATCGGTGCGGCGATGCTGCGCCTCTCGGGCGAACTCGACCCCGTTCTGCGCGCCGAGCTGGCGCAGTTCGACGTCGACGCCCTGGCCTATGCCGCGATGGGCGAGAAGTTCCTCGACGAGATCAAGGTCGGCAAGGCGCACCCCGCGCAGCCGAACATGATGAAATATGCAGGTACCGAGCTCAACAAGCGTCGCCATGAGCTGATGATGGCGGCCGGCGGCACTCGCGCGCTCGAATGGGACAGCGAGGAAACCGGCGGCGGCAAACCGTCGCGCAACTGGCTGCGTACCAAGGCGAATAGCATCGAGGGCGGCACGTCCGAAGTCATGCTGAACGTCATTTCCAAGCGTATCCTCGACCTTCCGGGAGCCTGATCGATGCCTCTGTATTACGACGACGACCAGGTAATGCTGGCCGAAACCGCCAACCAGTTCATGGGCGAAGAAGGGTCGATCAAGAACCAGCTCCGCCATTGGCGCGACCGCAACTGCAAGGATGGCTTCGGCCACGGCCTGTGGAAGCAGTTCGCCGAAATGGGTTTCACCGGCATGCTGGTGGGCGAAGAAGACGGCGGGCTTGGCATGGGCCAGGTCGAAGCCAACATCGTGCTCGAGGAAATCGGGCGCAACCTCACGCCTTCGCCCTTTCTGTCCTCTTCCGTACTCGCCGCGACCGCGCTCAAGCACGGCAGTAACGATGTGCGTGGGCGCTGGCTGCCCGACCTCATTTCGGGCGAAAAGGTCTATGCAGTCGCTATCGATGAAGGCGTCAAGCATCGCCCCGAACGTATCGCCTGCAAGGCCGAGAAATCGGGCAACGGCTTCCGCCTCACGGGCAAGAAGGACTTCGTGGTCTATGGCGCCAGCAGCGAGATGATCGTTGTCGCTGCACGTACTTCGGGCAGCGATGGGGATGCCGATGGCGTGACCCTGTTCGCGGTGCCGCAGGACGCGGTGGGCATGAGCCACGACAGTGTGCGCCTGGTCGATAGTTCGATGGCCAGCCACATCACCTTCGACGGCGTCGAGCTCGATGGCGACGCCGTGATCGGTGAAGTCGATGGCGGGCGCGATGTGCTCAATGCCATGCTCATGGCGGGCCGGATTGGTTCGGCGGCCGAGGGCGTGGGCGTTGCCCGCGGCGCGATGGATATGACCGTCGATTACATCAAGCAGCGCAAGCAGTTCGGTAAGCTGATCGGCGAATTCCAGGCGCTGCAGCACCGCGCCGCGCACCTCTATTCCGAGGTCGAAATCGCTCGTGCGGTCACCATCAAGGCTGCCCAACTGCTCGATGGCGGCAGCGAGAAGGCCGATCTGATGGCTTCGGTCGCCAAGGCCAAGGTGGCCAAGGTCGCAGGTCTCGCGGTCCGCGAAGGTGTCCAGATGCACGGCGGCATCGGCATGACCGACGAATACGACATCGGCCTCTACATGAAACGCGATCGCGCGTTGCAGGAGTTCCTTGGCGACCAGTACTACCATGCCAATCGCGTTGCCGAACTGAGCGGCTACTGAGCGGGAGAAAACCCATGACCCTAGAAGACCTGTTCAGCCTCAAGGGCCGCGTGGCGCTGGTCACCGGCGGCAGCCGCGGTATCGGCAAGATGATCGTCGAGGGCTTCCTCGCGGCAGGGATCGAGCGCGTGTACATCACCGCACGCAAGATCCACGAAATCGAGGAAACCTGTGCCGAGCTGGGCGACAAGGTGATCGGTATCCAGGGCGACCTTTCGACCCTCGACGGTATCGAAGCGCTGGTTGCCGAACTGTCGCAGCGCGAAAGCAAGCTTGATATCCTGGTCAATAACGCCGGGGCGGCCTGGGGTCTCGACTACCTCGATTTCAACGAGGCGGGCTGGGACAAGGTGATGGACCTCAACGTCAAGACGCCCTTCTTCCTCACGCAAAAGCTGCATGGCCTGCTGACCGCCGCCGCGAGCCCGCAAAGGCCCGCCAAGGTGATCAACATCACCTCGATCGACGGCCAGCGGATCAATCCGTGGGAGACCTATAGCTACCAGGCTTCGAAGGCGGCATTGATCCACCTGACGCGGCGGATGGCGGCGCGCCTGGTCAAGGACCATGTCTACGTCACCAGCCTGGCGCCGGGGGCTTTCCCCTCCAGCATGAATCGTGCTGCGCGCGATCACGAGGCGGAGAGCGCTGCAGGAATTCCCAACAAGCGCGTCGGCGACAAGTACGACATGGGCGGTACGGCGGTCTATCTCGCCAGCCGCGCCGGTGACTATACCATCGGCGAAACCGTTACGGTCGACGGCGGCATCGTCAACGCGCATCTGCCGACCCACTTCGCCCAACCCTGATGGAGTAATCGCATGGCCCGTACCCAGCGCCTGGTCGCCGACGGCATTCACTTTGCCGAGGGACCGCGCTGGCACGATGGGCGGTTGTGGTTTTCCGACTTCTACGCTCATCGGATCTATTCGGTGAGTGAAGCGGGCGGGGGTCTGCGGGTCGAGCTCCAGCTCGAAGGCGAAGAGCAATCTTCCGGCCTCGGCTGGATGCCCGATGGCACGCTGCTGTTCGTCAAGATGCAGGCGCAGGAGCTGTGGCGACGCGGGCCCGATGGGCGGGTCGAACGGCATGCCGACCTGTCGGACATCGCCACCTTCTGGTGCAACGACATGGTCGTCGACGCACAAGGCCGCGCCTATGTCGGCAACTTCGGCTTCGATCTAGATGCGGAACTTTCCGCACGAGGCCCTGAGAGCGTGCTAGCTGACCACCCGACCACACCGATCGCGCTGGTCGAACCCGATGGAACCGTTCGCGCGGCGGCTGGCACCGAGCGTTTCAGCTTCCCGAACGGCACGGTCATAACGTCGGACGGGAAGACACTCATCCTTGGCGAAACGCTCGCCGCGCGCCTCACGGCCTTCGACGTTGCGCTGGATGGCACATTGTCCAACCGGCGCGTCTGGGCGGAAACTGCGCCGCATATCCCCGACGGCATTTGCCTCGACGCGGAAGGCGCGATCTGGATCGCCGATCCGCTGGCTCCACGCTGCGTGAGATTTGCCGAGGGTGGGGAAGTGCTGGAGGTGGTCGAGACCGAAGGGCTGAACTGCTATGCCTGCATGCTCGGCGGGGCCGAGGGGCGCACGCTGTTCACGCTGGTTGCGCCCAGCTCGCATCGTGAACACGCCAGCACGCAGAAGGCGGGGCGGATTTATGCGTGCGAGGTAGACGTTCCCCGCGCTGGTCGTCCCTAGCTCATCAATTCGCGGACGAAGGGGATCAGGCCGGTCTGGCGCTGGCGCTTCATCCGTTCGGCATCCAGAATTTCGCGGACCTTGGCAAAGCAGGCGTTCACGTCCTCGTTGATCACCACGTAATCATAGGCGTCCCAGTGGCTGATCTCGCCCCGGGCGCGCTCCATACGCTCGTCGATCACATCGTCGCTGTCCTGCGCGCGGCTCTCCAAACGGCGCCGTAGCTCGGCAATGCTCGGCGGCAGGATGAACACGCGAACCACGTCCTGCTGGTCCTTCTGGTAGAGCTGCTGCGTACCTTGCCAGTCGATGTCGAACATGAAGTCCTGGCCCTCTTTGAGCGCCGCGCGGATCCGTCCTTTTGGCGTGCCATAGCGATATCCGAAGACAGTCGCCCATTCATAGAAGTCGTCCTCTTCGACCATCCGGTCGAACTCGGCATCGTCGACGAAATAGTAGTGCACCCCATCGATTTCCCCCGGTCGTGGAGGACGGGTGGTGACACTGACCGACAGTTTGATCTCCGGGTCCGCCTCAAGCAGCATCCGGCTGATCGTGGTCTTGCCCGCGCCGCTGGGCGAAGAGAGGATGAACATCAGGCCACGCCGCGCGAGATTGGGGCGGGGGTTCTTGTCTTGGGTCTGTTCGGATTCGGCCATGTGCGCCTTTGGGGCAAGGCGCCCGCGCAAATCAAGACTGCTCGTCGGGAAGCTGTGGGGGCAGAGGTGTTTCCACTGCCTTCGCTTGCTTGGTGCGCTTAGCTTTGCGACGATCGTAAAGTGTCTTCGCCATCGCGCCGCCGCCTACGATAAGGGCACCCGGCAGAGAACGTGTTGCCAGCTTGGCGAGGGTGAAGGAAAGAACAGTCTGGCCGATTGTCTTGTGGGCGAGCATCTGTTGCGCGGCTTCGCTGCCATAACGCCCACGTAGCAATCCCTTTTCGACGGTGCGGCGTACTATGTAGCTCCCGGCTCGGATGGTGGCATCGGCCAGGATCAGGCTTGTGGCGGAGTCTTCGCTGGGATCGCGCTTTTCTTCGACCGGTACTGGATTGCGTCGGCGCTTCCTGCCGATGATCCTGCCTGTCGATCGGGTGATGCGCTTTGTCATGTTCCGCTGCCCATCCCGGCGCGAAGGTGCGCCGCTACTTACTTCTTTCGACCGAAGTCGATGCTTACGACATTCGAACCGTCGTCCGCTCCCTTGGGGCCATCGTCGTCGCCCTGTTCCGAGCCATCGTTCTCGGGATGCTCGGTTGAAGCTGGTGCCATGTCGGCCACCGTCGCCTGGAACTGCAGCCCGAAATCAACCGCAGGATCGACGAACTGGGTGATCGCGGCATAGGGAATGTCGAGTTCGGCTGGCACCTGGTTGAACGATAATCCCACCGAAAACCCGTCCTCGCGCACCGCCAGGTTCCAGAACTTGTTCTGAAGCACGATGGTCATTTCATCCGGGAACCGCTCGCGCAGACTCTTGGGGATCGTCACCCCGGGGGCGTGCGTCTTGAAGGTAATGTAGAAATGGTGCGCGCCGGGCAACTCGCCCCCGCCAGCCTCGATCTCTCCCAGAACCCGGCCAACGACCGCGCGCAGTGCCTCCTGCACGATTGTGTCATAGGGGATCAAGCTATCGGGCGTATCTTCGCTCATGCGCGCCTAGGTGAAACCCGACGCCGCGCGGGTCAAGCGCTTTAAGTCTGGCTTTACCCTTGGACGGGGTTCATTTTCTTGCGCACCGGCATGCTTGGCCTATAGGCACCCACATGCGAACAGGCCGTATCAACCGCGATACCGCGGAAACGAAGATCCTTGTCGAGGTCAACCTCGACGGTACCGGCGCGTATGACGTCGCCACTGGCATCGGCTTCCTCGATCATATGGTTGAACAATTCGCCAAGCATTCGCTGATCGACGTCACGATGAAGGTCGACGGCGACCTGCATGTCGACCAGCATCACACTACCGAGGATAGCGCACTTGCGCTGGGCCAGGCGCTGTCGGCCGCACTTGGCGACAAGGGTGGAATCGCGCGCTACGGCAGTGCCTATTCCCCCATGGACGAGACCCTGGCACGGGTCGCGCTCGACATTTCGGGGCGACCCTACCTGGTGTGGAAGGCCGGCTTCAGTCAGGAAAAGCTCGGTGAGTGGGATACCGAGCTGATCGAACACTGGTTCCATTCGGTTGCCCAGACCTGCGGGCTGACACTGCACGTCGAACTGCTCTACGGCACCAATAACCACCATATCTGCGAAGCGATCTACAAGGGCTTTGCTCGCGCCATGCGCGCGGCGGTGGAAGTGGATCCGCGCAAGGGCGGGGCCATTCCCAGCACGAAGGGACAATTGGGTGGCTGAGGTCGTGGCCCTCGTCGATTACGGCGCGGGCAATCTACATTCGGTCGAGAACGCGCTGCGCAAAGTCGGGGCCGAGGTGAAGGTCACCGCCGATCCCGATGTCGTGCGTGCGGCGGACCGGATCGTCCTTCCGGGTGTGGGCAGCTTCAAATCATGCGCGGAAGGGTTGCGCGCAACCACCGGTGTGATCGAGGCTATGCATGAACGGGTCTTTGTCGGCGGCGCGCCGTTTCTCGGCATTTGCGTGGGAATGCAATTGCTCGCCACGCGCGGTCTCGAACATGGGGAAACGCCCGGACTCGACTGGATCGACGGCACGGTACGGCTGATGACGCCGACCGATACCTCGGTGAAGGTGCCGCATATGGGCTGGAACGATGTCGCGGCGCTTCCGCATGCGCGTGATCATGACGTGATCGCCGCGGGCGAGGCCTACTTCCTCCATTCCTTCCATTTCAAGGCGCGGCACCACGACAATGTGCTGGCCATGACCGATCACGGCGGCGGGCTGGTTGCGGCGGTTGGGCGTGACAATATCGTTGGGGTGCAGTTCCATCCCGAGAAAAGCCAGGCCTACGGGCTTGGCCTGCTGTCGCGCTTTCTGGAGTGGGCCCCATGATCGTGTTTCCCGCCATCGACCTAAAAGGCGGCCAGGTCGTGCGCTTGGCCGAAGGCGATATGGATCGCGCCACGGTTTACGGTGATGATCCCGTCGCGCAGGCGCTGAGCTTTGCCGAGGCTGGGGCCGAACACCTGCACGTTGTCGATCTTGATGGAGCCTTCGCCGGTGAAAGCCGCAATCGCGAGGTTGTCGAACGGATCGTCGAGGCATTCCCGGGCTACGTTCAGCTGGGCGGCGGCATCCGCAACCGGGCGGCGGTAGAAGGCTGGTTCGATCTCGGCGTGGCGCGCATCGTGATCGGCTCCGCTGCGCTCAAGGATCCCGAGTTCGTCAAGGACATGGCGCGCGAATTTGAAGGTGGCATCGTTGTCGCGGTCGACGCCAAGGACGGCATGGTCGCGACCGAGGGTTGGGCCGAAGTGTCCGATATCGGCGTGGTCGACATGGCGCGCCGCTTCGAGGATGCGGGCGTTGCCAGCCTGCTATTCACCGACATTGGGCGTGACGGACTGCTCAAGGGCGTCAACATCGAGGCGACCGTCGATCTTGCAAGGCAGGTCGATATCCCCGTGATCGCCAGCGGTGGGGTCAAGGGTCTGGACGACATCCATGTGCTGTCACTTCACGCGAAGGACGGGATCGAAGGCGTCATCACCGGGCGCGCACTTTATGACGGTCGGCTGGACCTCGCGGCGGCGCTGGCCATGGCGGGGCGGGCCCAATGACCGTACGCATTCGCGTCATCCCCTGCCTCGACGTTGCCGAGGGGCGCGTGGTCAAAGGCGTGAACTTCGTCGATCTCAAGGACGCGGGCGATCCGGTCGAACAGGCTCAGGCCTATGACGCGGCCGGTGCGGACGAGCTCTGTTTTCTCGATATCTCGGCCAGCCACGAAGGGCGTGGGACGCTGCTCGATATCGTCCGGCGCACAGCCGAGGTATGCTTCATGCCGCTGACCGTTGGCGGCGGCGTGCGCAGCGTCGAGGATGCGCGCGCCCTGCTGCTCGCGGGCGCCGACAAGATCGCGGTCAACAGTGCCGCGGTGGCGCGACCCGAGCTGGTTTCGGAAATCGCCGAGAAGTTTGGTAGCCAGTGTGTCGTTGCTAGCGTCGATGCACGCGCGGCGATCAGCGGGGATATCCGCGGCTGGGAGGTGTTCACGCACGGCGGCCGCAAGGCGACCGGTATTGATGCGGTGGAACATGCCATCCGCCTGGCCGAACTGGGTGCGGGTGAATTATTGGTAACCTCGATGGACGCCGACGGGACCAAGGACGGCTATGACGTCGACCTGACCCGGGCGATTGCCGATGCCGTGTCGGTACCGGTCGTGGCTAGCGGCGGTGTCGGTACGCTCCAGCATCTGGTCGAGGGTGTGACGCGCGGCAATGCCAGTGCGGTCCTGGCGGCATCGATCTTCCATTTTGGCCAGCACACCATCGCCGAAGCCCACGCCGCGTTGCGGGCAGCGGGCCTCCCTGCGCGGGGCTAGCCTTCGTCTCTTCACGGGACATGCTTAGCGCCGCGCCTGTAGTCGGCCAAAATCTGTGGCAGGCGGAAAATCATGTCGAATCAGGTGATTTCGCTCGCCGCGCAGTTTGCCGACCTTGGTGGCCCGGCGGGTATCGCTGCGCGCCTGACCGAGCCGAGCGGTTTCGTCCTCATTGGCATTGCGTTGGCCGGGCTTCTTGTCGGGCGCTTCCTGCTCAATCGCAATCACGACTGATTGACCTTCCTCACCGGGCACGTGCATAGCCCCGCCCATGGATACGCTCGCGCGCCTCGAGGCTACTATCGCCGCCCGCAAGGGTGCAGACCCCGCGTCCAGCTATGTCGCCCAGCTCAACCATCGCGGCCTGCAGGTCATGGCGCGCAAGCTGGGCGAGGAGGCTGTTGAGACTGTCACGGCCGCGCTGGCCGGCAGTCGTGACGAACTGGTGGGCGAAGCTGCAGACGTCCTGTTTCACCTGCTTGTCCTGCTGGGCGCCAAAGATGTATCGCTGGCCGAGGTTCTGGCCGAACTCGATCGGCGCGAAGGCACTTCAGGCATTGACGAGAAGAATTCGAGGAATGCCTGATGCCCATCGATCCGACCCTTCCCTACGACGACAACAACATCTTCGCGAAGATCCTGCGTGGGGAAATTCCCTCGACCAAGGTGTACGAGGACGAATGGGCCTACGCCTTCGAGGACATCAACCCGCAGGCGCAGGTCCATACGCTGGTGGTTCCCAAGGCGCGTTATGTCAGCTGGGATGATTTCAGCGAGCGGGCAAGTGCCGAGGAAATCGCCGGGTTCGTTCGCGCAGTGGGCAAAGTGGCGCGTGACAAGGGGCTGGTTGAGCCCGGGTACCGCATGATGGCCAATATCGGCGCACACGGCGGGCAGGAAGTGCCGCACCTCCATGTCCATATCTTTGGGGGGCAGCCGCTTGGCCCGATGATCTGGCGGCGTTGATCGCCCGATTTGCTCGCTTCGTCGTTTGCCATTGCCGGGGGACTCGGCGCTGGGCTAGAGTCTGATCCCACACATGACCTTACCCCACCCTCCCGACGGCGTCGTTGACGGAAGCCGCCACCTCTATGCGGTCCGCGTCTATTACGAGGACACCGATCTTTCGGGCATTACCTACCATGCCAATTACCTGCGCTGGTTCGAACGCGCGCGGAGCGATTTGCTGCGGCGGCTTGGGATCGACCAGCGAGCTGCGATTGAAAGCGGTGGCGGCGCCTATGCGGTGTCCGAACTGTCGCTCAAATACCTGCGCCCAGCGAAGCTCGACGATGACGTGCTGATTGATACGCGCTGCATTGAATTACGGACTGCTTCGTGCCGGATGCATCAGAAAGCGTTCAGGATCGGTGGGGCAGGCGACGAATTGCTGGCCGAGGCGTATCTGCGCGTCGGCTTTATTTCCCCCGAAGGCCGGCCGATCCGTCAGCCGGAAGAATGGCGTGCGGCCTTTGCGCGCTTTGGAATTCATGAGGACTGATGACGATACTTACCCTTCTCTCCAGCGTTGCCCCCACCAGGCTCGATCCCATCCGCCTGTTCCTCGATGCGGATATCGTGGTGCAGACGGTCATGGCTGGCCTGCTTCTCGCCAGCCTGTGGGTGTGGATGATCATCGTCAGCTTCAGCCTGCGCATGGGCAAGCTGCGCAGTCTGACGATCCAGTATGAAGCCGATTTCTGGCAAGCCGAGAATTTCGACCGCTTCATGTCCGAGCGCGGCAAGAAGGACATTCCCGCCGCACGGGTGGCACAAGCCGCTGTCGAGGAATGGCGCCGGTCGACCAAGACCGCCGTGCGCGATCCCGATGCACTGCGCCAACGGCTTGCCACGGCGATGGACAGCCAGATTGCGCTGGAGGCGGACGATATCGCCGAGCGTCTCAACTTCCTCGCCACGGTCGGCTCAGTTGCGCCCTTTGTCGGCCTGTTCGGCACGGTGTGGGGCATCATGAACAGCTTCTTCCAGATTGGTACGCAGGGCAGCTCTTCGCTCGCGGTGGTCGCACCGGGTATTTCGGAGGCGCTGTTTGCCACCGCTATCGGCCTGTTCGCGGCCATTCCCGCGGTGATTGCCTACAATCGCTTCAGCCACCGGGTCGACCGCTACGAAGCGCGCCTCACGCGCTTTGCCGACAAGCTTTCGGCGACTTTCAGCCGCCAACTGGAGGCGCGCTGAATGGCAATGGGGCTCGCCTCCGGCGGCAAACGACGGCGAGGTCGTCGCGGTGGGCGACGACCGATGTCGGATATCAACGTCACCCCCTTGGTCGACGTCATGCTGGTCTTGCTGATCATCTTCATGGTCACTGCGCCGCTGTTGACTTCGGGCGTGCCGATCAATCTGCCTGACAGCAATGCCAATGCGCTGGCGCAGGATGCGCAGCAGGTCACGATCAGCATCGACGAGGAAGGCTTTGTCTACATCGACGATACGCAGGTACCCGTGGGCGGCTTGCCGGATGCGCTGGCCGCACTGCCGCGCGTGGGGGACGGTCCGGACATCACGCTGCGGGCCGATCGCGGGCTTGATTATGGCCGGGTCATGGCGGTCATGGGCGAACTTAACCGCGCCGGGCTCAACCGGATTGCTCTGGTGACGAACAGCGGGGCCGTGCCGATGCCGGTCAACACCAGTTCATCCGGCGAGGAATAGCCGATGGCCATGGCTGCCCAGACACTACGCCAAGAGGAACGCATCGGCCTTGCCGTCGCGGCGGTCCTGCATGTGGCGTTGGTGGGGGTGCTGTTGTTGCAGCCAGCTAAACGTGAAGCGATGCCCGAACCGCAACGAATGACGGTGAGCCTTGCAGAAGACGTCGGGCTTGAGGCAACCGCTCCCGATCCGGTGCCTGAAAGCCGTGCCGCGACCGCGCCGACTTTGTCCGATGCACCGGTTCCGGCGCCGCCCATTCCGCAGGCGGAGCAGCGGACAGTGCAGCCGCCTACGCCGGCGGTCAGGCCGCCCGCACCCGCGCCCACCGCAAAGCCGGATAGCCGCGAGCGCCGCCGTCCCGATCCATCGCGCACCCAAGCACCGCCGAGCAGTTCGCAAAGGAGCGGTGGCTCGCGGCTGAGCGACAACTTCCTTGAAGGTTCGGGTAGCAGTTCCACGACCAGCGAAACGCGTATCCCCGCCTCACAGATCGGGGCGAGTGCCAAGGCATCGGTGGTCCAGGCGTTGATTCGCCAGATCCGACCGCACTGGTCGGCTCCCCAAGGCGTAGATGCGGAGCTGCTGGTGACCGAGCTCGATTTCGATCTCAATGAGGATGGCAGCCTACGTGGGGCGCCGCGTGTGCGTGCGCAGAGCGGGGTTACCGACTCAAACCGGCCGCAGCAGTCGCTCCATGCAGAACGCGCAATTCGAGCCGTCCAATTGGCTGCGCCGTTCAAGCTGCCGCCGGAATATTACAATGCCTGGAGGTCGATCCGGGGCGCCCGTTTCGATAGGAACTTGTCACGATGAAGAAACTTGCCTTCGCCTTCACCCTCGTCATCGCGATGCCGCTGGCGGCGCAGAACCAGGATCTCGGCCAGCCGGTCGAAGAGGGTGGCGACGTCGAGACGATCGAGGAAGGGCAAGCCGATGAAGGCCTGTCTTTCACCGTTACGGACGAGACCGCGTGGCAGGATTTGGGCATCGCCATTCCCAGCTTCGCCACTGACGCCGATGTCGCCACTCCCGCGAATTCGAACGGCACCGCGGCGCTGGGCAGGGAGCTCGCGCGGGTGATCCACAACGACCTGCGCAACAATGGCCTGTTCAAGCCGACAGGCCCCGATGCGCTGCCGCAGCCGCGCTTTGCGGAGATTACCGCCCCCAACTACGCGATCTGGACGAACCGCGGGGCCGAGATGCTGGTCCACGGCTATGTCCGGGCGCGTGCGGACGGCAGGCTGACAGTCGGCTGCTACCTCTATGATATGCAGCTGCAGAGCCAGCTGGTCCGCGAAGGCTGGATCGTCCAGCCCGCCGACTGGCGCCGTGCGGCGCACAAATGTGCCGACCTCGTCTATTCGCGCCTTTCGGGCGAGAGCCCCTTCTTCGACAGCCGCATCGCCTACATTGCCGAGACCGGGCCCAAGGATAACCGGACCAAGCGGCTGGCGATCATGGATAGTGACGGAGCCAACCACCGCTTCATCACCACCGGTCGTTCGACCGCGCTGACCCCGCGTTATTCGCCCGATTACAAGAAGCTGTCCTACCTCAGCTATGTTGACGGCAATCCGCGTATTTATGTGTATGATATCGGTACTGGCAGCCAGACGCTGGTGACGCAGAGCGCCAATCCGACCTTCGCCCCACGCTGGAGCCCCGATGGTCGTTGGATTCTCTATTCGATGGCGGTGAACGGCAACACTGACATCTACCGCGTTCCTTCGACTGGAGGCGAACCGCGCCGGCTCACCGACACGCCGGGCATCGATATTGGCGGATCCTATTCGCCAGATGGCAGCCGCATCGTCTTCGAAAGCGATCGCTCGGGCAGCCAGCAATGCTATGTGATGAATGCCGACGGATCGAACCAGCGGCGCATCAGCTTTTCGGGCGGGCGCTGCGCTACCCCGGAGTGGAGTCCGCGCGGTGACCAGATCGCCTTCACGCGCATCGCCGGCGATTTCAATATTGCGGTCATGAGTCCATCCGGTGGCGGTGTGCGCGCGCTGACCAACGGCTGGCAGGATGAGGCGCCGACCTGGGCGCCCAATGGCCGTATCATCCAGTTCTTCCGCTCCGAACGGAATAGCGGAAAAACATCGCTGTGGCAGGTCGACTTGACCGGCGAGAATGAACGGCGTCTGCCGACACCGGTCGACGCTTCTGATCCGGCATGGGGTCCAATCCTGCCGTAATTGTATTAGAGTGGAAGTACACAAACCAATTGGGGGCGCATTCGGGGGCAACCGAACTCGCAACGCTGTTTGAATAAGGGGACAGCCGCTATGAATACCCGTATTGCTACAAGCCTAATACTCGCTTCCACCATCGCCCTCGCGGCATGTTCGAAGAAGGCACCGGAAGTGCTGCCGCCGCCACCGGTCGACACGGTGGCCCCGACCCCCACTCCGACGCCGCCGTCCGGCCCCGGGGTTGGCACACAGCAACATTTCGTCAACGCGGTGGGCGTTGCCAATACGGTCGTCTATTTCGACACCGACCGCTACAACATCGATGCCGAGGATTCGGCCAAGCTGCAGGTGCAGGCGCAATATTTCAGCCAGTACCCGAACCTCAACTTCACCATCGAAGGCCATGCCGACGAACGCGGCACGCGCGAATACAACCTCGCACTGGGCGAACGCCGTTCCAATGCGGCGAAGAACTATCTCGTTTCGATCGGTATTCCGGCCAACCGTATCCGCACCGTAAGCTACGGCAAGGAACGTCCGGTGGCGCTGGGTTCGAATGAAGCGGCCTGGGCACAGAATCGCCGCGCGGCCACCATCGTGCTCAACTGATCGCGAAAAAAAGAAGGGCTCCCGCCACGTGGGAGCCCTTCATCCGACCGCTGTCGGGGGAGGGTTTGATCAGCGGCCGATGGAGAGTTCGGCAAGGGGTGCGTTGCCGGCGAGGGCATGCGACGCGTCCGCCTGCGCGGTACCAACCGTCGCGGACAGCGCGAACAGCGCGGCTGCGATCACCGAGATCGTCGCGGAAAGGGTCAGTTGCTTGCTCATGTCCAGTCTCTCGAAAGGGGCTTGATAGCGCCTATATATGAACGGTTCGTTGCATTGCAACATTTCATATTGAAACTTATTCCTGATCCTTGCGCGAATTGCCAGCATCCCTAGATTGAACGCTATGCGTGACCGACGAACGACATGGGCGATTCATGCCCAAGCCTAGCCGCTCGATGGACTGGGGCTTTCCCCGCTGGCGTGGCTATGGGTCGTCGCGCGAGGCGACCCAGGTCCGTATCTGCGATCGGCATGGGTGTGACGAAAAGGGCGATTGCCCTGCGCCCAAGGCGCCCAACAGCCGCGACCGCTGGTATTTCTGCCAGAAGCACGCGGCCGAATACAATTCCAAGTGGGACTATTTCGAGGGTCTCGACAAGGCCGAACGCGAAGAACGCGCGAAGACGGAGCGGAGCGAGAACGCCGGCTACGCCGAGGCGCAGCACTATGGCTGGGCAGGCAGCGGTGACGGTTCGCGCAGCCAGGACGAAATGCGCGCGCTCGATGTGCTTGAGCTGGACGCCGATGCCGATTTCGCCGCGGTCAAGAAGGCCTGGCGGGAAAAGGCCAAGCTCGTTCACCCGGATGTGAAGCCGGGGGATGCTGAGGCGGCGACCGAATTCCAGAAGCTGCAACTCGCCTATGAAGTGCTCAAAGCCGCGGAGGACCGGCGCGAGTGGAAGGGCTGAGCCGCAAGAGCGAATTGCCCAGGCTCAAATTTTGACGTAGTTTCCGCTGGCGGCTTCGGGGAACCGGGGGCGAAGCCGCGGGCAGAGGGTCGCGGCCTGAGCCAACCTCGGGGAGGGTACTCCCTATGCCAGAAATTGCCGCGCCCGTTGCCAAGGGCGATCGTATCGACTCTCTCGACATCCTGCGCGGGATTGCCGTCTTCGGCATCCTGTTGATGAACATATCCGCCTTCGGCCTGCTATGGCAGGCCTATGGCAATCCCTATGCGGCGGGTGGTCCTGCCGGGCTCGACCTCAAGCTATTCGAGATCATGAACGTCGGGTTCGAAGGGACCATGCGGGGCATTTTCTCCATGCTTTTCGGTGCCGGAATTGTCCTGATGGCCGGGCGGCTGGAAAAGTCTGCCGGCGGGTTGAGTGCGGCGGACGTGCATTTGCGGCGCATGTCGTGGCTGATGCTGTTCGGTGTTATCCATTGGGCGCTTCTGCTGTGGACCGGCGAGATCCTGTTTGCCTATTCGCTGTGCGGCTTCGCCTTGTTCTCGTTCCGCAACATGGTGCCCCGCTACCAATTGGCGATCGGCATTGCCGCCCTTCTGGTTGCGGGCATCATGAACAACAACAAATACGAAGACGTCCGTGAGGCCTATGCCGCCGCGGCAACGGCAGAGACGGCTCAGGCGACCGGGGTCGAACTGACGGAGGAGCAGCAGGGCGCAATCGCGCATCGGGATGAACTCGCCACCCACCAGCTGCCTAATGAAGAAACCGCCGCCATGATGGAGGGCTGGCATTCGGGCAGCTACATCAATGCGGTGCGATCGCAGTTCGACTTCAGCTATGAATTCCAGTGGACCGGACTGCCGTATTGGCTGTTCTTCGACATGATGCCGTTCATGCTGATTGGGATGGCCCTGCTCAAGCTGGGCGTGCTGTCCGCCAGCCTGCCAACACGAAGCTATGCCATGATGCTGGTTGGGGGTTACGCGGTCGGCATTGCCCTGGGCCTGTACGAACTCGGTATCCTGCAAGGCGGGCAGTATTCGACCCTGGTGGCGGAGGAAGCCAATCGCACCTACCAGATCAGCCGTCTGGCGATGGTAGTCGGCCACATCGGGCTGGTCCTGCTGGTGGTGAAGCTCGGCTGGCTGCGCTGGCTGCAGCGCGGCTTTGCCGCCGCCGGGCAAATGGCGCTGACCAACTACATCGGCCAGACGCTGATCTGCACCATGCTGTTCTACGACTTCGGCTTTGGCCTCTATGGCGAGCTGAGCCGCTCGCAGCTCTACCTCGTGGTGCTGACCATCGCGGTGGTCGAGATGTCGATATCCGTCCTCTGGTTGCGTTCGTTCCGTTTCGGCCCGCTCGAGTGGGTGTGGCGCTCGCTAACCTACTGGCAGCGCCAGCCGATGCGCATCGGTGGAGGCACGCCGCCGCGTACCCCGGAACTGGCAACTGCCTGACGCTAGTCAGGTCTTCTCGATGGCCGTGGTGGGATTGTCATTCCACCACGGCACATCGCGATAGGGGCGGAGATCGGTCTCGAAAGTCCAGGCGCTGCGCGGCTGGTGGGCGATATGCCAATAGGTTTCGGCCACTGCGGCGGGATCGACCAGACCGTCTTCGCCCATGTGGTCCTTGAAGGCTTCCCAGCGATCGCCGACCATCTTGCCCAGGGTATCGGGCGCGTCGACCGCAGCGTCGATCAGCACATGCGCGACATGCACGCCTTGCGGCGCGAACTCCGCATTGAGGCTCTGGCACAGCATCCGTCGCCCGCCCATGGCGGCTGCATGGCTGGCCTGGCCCGCATTGCCCCGCATCGCGGCGGTGGCGGAGGTCACGAGGAAAGCCCCACGCCCGCGTTCGGCCATGCGCGGCAGCAGTGCGCGGGCCAAGCGATAGGGCGCGAATGTCGCGAGCCGCCAGCCAAGCTCGAACATCCGCGGCGTGGTTTCGGCCAGCGGGCGATTGCCGATCTGCGCGCCGAGATTGAACAACGCCCCCTCGATCGGGCCGATCCCCTGTTCGACGTCCTCGACCAGGTCCTCGATCGTGTCGGGCAGCGAGGCGTCGATCAGCCGTCCGCTCGCTTCGCCCCCGGTATCGGTGATGGCATCGACCAGCCTTTGCAGCCCTTCTTCGTCGGAGCGCCGCGCCAGCACCGCGTGGTAGCCACCGGCGGCAAAGCGCTTGGCGGCATGGCCCCCGATGCCCGCGCCTGCGCCGATCACGAGGAAAACCTTGTCCGCCATTTTCGCCTGCCTTTCAGAGTCGCGCGAGGATCGCCTTCGCCAGTGTTTCGCCCAGATGCGGGCCTTGCTCCGGATAGAGATAGGGTTCGATCATCTCTGCTTCCATGACCGCCAGCTCGCCGGAGGGGAGTCGCGCCATGTCGATCCGGCAATAAAGCGGCGCTGCAAAGGGCAGTGCCGCCACGACCGCCTGCGCCGTCGCAAGGTCCGTGGGCGAAGGGGCGAAGTCATGCTCACTCCCCCCATAGAGGGACTGGATCCTGTATTCACCCGCCGCAGGGCGTTTGAGCACCCCATGGCTGAACGCGCCGTCGATGAAGACAAACGTGTATTCGCCTTCCTCCGGAACGCTGGCGAGGAAGGGCTGGACCATGCACGGCTTTCCCATGTTCCAGCCATCATCGGGCAGGCTGTCGCGCTTGAAGCTGAACTGACCGAGCGCCCCGGCACCCACCTGGCGCTTTACCACCACGCGATCGGTGCCGAATTGCTCCATTGCCGCAAGCACGCCCTCACGATCGACATCGTCGAACCACAGGGTCGGCACCGTCACCGCACCACGCGAAGCGAGGTCTTGCAAATAACGCTTGTCGATATTCCAGCGTACCACATCGGGCGGGCTATGCACGGCGATGCCGCGTGCCACGAGCTCGTCGAGCCGGGCGAGGAATTCAGCCGGGTGATCCTGATAGTCCCAGGCGGTGCCCAGCAGCACCAGCGCTATCCCTTCGAAATCGGCCAGCGGCGAACGCCAGTCGATTTCGATCAGATCGAGCCCAAGCTCGGCAAAGGCCGGGCGCAGCGCCGCCACTTCGATATCGTGTTCGAACGCGTCGCCGCGCCGTTCGCCTGCGCCGGGCAAAGTGTCAGCGCAGGCCAGGAAGCCGATGCGGGTCATGGGTTCAGACGTGCTCCAGTGCCTGCTCGAAATCTGCGATCAGGTCGTCCGGGTCCTCGATCCCGATGCTGATGCGCACGAGATTGTCGGTGATGCCCAGCGCGGCCTTGCGTTCGTCTGGAACCGAAAGATGCGTCATGCTGGCCGGGTGGCTGGCCAGCGTTTCGGTGCCGCCAAGGCTGACCGCCAGCTTGGCGATCTTGAGGCTGTCGAGAAAGCGGAAGCATTCCGCCTCGCCGCCCTTGAGCAGCAGCGAGAAGGTCGATCCCGCGCCCAGGCAGTGGCGATCGTAGATGTCCTGCTGCCGCGCATCTGTGATCATGCCGAGATAGCCGAGGCCCGCCACCTTGGGGTGCTTGCTGAGATAGTCGCACACCTTGGCCGCGTTCTCGCCCGCGCGCTGCATCCGCAGTTCCACGGTCTCGAGGCTGCGGCACAGCATCCACGCGGTATTGGGATCGCAGATGCCGCCCATAGTGTTACGCAGCATGCGGACCGGATCCATCCACTTCTTCGCCCCGGCGATGCTGCCCGCGACGAGATCCGAATGGCCGCCGACATATTTGGTCAGCGAATAGGCCACTATGTCCGCACCCTGATCGAGCGGGCGCTGCCACAGCGGGCCGAGGAAAGTGTTGTCGATCGCAATCGGGCAATCGGCGCCCAGCGCGGCGTCGCGTGCGGCCTTGACCGCTTCGACATCGACCAGTGCATTCGTCGGATTGGCAGGACTTTCGAGATAGATCATGCAGACCTTGCCGCCCTGTTCGCTTGCCTTGGCTTTCGCCTTGGCCAGCACCGCGTCGATCTCTTCACGCGATGCGCCAGCGGGGAAATCGACATAGCTCACCCCGAACTTGCTCAGCCACTTGGCGACAAAGCCTTCGGTTGCGGCATAGAGCGGGCCTGAATGCACGATCACGTCGCCCTGCGCGGCATAGGTCAGCAGCAGCACGCAGATTGCCGTCATCCCGCTGGAGAAGCTCAACGCATCTTCGGCCCCATCCCAGATGGCGAGGCGGTCTTCGAGGATTTCCTGGTTGGGCGCATTGAAGCGCGAATAGACCAGTCCGTCGGCACCGCCCGGGCGCTTGCCGGTGATGCCTTCGAAGTGTCGCTTGCCGTCTGCCGCACTGGGGAAGGCGAAGGTGCTGGTGAGGAAGATTGGCGGCTTGAGACTGCCTTCGGAAAGCTTGGGGTCGAAGCCGAGGCCCATCATCAGCGTGCTGGGTTTCAAGGGGCGGCCATTGATCGAATTGGCGTCGCTCATCGGGCGAGCATCCTTCCTGTATCGTCGCCCCCAGGAAGGCGGGGGCTGGTGAAGCTGCCGGGGCGCCCGTTCCTAACCTCCGCAGGAACGCCTCTCCACCGGGAGCCGCTAACGAGCGACCTCATATGTTGGACCGATGTTGGTTTCAACTGCGACGATTCCGTCGGGATGGAACACATGGAACACGGTCCTGGAAAAGAAATGGTGAAAGGTCGCGAGAAGGGCATTCAGCTGGTTTGAAGGGAAGACGGGCAGGACTGCATGGCACCCGATCTATCGAGCGCGGGGGCGGTAGGAAACAGGCGATAACGCTACGGCATCGGGCGATTTCGGCGATTCACTACAATATCGAGCCCCGCAGGCAGGCGTATGGGGTCGGTACCAGCGACAGGAGGCTTGAATGGACGACCCCTTCCAGATGCAGCGCGAGCTTCGCTACGGTGCGCCAGTCTGCGACCAGATCCTGGCCGGGCGATATTTTACCATCGGCTATTCCTGGTACTTCCGCCAGGCCAAGTGGACGCTGGAGATCGTCCGCAGGGGCGGCAAGGAATTCATGCCCGATGTGTTCAAGAAGTCCGAGCGGCTCGACAATTTCCGTGCCGACGTCAGATTGCCGCATCGATTTCGCGCGTCGCTGGCCGCCTACAAGGGCAGCAATTATGATCGCGGGCACCTAGTGGCGAGTGCCAATTCGATCCTGCGGAGCATCGAGAACAGCGAGTCCTTCCTCCTGTCCAACATGTCCCCCCAAACGCCCGCGTTCAACCGGCAGGGCTGGCGCAAGCTGGAAGAGGAAGTGCGCAAGCTCAACGACCGCGACGAAATCCTCGAGGTCTATGTTCTCAACTGTCCGTTTTTCGATTTCACCAAGCCGCTGGAGATTATCGGCGACAAGGCGGATGCCTATGGGATCAACATTCCGGTACCGCACGGCTTCGTCAAATCGGTGCTTGCCGAGTTTCACACCGGCGAGCTCAAGCTCTGGACCTTCCTGATGCCTAACGCGAAGATCCAGAAGCCGCTCAAGGACTATCTGATCAAGACCTATGACGCCGAACAGCTGATCGGCGGACGGTTCTGGGATAGGGTCTCGGGCGGTGACATGCACAAGGCCAAGGGTGGTGACGGGCCTATCGAACCGATGTGGTGATGGCTGCCGCGCTAGATCAGCGCATTCATCCCCCACACGACAGCCACGAGCAGGAAGACCCCGAACAGGTCGAGCAGCAGCCCGGCACGGACCATGCGTTCGATCCTGATCCTGCCTGTCGCCCAGGCAATGGCGTTGGGCCCCGTCCCTGCAGGCAGCATGAAACCCCAACTCGCAGCGAGCGCGGCGGGCATGGCGAGCAGCAGGGGATCGGCCCCCAGCGCCACGGTCAGGCTGGCCACGACCGGTATAATCGCGCTGGCGGTGGCGACGTTGCTGGCGAATTCGGTAATCAGTACGACCATGGCGACCACCGCGATGGCCACCAGCACCAGCGGCCAGCTGGCCAGCGGCAACAGCATCTGGCCAAGCCAGTCGGCAAGCCCGCTCTTGCCCATGCCCGCCGCCAGCGCCAGGCCGCCGCCGAACATCATGATCACGCCCCAGGGTGCGCGATCGGCTTCTTCCCAGACCAGCATGGGCCTGCCGGTCCCGTCAGGCAGCAGGAACAGGGCGATGCTGGCAACGATGGCGATGGTGCCGTCGGTCAGCGATCCGGCGGGCAGCAGTGGTTCGATCCACAGCTGGCCAAGCCACAGGAGGAAGGTGATCGCGACCAGCGGTACGAGCCGTTTCTCCGGCTCCGACCAGGCGGCATGGGTATCGATAGCGGCACGTGCTGCGGCGACGTCGAACGGATGTGCGCCGACGCGCTGGACACGGGCGATGATTGCCGCGGCCAGCGGGATCCCGATTATCACCGCGGGCAGGCCGAAACCCATCCACTGGGCAAAGCCGATGCGCACGCCAATCAATTCGTCGAGCAGGCCGACCGCGATCGCATTGGTCGGCGATCCCACGATGGTGCCAAGCCCGCCGATGCTTGCGGCGAAGGCGATGCCCATCGGCAGGGCGCCCGACAATCCGTCCGGCTCGCCCGGTTGGGCGCCGCCGCCGGCCAATACGGCCAGCGCCATCGGCATCATGATCAGCGCGGTCGAAGTGTTGGAAATCAGCATCGACAGTATTGCGGCCGCTGCCATGAAGGCGATCAGCAGACCGGTGGGCCCGACCTTGCTGCCCGTTGCCTTGAGGATGCCCAGCGCCAGCCGTTTGTGCAGCCCGGTGCGTTCGATCGCCAGCGCGATGAAGGCGCCGCCGAGCAGCAGGAAGAGGATGTCAGAGTAATAGGCGCTGGCGGTGTCCTTGGCGCTCATCACCCCCGCAAATGGCAGCACCAGGAAGGGCATCAGCGCCGTCGCGGTGAGCGGCAGCGCCTCGGTCATCCACCACGCCGCCATCAGCGCGACAAGGCCGGCAGTGACGAAAGCCTCGCGGCTCATGCCTTCGGGTGCCGGCAGGAATATGCTCGCCAGCAGAGCCAGTGCGCCGATGGCGAAACCTATCCGTTTTGCGGTCATATCAGTGCGATCCCCTCTCGCAGATGGTGCTAACAGGAGGTGTGCAGCGCGGCAACGCGTGCCGGCCTTGCCGATGTGAAAAGGGCGGACCAGATGGCCCGCCCTTGCAATCCTTCAGGTGATCCGACAGCCTATTTCGGCGCCAGAACCATGATCATCTGACGCCCTTCGAGGCGCGGAAAGCTTTCGACCTTGGCAGTTTCCTCGGTATCTTCCCGAACGCGGTTGAGCAGGTCCATGCCGAGCTGCTGGTGCGCCATTTCGCGCCCGCGGAAGCGCAGGGTCAGCTTCACCTTGTCGCCATGCTCGATGAACTTGTGGACGTTCTTCATCTTCACATCGTAATCGTGATCATCGATGTTCGGACGCATCTTGATCTCTTTGATTTCCTGCGTCTTCTGCGTCTTGCGCGCGAGGTTCGCCTTCTTCTGCGCCTCGTAGCGATACTTGCCGACATCGAGGAACTTGCACACCGGCGGGTCCGCATTGGGGGACACTTCGACGAGGTTCAGGCCCAGCTCATTGGCCTGCTCGACAGCTTCGCGGGTGTACATTACGCCGAGGTTTTCGCCTTCGTGATCGATCACGCGGACCTTCGGCACATTGATCATGTTATCGTAGCGCGGGCCGCTTTTCACGGGCATTTGCATGCTGCGCCGGGGTGGACGGGCTATGGGGTATTCTCCTTTGGTAGCCGTAAATCAAAGCGCGCATGTAGGCATTCTTGCGCGGATTCGGAAGCGTGTTGTGTAAGTAGGGCGCAGATTAGCGCCACAGCGTTGCGCCTATGCAGCCTTCCACAGCGGGAATCGCGCCAG
Organism: Erythrobacter sp.; assembly: GCF_038133525.1. Lineage (GTDB taxonomy): Bacteria > Pseudomonadota > Alphaproteobacteria > Sphingomonadales > Sphingomonadaceae > Qipengyuania. The sequence continues at coordinate 17,578 of NZ_JAYPTL010000029.1, read as the reverse complement.
CTTGCCTGCTGCCGGAACGACCGCATCGATACGATTTGCCGGCTGCAGCGCGGCAAGGATTGCCGGATCGGCTGCGTCCATTCCGCCGGTATAGGCACCGAAGGCGGGCAGGATCATCCGCCCGCTCGGTCGCCCACCGACATCCTCGTTCGCACTGACCACCGCGCAGGCGCGGCGGATCATGCGATCGCGGACCTTGACCTGCAGGCGCGGGTGATAATGACCGGATAACTCCGGCCGGGTTTCGCCTTGCCGCGCCTGGTGCCGCAGGACCATTCCGCCGATCTCGAGCTCTTCGGCCAGCATGCCGCCAAGCCGCGCTTCCATTTCGGGGTCGTGATTGCCGGTGATCCACACCCAGTCGACCGCCCTGGTGAGCGCATCGAGCATGCCCGCGGCATGATCCTCCAACCGGGTCGATCCATCCGAGTCGTGAAAATTGTCGCCCAGCGTGATGACGCGCCTTGCACCAGTTTCGCGGATCGCGAGCGCCACGCGTTCGAGTGTTTCGCGGCTGTCATAGGGCGGGATGGGTTGACCGTGGCGGGCGTAGAAGCTGCCCTTTTCAAGATGCAGGTCGGCGACCAGCAGCGTCCGTTCGCGCGGCCAATAGAGCGCACGACCTTCGGTCAGCAGCCATTCCTCGCCGCAGAATTCGAAGGATGTCGGGAACGAAAGGGGAACCATGGCCTGCTATTGCCGCGCGCGGCGCCCTTTGGCAAGGGTGCGCCATGACCGACTGGACCCCCCATACCGCCCGCGCCAAGGAATGGTTCGAAGCCTTGCGCGATCGCATTTGCGCCGAGTTCGAGGCGATCGAGCACGAAGCCGGCTCGGACGCGGCGTTCACCTACACCCCGTGGCAGCGGGAAGAGGATGGCAATCCCGACCCTGGCGGCGGTGTGCAGGGCCTGATGAAGGGCAAGGTGTTCGAAAAGGTCGGGGTCAATGTTTCGACGGTGAAGGGCAATTTCAGCGAGGAGTTTGCCGGGCAGATCAATGGCGCGAGTGCCGATCAACCCAGCTTCACGGCGACCGGCATCAGCCTGGTCGCGCATATGGCCAATCCGCATGTGCCCGCGGTGCACATGAACACCCGTTTCCTGACGACACAGGCCGCGTGGTTCGGCGGCGGGGCGGATCTCAATCCCCCGCTGCCCTATGCCGAGGACACCGAGGAGTTCCACGCGCGGTTCCGCGCCGCTTGTGCCGCCCATAACCCGACCTATTACGAGCGGTTCAAGAAGTGGGCCGACGACTATTTCTTCATCCCGCACCGCGGCGTCCATCGCGGGGTTGGCGGCATCTTCTACGACCATCTCGAATGTTCCGATGAAGCCGCTTTCGAACGCAATTTTGCCTTCACCCGCGATGTCGGGGATGCCTTCATCGACGTCTTCCCCAGGCTGGTGCGACGCCGGATGGGCAGCGAGTTCTCGCGCGAGGAGAAGCAGGCACAGCTCGAATGGCGCGGACGCTATGCCGAGTTCAACCTTGTCTACGATCGCGGTACGTTGTTCGGCCTAAAGACCGGTGGGAATATCGATGCGATCCTGATGAGCCTGCCGCCGGAAGCAGTGTGGAGTTGACCACACTGCAGGTTCGCGACGGAGATATCGCCGCATTCGAAGGGCGACCGCGCGCAGTCGATGGATCGGTGTTGGCAAGCCTGCACTACCTGGGCAATTACGTGCGCGACCTTTCGGTCAATCTCACGCGGATGATCGAGAACGCCTATGACTGGGAGCACCTGCCCTTCGTGCATCCCTCGTCCTTCGCTGCCATCGCTTCGGTCGATAGCGGCAGTTGGGGCTGGCGCTGCAAGACGGCGCTGCCGAACGGGGGTGGGGAACAACTAATCGAATTGCTGGTCGATGCGCCCGCGCATTACTGGGCGACGACAGTGGTCGATGGCCCCGGCCGCGGCACGCAGATCCATACTCAGGCTACGGCACGCAACGACGGCGGGATTACGGTCGACGTCCGTTTCTATGCGCCGCAGGCGCCGGAGAGCCCGGCTCAGTCAGCGATGATCCTCGCCTATCTCCAGGCGCAGTATGCGACGCTCTATGACGAGGATCAGGCCCTGATGACGGGCCGCCAGGAAGCGCTGGACGAACGGCGGACCCTGCGGAGCGGGGATGGCGAGACTGAGGCCGACCTTGGGCCGGAGGCTGAACTGGATCGCGCACAGGTCCACGAAGCCGTCCTGAACGATCGCCGTGTGCTGGTGCGGTTTCACGGTGATAGATGGATCGCGCATCCTGCGCGTTGTCCGCATGCGCTGGGGCCGTTGGACGACGTGGAACCCGATGTCGACGGGGGCATCACCTGCCCATGGCATGGGTATCGCTTCGACCTGGCGACAGGGGCCGAGCAGCATGGCCGATGCAGCGCACTTGCACTGTTGAACACCTGCCTGCGCGAGGGTCGCCTGATTGTGCTCGGCTCGGCCTGAAGGGTCGGGATTTGCAGCTTACTTCCCAACTTGTTCGTCGTGCCCGCTTGCGGTGGGGCGATTAACCGGTTTATCGGCAGGGTTTGTTAAAAGAACCGGGCGTGGGGTGGGCGAACCGACTAGGAGCATGAGTAGTAATGGGCGTATCCAGTCTCGCACTCGCAGCAGCGCTTGCCAGTGTGCAACCACAATGCGAGGCGGATATCCCCTGCCTTCCGGCGTCCGAAACCCTCGAAGTGGAACAGAACGCATCGACTGATCAGGTCGATGCAGCTGTAGTCGCCCAATCCGATCAAGACTCCCCGGCTCCAGTTGAAGAGGTCGCGCCGCCGGCCGAGGCGATCTTGCTCGAAGAACAGCCGGTCGAGGGTTCTACCGACGAAACGATCGTCGTAACCGGGGGAACGCCCGAGGGTGATCCGGCGCAGCGGTTCAATGCCTCGACCTTCGAGACCGTGCAGAAGATCGACGATGCAGTCGTCGCTCCGCTGGCCGAGGCCTATGACGAAGGGGTTCCCAAGCCGGTTCGATCAGGACTCCGCAACTTCCTGCGCAACCTGGGTGAGCCGATCAATTTTCTCAACTTCATGCTCCAGTTGAAGCCGGGGCGGGCGATGAAGTCGCTTGGACGTTTCGCGATCAACACCACGATCGGTATCGCCGGGCTGTTCGATCCGGCGAGCAAGGCGCCGTTCAAGCTCAAGCATGAGTCCAACGGGCTCGCGAATACGCTGGCCTTCTATGGCGTGGGCCCGGGTCCCTATCTCTACCTGCCCTTCATCGGTTCGACGACGGTGCGCGACCTGTTCGGGCGGGTGGTCGACCTTTCGATCATTCCGGCGGTGGCGGGCAAGCCGTTTAGCGAGCCGGTCTACGCAATCTCGGCCGGGGCGCTCAACTCGCTCGAGTCGCGAATCCTGATTGACGAACAGATCAAGTCGGTGCGTGACCAGTGCGGCGATGCCTATTCAGCGACGCGCGATATCTACCTGATCGGGCGCCAGCTGGAGATCGATGGCCTGCGCGGGCGTGAATCGGAGGAACTCGGCGAGCTGGTCGAGCGGCTCAAGGTGAACTGCGACATTTCGGTGATCCGTGCGGCCACCGAACAGGCGCGTTACGCGTTTGGTGAAGGCGAGACGGGCGAGGCAATCGTGACTGACGCCCCGGCCACAACCTCTGAAGCGACCGTACCGGATGAAGCACCGGTCGAAACAACCGAACCGGTCGCCCCGGTCGAGACGTCAGTGGTTCCGTCCGAGCCTGCGAACGACACGGAGCAGGACGAACCCCTGGCAGTCGCGGGCTGATCAGCGCGAGGCGTAGACCCGCACCCAGTCGACCAGCATCGCCACCTCGCCGGACTTGATCCGGTCGACGGTGGCTTGCGGTATCCCGTTGTAGGGACTCTCGATCCTGTTGGTCTTGAACGGGTATGCGCCGCCCAGCGCGAAGTTCAGGATGATGTGCTTGGGGTTGTCGAAGCGCCATTTGCCGTAGTTTTCGACCATGGGGCGGGTCACGCGATAGGTCAGGTGGCCGTCGACCTCGAACAGCAGTGCGTCTTCCGTCCACTCGACTGCATAGGTGTGCCACTGGGTCACGTCGACGCCTTCGGGGAAGAAGAACTTGTTCACCAGCGGCGTCTCGCCTGAATAGCCGGGGCCGTGCAGCGCCACGCCGATCCAGTCCTTCTCGCCAACATATTCCATGATGTCGATCTCTCCCGTGTCTGGCCATTTGCCATTGCCGAGCAGCCAGAAGGCCGGCCACACGCCTTCCGCATCGGGCATGCGGATACGTGCTTCGGCGCGGCCATAGGTGAAATCGAACTTGTCGCGGCTGTCGATCCTGCCGGAGAGGAAGTCTGCATCGCGTTGCTTGTTCGGGTCGATGCCGGGTTTGTAGACCGGGCGCAGCATCAACACGCCGCCATCCGCCCCGCTGATCCCATCGACCAAATTCACCACGCCGGGATTGTCGAGATAGACCTGCTGCTCGTTGTTGACCCAGAAATCCGCCCCAATGACGTTCCATTTGGTACGATCGAGCTCTCCGACGTCGAACTCGTCGGCGAAGAGCAGCTCGCGACCTGCCTTGCCTGTTGGGTCCTCCGACAGAGCGGGCGTGCCCAGCGCAAGAAGCGATACGGCGGCCAGCATCCGAATGCTCATTGAAACTCTCCTCTCACTGGTTCTTCAAAATTTGTGAACGTTATCAGTAGGCAGATTTCACAATTTGGCTAGCCTTCGGGATACGTTTTCGCGTGGACCACTGGCACCTGCCGGCAAGGGCGCTAAGAGGCTCCTTTGCAATCGCCCGGTGCCACGGTGCCAAGATGGGCCGACACGTAGAACGATCAGGAGAAATCCATGCGCCGCATCCTTCCCGTCCTTGCCCTGATGGCGGGAACCGCTTGTACCACGATCCAGCCAGAGGCGATGCAGGAAGCAGCGCCGGCGAGGATGGTCGCTCCCGTGTTGGCGACACGCGATGCGCTTGATGCCTCGACCTACGCCCAGCCTCAGCTGGCCCGCGTTACCCATGTGGCGCTCGACCTCGATCTGGACTTTGCCGCCAGGCGGATCGGCGGGTTGGCCACGCTCGATATTGATGCAGCCCCCGGCGCGGATACGATCGTGCTCGATGACAAGGGGCTGGCGATTACCTCGGTGACCGACGAAGCCGGACGACTGCTCCGCTGGTCCGTGGGCGCCGCCGATGGCGAGACGGGCGCCCCACTCGAAATCGCCATCGGAACCGCGCGCCGGATAACGATTGCCTATTCCGCTGTCGATGCCGATGCGCTCCAATGGCTCGCCGCCGAACAGACGGCAGGTCGCGAGCATCCCTTCCTGTTCAGCCAGGGACAGAGCATCCTCAACCGCACCTGGATTCCGACACAGGACAGCCCGGGCATCCGGCAGACCTGGGAAGCACGGATTACCGCCCCCAAGCCGCTCGACGTGGTGATGAGCGGGATCCAGCAGGGGACGCCCGAAGATTTGGGTGACGGGCGCCGCGCTTTCCGCTTTGCCATGGACAAGCCCGTGGCACCCTACCTTATTGCCATTGCCGCCGGTGATATCGACTTTGCTCCGATCGGGCCGCGTACTGGCGTTTGGGCAGAGCCCGCCACGCTGGCGCGGGCGCAATATGAAACCGGCGATACCGAGAAGATGGTCGAGGCTGCTGAGCGGCTCTACGGCCCCTATCGCTGGGGCCGCTACGACATGATCGTACTGCCGCCTGCTTTCCCCTATGGCGGAATGGAAAACCCCGTGATGACCTTTCTAACCCCTACCTTCATTGCGGGGGACCGGAGCCTGACGGGCCTGGTGGCGCATGAGCTGGCGCATAGCTGGTCGGGCAATCTCGTCACCAATGCGGTATGGGGCGACGGCTGGCTCAACGAAGGTGTGACCTCCTATTTCGAGAACCGCATCGTCGAGGAGATCTACGGCACCAAACGCGCCCGGCAGGAAGTGGCGTTGGACTATGTCGCCATCATCGAGGCGCTGGATGAGGTGGGTGCTGATGCGCCGGGAACCGCGCTGCACCAGCCCGACGGGACCGAAAGCGCGGGCTCGGCGATCATCTACAACAAGGGCGCGGCCTTCCTGCGCACGCTTGAAAAGGAATATGGCCGCGAACGCTTCGACGCCTGGCTGCGCCAGTGGTTCGACAGGCACGCCTTCCAACCCGCCACCTCGGCGATGGTCTATGAAGACCTCAAGGCCAATCTGGTGGGAAGCGATGCGGAGGCCGAGCGTATCAAGCTCCGTGAGTGGATCTACGCGCCCGGGCTGCCCGGAAACGTGGCTAAGCCCGATCCTACCGCCTTTGTGGAGATCGATGCGGCCTCGGCAGCCTATGAGAAGGACGATAGCCTGCCGAGCGGATGGGCCGTGTGGACGTCGGCAGAGCGTCAACGCTTCCTGCAGAACCTTCCGCAGGAACGCAGTGCTAATCAGCTGGCAAGGCTCGATTCTGCACTGGGACTTTCGGTGAATGGCAACAATGAAGAGTTGTTCCTGTGGATCGAACTGGCACTGGCCAATCGCTACGATCCGGCCGTGCCGTTGGCCGAGCGTTTCCTTGGCCATGTCGGCCGTACAAAATTCGTCCGACCGCTCTTTGCTGCCCTGTGGGCGCAAGGCGACTGGGGGCGACCGATTGCGCGGCGGATCTACGCCAAGACGCGCGATGGCTATCATGCCGCCACGCGCGGGTCGGTCGACCGGATATTCGCCAATGACTAGGCCGGATCGGTTGAAGTGACGCACATCAGTATCTTCGCTCGCTACCCAGAGCCGGGAAGGGCCAAGACCCGGCTTATCCCGGCGCTGGGAGCTGAGGGCGCGGCGCGGGTTTACGCGCAATTGCTCGAGCACACCGTGGCGCAGGCTCGCGCTTCCGGGCTGCCGTTCGAACTGCGCACCACCGGCGGTCAATCCGATGCGTTTCATGCCTGGCTGGGTGACGACCTCGCGATCACCGATCAGGGAGAGGGCGACCTTGGCGCGCGGATGGCCCGTGTCCCCGCACCCGCTCTGATCATTGGCAGTGACTGCCCAGGCCTGTCCGCGCCGATCCTGAAGGCCGCCGCCGCCGCGCTTGCCGAGCGATCTGTCGTGATTGGACCGGCGAGCGACGGAGGATATTATCTGATTGGCCTCGCCGAACCCATGCCGTTCCTCTTCGACGACATGGAGTGGAGCACCCCGCAGGTCTTCGCCGAGACACTGGCCAGGCTGGCCGCGCGCGGTATCGGCCCGGCGATCCTGCCAGAACTGTCCGATGTCGACCTGCCCGAAGACCTCGAGCAATGGCCCGAGCTGCAATGAGCGTCGCGATCGTGATCCCGGCGCTGGACGAGGAAGCGGCGCTTCCCATCCTCGCTGCGCACCTCGCGCAACTCGATCCCGCGCCTGCGGATGTGTTGCTGGTGGATGGGGGAAGCGCCGATCGAACCACTGCCATTGCCGAAGCGGCGGGCTGGCGGGTCGCCACCAGCGAGCGTGGCCGTGCCCTGCAGGTCAATCGCGGGGTCGCTGAGGCGCGGGGCGACATGGTCTGCGTGGTCCATGCAGACACCCTGCCGCCGCTCGACATGGTTGCCGTGATCGAAGAGACATTGGCTGACCCGAAGGTGGCGCTCGCCAGCTTCACGCCCTTGATCAAGGGTCTCAGCAAGACCCGCTGGGGCACGACCGCGCATAACTGGATCAAGACCTGGTACGCGCCGCTGATCACCCGCCCGCACCTGTTCGTGCGTGGTGTGCGGCTGCTGTTCGGTGACCATGCGATGTTCTTCCGCAAGGTCGATTTCATGGCGGTGGGCGGCTGCACGCCGGGTGATGCCGTGATGGAGGAAGCCGATCTGTGTGTGAAGTTCGCACGGCTGGGCCGGATCCGCATGGTCCCGCGCTGGGCCGTGACATCGGACCGCCGCATCGCCGCATGGGGTCCGCTCAAGGCCAACTGGATCTATTTCAAGGTCGGCATGCTGTGGGCATTCGGCCTGCGCAGCCGCATGGCCAAGCATTACCCGGACGTGCGATAGCTCTCAGGCAGGCGGCAGGAAGCCGACCTGGATGCAGTAGTCGATCAGGCGCCGGATATAGCTTTCACCCGTTTGCGGGCTGGCCAGTCCGGTAACTTCGCGAAACCCGCAATCATCGAAATGCGGGTCGCGCTGGAAATAGCTCGCATAGAGTCCCGCGACCCGCCGATAGAGCCGCCGCTCCATTGCCGGGAGCGCATCTGGATCGAAGTTCTCAGGCGCGACCAGCTTCGGCTCATGAAATTGGGGATACGAGCCGATCGCTGCAGTGAAATGCGACACGGGCAAGGGTTGACCAGACACGAGGTGGTAGGTGCCGCCGATGGCCTGGTCCTTTGCATCGACAAGCGCGGCAATTCCTCCAGCGACATGGTCGATCGGCACGAAATCGAGCGTGGCAGCGGCTCTCGCCTCCATATGTCTGACCCGCCCTTCGGCAATCAGCTTGAACGCCGCATAGGTCGTGTCGAACTGGCGAATAGCGCCGGTCGTGCTGTCACCTACGACGATCGAAGGCCGGGCAATCGTCCAGCGTAAACCGCTGGTGCGGACCAGGCGCTCGCCCGCAGCCTTGCTGGCTTCATAGCCATTGGCGAAGCCCAGATCGGGCAGGGGATCGTCTTCACGGATCATCCCATTACGCGTGCCGCAGACATAGGCTGTGGAAACCTGCAGGTAGTGCATGTCGCCTGCCAGGGCGAGCGCCAGCGCATTGGCCGTGCCGCCCACATTGACTGCCTGATAGTCTTCTTCGGGTAGGTCGAAGCGAACTGTCGCAGCACAATGGATCAGCACGTCATGCGTCGATGCCACCCTGGCATAGGTTGCCTTGTCCCAGCCTAGGCATTCGCGCGACACATCGCCCTTTATGGCGGCGGCAACCGCCACTTGACGCCCGTCATTGCGGCAGATTTCGGCGTTACGATGGACCAGCGCGGTCACCTTGTGACCCCGCTCGACCAGGCGCGCGCAGACCTCCCCGCCGACCAGGCCGGCGGCACCGGTGACGAGAATTCTCAGCAACAGGAAGTCGCCGCTGCCGGCTGGTCCTGCGCGGCCGAAAATGGCGCGCCTGCTCCGCAATCGGAGAACACCCCGTAATGCGTGCTGAAATCGCCGAAGAACTCGAAGTGTTCGGCAAAGCGGGTTTCGGCCAGCATTTTCCAGCTATTGCCGCAGATCAGGAACATCCGCCCGGCTTCGATCAGGTGGTGATCGTCCAGCTCGAACACGCGTTCCTCGCCCGCGACCGTGCCCTTGTATCGCACCGCCTGGCCATAGTCTTCACACTGGCTTTCCAGCCCGTCGAGCTTGAACAGGCGATAGGTCGCCGAATGGAAAGCGATACCATCGAGTTTTGCGGCGATCGCCGGATCCTCGATTCCCAACGGGCGGCTCGTGACGAGCCGCGGGTCCGCGAATCCGGCACGCTTGGCAAGGTCGATGAAGTCGCCCCAGTAGAGCGCGCCGGACAGGCATTCCCCGTGCAATACCGGATCGCTGCGCAGCGCCTCCGGCACGCGCCGTTCCGAATAGACATCGGAGAAATAGAGTTCGCCGCCCGGCTTGAGCAGGCGGTGCGCTGCCGCAAACACGGCGTGCTTGTCAGCAACCAGATTGATCACGCAGTTGGAAACGATGACGTCGAAATGGCCTTCGGGCAGGTCGAGTTCGAGCAGTCTCTCGATATCGCCTTCGATGAAACGGACGTTGGATTGCGCATAGCCGAAGCGATCGCGATGCCATTTCTCGTGCTCGCGCGCGACCGCAAGCTGTTCCGGCGTGGCGTCGACACCGGTGACCGAACCGTGCTCGCCGACCAGTTGGGCAAGGACATAGGCATCCTGGCCGCTGCCCGAACCGAGGTCGAGGATATGGCAACCCTCGATTGCTTGCGGGGCTACCAGGCCGCAGCCGTAATAACGTGCGCGCACTTCGTCGTGAACGTTGCGCAAGGCGGCAAGAATTGCCGGTGGCGGCGCTTCGGCGGTGCAGCATGCATCGGTCCGAAGGTCGGCGGAAGAGGCCAGGACCTTGCCGTAATAGTCCTGCGAGTTCTGGAGGTTCATGTAACTTGGCCGTCCCTGCTGGCGAAATGGAGGGGCACGTCGCGACTAGGGTTTCGCATCTCCAGCATTATCGGTTACGGGACAAGTGATGAAATTCACGCATGATGTAATTGTGATTGGCGGCGGCGCTGCCGGACTCACAGCGGCCGGTGGTTGCGCGCTCTTCGGACTCAAGGTGGCACTGATCGAAGGGCACAAGATGGGGGGCGAATGCCTCAATAACGGCTGTGTCCCGTCGAAGGCGCTGATCGGCGCGGCGAAGCGCGCGGCCGAAGCGCGCGAAGCGACCCGCTTCGGCGTTACGCTGGAACCGCCGCAAGTCTCCTGGTCGGGCGTTCGCCAGCATATTCATGATGCCATTGCCGGAATCGAACATCACGATTCGGTCGAGACGTTCGAGGAGATGGGCTGCGAAGTCTTCTCTAGCCGTGCCCAGATCACTGGCAGGCAAACAGTCGAGGTCGATGGGCGTAGGCTGACCGCGCCGCGGATCGTGATCGCCACCGGATCCGAACCGCTGGTTCCGCCGATCGAGGGGATCGATACGGTCCCCTATCTGACCAATGAGAACCTGTTCGAATTGCCCGAGCAACCGGGCCACCTCGTGATCATCGGTGGCGGGGTAATCGGCATGGAGATGGCGCAGGCATTTCGTCGCCTGGGTAGCGAAGTAACCGTGATCGAACCGGACAAGCCGATGGGACGTGACGATCCTGAATCGGTTGCGGTCGTGATGGATGTGATGCGTGAGGAAGGCGTACGCTTCGTCACGGGCAAGGCCGCGAAAATCACCGGCGGTGCCGGTGCGGTGACCGTCTACACCGACGGCGGCGAAGCGATTGCCGGCACGCACCTGCTGCTGGCAGCGGGCCGTAAGGCACGCGTATCGGGCTTCGGCGCGGAGGATATCGGGATCGCCACCGGCAGAAACGGTTTCGCTACCGATGCGCGACGCCGCACGTCGGTAAAGGGCATTTATGCCATCGGCGATTGCCGCGACGGACCTCGCCTGACTCATGTCTCGGGCTATGAAGGCTCGAACGTCGCGCTCGAAATCGTCACCGGCCTGCCGACCAAGGTCGATTTCCGGGCTTTGCCCTGGTGCACTTATACCGAGCCCGAGGTTGCGCAGATCGGCCTGACCGAGGCAGAGGCGCGCGCGCAGCACGGTGATGGCGTCACCATCGTCAAGGAAGAGTTCGCGGAAAACGAGCGCTCGATCGCCGAAGGCTATACCAAGGGCCACATGAAGATGGTTCTGAAGGGCAAGAAGGTGCTCGGCGTCAGCGTCGTCGGCAAGAATGCCGGCGAATTGTTGCTGCCCTTCACGCAGATGATCACCGGCAAGAGCAACACCTTTGCGCTTGGCAGCGCGATCATCAGTTACCCGACCCGCAGCGAGATATCGAAGGCGGCGGCCTTCTCTGCATGGGAGCCCACCGTCTTCGGCAGCCTGCCCAAAAAATACGCCGCGCTGGTGGCAAAGCTGCGCCGGACCTTCGCCTGATGGCGACGCGCAGCGCCAGCCGCAATGCGCCGACCGGCCCATCGCCCTTTGCCGTCGAGGCTGCACCTCTGCCTGCGGAGAAGTTTGCCGATCCCAAGCTGACGGCGAAGGGGGAGGAACGGGCCAGCGTCGCTCTGACCAAGCTCGACACGCTGTGGCTCAACACCGGCACGTTGTGCAATCTTGCCTGTGCGACTTGCTACATCGAGAGTAGCCCTACTAACGATGCACTGCTCTACCTTTCCGCCGACCATGCCGCGCGCTTTCTTGACGAAGCACAGGCCATGGGCACGCGCGAGATCGGCTTTACCGGCGGTGAGCCCTTCATGAACCCGGACATGTTGCCGATGCTCCAAGACACGCTGTCGCGTGGCTTCGAAGCGCTGGTGCTGACCAATGCGATGAAGCCGATGCGGCGGCACGAAGCGGCACTCCTGGCATTGCGCGAACGGTTCGGGGCTAAGCTGACGCTGCGTGTCAGTCTCGATCACCACAGCGGCCCGGTCCATGAGGCCGAGCGCGGCCCGCGCAGCTGGGAACCTGCACTTGACGGATTGCGCTGGCTTTCGGCGAATGGTTTCTCGATTGCCGTGGCGGGGCGCCTGCTACCGGGTGAGACAGAGATTGATGCACGCCCGGCCTACGCCGAACTCTTCACGCGTGAGGGGATCGCCGTCGATGCGGCGGACCCCGCCAAACTGTTGCTGTTTCCGGAAATGGACGCGGCCAAGGACGTCGCCGAGATCACCAGCGCCTGCTGGGATATCCTCGGCAAGGATCCGCGCGACATCATGTGTGCGACCAGCCGCATGGTGGTGCACCGCAAGGGCGAACCGGCACCGCGTGTCGCCGCCTGTACCCTGATCCCCTATGATCCGGGTTTCGACATGGGCGCGACGCTGGTCGAGGCATCACGCCCGATTGCGCTCAACCATCCGCATTGCGCGCGCTTCTGCGTGCTCGGCGGGGCGAGCTGTTCCGCCTGATCAGCGTGCATCGAGCCAGCGGGCGAAGGCAACTCCGCCGGTGATCAGGAACGGCACCAGCAGCAGGCTGAGCGCGACCTTGGCAATGACCTGGCCGACCATAAGGTTCGCGATCGGGAACTCGCCATAGAAGGCCAGGGTGATGAAGATCACCGAATCGATCGCCTGGCTGAGTGCGCTGGCGATCGCCCCGCGGATCATCAGCGAGGCCGTACTGCCGCTTTCATTGGCGCCGCGCAGCTTGGAAAAGATCCACACGTTGAGCAGCAGCGAGACGCCATAGGCGGCGGGCCCGGCGGCCATGATGCGGGGGGTGGAAGACAATACCGTCTCGAACGCACCCAGGCGGTCTGCGCCCATATCGGGAGAGGCCGGCAGGCCCAGGACGAGCAGGATAAGCGCTGCCGAAATTGCTAGGGGAACGAAACCCCAGATGACCAGCAGGTTTGCCCTGGCCTGCCCGTAAAGCTGCGCCAGCGTGCTCGAGATCACCACCAGCAGCAGATAGGGGAAAATCCCCGCCTCGACCGCCAGATCGCTCGGCCACAGCCGCACCTGCTTATAGGCTAGTACGCCCGCCAGCACGGTCATGCCGCCATAGAGCAAGGTGTAGACGAACATGGCGCGGGGGATGCCGGGAGCCTGCGAAGGTATCGCGGTCGGCGTGTCGGTGGGCATGAACTAACCTCGGTAGCTGTTTACAAGGCAGGACTGCCCTTGGCGGTGAAAATTGACTAACGCCTCGCCACGCGCAAGACAGCGTTTGATTTCATCCGCAACTTGCCGCTTCGCAAAAGGGTCCTGCATGCCGCCAATCCTGATCAACCTCGTCGGCATACTGGCGATCCTGCTTATTGCTTTCGTGCTGTCGGTCGGCAAGCGGCGGATCAAGCTGCGTGTTGTCGGGGCAGCCTTTGCCTTGCAGGCATTCATGGCTTTCCTCGTGCTGGGCACCAGCGGAGGCCGGGCCGTGATCCAGGGTATGGCTGATGGGGTTGCGGCCCTGTTGTCCTATGCCGGCAAGGGCACGCAGTTCCTGTTCGGCCCGGACGAAAGCAATCCACTGGCCCACACCTTTGCGCTTGGGGCCCTGCCGGTGATCATCTTCTTCGCCGCGCTGGTCTCCATCCTCTACCACCTCGGCATCATGCAGCGTGTGGTCCGTTGGGTCGGCGGAGCGATCGGTTTCGTCACGGGCATCAGCCGGGTCGAATCGCTGGGCGCGGCAGCCAATATCTTTGTCGGCCAATCGGAGAGCCCGCTGGTCGTGCGCCCCTATCTCGCGGCGCTCGAGCCATCGCGGCTGTTTACCCTGATGAGCGTCGGCATGGCGGGCGTCGCGGGCACCATCCTTGCTGCCTATGCCGGTCTGCTGGGCAAGGACTACCTGCCCTTTCTGCTCGCCGCCGCCTTCATGTCGGCCCCGGGCGGCATCCTGATGGCTAAGATCATCATGCCCGATGAGGATGCGCCGGTAGCAGATCCCGAAGGGGATATCGCACTGCCTCAATCGCGCATCAGCGGCGAAGGCCCGGCGGCGATCACCGAGGGCGACAAGCCACACGAAGTCGAGGTCGCCGAAACCTTCGAAGAAGGTCACAAGCCCGCCAACATTATCGAAGCCGCAGCGCAAGGTGCACAGACCGGCGTAAAGTTGGCGGTTGCAGTGGGCGCCATGGTGCTGGCCTTTGTTGCACTAGTTGCCCTGGCCAACGGCATTCTTGGCGGCATCGGCGGGTGGTTCGGCATAGCCGATCTCTCGTTCCAGAAACTGCTCGGTTTCGTCTTTGCTCCAGTCATGTTCCTGCTGGGCGTACCCTGGGCCGAGGCTGGTGTCGCGGGCGGACTGTTCGGCACCAAGATCGTGCTCAACGAATTCGTCGCCTTTATCGACCTTGGTGCGATGGAACCCGGTTCGTTGAGCAATCGGACGCGTGCGATCGTCACCTTTGCGCTGTGCGGTTTCGCCAATTTCAGCTCGATCGCCATCCAGATGGCGGTCACCGGCGGCCTTGCGCCAAATCAAAGACCGGTCATCGCCCGGCTCGGTATCAGGGCTCTCGCTGCCGGCAGCCTCGCCAACCTGATGAGCGCGGCGCTGGCGGGACTCTTCCTACCGTATTAAGGGCCGCCCCATTATGACCGATTCGAACACCGATATCGCGGTTGTGTCGCTGGCACAGCCAATTGAGAGCATCGCCGACGAGCTGGGCCGCAGCTTCGAGGAATATGGCTTCGCTGTCATCCGCGACCACGGCATCCCGCAGGAGCTGATCGACCGGGCCGAAGCGCTGTCCAAGGAATTCTTCGCGCTGCCTGACGAGACCAAGCGAGCCTATCACATTCCCGGTGGCGGCGGTGCCCGCGGCTATACACCGTTCGGGGTCGAGAAGGCCAAGGATGCCAAGGTCCACGACCTCAAGGAATTCTGGCATGTCGGACGCGAGCTGCCCGAGGGTCATCCGCTCTCCGAATTCATGGCGGCCAATATCTGGCCCAGCGAGGTAGCGGGCTTTCGCGAAACCTTTTCCGAACTCTACTCGGCCTTCGAAACGGCCGGCGGGCGCGTTCTCGAAGGGATCGCGCTGCATCTGGGGCTGGACCGCGGTTTCTTCGCGTCGACAGTCGAGGATGGCAATTCGGTCATGCGCCTGCTGCGCTACCCGCCGCTCGAAGGTGCGGAAGCCGAAGGCGCGATCCGGGCTGCGGCGCACGGGGACATCAACACGATCACGTTGCTGCTCGGTGCCGAAGAGGCCGGTCTCGAACTGCTGACGAAGCAAGGTGACTGGAAGGCAGTCGAGGTGCCCGAAGGCGCGCTGGTGATCAATGTCGGCGACATGCTCGATAGGCTGACTAACGGGAAGCTGCGTTCGACTACGCACCGTGTGGTCAATCCGCGTGGCGAAGCGGCTTATCGTGCGCGCTATTCGATGCCCTTCTTCCTGCACTTCCGGCCGGACTATGTGATCGAAACCCTGCCGGGTTGCATCGATCCTGCGCGTCCCGAGGACCATCCGGCGCCGATTTCGAGCCATGATTTCCTGCTGCAGCGCCTGCGCGAGATTAATCTCGCCTGAAGCCAGTCCGGGTGCATTGGTGTTGTAAAAGCGCAATGCTTGCAAAAATTTGCCGCCGCGGCAAATATGCAACACCAATAAAGAATTGAAAATAAACAGGTAAATCCATCTCTGGCGCCCGATTGGCGCGCTGGGGACACGGTTGTCTTGACTCTGTCACAAAATCACAGCTTGGCCGCAATGTAGCGAGCATAACCGGGCGCCGCTCTCCGCAATTCACTCTTTGCAAGGACATGAGGGGTTCTAACCTATGAAGTTCAAGTATCTCCTGGCCGCGTCAGCTGCCAGCATCACCGCCAGCGCATTCATCGCGGCTCCTGCCGCTGCGCAGTCGACCGGTTCGGTCGACTTCGAAGAAGGCAATGTCATAATCGTCAGCGGCGCGCGCGCCAGCGATGTCGGCGGCGTCGATATTCCTAACTCGCCCAAGGCGAAGCAGGTCCTGACCGAAGAGATCATTCGTGCGCAGCGCCCCGGTCAGACGGTCAACGATATCGTCAACCTTGTTCCTGGCGTGAACTTTCAGAACAACGATCCCTGGGGTTCGGGCGGCGGTAGCTTCACCATCCGCGGCTTCAGCTCGGACCGCATTTCGCAGACTGTCGACGGTGTGCCGCTGAACGATTCGGGCAACTATGCGCTCTACACCAACCAGCAGCAGGACCCCGAAACGCTGTCCTCGGTCAATGTGAACCTCGGCTCGACCGACGTCGACAGCCCGACCGCATCGGCATCGGGCGGCACGATCAACATCCGCACCCGCGAGCCCAGCGACGAGTTCGGCATCACCTCGACCATTACCGTGGGTGACGTCTTTGCCGAAGGTAACCCCGTAACCGACCGCGACCGTATCTACATGCGCGGTTTCGTCATGGTCGACACCGGTGACTTCACCGGCATCGGCACCAAGGCCTTCTTCTCGGCCAGCTACACGCGCTACAACAACCCGTTCAACAATTACGGGACCAACGAGAAGCAGCAGTACAACGGCCGCATCTGGCAGGACATTGGCGACAATGGCGACTTCATCGCCGTGGCCGGTCACTACAACCAGAACCGCAATAACTTCTTCGGCTCGTTCCGCCTGACCGACTTCCCGACCACCAAGGAAGATCGGTTCTACGACATTAACTTCCCGTGCCAGGTCGACACACCGGAAGCTGGCGTCGCCGACCGGCCCAACAGCTGCGGCACCGAATTCGACCGCCGCTATAACCCGTCGAACACCGGCAATATCCGCGGTACCTCGCGCTTCACGCTGAGCGATGGCCTGACCCTTACGGTTGAGCCCAGCTATCAGTATGTGAAGGCCAATGGCGGCGGCACCACGACCGGCTATGAAACTTCGCGTACCGTCGGCGGCCAGCCCTTCTTCGGCTATCTCAGCGGCCGCCCCTATGCCGGCGTCGACCTGAACGGCGACGGCGACCTGCTCGATCAGGTCACCGTGATCGCCCCGAGCCAGACGCGCACGCATCGCTTCGCCGTTATCTCGAACATCGCTTACGAGATCAACGAAGATCACAGCGTTCGTCTCGCCTATACTTGGGAACACGCCAACCACCGCCAAACCGGTGAGGTTGGCCTGATCAATTCGCTGGCTGAGCCGTTCGACGTCTTTCCGGTCAACGATGGCGTGCTGGATGTGAACGGCAATGTGCTTGAGAAGCGCAACCGTCAGTCCTACGCAATCCTCAACCAGGTTTCGGGTCAGTACCTCGGCCACTTCGGCAACCTGACCGTCGACCTCGGTGTGCGCGCACCGTTCTTCAAGCGTGACCTCGATCAACGCTGCTTCACCACTTCGGCGAGTGGCTTTGTCGATTGCGTCGGCGATGCAGACATCGCCCGCTACGCCGCGGCCAACCCCAGCGCGGCCGCTCCGCAGCAGCGCATCTACAAGTACGACAAG
>NZ_JAYPTL010000028.1:13588-44705 GCF_038133525.1 Erythrobacter sp. | reverse complement strand
GGGTTCATCATCTCGGCTGACGGCTATGTGGTGACCAACAACCACGTTGTGAGCCCCAACGGCCGCGGGACGGTGGAAGAGATCACCGTGACCATGCCCGATGGTACGGAATACCAGGCCGATCTCGTGGGCACCGACCCGCAGTCGGACCTTGCGGTGCTCAAGATCAGCCGGCGGGAGCCCTTCCCCTTCGTCAAGTTCGGCGACAGCGCCCATGCGCGCCCTGGCGACTGGGTGGTTGCAATCGGCAACCCCTTCGGCCTCGGCGGCACGGTGACTTCGGGCATTGTCTCGGCGGTCTATCGCAATACCGGCCAGGGCGGCGCCTATGATCGCTACATCCAGACCGACGCCGCCATCAACCGCGGCAATTCGGGCGGTCCGCTGTTCGACATGCAGGGCCAGGTTATCGGCATCAACAACGCGATCTTCTCGCCCTCGGGCGGCAGCGTGGGTATCGGCTTCGCCATTCCCGCCGAGATCGCGGCCCCGATCGTCGAGAAGCTGCGCACCGGCGTGGAGATCGAGCGCGGCTATCTGGGCGTGGTGCCTCAGGCGGTGACCGAAGATCTCGCCGACTCGCTTGGTGTCGAGCGCAACCGCGGCGAGTTCATCCAGTCAGTCCAGGCGGGCGAAGCCGCCGATAAGGCCGGCATCCAGCCGGGAGACATCGTGCTCAAGGTCGATGGCAAGGAGGTCACGCCAGAGCAGACGCTGTCCTATCTTGTGGCCAATATCCGCCCTGGCACCACCGTGCCGATCGAATTGATCCGCGACGGGGCCAGCAAGCGCATCAGCGCAACCGTGGGCAAGCGCCCATCGGACGAGGAACTGCGCCAGCAGCAGTTCGATCCCGATGCTGACCAGCAGGATGACATCCAGTCGAACGACAACGAGACGATCCAGGAGAGCCTGGGCCTGCAGGTCCTGCCGCTCAATCCGCAGATCGCACGCCAGCTTGGTGTCGATACCGATACCAAGGGTGTGGTTGTCGCCGGCGTCGATCCCGACGCCGACGCCGCTCGCAAGGGCCTGCAGCGCGGCGACATCATCCTGTCGGCCAACAACCGCACGGTGGCGAGCCTCGAAGATCTCGAGAACAGCATCCGCTCGGCACAGGCCGACAAGCGCGAGGCGGTTCTGCTGCGGGTTCAGCGTCGTGGCCGACCGGCCCAATATGTAGCGATCCGCCTGCGCTGATCGCGCTAGCGCGTATTCAAATTCACAGGGCCTCCTGCCGCCAGGCAGGGGGCCCTTTCTCTATGCAGTGCTCAACGACGCGGCTGGGAAGGTGTCTGTTGCGGCGCCGGGCGCGGGCGCCGGTCACGATTGGCGCCCGTCGCTTCGTCGAGGAAATCATCGCCGATCGCCTGCGGTCCGCCATCAGCACCACGCTGGGGCAGCGCAGGCGATTGCCGCGGGCGTTGGCCATCCTCGGGCCTTACGGGTCCTTCGCTGAAAGGATCGCCACGATTATCGTCGGGACGCCCCGGTTCGATCAGATTCCCCTGCTCGTCGATGAAATAATAGTCGTCAGGATCGCCGAGCATATACTCGTCATCGGGCTCGAGCTGCCATTCGGGAAGCTGGAGGTCGGTATCGAACTCCTCGACCGGACGATTCTTTACCGCATAACGCATGTAGGCGGCGAAGGCCCGCGCCGGGGCCGTACCCCCCTGCAGCCCGCCAACCCGTGAATTGTCGTCACGCCCCATCCACACGCCAGTGGTCACGCCGCTGGAAAAGCCAACGAAATAGCCGTCCTTGTTCGAACTGGTTGTCCCGGTCTTGCCGGCCACCGGCCGCCCGATTTGCGCGGCGCGCCCGGTACCGGTGTTGACCGCGGTCTGCAGCAGGTCGGTAATCCCTGCGGCGACATAGTCTGGCACCAATTGCGACTGGCGCCGGCGTTCATGCTCGTAAAGCACGCGCCCTTCGCTCGTGGTGACCTTGATGATCCCATAGGGGTCGACCGAATGGCCCTTGTCTGAAATCGCGGCAAAGGCTCGCGTCATGTCGATCAGCCGCACTTCGTTCGACCCCAACACCATTGAGGGGTAGGTGCTAATCTCGGTCGTTATGCCGAAGCGCCGCGCCATCGATGCGACGGTACCGAAGCCGACCTCGTTACCGAGTTGCGCAGCGACAGTGTTGATCGAGTAAGCGAAGGCCGTCCGCAGATCGATTTCCCCGACATTGCGACCGTTCGAATTCCTGGGTGTCCAACCGTCGATCGTGACCGGCGTATCGACCACGCGATCATCAGGCTTGTAACCAGCCTCGAGGGCCGCGAGATAGACGAACAGCTTCCAGCTCGACCCCGGCTGGCGCATCGCATCCGTAGCCCGGTTGTAACTGGTTTCGACGTAGTCGGTGCCTCCGATCATCGCCAGCACCGCCCCATCGCGGTCGAGGCTCACCAAGGCCCCTTGCGCGCCATCCGGGGTATTGGACTTGATCGCCGCGGTTGCCGCACGCTGCATGCCTACATCCAGCGTGGTCCATACCTCGATCGGCTCATAGGTTTCGGGCAGCAGCAGCTCCAGTTGGGGCAGCGCCCAGTCGGTGAAATAGCGAACCGAATTCTGGCCTTTCTCTTCCTTGAGATTGACCGTCGAAGGATCGACCGTGACATTGGCGGGAATGCGGCCCTGCTCCTTCATCAGCCGCAAGACCACGCTGGCGCGCCCTACTGCCGCATCGACATCGGCAGTCGGCGAATAGCGACTAGGCGCCTTGACCAGGCCGGCAATAATTGCCGCTTCGGCCGTCGATAGCTCAGTCGCAGGGTGGCTGAAGAACTTCCGGCTGGCGGAATCAATGCCGTAGGCCCCACCGCCGAAATAGACCTTGTTTAGGTAGAGCTCGAGGATCTGTTCTTTCGAGAACTTGGCCTCAAGCGCCATCGCCAACACGGCTTCGCGCAGCTTGCGATCGAGTGAGCGGTTCGAATTCAGGAAGACGTTCCGCGCGAGCTGCTGGGTGATGGTCGAAGTCGCCGAAATCCGCTCGTCTCCGGTCACCGCTTCATAGATCGCGCGAACCAGGCCGTAGGGATCGATCCCGAAGTGGGAGTAGTAGCGACGATCCTCGACCGAGATCATCGCATCCTTCATTACCTGCGGTATCTCGTTGGAAGTCAGCCATTTGCCGTAGCTGGGGCCCAAGGCAACGATCTCGCTGCCGTCGCGTGCACGCACAATGATCGTCTGCGCATTCTGTGTCGCCTTCAGCTGGTAGAAGCTGGGCATCGAGCGCGCCGAAAAGCCCACGGCGAGCCCCAGGAACAGAGCACCGAGCAGCGCCAGCGCGCCGCCCCAGATAAAGGCACGCCGCACCCACAGCCTGAAGCGCGATTGCGGCCTGTCTGCTGCAGCCCGGTGGGCCCGTTCATTGCGCGCCGCCCGCTTGCGGCGGCTCCCTCTCTTATCCATGTGACCCGGGAAATCCCCTTAGCTGCTGTTGGCGCTATATCGGTCACACGCTGGATTGGCGAGGTCTAACGCTGGCTGAACGGTGAGACTATTCCCCGCTTCCATCGGGGGTGAAGTCGAGCGCCGCGCTATTGATGCAGTAACGCAGCCCGCCGCGATCGCGCGGGCCGTCGGGGAAGACGTGCCCCAGGTGCCCACCGCAGTTCGAACACATTACTTCGGTACGGATCATGCCATATGATGTGTCGCGTCGTTCATCGATCGCCTCGCCCCCGGCAGGCGCGGTGAAGGCAGGCCAGCCGCAGCCGCTGTTATACTTGCTGTCGCTATCGAACAGCTTCTGCCCGCAACCCGCGCAGGTGTATTCGCCACCGTCGAAATGCTTGTCGTATTTCCCGGTGAACGCGCGCTCGGTCCCCGCTTCGCGCAGGACGTGGTACTGTTCGGGCGTCAACGCAGCACGCCATTCTGCATCGCTGCGGATCGTCTTCTCGGTCACGGTTGGTATCCTTTCCGGCTTGCCTGTGCGATGTAGGGTTCGCTGCGCGTTAGTCCACCGTTACCAGCGCCAAGCAATTGCTTGACGATTCGCGGACCCGCCGCTAAGTGCGCCGCTTTCCGGCGGCCCCTGGCTGCCCTTTCGCAACGCCCAGACGAGATTTTCGCCGCGCCAGCCGGTGCGGCCTGACGAGGACAAACATGGCCAATACGCCGCAAGCCAAGAAGCGCATCCGTCGCAACGCCGCCCGTGCTGAGATCAACGGCGCGCGCATCAGCCGCATCCGCAGCTTCGTGAAGAAGGTCGAATCCGCTATCGAAGGCGGTGACAAGGATGCCGCATCGGTCGCGCTCAAGAATGCGCAGCCGGAACTGGCTCGCGGTGTTGCTCGCGGCGTGCTGCACAAGAATACGGCTGCTCGCAAGCTGAGCCGCCTGACCAAGCGAGTCGCAGCGCTCTGATTCGGGCCGACCCGCAAGGGTCTTTGGCGCGATTCTACAAGGGGCCGGGGCCTTGTGCCGCGGCCCCTTTGTCGTATTCACGCCATGCTGCGCCGCAGCGTTGTAACCTCAACGTAACCAAAACCCTGCTTTTCCCGCGATTCGCGGCCCTCGCGGCGATAAAATACATATAATTCATATACTTGAACGGCAGCCTGCGGGGTTGAGGCAAGTCAACCAGATTATTTCAGTTTTTTTGCGGTTATCCCCCTTGCGACTCATTCGCTGCGGGACTTAGACAGGTCTTCGTCAGCCAAGGACGGGACAGCCTAGGCTTCATATTCGATAAGCAAGGGGGGGTGCCGGAATCGTCACGATTCCGGTTTGGGCAGTGCTTTGCCTCCATCCACCTATGCGATACTATTCAGGGTACGCCGCGCTGCGAAGCGCCGGCTCGGGGGAACGGGTAATAACAATGGATAAAACATCCGACTTCGTGGGGGCAAAGCGGAAGGTACAAGAAGAATCGATGGAAGATCTCGAAGCAGTGAACCTGGCCGCCGATTGGGCCGATATCAGCCAGGGTCTGCGCAAGGATCTGGGTCATCAACTCCATAGCCAATGGATCAAACCGATTCAGGTCGGCGGCATCGACAAGGCCACGGGTACACTCGATCTGTTCTTGCCGACCGAATTCAGCGCCAACTGGGTAAATGATCGCTTTGCCGATCGGCTGAGCCTGGCATGGAAGATCGCTCGCAGCGAAGTCCGTACCGTGCGCATCGGCGTACATCCTGGCCGCCGCCACGTAACCGACCTGCGCCTCCATGCCGACGGCCGCCGTCCGGCCAATGACGCCGATCATACGCTGATGGCGATCAGCGCGGACACGCTGGGCGACGCCGGTTTCACTTCGTCGGTCGGGCTCGACCCCCTGCTCACCTTTGCCGCCTTCATCACCGGCGAGGCGAATGTTCTGGCCTTCAATGCTGCACAACGCATGTCGGCAACCGAGAAGCCGCAGTTCAGCCCGCTCTACCTGAAAGCCGCGACGGGCCAGGGCAAGACGCACCTGCTCCACGCGATCGGCCACGCCTTCCTTCAGGCGCATCCGCGCAGCCGGATCTTCTACTGCAGCGCCGAACGCTTCATGGTCGAATTCGTCCAAGCGCTAAAGGCCAACCAGATGCTGGAGTTCAAGGCCCGCCTGCGCAGTTTTGACCTGCTGCTGGTCGACGATATCCAGTTCATCATCGGCAAGGCGAGCGCCCAGGAAGAACTGCTCTACACGATCGACGCGCTGCTGGCCGAAGGCAAGCGGCTGGTCTTTGCCGCAGACCGCGCGCCGCAAGCGCTCGATGGGGTCGAACCACGCCTGCTCAGCCGCCTGTCGATGGGTCTGGTCGCCGATATCCAGGCGGCCGACATCGAGTTGCGCAAGAAGATCCTGCATTCCAAGCTGACCAAGTTCGCCCCGCTGCAGGTGCCCGAAGATGTGCTCGAGTTCCTCGCTCGCACCATCACCCGTAACGTGCGCGAGCTGGTCGGCGGGCTCAACAAGCTGATCGCCTACGCCCAGCTGACCGGGCAGGAAGTCTCGCTCCAGCTTGCCGAAGAGCAGCTGACCGACATTCTCTCGGCCAATCGCCGCCGGATCACGATCGACGAGATCCAGCGCACAGTATGCCAGTTCTATCGCATCGACCGATCAGAAATGTCGTCAAAGCGTCGTGCCCGGGCGGTGGTCCGCCCACGCCAGGTGGCGATGTACCTATCGAAGGTGCTCACCCCCCGTAGCTATCCCGAAATCGGACGCAAGTTCGGCGGGCGCGATCACTCGACAGTGATCCACGCCGTGCGCCTGATCGAGGACCTGCGCCAACGCGATGCCGATATGGACGGCGATGTGCGCAGCCTGTTGAGACAGCTCGAAAGCTGACGGGATAATCCTGCAGCCCTTCGGTTCGCTTCACCATCGCTGCACAGGAAGTCGACAGCCCTACCCACAGGGCTGTCGACAGCGCGTTCATGAAAGGCCAAAGGGCTTCGCATGACTCAGCCCTCGCATCTCCGCCCCGACGTCGCGCTTCCCGCTTCGGCTTCCGAAATGCTGCTGCGCGGCGCACGTTGCCAATGCCCACGCTGCGGCGAAGCGCGAATCTTCGGTAAGTGGCTCAAGCCACTGGCGCACTGCCCGGCCTGCGCGCTCGATCTCACCGGCCAGCGTGCGGACGACTTCCCGGCCTATATTGCGATGTTCGTCACCGGACACCTGCTCGCGCCCATTCTCATCCTCATGCTGTTCGACTGGGCGATACCCAGCTGGGTGGTGATCGCCACGATCATCCCGCTGTCGGTCGTCTTCATGCTGCTGTTGCTCCAGCCGGCCAAGGGCGCAGTCATTGCCCTGCAATGGTGGCATGGAATGCACGGTTTCCGGCGCGAACGGCTTCCCGAGGACCCGCTGGCGTGAGCCTTTCGCCAGAGCGGCTCGATCGCTTCGCCCGCCACATCGTGCTGCCGGAGATCGGCGGCGCAGGCCAGGTTGCTCTGGCGGGAAAGCATCTGGTGCTGGTCGGGCTCGGCGGGATCGGTTCGCCGGCCCTGCAATATCTTGCGGCAGCAGGCATCGGCAAGCTCACCCTGGTTGACGATGACAAGGTCGAAGCTTCCAACCTCCAACGCCAGACGCTCTACAACACGCGCGACATTGGTCACGGCAAGGCCGTGGTAGCGAAGCGTTGGGTGACCGGCTTCGATCCCGCGCTCGACGTCACCATTTCCGACCGTCGCATCACAGCCGAGAATGTCGGCGATCTGGTTACTGGCGCCGATCTGGTACTCGACGGGACAGACAATTTCGCAACCCGTCTGGCCGTTTCCGATGCATGCGTGGCAGAACGCGTACCGCTACTGTCTGCAGCAGTCGGGCGCTTCCAGGGCCAGGTCGGGGCGTTCGCCGGGCACCTTCCGGGCGAGGCGTGCTACCGTTGCTTCGTCGGTGACGCCTTCGACGCCGAAGATTGCGACACCTGCGCCGAGGACGGCATGCTGGGTGCAATGGCCGGATGGGCTGCCACCTTCGCGGCACTGCAAGCGGTGCGCGTGTTACTCGCCCCTCTTGGCGGGCTTGGTGAGCCACAATGGGGAACAGTATTCCTGCTTGATGGGCTCAGGCCCGAACTGCGAAACTTCAGGATCACCAAGGACCCGGCCTGTTCGACCTGCGGCCACAGCTAGGCTTGCCAAGGCCACTTGCGCGACAATCGATTCGCCACCGCAACGCCAAATTCGCGACGCAGCCAAAGTCCAAGATCTGGATTCGTAAGGCCCAAGGGCACGATAATGCGACAAATTCGCAACATTATTACGCCTTTCCCCAGTAACTTGCAGTCGGGCTAAGGGCTGGTTTTGCAATTCCTCGCTGGCTGGTTCTAGCCAGACCCTCAGCCGACATTTGAACACCCTTCCCAACTTGCTCCACCAGCAAGTGCGGATCGGACGGGCTTGGCCCAAAGAGGTATCGAGACATGGGTATGAAAAGAGAACTACGAAATCTTCTGACCGCAACCACTGCACTCTTCGCAATTGGCGCCTTCCCCCAGGCTGCCATGGCACAGCAGACTGCGGATGCCGACAGCGGCGATGATGCGAGCAATTTCAACGTCATCATCGTGACTTCAAAGGGCACGGCACAGGACGCTTACGAGGCGCCAGTCGCCGTGACGATCTTCGATCCCGAAGCGCTCGACAGCCGCAATGCCGACAGCATCGTCGATATCGGCAAGTACGTGCCCAACCTGACCGTGACCAATTTCGGTGCGGGCAATCCCAGCTCGCAATTCCCCAGCATTCGCGGGATCGGTTTCCAGGATCACCTGATCGTGATCGACCCCACCGTGGGCGTCTATGTCGATGGTGTCTATCTGGGTCGCCAGATCGGCCAGAACCTCAGCCTCGACAATATCGAGCGACTCGAAGTGCTGCGCGGCCCGCAGGGCACGCTGTTCGGGCGCAACTCGGTCGGGGGCGCGGTGAACATCGTCACCCGCCAGCCCGGCGATGAGGAAACCGCGTCGGTCAAGCTGCAGGCAGGCACGCGCGGCAGGCTGGCCGCAGACTTCTACGGCAACACCCGGCTGTCCGATACGGTGGCCGCCTCGATCAGCTTCGGCATCGATCGGCGCAACGGGCTTGGCGACTTCCTCAACGTACCCAACCCCGAAGCGCGCGTGGGTGAGCTGCAGGACATCCACGGCCGCGTTGCGCTGAAATGGACGCCGAGCGATCGGCTTTCGGTCCAGCTGACCGCGGACGGCAACCGGGGCACCAACGGGCAGAACCCGTTCACCACCACGATCAAGGTGCCGCCGGGCGGCTGCACCGCGGCTGATATCGCCGATCTGTTCGGCCCCTACGCGGTCGCCTGCGCCGGCGGCCTTGATCCGGTGACCAGCCAGTCCGAGAATCCGTTCGACACCAATTCGGGCCAGGCCGACCTCGCACGGACCACGAACACTGCCTATGGCTTCAGCGGTATCGTCGACTACGCGCTGAGCGACGAGTTGTCGCTCAAGTTCATCGGCAGCTATCGCCATTCGGGCTATGAAGGCGGGCTCGACGATGACGGGGCCGAGCTGGACTTCCTCTCCTTCCCCGAAATCGGTGAAGCGAACCAATATTCGTTCGAGCTGCAGCTGAGCGGACAGTCGGGGATCTTCGACTATGTCGGCGGGCTCTATTATTTCAACGAAGACGGCTTCAATTTCCAGCAGCCGACCACCTTCAACGGCTTCGGCGACGGCCTGTTCGAACAGACCCAGGAGACCGAAAGCTATGCGGCCTACGCCAATCTCGGCGTTCGCGTGACGGATGCGCTACGCATTGCCGGCGGGCTTCGCTTCACGCACGATAGCAAGGACGCGACCGCCGATCTGGGCTTCGCCCCCGAATTCGGTGACTCGGCCAGCTTCAGCGAAGTGACCTGGGAAGCCTCGGCGACCTATGCACTCGCTGATCGTCTCGACATCTACGGAACGGTAGCGCGCGGCTATCAGTCGGGCCAGTTCCCGGCACGTCCCTTTGGCGGCGCTGATACCTTCTTCGCCACCGATCCGGTGACCGCGATCAACTATGAAGCGGGGATCAAGGGTGAGCCGACCGACTGGCTGCAGATGGGCCTGTCGGTGTTCCACACCACCTACAATTCCTTCCCGGCGCAGGTCAGCACGATCGGGCCGAACGGGTTCATCACCGTAACCGACGATGCCGGCGACCTGCGCTCGATCGGCGTGGAATGGGAAGGCAATGTTCGACTGGGCGCATTCTCGCTCAACACCGCGGTTGGCTATATCGACTCGACCTTCCGCAACGTTGAACCGGGCAGCAGCCTGGCCAACGGCAACCGCGCGGCATTGACCCCGCGCTGGACCGTAGCAGTCGGCCCACAGGTAGAATTCGACGTGGGTGGCGGCAGGATCACTGCACGGGCCGACTATTCATACCGCGGCAGCCTGGAAGGCCAGCCCAACAATTCGCCAACCGCGTTCATCGATAGCCGCGAGCTGCTGGGCTTCAACGTCACCTATGAGCCCGACGGCGCCGACTGGTCGATTACCGCCTACGGCAAGAACATCACCGACGAACGCTACACCCAGGCCGCGCTGGATGTCGGACCCTATGTCCTCAACATCCTCGCCAATGATGCCAGCGAGTTCGGGCTCAAGTTCGCCTGGTCGCTTGGCGGCAACTGACGGGTGATTGACTGTAGGGGGCCTGCGCATGGCATTCATGCGCAGGCCTTTTAGTTTGCCGTCACCCACCGAGACCCGTGAGTGTCTCCTCAACCCAGGTCGGCACGAGTTGCGTCGCCGGGCCCTGCCGGCTTTCATGGAACCAATGCGAGCCCTGACTGCGTTCCAGATTCAGTTCTAGCGTTCGCACCCCCAGCTCGCGCGCATCACGCACGAATCCCGCCGCGGGGTAGACCGCGCCCGAAGTGCCAATGCTCACGAACAGGTCGGCACGCCGGATTGACGCGTAGATGCGTTCCATTTCGTAGGGCATCTCGCCGAACCACACTACGTCCGGGCGCAAGGCATTCGTACCGCAAGCGGGACATGGCGGTCGGTCGATAAGCGGTCCGGTCCAGGGTGATCGGACATCACAGGCCGTACACCAGGCATTTAGGTGCGTCCCATGCATGTGCAGCACCCGGCGCGCACCTGCCCGCTCGTGCAGGTCATCGACGTTCTGGGTGACAATCAACAGCTCGCCGCCCCACAGCTCGTCAAGTCGTGCAAGTGCCTCGTGCGCGGCATTGGGTTGCTTTGTCTGGATCGCCGCACGGCGCATATCGTAGAAGCCGAGCACCATATCGGGATTGCGTGCAAACCCTTCAGGCGTGGCGACATCCTCCACCCGATGCTTCTCCCACAAGCCGCCGGCATCGCGAAATGTATCGATACCGCTCTCTGCCGAGACACCGGCGCCGGTGAGGATGACGATATTGCGAATGTCTGCCATGGAGCATCCCTCGGGGATCGGGGGGATTTTCGCAACTGCCATGGCGAGTGAGGGATGACAGGATCGGCGCCTGCCTACCGCGCGGATATTGACGGCTTGCGTGCGCTCGCCGTGCTGCCAGTGGTCCTGTATCACGCGGGCATTCCGGGGTTTGCCGGTGGCTATGTCGGGGTCGACATCTTCTTCGTCATCTCGGGCTTCCTGATCACCGGGATCATTGTGGGCGAGATCGAGGAGCGGCGCTTCTCCATCCTGCATTTCTACGAACGCCGTGCGCGACGCATCCTGCCCGCGCTGTTCGCAACGGTTGCTGCGGTACTCGTAGCAGCGTGCGTCACTTTCTTGCCTGGCGACTTCGAGGAAGTGCCCAAGTCAGCGCTTGCAACATTGCTGTTCGCCGCGAACATCTGGTTCTTCGCGCAGACCGGCTATTTTCAAGAACAAGCGGACAGGATGCCGCTGCTCCACACCTGGTCGTTGGGGGTGGAAGAGCAGTTCTATATCGGTTTCCCCCTGGCGCTGATGTTGATCTTCGCCTTCGCACCGAAACGCCGCGCCACTCTGCTGGGACTGGCTGCCCTTGCCTCCTTCGCCCTGTGCCTGTGGAGCGCACAGCGACAGGACGCATTCGATTTCTACATGCTGCCCGCCCGCGCATGGGAGCTGCTCGTCGGCGCAATGCTGGCTGTGGGGGCCGTTCCCCGGGTTTCCGAGAGCAAATGGCGCGAAGGGCTGGCGTGGTGCGGCCTGCTGGCGATCGCGCTGGCAGTGGGTCGATATGACAGCACGACGCCTTTCCCGGGCTATGCCGCGCTTGCCCCGGTCACGGGCGCCGCACTGTTGATCCATTGTGCCCCCGGAACCAGTGTCGGCAGGCTGCTCGCAATCCGCCCGGCAGTTTGGGTCGGCCTGCTCAGCTACTCGCTCTACCTCTGGCATTGGCCGCTGATCGTCTTCACAGAGTACCATCAGGACGCCCCGCTGAGCGGTTGGCAATCGCTTGTAATTGTTGGCGTCGCACTCTTCCTCGCTTGGATCAGCCTGAACTGGATCGAGCGCCCGTTTCGCGACAGGCAGCGCATTTCCGGCAAACGTATCTGGCAGATAAGCGCACTGGGCATGGCGCTGCTTGCCGGTGCCTGCCTCTGGTTGATTTCGCGCGGAGCCTGGGCGGATCGCTTCCCTCCCGAAGTCGCAATGATGGCCGCGGCGCGGCACGACGTGAGCCCGGTCGGCAATCGCTGCCTCCACACGCGCCTGACAGCCCCCGAACGGGAATGCACGCTGGGCAATCGAGCGACAGTCGATGCGCTGCTGTGGGGAGATAGCCATGGGGTCGAATTCGCATGGGTTCTCGGCGAGCAGGCGGCTCGTCAGGGACGCGGTATCGAGCAGCGCACGCAGGGCAGTTGCCCGCCATTGCTGGGTTATCGCGACCTTGCCTTGCCCGATTGCGCGCGCTTCAACGATGCGGTCATTTCGGAGATCGAGCACCGGCCCGAATTGCGCACGATCTACCTGGCAGGCTTTTGGGCTGGTGGCAGGTACAGTTCGCCACAGGCCATTGCCCAGCTCGATGCCACAATCATCCGGCTGCAGCGCAATGGGCGCCAGGTGGTGTTGATCGGGGCCATTCCAACCCAACCGAAAGCGGTACCCCATGCATTGGCCCGCGCGGCTGCCAATGGCCTTCCGAAACCGCAGACACGCACGCGTCAACGCTATCTTGAAAACACCTCCTGGATCAGCCGGCACTATTCCCGTTGGCGTGCGCAGGGCGTGCGGATCGTCGACCCGGCCGATGCGCTGTTCGATGGGAATAGGTCGCGGATCATCGCAGGAAACCGTCCACTCTATTACGATTCACACCATTTGACGCTTGCCGGGGCCCGCCTAGTGCTGGAGAGAGACCTTGCGCAGCATCAGGGAGACGCGATTGGCGCGGATAGGGATCATCGGTAGCCAGGGGGCAATGGGGCACGCGCTCGCCAGCGTAATCGCGGCGGCGGGTCACACGCTGTCCGGCGGAATAGACAAGGGCGGCGACCCTGCGGGCCTGGCTGATGCCAGCGACGTTCTGGTCGACTTCTCCGCGCCTCAGGCTCTCGAAGCCAATCTTCACGCGGCAATCGGGGCTGGCATTCCACTGGTAATTGGAACCACCGGTCTCGACACTGCGCATCACACCGCGATCGACAACGCGGCCCGCGTGGTTCCGATCTTGCAGACCGGCAATACATCACTGGGCGTAACCCTGCTTGCCCATCTGGTGCGTGAAGCTGCCGCGCGACTGGGGCCCGACTGGGATATCGAGATCCTCGAGATGCACCATCGGCGCAAGGTCGATGCGCCCAGCGGTACCGCGCTATTGCTTGGTGAAGCGGCGGCACAGGGCCGCGGAATCGATCTTGCTGCCAATCGCGAGAGCGGCCGCGATGGCCATACCGGCGCACGCCGCCCAGGCGCGATCGGCTTCGCCTCATTGCGGGGCGGCACGGTGGCGGGTGAGCACAGTGTGATCCTGGCTGGCGAACAGGAGCGACTGGTGCTGGCACACAGCGCCGAAGACCGCAGTATCTTCGCGCGAGGCGCGATCCGTGCGGCTGAATGGTTGATCGGCAAACCAGCGCATCGTTACAGGATGGAGGATGTGCTCGAGCTTTAGATCGGGCCGGGGGAGGATATGGCAGGACTGCGCAGCACCTTGCATCACCAGCTGTTCGTCGGCGCGGAGCCAGACGGCCACCTGACCCTCCTCAACCGCTTGCTGATCGTCACAATTATCCTGGCGGTCGCATCGGCTGCCCTGTCGACCGAACCGACCATCCCGCAAAGCTGGCACGACGCTCTCGTTATCGGCGAATTGGCCTTCGGGGCGATCTTCCTGCTGGAATATATCGCCCGGATCTATGCGGCTGCGGAGGAACCCGGGAAGGAGTCCGACTGGGTCAAACGCTGGCGCTTCATCCGTTCGCCCATCGGGTTGATCGACCTGGTCGTAGTAATCTCGACGCTCCTGCCGCTGATCACCGCCGATGCGGCCATGCTGCGCACCGTGCGCCTGCTGCGCGTAATCGCAGTGATGAAGTTCGGGCGCTTCTCCAAGGCGATTACCGAGGTCTGGTCCGCAGTCTCCGAACGCGCCGACGACTTGATCGTCACGGCAGCCCTGGCTTTTGTCTTCATCCTGCTCGGCGCAACCGCGCTCTACATGACCGAGGGCAGCATCCATCCGGAAGCCTTCGGATCGATCCCGCGATCGCTGTGGTGGGCGGTGATGACCTTCACCACCGTCGGCTATGGCGATGTCTATCCGGTGACCGCGCTGGGCAAGGTCTTCGCCAGCATGATGGCATTGTCGGGCATCGCCTTCGTCGCCATGCCCACCGGCATCATCGCCGCAGCCTTTTCGGAAGCGATGCAACGCCGCCGCGACCAGAAAATCGAGGATATGCGCCAGCACCTTGCCCGCCTCGACGAGGTCGACGAGGAAGTGGAAGCCAAGATCGCCGCACTGGAACGGGCAAACAAGCCGAAGAAATGATCAGGCGGTAACGACCGGGGTGGAACGAACCACTCTGGACGTGCTTCGGCATGTCGCTCTACTGCCTGCTCCCATGACGCGTGATCAGATCTTCGAATTTTTCCGCAGGTTGGCAGAGGACAACCCATCGCCCGAAACCGAGCTCGAATACGGCAATGCCTATCAGCTGGTTGTAGCGGTTGCCCTGTCGGCGCAGGCGACCGACGTCGGCGTGAACAAGGCAACGCGCGCGCTGTTTCGCGAGGTCAAGACTCCCCAGCAGATGCTCGAGCTGGGTGAAGAAGGGCTCAAGGAGCACATCAAGACGATTGGCCTGTTCAACTCCAAGGCCAAGAACGTCATCGCGCTCTCACAATTGCTGGTCGACGAGTATGACGGCGAGGTGCCGGATACGCGTGAAGACCTCGTCCGCCTGCCCGGCGTGGGGCGCAAGACCGCCAATGTGGTGCTCAATTGCTGGTTCGGACAGGAAACCTTTGCGGTCGACACCCATATCCTGCGTGTCGGGAACCGCACCGGCCTCGCCAAGGGCAAGACGCCAGAACAGGTTGAGGCGAAGCTCGAGAAGCGCGTTCCCCAGCCCTTCCGGCTAGGTGCGCATCATTGGTTGATCCTGCACGGTCGCTATGTCTGCAAGGCGCGGACGCCCGAATGCTGGCGCTGCAAGGTCAAAGACCTGTGCAGCTACAAGAAGAAAGTGCTGGAAAAGCCGAAGGGACGGTAAGATTCTGGCTATCGGATGTCCGGCCGGGGCACGGGCGTAATGCTCACTGCCGTATCGTCATCCATAAACCCGGTCCAACCGCCCTCCACTTCTGCCTTCTCGTCGTGCCAGCAATGCCGCCACCCTAGACGTTCGCATCCGGATCGAGGTTTAGCCCGGAACGCCCTTCGGACGCGGTGTGGTGCGGTGCTACCGGGATATCCTCATCGGGGTCGCGCATCGGCTGGAGCATGCCTTCCCACTTGGTGATCACACCCGTCGCCACGGCATTGCCGAGCACGTTGGTGGCGGTGCGACCCATGTCGAGGAAGTGATCGATTGCCAGCACCAGCGCGATGCCCTCGACCGGCAGGTCGAACATCGCCAAGGTTGCGGCAATCACCACCAGGCTGGCGCGCGGCACCGCGGCGATGCCCTTGGAACTGATCATCAGCGTCAGCAGGATCGCGATCTGCGTGCCGATCGACAGATCGATGCCATAGGCTTGCGCGATGAAGATCGTCGCGAAACTGGCGTACATCATCGATCCGTCGAGGTTGAAGCTGTATCCCAGCGGCACCATCAGGCCCGAAATGCGCCGCGGCACGCCGAAGCGGTCGAGCTGTTCGAACAGCTTGGGCATGGCCGCTTCGCTCGACGCGGTCGAGAAGGCGATCAGCACCGGCTCGCGGACATAGCGAACCAGCGAGAACACGCGATTGCGCAGGAACAGCCAGCCAGCCACCAGCAGCAGCGTCCACAGGATGAGCAGCGCGAGGTAAAATTCGCCGAGCAGCCGCGCATAGACCACGAGGATGCCGAGACCGTTCTGCGATACGACATTGGCGAGCGCACCGAAGACGGCGAAGGGCGCGAAACGCATGACATAGCCGGTGATCTCGAGCATCAGTTCAGCCAGTGCTTCGGCGCCCTTCACCAGTGGCCGTCCCTTCTCACCGATGGCGGTCAGACCGACACCCGCGAACAGCGCAAAGACGAGGATCTGCAGGACATTGTTGTCGGCCATCGCGCCGATCACGTTCTTGGGGAACACGTGTTCGATGAACTCGAAGAAATCGAGTTTCTTCACCTCGCCCACCGCCTGCGTTGGGGCGGTAACGTCCACCCCGGCGCCGGGCTGGAACAGGTTGACCATCACCAAGCCAAGGCTGATCGAAATGAGGCTGGCGATGATAAACCATCCAATTGCGCGCACGCCGATACGGCCGACGGCCGTGCTGTCGCCCATATGAGCGAGACCCGAAATGATCGTTGCGAGAACCAGTGGCGCGACCAGCATCTTGATCAGGTTCAGGAAGATCGTCGAGAGCATGTGGAACCCGCGGCTCCACGTCTCGACCGATGCGATCGCAGACAGGAAGCCCTGGTTGACCAGCCACCCTGCAATGACGCCAAGGACCAGGCCGACCATGATGCAGGCGGTGAGGTGCCGGGTAAGATAATAGAGCAGCCACCCGAGCGGTGAGTTTGGCCTGTCCATGCTTCCAATTTCCGCGGTGCCTGCAGCGGCCATCCGACCCTCCCGATTTATGTCTCGCCCCCGGGCTAACAGGCCAATCGGTCAGCGCGCAAGGGCAGCAAGGGCAATCCGGCGATATATCCGGGTAAGGACTGCAAGATCCTCCACCGCCACCGCTTCGTCGCGCTTGTGCATCGTGGCGTTGCACAGGCCGAATTCGATCACCGGGCAGACTGCCCGCAGGAAGCGCGCATCCGAGGTGCCGCCGGTGGTGGAAGGTTCCGGATCGAGCCCCGTTTCTGCAGCCACTGCTGCAGCTACAATGTCGCTGAAGTCGCCCGGCGGGGTAAGGAAGGGTTCGCCCGAAATCACCGGGCGCGCCGCGCCGCCATGGCGGGTCGCGATCTCGATCACCCGTTCGGAGAGTTCGGCCCCGGTATGACGATCGTTGAAACGGATCGAGAGCCGCGCGGTTGCCCGGTGCGGGATCACATTCGTCGCAGGGTTGCCGACCTCGATATCGGTAATCTCGAGATTCGAGGGCTGGAACCAGTCACTGCCTTCATCGAGCACCAGCGCATCGAGCTCCGCGAGCATGGCGACCAGTTTCGGGATCGGATTGTCGGCGAGGTGCGGATAGGCGACGTGGCCTTCCTTACCCTCGACCTCGAGCCAGATGTTGAGCGAACCGCGACGCCCGATCTTCATCATGTCGCCCAACCGACGAACGCTGGTCGGTTCACCGACGAGGCACAGGTCGGGCTGATGCCCCGCCTCGCGCATATGGTCGATCAGCGCGCGGGTGCCGAAGATCGCCGGCCCTTCCTCGTCACCGGTGATGATGAAACTGATCGTACCTGCATCGGTCGCGATACCAGCCACCGCATCGACCATGCAGGCGATCGAGCCCTTCATGTCGACTGCACCGCGACCGTAGAGCAGGTCGCCCCCCGGCGCGGATCGAACCTTCGGCTCGAAGGCGCCGCTGGTCCAGCCCTCGCCCGGCGGCACCACGTCGAGATGCCCGGCAAAGGCGAAATGTTTCGAGCCGGCCGGGCCCTGACGGATCGCGAAGAGGTTTTCGACCGGTCCTTCGGGTGCCTGGCCAGCACGGAAGCGGTGGACCGCGAAGCCCAGCGGTGCGAGCATTGCCTCAAGCTCGTCGAACACCTCGCCGGTTGCGGGGGTGACGCTGGGCGCGGCAATCAGGCGCTTGGCGAGGTCGAGCACTTCGGTCATGACGCCTCCGCTAGCAGGAGACCCCACCCATGCCCAAGCTCGATCTTGATGCCATCCCCCGTACCAATGTCACCGGCTATCCGGCGCCTTATGACGCCGAGGTGAAAGGGCGCTGGTATCGCCGCCTCGCCCCGGTCGCAGGCCTCACCCAAATGGGGGCGAGCCATGTCCTGCTCGAACCCGGTGCCTATTCCTCGCAGCGCCACTGGCATCGGCTCGAGGACGAATTGCTGGTCATGCTCGAAGGCGAAGCCGTGCTGATCGAGGATGAAGGCGAAACCGTGGTCCGTCCCGGGGACGTCCTGGCCTGGGCCGCCGGTGTCGAAAACGGTCATCGCCTGCACAATCGCTCAAGCCAGCCATGCGTCTTCGTGGCCGTGAGCGCCGGCGACAAGGATCGCGATTCAGGGGAGTACCCCGATATTGACATGGTCTTCGACCCCGATGGCTATGCTCGCAAGGACGGCACGCGTTACCCGACCAGCCGGATACCCTGACGCACGTCCGCGCCGATCAACCGACGGTTTCGTATTGCTCGATCACCCATTCCTCGTCTTCCGAGGCGGTGATCCAGCCCTGCATCCATTCGTGTTCCCACAAGGCCTGCATGTAGGCCCCGGCGAAACCCGGAACCGCGATCTGGTAGCTGATGAAGCGACTGACCACGGGGGCGAAGAACACATCCGCCGCGCCGAATGTGCCGAACAGGAACGGTCCGCCGCTGCCGAACCGGCTGCGCGCTTCGGCCCATAGGCCGAGGATGCGCAGGATATCGGCGGTGCAGGCATCGCTCGGCTCGAACCCGTCGAAACGCTTGCGCACGTTCATCGGGCATTCGCTGCGCAGTGCCTGGAAAGAGGAATGCATCTCTGCGACCATCGATCGGGCCATGCCGCGCGCGGCCTCGTCCTTGGGCCAGAAGCGATCGCGCCCAACCTTGTCGGCAAGGTAATCGAGGATGGCGAGACTGTCCCACACCACCGCGTCGCCGTCCCACAGCAAGGGAACCTTGCCCGAAGAGGGGCGGATCTGCCCGCTCTGCTTATCGGCTTCCCAGTTCTCCCCGAACAGCGGCACCACGATTTCCTCGAAGTGGAGGCCCGACTGCTTGGCCGCCAACCAGCCGCGCAGTGACCAGCTCGAATAGTTCTTGTTGCCGATGATCAGCTTCATGCGGTGCCTTTCCTGCTGCGAGTCGGGGGTTAGGCGTTCATCGCGGCGGTGTCGACGCTGAACGGTGGAACACATGGAACACAGTCCTGAAATGTATTCCGCCACTATGGTGCGAGCGTTTTCGGGTGTGATTTCGGGCAGCATGCGGGCAGGCTGCCATGCGGGATCGCCTGTAGGAAAATGCCGCACGCGACGATAGAAGGCGGGCATGAGCCTGCGTCCTTTCCACCTCGCCTTCCCGGTCGACGATCTTGCCGCCGCGCGCGCCTTCTATGGCGGGGCGATGGGCTGTGCCGAGGGGCGCAGTTCCGACGAGTGGATCGATTTCGACTTCTACGGCCACCAGATCGTGGCGCATCTCGCCCCGGGCCAGGCTGGTGACCGTGCCAACAACCATGTCGATGGGCACGGCGTGCCCGTGCCCCATTTTGGCATCGTTCTACGGATGGAGGATTGGCAGGACCTGGCCGACCGGCTGCGCACCGCGAATGTAAAATTCGCCATCGAGCCGACGATCCGCTTCAAGGGCCAGCCCGGCGAACAGGCAACGATGTTCTTCCGCGACCCCAGCGGCAACGCGCTGGAGATGAAGGCCTTCGCCAGCGACGACATGCTGTTTGCCACTTAGTCTGCTTCAGGCCTTCAGCTCTGGCTTGCAGACATTCTGCTAACGACCCGATTGCTGACACTTCTCAATGGTGCCAACGTTCCTGCATGATGAGAATTCTTCCTATCGCGATTGTCGTCTACGCGGTTTCAGCATGCACTTCTCAGATCACGACAATGGAGACCACATCGATCAGTGGCCCACCAACGTGCGAGGCAGGCGACGTTCTTAACATCCGTCCCGCCTCCCCTGAGAGCGTCCAAATTCAAGGGCTACCTGACAACGCCGTATTAAAACAGGGATACGCGGTTAGCTCTTCTTCCAGCTGCGCCTTCTCTGTTCAAGGCTTTGTCCCCCAAGGCTTTCCCTATGTCATTCTGTCCAACGGCCTCGGTGCCAGAATTGACCTCAACAGCCGGGAAGATTCATTGTCGGTAATCGAACCCCTTGGAAAGCCGACGATGAGAGAAATTTCGCTTCATTGTGAGCCATTGGAACTCCATCGATGGAAGAGAACTGCCACGGTCGCACGCTGTAATGAAGGGGGAAACATCCAAACAGGGATCACCTTCGGAAAGCCTTTGGACGCCCCAGTCGCGAGTATTGGTGCATTCCAGTCTACCGGCCAGAATTCTGCAGTCTTGCTTTATGGGAGTCAGGATTTCTCGGGACTGAAGTCTCTGAGCCTCAGAGACTAATATCAACCAAACAAAGGTCCGCGTTCCACCCATAATCAGACCTTCGACGGTTATCTCCGGAAACCGAGAGCGGCAATTCCGCTAGGGGCCCGACTGCGGACATTTTCCGCGGGCCAGCTAGGCGAAGGCTGCGAGCGAGTCCTCCAGCCACTTCAGCGTCGCCTGGATCTTGCGATCCTCCAACGCTGTGCGCTGGCAGATGAAGTTGTATCGCGTGGACCACTCCACAGCCGGTCCCAATACCGGAACCAGGTCCTCGCCATACCCACGATAAGCGCTGATCAGCGGGTACATGCCGAGCGCTATCCCAAGCCCTTTCGTCGCCGCGTCCAGGGCGCCCAAGATCGAATCGAAGCTTAGATTCCCGGTCGAGCCAAGCCGATCGCCACCCATTGCGCGATACCATTCATCCCAGGCCTGCACATTGGATCGGACATGGATCAGGGTGTGCTGCTGCAAGTCGGCAGGCTCTGCAATCGGCGCAGCAGAACGCAGGTAAGCGGGTGAGGCAACGGGCTGACCGCAGACCGAGATCAGCGGTTTGCAGACCAGGCCCTCGTTGCGTTCCTCACCGAAGCGAAGCGCGATGTCGACCTCGCCATTCAACACGTCGGCATAGGCGTTGGTGGTCTCGATCCGCAGGTCATAGTGCGGGTGCTCTGCCTCGAACCGCGGCAGGTTGGGGAGCAACACGGCGCTGGTAAAGAACGGCAGCGCGCTGATCCGGATCACATTGCGCTCCTCGCTCCGGGCGATGCGCTGGGTCGCCGCCCTGAGATTCGAGAGCGCAGGCTCCACTGCTTCGAGGTAGCTCGCGCCCGCCTGGGTGAGGCGGACTGTCCGCCCAACGCGCTCGAACAATGTGGTCCCAAGGCGGGTCTC
This sequence comes from Erythrobacter sp., assembly GCF_038133525.1. Taxonomy (GTDB): domain Bacteria; phylum Pseudomonadota; class Alphaproteobacteria; order Sphingomonadales; family Sphingomonadaceae; genus Qipengyuania. Next base: position 23,481 of record NZ_JAYPTL010000028.1, on the reverse strand, counting down.
CATCTCCTTGATCGCGTGCGAAACCGCCGATGGCGTCCGCCCGAGATCGCGCGCAGCATCGGCAAAGGAAGATCGTGCCGCGGCACGCTCGAACGCTTGCAGTGCGGGCATGGACGGGAGGTCAATCCTCTTCATTATCGATGAATCTTCCTCACTGATCTTGAAGCGAACTCATTAGGTGACACGGGAGGTAACATGTAGCGAATTTCCCTATACAGGAGTTTCGTCGAGATGCCCGCCTTTGTAAAACATGAAGATCGCTCATGGCAGAGCACCCCATCCGCAATGGGTCCCTTTGCTGGGCTTCAAGGCGGTGCCGTCGCCGGACTGCTGGTGCACCAGCTGGAAATCGAGGGTGCGAAGCTGGGCCTCGGCTTTCCCGCCTCGGTGTCGGTCGAGTTTCTGCGCCCGACCGGTCCAGGGGTCCTGCAGACCACCTGCGAAGTGACCCGCAAAGGCCGCCGCGTCAGCGTCCTTTCGGGCACCGTCATCGACGATGGCAAGGTATCGGCGCGCGCATCGGTGGTGTTCATCACAAAGACAGAGATCGGTTCGATCGAGCCGATCCCTCGGATGGCCTTGGCCCCCGATACCCTTCCCGTCCTACCCAATCGCAAGGCGCCCCATGGGGGCCCGTGGATGATGGACAATTTCGAGACGCGCAGGTCCGAGGACGGGATCGCCTGGTTCCGCTATACAGACGACATCGTCGAAGGCGTGACGCCGCTTGCGCGGATCCTTGGACCTGCGGATTGGACTCACGGCATCGGTCGCCCCTCCCAGCCCAGGCTCGCCGATCCGAATGTGAACCTCCAGATTGCGATCACACACTTCCCCGAGGGTCCGGATATCGGCATCCGTTCAAACACCACTTGGATGTCCAGCGGGATCGGACTCGGCTCGGGAACCCTGCTCGATCGGAACGGTCCGTTCGGCCAGGTCATGATGTCGGTCGCCCTCACGCCATTCGGCTAGCTTACGCAAGCGAGTTGGCGATTATCGGCCACCTCGCCGCCGGCGCGGCGCTAGCGCGCGAGGATGCTTTCTCGGTAACCTGGCGGTCAGTCGACCACCGGAGTCCCCGGTGCGTAGTACGTTACCTCGAAGCGAATGCCATCGGGATCCTTCATGAACAGGGCGGTCGCGCCGCCGAGGTGCTGGATTTCCGGCACTTCGAATCCCGCCGCGGCCATGCAGTCGCGGACCATTTCTACCGTTGCGATATCGGGCGCTGCGAAACCAAGGTGGTTCATGCCCGGACCATAGCGCTCGTAGTCGCTCGTGCCGGCCTTGGCCTGCTTGAACTGAAAGAAGAAGCCTTCGCCGTCGGCCCAGATATGATCCTTGGTCTTTTCGAAGCCGAGCAGTGGGAGCAACGCATCGTAATAGGGCATGCTCGCCGCCATGGAACGTACCAGCACCGTCACATGGTCAATCTTTAACGCCAAGCGTTCAAACCCCGGCGTCGGCCAGCACCGCTGCGCGCAGGGCGCCGATACCCATGCCCTTTTCAGCGCTGGTCACGTGGACTTCGGGATAGGCTGCGATGTGCTTGCGCGCCTCGGCTTCGGTTGCGGCGACGACCTTCTCAAGTTCGCTCGCCTTGATCTTGTCCGCCTTGGTCAGGACCACGCGATAGCCGACCGCTGCCTCGTCGAGCATCTTCATCATCTCGCGGTCGACTTCCTTGGGGCCATGGCGGCTATCGATCAGCACCAGCGTGCGCGCCAGAACCGGGCGGCCGCGCAGATAGGTGCGCACCAGCTGCTTCCACTTCTCGACCACCTTCACCGGCGCCTTGGCGAAGCCGTACCCCGGCATGTCGACCAGGCGGAACAGCGTCGGCTCGCCCACCTCGAAGAAGTTCAGTTCCTGCGTGCGGCCCGGGGTCACCGATGCGCGCGCGATCGCCTTGCGCCCGGTCAGCGCGTTGAGCAGCGTGCTCTTGCCGACATTCGAGCGACCGCAGAAAGCGATCTCGGGCACGTCGGGTTCAGGCAGGAACTTGAGCTGCGGGGCCGAGAGGAGGAATTCCACCCGGCCCGAGAACAGCTTGTTCGCCCTCTGCTCGAGAGTGAGGAGTTCCTCCTCGGTCATCCCGCCGCCTTGGCCTTTTCCGCATCGGTCGCCGCCTTGAGCTGCGGATGCTTCGAATAGAGGTACTTCTGCTGCGCCAGCGTCAGCACGTTCGAAGTGACCCAGTAGAGCAGCAGCCCCGCGGCAAAGGGAGCCATCACGAACATCAGTACCCAGGGCATGATGTTGAAGACCTGTTGCTGGACCGGGTCCATCGCGCTGGGGTTGAGCTTGAAGGTCAGCCACATGGTCACGCCCAACAGCACGCCGAGCAGGCCAAGGCCGAAGATGAACATCAGCCAGCTGGGTACGGTGATCCCGCCCATCGATAGCAGCGCGGCCAGGTTCGCCGGATCGGGGGCGGAAAGGTCGCTGATCCAGAGGAACTTCTGGTGGCGCATCTCGATCGCCAGGATCAGCACCTTGTAGAGCGCGAAGAATACCGGGATCTGCAGCAGCATGGGCAGGCAACCGGCGAGCGGATTGACCTTCTCGCGCTTGTAGAGCTCCATGATCTCCTGCTGCTGCTTGGGCTTGTCGTCCTTATGCTTCTCCTGGATTTCCTTCATCTTCGGCTGGATGGCCTTCATCGCAGCCATGCTGGCGAAGCCCTTCTGCGCGATCGGGAACATGAGCCCGCGGACGATCAGCGTGAGCAGCATGATGGCGATGCCGAAGTTGCCCACCGCATCGAACAGTTGCCGTAGCAGCCACAGCATCGGCTTTTCGAACCAGCGGAACCAACCCCAACTGATGGCAAAGCCGAACTTGGAGATACCGGCGTCCTGATACTGGTCGAGGATCACGCTGTCCTTGGCACCAGCATAGAGGCGGGTCGAGGTCGCAAGCGAGCCGCCCACCGGAATCGTGGTCGGATCATAGACCAAGTCGGTGCGGTAGATCTCATTGCCCATCGCACGGAAGGTGGTCTCTGGCGCGCTGTCGGCTTGCGGAACGAGCGCGGCCAGCCAGTAGATATCGGTGAAGCCGGCCCAGTCGGTGCGTCCCTCGGGGACGGCCTTGCCCTCTTCGTCGAGGGTCGAATAGTCGACATCATAGTCGGCAACGTCGCCGAACACGCCCATCGGCCCCGAATGCGCATTCCAGATGTCCTGGCTCGCGGTCTTGCTCGTGCGATTGATCAGGCCGAAGGGCTGCAGCACCACGGGATTGGCCCCGCCGTTCGCAACTGATTGTTCGGCCGTGATCATGTAGTCGTCATCGATGCTGTAGCGGATCGAGTAGACCAGACCTTCGCCATTGTCCCAGCTCAGCGTCACCGGGGTTGCGGGCGTGAGGGTCTGGCCGTCAGCCTGCCACAGCGTCTGCGGGCCGGGAACCTTGAGGTTCGAACCGACCCAGCCGAACTGCGCGAAATATTGCGCCTCGGTGCCATTGGGCGAGAAGATGCGGACCGGGCCGCTATCCTTGTCGACCGCCTCGCGATGATCCTTGAGGACCACATCGTCGACCACACCGCCGCGCAGATTGATCGAGCCCGCGACGCGCGGAGCGTCGATCTTCACGCGTTCTGGCGATGCCAGCGCCGCCTTGAGCTCGGTCCGCTCCAGCGCCTGCGCCATCGGGTCGACCAGGCCGCCGGTTCGCGAATGCTGGGTCTTCTGCGCCGCGGGGACCTCTGGACCCTGCGCCTGCTGCCCCTCGACCTGGGTCGTTTCGGGCTGCGGGTAGAAATACTGCAATGCATAATCCCACCCGACAAGGAGCAGGACGGACAATGCGATCGCAAGGATCAGGTTACGCTGGTTCTGCAAGATAGGTCCCGTCGTAATCAATCGAAGTTCAGAATGTGGGGAGGTGTTTTAGCCAGTCAAGGCAGTACCGCTAGGGCACCGGGTCATAGCCATGGCCACCCCATGGGTGGCAGCGCATTATACGCTTAGTCGCCAGCCATCCACCCTTGATCGCACCATATTTTCCTAGCGCCTCGATCGCATACTGGCTGCACGACGGGGCATAGCGGCAGGATGGCGGCAGTATCCGGCTTGGGCCCCACTGCCAGGCGCGGGCGATGAAGATGAAAATGTACTTCATGCGCGCGGGCTCCGTGACTTGCGCGGCGGGCGCGGACGATCGCCCTTGCCTTCGGCGGCGCGGGCCAAGGCGGCGGATAATTCCTCGCGCAGCTGGGCAAACTCACGTTCCACCCCGCCCTCGCGGCCGATGAGGATGTGGTCGTGATCGGGCAGGCCCTGTTCGGGCAGCGCCGCCCACAGCAATTCGCGGAAGCGACGTTTCATCCGGTTGCGGACCACGGCATTGCCGATCTTCTTGGTAACCGTGATGCCGTAGCGCTTGCCGCGTCCTTCATTGGGGCGTGCAAGCAGCACGAAGCCGGCGCGCGCGATCCGCAATCCGCGATTCGCGGCGAGGAAATCGCTTCGCTTGCGAATGGCGGCGAGATCGCGCTTCATCGGGTCCCCATACGCGAACGGGCCCCCCGAGGGGAGCCCGCATGCTGTCGGCAACGCGATTCGCTGCGCCTGAGCGCAGCGGATCAGATTACGCGCAGAGGTTCTTGCGACCGCGAGCGCGGCGGGCACGAAGCACCTTGCGGCCACCCGGGGTCGCCTTGCGCGCGAAAAAGCCGTGGCGACGGGCGCGCACGAGGTTCGAGGGCTGGAAAGTCCGCTTCATCGGAAGTGTCCTTCAAAAATTTCCGGTTCAGGCAGCGGTATGCGCCACCAACAAAAAGGGCCACCCGGGCGGGGTGACCGCTTGAATGGCGCGCGCATAAGGAAGCACGCGCCTGCCGTCAAGAGAAAGTCATGTCGGCATAGACCAGTTGGGGCGCCTGGTGCGACTCATCACGCAGAGCACGCTGCGGAGCGATCGCGCGCGCTGCCGGGCGTCGTTCGCCAACCATCTGCAAGCCAGGGTGGGACCAGCGGCGCATGTCGCGCGCGCCCAGCCACAAGGCCGATCGATGGGGTACCGAATTTGTGAAGTCGTAGAAGGCGCGGGCCTGTTCCGCGCCCATTCCCATCTCGCGATAATAGTCGATGTATTTGCGATTCTCTGGGGCATCGATGGCGTAGTCTGCCGCTTCACGACCGTAATCGTCGATCCAGCTATGAACCGCGAATTCCGCCCCGTCGGCAATATCGCGTTCGACCCCGGCAAGGAACAGCTCGACAGCGCCCGAACGAACCGATCCGACCGAGGGCACATGGGTCACCATGCCTGCAGCGCGAATCATCCGGCCCAGTTTCATATTGGCAATATCGTCGCGCGTGCCGGGGCATTCGACCATGTCGAGTTGCTCGAGCCCGGGAAAATCGCGCAACATGGCGCGAAAAGCACCCGGTGAGCGGCGATCGGTTTCCCCTACCAGCGCCACGCGTCGCGAATCGAGCACAAGGAATGGTCCGTATTGCGCAATCCCGCGATTGTAGTTGCGATACTGCCGGTCGATTGCAGGTGGTGCCTTCCACAATGGCAGGGGCGTTGCCGACATCTGGTATTGCGGCCGGGCCGCCGCCAGACCGGCAATCTTCTGCTGTTGCGGACGAACAATGGCCTGCGCTGCGGGAGCGATCGGGCGACCGGCGTGAACCTGCTGAACAACAGGCTTCGATACATAGACGATCGGCATGGCGACCAGGTTGAGAGATTGCGCTGCAGCCGGACCGGCGAAAGCGAGGCCGATGAGCGAGAGCAGGATAGTGGCGAGTCGAAGCATGATCGACCGATGGGCCGAACCTGCTTGCCAGCTTCCCAAAGCTCATGATTAACAGGTCGGCAAGGACATTGCTTGACCACCGAAACGATCCTGTTTCCTCTCGACAAATCAAATTCTTGCGCGCATCGATAGGGTAATCCTCGGGGCAGGAGTTAACACTGGTCGCGCTGGTCAAAACGGTCGCTTATCTCGGGCTGGAAGCACGCGGGGTTGAGGTGCAATGCTCGGTCGCACCCGGCTTGCCCAAGTTCAACATCGTCGGGCTGGCCGACAAGGCAGTTGGGGAAAGCAAGGAAAGGGTTCGCGCGGCGCTTTCCAGCATGGGGCTGGCCTTGCCGCCCAAGCGCATCACCATCAATCTTTCGCCAGCCGACTTGCCTAAGGAAGGCAGCCACTATGACTTGCCGATTGCGCTCGCGCTGCTCGCAGCGATGGGCGTCACCGATGCCGAACAGCTGACCGACTGGATCGCGGTGGGCGAACTGGCGCTCGACGCGCGGGTCGTATCCTCGCCCGGCGTATTGCTCGCCGCACTCCATGCGAGCGAGCAGGACCTGGGCCTGATCTGCCCCCGCGCACAGGGCTCGGAGGCACGCTGGGCGAGCGAGGTCCCGGTCTGTGCAGCACCTGACCTCGCGAGTTTGCTCAACCATCTAAAGGGCACTCAGCGCCTGCCCGATCCCGAGCCGGGGGAAGTGGAAGCTCCGGGCATCGGGCCCGACCTCAAGCAGGTGAAAGGGCAGGAAAGCGCCAAACGGGCGCTGGAAATCGCCGCGGCAGGCGGACACAATTTATTGATGGTTGGCCCACCAGGCGCAGGCAAGTCGCTGATGGCGAGCTGCCTTCCGGGCATTCTGCCGCCACTGACACCGGCGGAGGCGCTCGAGGTCAGCATGGTCCAATCGGTGGCGGGCACATTGGAAGATGGTCGGATCAGCCGCGCCCGCCCGTTTCGCGCGCCCCACCACTCGGCCAGCATGGCAGCGCTCACCGGCGGCGGCCTGCGCGTCAAGCCGGGCGAAGTCAGCCTGGCGCACCTGGGCGTGCTGTTCCTCGACGAACTTCCCGAATTCCAGCGCGCAGTGCTCGATTCGCTGCGCCAGCCGCTTGAGACCGGCAAGGTCGATGTGGCGCGCGCCAATGCCCACGTCAGCTTTCCCGCCAACGTTCAGCTGGTCGCGGCGATGAACCCGTGCCGCTGCGGGCATCTCGGCGATGCCGCCTTAGCCTGCAGCCGCGCGCCTCGTTGCGCCGCCGATTACCAGGGGAAGGTGAGCGGCCCCATGCTCGACCGCATCGACCTGCATGTCGAGGTCGATCCCGTGAGCGCCGCCGATCTGGCCCTGCCTCCCCCGGCGGAGGGAAGCGTTGAAGTCGCGGCACGCGTGCTGGCCGCGCGGCAGCGTCAGACAGCGCGGACTGGCGAAACTGGCGTGCGGACCAACGCCGAACTGGATGGCGAAGCGCTTGAACGCTTCGCCTCACCTGATGAGAGCGGGCGCCAATTGCTGATGCAGGCTGCAGCCGCGATGCGACTCTCAGCCCGCGGCTACACTCGCATGTTGCGCGTCGCGCGGACGATCGCCGATCTTGCCGGGATGGAGCAGGTCGGGCGTATCCATGTGGCGGAAGCGCTCAGCTACCGCCGGATTGCCCCACGGGCTTGACGCTCAGTCTTCGCTCAGATCGAGGTTGAGCCTCACCGTCTCATGTTCCCGGTCGCCCTCAAACTTGGCGAGAAACTGCTCGATCGGCATGGCCTGGCTGCGGTCGACCATGGGGTTCGATTTGGCCATCTCTACCGCTTTGAGCTCGTCTGGCGTCATGCGCACATGGATGTAGGGCATCCACACATCGCCATAGTCGGCCTTCTGATACCATACGTCGAGGATATCATAGGACGCCCAGGAGCCATTCGGCTCCTTCAGACGGATACCTTCGCCGATGCGCGGCACGGTTACCACCTTGATTCGGAAGACCGTCTGGTGCGTTTCATTCTGGATTTCGATATCGATCACGGCGAATCCGGCTCACTCAAAACTTCGCGAATTGGGATCTCTATCGCCACCACGTGTTGAGATCACTTTAACGATGACGTCACGCAGCCAAACTTAATTATCTCCATGAATGTGACGCCACGGCGGCCTTGAATTCGCCCGCGATCCCGCCCATGGCCGATACAGGGGGACCGGTAACGGGCGCGGCCATGGGCCGATATTGAGGTCTGATGTCCTTGCAGCAGCGGATTACCGAGTTTCGTACGATCGGCGGCACGCCTTCGCGCGCCGCATGGTCCGAGCTTCCACCAGAAACGCGCCAGCGCGCAATCGGGATAGCCCTTGCCGTCCTGTTCGAAGTGCTTCTGATTGCATTGCTGCTATCGCTTGGAAAGGCAAAGCCGCAGGGCGAACCCGACAATGAATCCCTGGTGACCTTCGCAGCGACCGACGTGAAGGAAGCGCCCGAACCCGCCAAGGAACCCGAGAAAGCCCCCGAAAAGGCAGCGGCCGCGCCGCAGCCACGGCCTGAGCCACCGAAGGAGCAGCCCGACAGCCCGCAGGTTCCCACCCCGGAGAAGCGGGCCCCGGCGCTGATTTCCGTATCACCCGACACCATGCGACAACTCGATATCGCGCGTGTTCCCCCAGCAAGGCCAGCCCAGGCAGCCGGGCCGGTGGGCCCGGCCGACACGGCACGACCTGGCGATTCCCAACGAATTGCGGGCAGCGGGCCCAATGGCGAACCGCTTTACGCTGCGCGTTGGTATCGGGAACCGACGCATGACGAACTGGCGGGTTACCTGTCGACCGCATCCGGTCCAGGCTGGGGGCTCATCAACTGTCAGACGGCCCCGAAATTCCGGGTTGAGAACTGCGTGCTGGTGGGCGAAGCGCCGCAAGGATCGGGCATCGGCCGCGCAGTGTTGGCAGCCGCATGGCAATTCAAGGTCCGCCCACCGCAGGTCGGTGGGCGTCCACAAGTCGGCGAATGGGTGCGAATCCGGATCGATTATACGATCAGTCGCACACCACCACCGGGCTAGGCAGGTAGCGCGTCAGGCAGCGTCGCGTGCAGCGCGAGCAGCGTCGATGGCCACGACTGAGCCGGCCTTGAGCGAGCCCACCGGTTCAGCGCGAGTGCCATCGGCGCGCAGGCCCAGGTTCTTCCGTTCAACCAGGTAAAGATCGGACGGCCCGAGGATCCGGCCATCATGGCTAAGGATGGAAGTCGGTCCGATCGGTAGGCGATCGCGCTCATCCACCAGAACGGGGTTCTCACTGACTTCGGCACCGTATTTCTGGCCCCACTGGCGCAGTGCCACCATCGCAGGCAGCAGGTCGAAACCCTTGTCGGTCAAACGATACTCAATCTTGCGGCGATCATCTGGGCAGGGATCACGCTTGAGAATGCCGTGTTCGACCAGTTTGGCTAGCCGGTTGGACAGGATGTTGCGGGCAATCCCAAGTTCGCTGAGGAATTCCTCGAAATGGTGCAGGCCGTTGAAACTGGCGCGCAGGATCATGAAAGACCAGCGTTCTCCCATGACTTCAAGCGCCTGCGGCAGGCCACACTCGGTAAGTTCACGCAGCGGTTCGCGGATATCGCCCATATGATCAGTCCTCTTCCTGCAACCTACTTAGCGTGAAAATCTCAGAAGCCAAATTTTTCAAAAAATCGGGTTGCTTTGCGCAACCTAACGCACTAGGTAGCGATTCGCAACGGGTTGCTGTTTGAAACTTATATTGCAGAAATGGCAATCACTGTTGAGAAAATTGCAAGCGAGAAGGACCCTCCCCATGACCCTCAATCTCCCCCGCTCGACCAGCCTTGGCGCGATCATTGGCGCCGTCGCCTGGACTTCGCTGACCTTCGGTGCAGCGATCACCCCCACCCCCGCTGCTGCTGCCGCTAGCGAGCCCTTCTACACCGCCGAGCTGAGCAAGCCCGCCGACAAGGGCACCGTAATCGCCGGTGGTGTGGCCTGGAGCTGCAAGGGCACCAAGTGCGTCGCCCCCAAGGGCAATTCGCGCCCGCTGCGCGTTTGCCGTGAACTCCAGAAGGAACATGGCGACATCGCTGGCTTCACCGCTCGTGGCGAAGCTCTGGCGGAAGA
>NZ_JAYPTL010000028.1:1738-13578 GCF_038133525.1 Erythrobacter sp. | reverse complement strand
AAGACGCCCTGGCCAAGTGCAACGGCTGACCTGAATTCCCCCCACCCTCTCCATCGGTGGGTTTCCTCGAGGGTCCCGGCGGCTTTCCGCCCCGGGGCCCTCTTTTTATGTGCGCTAGATGAGGCCGCGTTCCGCGAGGTCGGCTTCGAGCTGCGCGGCATTGGCGAAATGGTGGACCTGCCAACCACATTCGCGCGCCGCATCGATATTTGCAGCATTGTCATCAATGAACAGCATGGTTCCAGCAGGATGGCCGAACCGGCGTTCGGCAAGGGCGAATATAGCAGGATCGGGTTTTGCCAGTCGCTCTTCACCCGAAACAACGATGTCGCGGAAGACGTCGAACAGCGGCGCCGTAGGCCGAAAGCCGGCCCATAGTTCGGCACCGAAGTTCGTGATCGCAAACAACGGGACACCAGCGGCGTCGAGCCGCCCAACCAGAGCGTGGCTGCCTGGTACCGGTCCGGGGATGGTATCGTTGAAGCGCGTCGCATAGGCGCGAATTTCGGCTTCGAAATCTGGAAAGAGCGCAATGCGTTCGGGCACCATTTCCGCAAGTGCCCGCCCGGCATCATGCTGGAAGTGCCATTCTTCGGTTATGACTTCGGAGACCACCTTCTCCAGCCGAACCGGATCGGTGACGATCTGCCGGAACAAATGGCCGATGTCCCAGCGATAGAGTACCCGCCCGACATCAAAGACCACGGCAGAAACTGTCACTTCGTTACCTCAAATGCGAACGGCCCGCACTCCTCGCGGAGCCGGGCCGGCCTGCAAGACTATCGCCGCCATCAGGCGGCGCGCCCGATTCAGCCCTGGCGGGCCTTGAAGCGGCGATTGGTCTTGTTGATGACGTAGGTGCGCCCGCGACGACGGATCACGCGGCAATCCCGGTGACGGTCCTTGAGCGACTTGAGGCTGTTGCGGATCTTCATGGTCTATCTCATCAAATAAATACGCGCCGGAGTTGGGCCCCCGACGCGCCGAATTCAAGCGCGCCCGTTAACGGGGGAAGCGATTCCCGTCAACCGTCTCCGCGGATTTCCGCGAGCCGGCGTTCCCATTGCAGCGCATGCGCCACGATCGTGTCCAGGTCGGCATGCTGCGGCTGCCACGGCAGCGTAGCACGAATCCGCGACGGATCGGAAATAAGCTGCCCCGGATCACCGGCCCGACGCGGTTCGATCCGCCGCTCGATCGTCCGATTGGTGACACGATCGACTGCGTCGAGCACCTCAAGCACCGAAAAGCCCCGGCCGTAGCCGCAATTCATGGTCAATGAACGGTCGGGCCGCTCGATCAGCGCCTCGAGCGCCAGTACATGCGCCGCGGCCAGGTCACTGACGTGGATATAGTCGCGCACACCGGTCCCGTCGGGCGTGTCGAAGTCCGTACCGAACACGCCGACATGCGTGCGCCTGCCCGTCGCGGCCTCGCAAGCGACCTTGATCAAATGCGTCGCCCCCGCGGTCGACTGGCCCGTGCGTGCCTGCGGATCGGCACCGGCAACATTGAAATAGCGCAGCGCGCAGAAGTTGAAGCCATGCGCAACACTGGCATCTGCCAGCATCCTCTCAGTCATCAACTTCGACCAGCCATAGGGATTGATCGGCTCTTTGGGCGTGTCCTCGGTCACCCGCTCAACTGCCGGGATGCCATAGGTGCGGCGGTAGAGCTGAAGATAAAATGTTCGACCCTGCCAGCGACGGCGGCGGCTATCAGCGCGCGACTCTTCACCGTGTTGTTGTCGTAGTACTTGAGAGGGTTCTCGACCGACTCAGGGACAATGATCGACCCCGCGAAATGCATGATCGCGCCAATGCCCTGTTCGGCGATGATTCGCGCGAGCAGCGTCTCGTCCGCGATATCTCCTTCATAGAAAGGCACGCCATCGGGCACCGCAAAGGAGAATCCCGTCGACAGGTTGTCGATCACTGCAACCGGCCAGCCAGCATCGAGCAGCGCAAGCACTGCGTGGCTGCCGATATAACCGGCCCCGCCAGTAACCAGCACAGGCAGTTTTCTGCTTTCGTTCATGGGCCGCGGCCTAGCACACGATTTGGTAACGGCAAGGAATCTAGAGGGGCGCGCAAGCGTCCCCGTGCGGAATGTGGTTGCCAGCGGCATGCCCGGTGCCACAACCACACAGAGAGACGTGAAAGGATCGCAGGATGAAAGCTCCACATGCAATTATCGGCCTTGTCGCGGCGCTTGCCTTGGCGGCTTGCGCAACGCCGCCGGGGCCGGTCGAAGTCACCCGCTTCGTCGCGCCGGAGCGGTTGGGCGAAATCGGACGTGGAACGTTCTTTGTCGAAGCAATGCACGGCGATGAGGCCAGCAATCTCGAACTGGCGCCGTACAAGGCCGCCGTCGCTTCCGAACTGGTGAAACTGGGCTTTGTCGAGACCGATCGTGAAACGGCCACGCTGGTTGCGCAGGTTGGCGTCAAACGCGGCGTGATCGCGGCGGGTGAGCGACGCGGCCCGGTCAGCGTCGGGGTCGGCGGGTCTACCGGCAGTTATGGATCGGGCCTGGGGCTGGGCATCGGCATCAATCTAGGCGGCGGCCCCAAGGACCGGCTCGGCACCGAACTCGCCGTGCGGCTCAGCGAGAAGGACGGCGCCACCAGTGTCTGGGAAGGCCGGGCCGATTTCCGTCCACCCGAGGATTCTCCCCTTGCACAGGGCAAGGCGAACGCCCAGACGGTCGCCTCTGCGCTGTTTCGGGACTTTCCCGGCAACAATGGCGAAACGATAGCAGTGAAGGTTTCCGAGTGAGCGATATCAGGATCGATTGCGGATTCGACAGCGGCAATATTGAAGTATTGTCGGTTGACGGTGCGACGGCAAAGCTGGCCATCCGCAAGGACAATATGAGCGAATTCGCACAGTGGTTCCATTTCCGCGTTAGCGGGGCCGAGGGTCGCGAGCTCGAGCTGAAGGTCACCGGCCTCAACAGCAGCGCCTATCCGGGCGGTTGGCCCGGTTATGGTGCCTGCGTCTCCGAAGATCGCGACTACTGGGGTCGTGCCGCGTCGAGCTGGGACAAGGACACCGACAACGGTACGCTGACGATCCGCTATGCCCCAGCCAGCGATATCGCCTGGTTCGCCTATTTCGCACCCTATTCGATGGAACGGCATCATGACCTGGTAGCTGAAGCCGCCGCGTCCGAGGGCGTCAGTTATCGCCATCTCGGCACCACACTTGATGGTCAGCCGATCGATTGCCTCGAAATGGGCGAAGGCGATTTCCAGGTCTGGCTCTATGCCCGTCAGCACCCCGGCGAAACGCAGGCCGAATGGTGGATGGAAGGCGCGCTCGAAGTGCTCACCGATCCGGCTGACAGCGTAGGCCGTGAACTGCGCCAGCGCTGCCGTTTCCACATCGTTCCCAATGCCAATCCCGATGGTTCGCGTCGCGGACACCTGAGGACCAACGCGGCGGGTGTGAACCTCAACCGTGAATGGGAAACCCCAACGCCGGAAAAGAGCCCCGAAGTGCTCGCCATTCGCAATGCGATGGATGAAACGGGGGTCGACTTCGCAATGGATGTGCACGGCGATGAAGCGATCCCGGTCGCCTTCCTTGCCGGCTACGAAGGCATCCCCGGCTGGACCGAGGAGCATGGCGAGCGGTTCTATCGCTACGAGCGCATCCTCGATCGCCGCACCCCCGATTTCCAGACCGAGCAGGGCTATGCCAAGGCCAAGCGCGGTGGGGCCAACATGACCATGAGCACCACGCAGGTCGCCGAGCGCTTCGGCGCAACCTCGATGACGCTCGAAATGCCTTACAAGGACAATCCGGCAAAGCCCGAGCCCGAGCAGGGCTGGAGCCCCGAACGCTGCAAGATGCTGGGACGCGACTGCCTAGCCGCGCTACTGGAATGGCTCGACGGCAAGGACGCCTGAAACCCGGCCGGCCCGTCAGTCCTCCTGGATCTGGCGGGCCACCTCTTCGATACTCCCGGTAACGAGCAGCGGGCTGCTGCCGACGATACCGACCAGCGTCTGGCCGTTTTCGCCGGTACGCAACCATGCGACATTGCTGGCGACGACGAGATAGTCGCCCCCGCGGGACTTAAGCGACACGAATTTCATGGGAATTTCTCCTAGCGGGAGCGGCTTAGCACCGCCCGCGCCGGGACACACGGACATTCTCATTTCGATTTTCATCAAAACGTGATTGACAAGCATAATGCAATCCTTCATTTCGATCATTATCGAATTGAAGGATTCTCGAAATGACTACCTCTTCACGTTTCGACCGCTGGCTCGCCGAGATCGCCCGCAACCTCCAGCTATGCTGCCACCATGCGGTCGGAAATATTCCCCGGCGCATGCTCGACGTACCCAAACGGGAACGGGGTTGCTGCGCATGAACGACGCTGACGCCATTGCCGCCTTCGGAGCCCTGGCACAGGATCACCGGCTGGCTACCCTTCGGCAGCTGGTCCGCGCGGGCAAGACCGGCATGGCCGCGGGCGCGATTGCCGAAGCGATCGGCCTCGCCCCCAGTTCGCTGTCATTCCACCTCGCCCAGCTCAGCCAGGCCGGGCTGGTGACGCAAGAACGCCAACACCGCACGATCATCTACCGCGCCGACTTCGCCGCGATCCAAACACTGGTCGGCTACCTTCTCGAAAACTGCTGCGAGGCCGATAGCTGCACCGCCGACCCGACCAAGGAGATCTCCGCATGAAACGCCTGCATGTCCACGTCGGCGTCGCCGACCTCGAACATTCGATCGGCTTCTATTCGACGCTCTTCGCTGCCGAGCCAACCGTGGTGAAGCCCGACTACGCGAAGTGGATGCTCGATGACCCGCGGGTCAACTTCGCCATTTCGCAGCGCGCCTCGCGCGGGGTCGAACACCTGGGCATCCAGGTAGAAGACGAGGTAGAATTGGCCGAGGTCTTTGCAAGGCTGCAAGAGGCCGAGCGCCCGGTGATAGAAGAACAGGAAACCACCTGCTGCTATGCGCGCTCGCGCAAGCAATGGGTCGCCGATCCGCAAGGCGTGGTCTGGGAGACATTCCTCACCATCGGCGATTCGGTCGATTACGGTGCCGGACCGGCCTTCGCCGAGCTGCGCCACGAAGCTTAGTCGACCAGCGGCTCCAGCACCCTCAGCGTACGGGCATCGGCATTGAGTTCGACCTGCACGCCGGAGGGCAAGCACAGCTGGTTGGTGATGTGGCCGATGTTGGCCCCAGTGAATGCCGGGATGCCGAGCGGCTTCAGGTGATGGTCGATGATCTGGTCAAGCGTGAAGCCCACGGTGTCGCCTTCGTCGCCGGTACAGCGGGTGCACTGGCCGAAGATCGCGCCGGCCAGCCCATCGAGGACACCCGCGAGCTTGAGCTGCTGGAGCATTCGGTCGATCCGGTATTCAGCCTCATTCACATCCTCGAGGAACAACACCGCCCCGCTGAAATCGGGTAGCCACGGCGTCCCCATCAAGGTCGAAAGGATCGTCAGATTACCTCCGAGCAACCGGCCCCGAGCGATTCCGCTAGTGATCGTACGACCGGGGCGCCCAACCTCTTGCTCCATCGCTTCGCCGCCCAGCGTCGGCATCTCGCCAGTAAAGGCGAGACGCCAAAGGCTTTCCCAGCTCGCTTTCTCCCAACGGCTTGCAGCATTGGGACCGTGGATCGTGGGGAAGCCGCCGCGCGCGGCGATTGCGAGATGCAGCGCCGTCGTATCGCTATAGCCGAGCAGCAGCTTGGGATGTGCACGGATCGCAGACCAATCGAGCAGTTCCAGCACACGCGCCCCACCCCAACCACCGCGCACAGCGAAAATCGCGCGCACTTCGGGATCGGCGAACATGGCGTTGAGGTCTGCCGCGCGAGCTGCATCGCTTCCAGCGAGATAGCCATCCTGTTCAGTGACATGTGTGCCGAGCTTGGGCACGAGCCCCATCGCCTGGATCCAGTAGCGCGCACGATCGAGTTCGTCCGGCAAGGTCAATGCGCTGGCCGGGGCAACCAGTCCTACGGTATCCCCCAGCCGCAACCGAGGCGGTTTGCGCAAGCGCGCAGCGAAGGCCGCACCCGGCAAACCTGACATGGCGGCCATGGCACCAACCCCGCCAAGCACCGCCCGGCGGTCGATCATACGAGACTGGCAGGCCCGAAGGCGTGGGGGAGCAAATGCGACAGGCGCACCGAGGTCACGCTGTCGGGCCCAACGCAAAGGATTTCGGGATCGGTTCCACCAAGTTGTGCGAGCTCGTTGAGAACCTGGCGGCAACGGCCACAAGGTGTGATCGGCTCCGTCCCGGGGCCGGTCACCGCAACCTTTTCGAGCCCGCCGCGCACGCCATCGGCCATGGCCTTGGCCACTGCCACCGTTTCGGCGCACAGCGCGAGACCATAGCTGGCATTCTCGATATTGGTGCCGGTCACCACACTTCCATCGTTGAACAGCAATGCGGCGCCAACCCCGAATTTCGAATAGGGCGAATAGGAGTGCGCAGCGGCCGCACGGGCAGCGTTGATCAGCTCTTGGTCGGTCATATGCACTTCCTCACAGCGGTCGCACCACCACCCAGCGTAGCGGTTGGTCAGCGGCCTCACTCTTGTACCAGCGATTGGCGGTCCACATCAGCCAGGGCCTTGCGGCGTAGTCGGGCTCGATCCAGCTCCGCGTCAACCACAGCTGGCGGTCGATCCGCCGAGACACGCCATAGGCCGCCTCGAAATCCTCGCTCGGCGCAAGGATTACCGGCTTTCCGGTATGCGCCTCGATCTGGTTGACCAAAGTCATCAGTTCGCTCTGCACGGCCGCTTCGGAGACGTGCCTGGGGCAATGCTCGGTCGTATCCTCAAGCAGAATCGCGGGCGGCAGTAATTCGCGATCGCGCGGCACCATGGTGACGAAGTTCGCCGACTGGCCATCGGCAGTCTGGCATGGATCGAAACGATGCACTGCGCCGACTTCCAGCCCTGCAGTCCGGGCCCGCGCCATGTTCTGGGCAAAGCCGATATCGTGGCCCGTGCTGCCTTCGCTCGCTTCGAGATAGACGAATTTGCCACCCAGCCCGCGCAGCGTATCGAACGCTACCGGACCATCCGCAGCCGAAACCAGCGCACCCTGATCGGGCCATACCGCTTCCTCCGGCCGCCAGCTACGGCCCTTGAAGGCTGCGTAACCCGCAGCCATCCCAAGGAGAACCAACAGGAACAGAGCCATCTTCACGCCGCGCGTCAGGCGCACTGGCCTGCGCCGGCTTCGCTTGCGCCGCGCCACCGCCTCAGCCCTTGATGTGCAGCACGCAGATCAGCGTGAACAGCCGCCGTGCAGTGGCGAAATCGGTTTCAACCTTGCCCTCAAGCCGCTCCAGAAGCAGCTCTGCAGCGTTATTGTGGACACCCCTGCGGGCCATGTCGATCGTCTCGATCTCCATCGGCGTCGCCTTGCGGATCGCCTGGTAGTAGCTGTCGCAGATGGCGAAATATTCGCGGATCGGACGCCGAAAACGGGCAAGCCCCAGCAGCAGCTCCTCGAGCAGCTCGTCATCCTTGTCCGCGATGGTCATCAGCAGCCGTCCGTCCTGCACCGCCAGCCGCAGATTGTATGGCCCCGACGCTCCGCGCTCCGCGGCGCGCAACGGCTTGAACACATTGTCTTCGATCAGGTCGTAGATCGCGATCCGCCGCTCCTGCTCGATATCGGCGTTGCGCCAGATGATGGTCGCCTCGTCGAGTTCGATATGTGCGATGCGGTGATCGCCAGGAAGAGATACGGAATCGGTCATGCCAGACTAGTGCTTTCGCAACTGGGGCGAGGCGGGGCAAGGTGGGACGAGAATTTGTTCACCTGACTACCGTCAAAATCTGCGAGCGCAAAAAATTCTTCAAGCTTCCACAGACCTATCCTCGGTCGGCTTGGAAACTGGCTTCACAGTCGAATCCGCTTCCCGCATGGTTCCGAGATGGCCGACACCGATCTCCTCATGCGCACAGCCGATTCTATTTCCGAAACCGGCAACGGCCCGCAGCTACCCGCAAACCTTGAAGCGGAAGCCGCGTTTCTCGGTGCGGTACTGATCGACAATAAGGTCATCGAAGAGCTGCAGACGCCGCTCGCCCCCATGCATTTCCACGAGCCGGTGCACCAGCGCATTTACGAACGCGTGCTCAAGCTGCTCGACCGCAATTCGGTCGCCACCCCCGTCACTCTCAAGCCTTACTTCGAGAGCGACGAGGCGATGAAGCAGTTGGGCGGGACGACCTATCTCGCGCAGCTCACCGCTGATGGGCAGGGCCTGCTCCACCCGCGCGAACTGGCTGAGCAGATCTACAGCCTCGCTCTGTTGCGCGAACTGGTCAGCGTCGGCCGCAACCTAGTGGAAGGCGCGCTCGACACGTCGGACGAGGTCGAGCCACTCAAGAAGATCGAGCAGGCCGAAGCCGACCTCTACCGTGTCGCCGAAGGGGCAAGCACGGGGAACGAAGCGCAGACCTTCCGCACCGCCGCCTTCGGCGCACTGCAGGTGGTGCAGGCGGCGATGAATTCGGGCGGGCGCTTCTCGGGCAAGACCACCGGGCTCGACACGATCAACGAGAAGACATCGGGCCTGCACAATTCGGACCTGGTGATCCTCGCGGGGCGCCCGGCGATGGGCAAGACCTCGCTGGCCACCAATATCGCTTTCAATGCCGCGCGTCGGTTGATGGACGACCAACGGGCGGGGATCGAGCGCGAGAAGTCGCCCGGTGCGGGCGTCGCCTTTTTCAGCCTGGAAATGAGCGCAGACCAGCTGGCCACGCGTATCCTTGCCGAACAGGCCGAAATCTCAAGCGAGAAGCTGCGCTCTGGCCGCCTCAGCCGCGACGAATTCCAGCGCCTGAGCTTTGCCAGCCAGGAACTGACCGACCTACCGCTCTACATCGACGACACCCCAGCGCTAACCATCGGAGCGCTGCGCACGCGCGCCCGCCGCCTCAAACGGCGGCACGATATCGGCCTCGTGATCGTCGACTATCTCCAGCTGCTGCAAGGCTCGGGCCGCGCTAGCGACAATCGCGTCAATGAAATCTCTGAGATCAGCCGCGGGTTGAAGACACTGGCCAAGGAACTCCACGTTCCGGTGATCGCGCTGTCACAGCTGAGCCGTCAGGTCGAACAACGCGAAGACAAGCGCCCACAATTGTCCGACCTTCGCGAATCCGGCTCGATCGAGCAGGACGCGGATATGGTGTGGTTCATCTACCGCGCCGAATATTACCACAACGCGCTGAAGCCCGACACACCCGACGAGACCAGTTCCGAAGACGTCCGGATGAAGTATGCCGAGTGGGAAGCGCGGCACCTCGAACTGGTCAACAAGGCCACTTTGATCGTAGCCAAGCAGCGCCATGGTTCGACCGGCAACGTCCCGCTGCTGTTCCACAGCGAGTTCACCAAGTTCTCAAGCCCCGATGTGCGGCACTATGAGGATTACGAGTAAGTCAGATCCCGAGGTTCAGCCGTCGGGTCACTGTATAATCGATCACCGAAACCAGCAGCCAGCCCAGCCGCCAGCGAGTGCGATTCCATAGGGTTGCGCGTTCATGGTGGACCTCGGGAGTGATCGCTTCCGATGCGGCGATATGCCCGGTCACGAAGCCACGCATGGTTTCAGCCAACGCTGCATCCTCAATCCTCAATACGATCTCGAGATTGAGGTAGAGGCTGCGCATGTCGAAATTTGCGCTGCCCATGTAAGTCGCATCGTCAAGGACGAGCAGCTTGGTGTGCAGCTTGCATGGGCTAAACTCCCAGATTCGCGCGCCGTGCTTGAGCAGGTAGCGATAAAGCGAGCGCGCTGCGCCAATTGTCGCTCCATTGTCGCTCTTGGCCGGTAACAGCAGCCGCGTATGACCTTTACGCGCGACCCGTGCGATCCGGCGCAGCAAGAGGAAGGGTGGCGCGAAATAGGCCATGAAGATGTCCAGCTTCTCTCCCTCAATCAGGTCCTGCGTAACGCAACGCGCCCAGCTTGAGGGCCCGCGCGATGGGCCGCCAACGAGCCAGCGCAGCTTGCCGTCCGCGCATTGCCATTCCCATTCCCGCACGGCGCGCCGGATCGCCCGGAACGGGGGGCGTGCGCGGCTCGACCAGGCTTCAAGCATTGCGAACCAGTTGACCAGTCCGGCGATGGCTTCCCCTTCGACCTGGATCGCCAGGTCGTTCCAGCCGTTTTCCTCCGGTGGGGCAAAGTAATCATCGGCGATATTGAAGCCACCGAACAACGCCCTGCTATTGTCGACGATGACCATCTTCTGGTGGTTGCGGATCAGGTAGCGGAAGCCCCAGCGCGGACTGAAGAAGAAGGTTCGCCCACCCGCTTCGACCAGCGGTGCCAGGAAGGGATCGGTGACCGATGCCCCGAAACGATCGACGATCAGGGTAACTGCCACACCCCGCCGCGCTGCTGCGACCAGCGCATCGCGCAGTGCCGTGCTCACGTCGTCCTCGGCAAAGATATAGAAGCAAATATCGAGCCGCTCGCGCGCACCGGCAACCAGTTCGAGCAAGGCGCGGCGTCGGTCTGCGCCAGAAGGATAGAAGATGAGCGACTGGCCCTGCGCCTCGACCGCAAATGGCGGCGGGTCGCAATATTCGATCGGATTATTGCAGGGGTTCACGTCTCCCATTGGAAGACAGCCTTACCGAACCCGCGCGTCCGCGCAAATCCTTGACTGCGGCAGCATGGCCCCCTATTTGCCGCGCTTTCCCAGAATCATTCAGATGACCGGAGTGCCCGAATGGCGCGCGTTACCGTTGAAGACTGCGTAGATAAGGTTCCCAACCGCTTCGATCTCGTGCTGCTGGCTGCCCAGCGCGCTCGCGAGATTTCTGGTGGCGCCGAACTGACCATCGACCGCGATCGCGACAAGAACCCGGTCGTGGCGCTGCGCGAAATCGCCGAGCAGACGATCAAGCCTGGCGAGCTGCATGAAGCGGCCGTCACCAACCTCCAGAAGATCCTGCCGGACGACGACGACGAAATGGATGAAGTCGGCTCGCTCAGCCAATCGGCCGAAGCGCTGCGGATTACCGCCTCGGCACCGACCCGTTCGACCTCGATCGGCGGCGATTACGACGGCTAAGCCGCTCTGACAGATACGCAAACGTGGAAAGGCCGCCCATTGGGCGGCCTTTTTGCATTGCAGCAATGCTCTCACCCGCCCTATCCTTGCGGCAACGGGAGGTTTTCATGAGCGACATAGGCGACGCGCTGGGCACGGCGGTGGAAGGCGGGCTGTTCGCGAGAGCCGTGGGGCGCGGCAAGAACGCGCTACCCGATACGCCTGCACTTGAGCGGGGCCATTTCGCCGAGGGCGCCTGCCTCAATTGCGGCACGCAGCTGATCGGCGAACATTGCCACGCTTGCGGCCAGCGGGCGCATCTGCACCGTACATTGGCAGCTTTCGGGCATGACCTGCTGCACGGCGCGCTGCATCTCGACGGCAAGACCTGGAAGACGCTGCCCCTGCTGGTCTTCAAACCCGGCCAGCTGACCCGTCGCTATATCGAGGGTGAACGCGCACGCTTCGTAAGCCCAATGGCGCTGTTCCTTTTCTCGATCTTCCTGATGTTCGCGGTGTTCCAGGCGGTGGGCCTCAGCGCTCCGACCGAATTCACCACCGCCGACATGCTCAAGTCGAACATGGAGAACGTCTACACCGACGCGCAAACGCAAGTGGACGAGCAGCGCGAACGCGTCGCCCAGATGTCTCCTGAAAGTGAGAACTATGCGGACGCCCAGGCCCGCCTGGCGCGCTACGAGAAGAATCTCGAGGATCTGGAGCAGGCGCGCGGCCTGGTGTCGGACGATGCGACCG
>NZ_JAYPTL010000028.1:0-1728 GCF_038133525.1 Erythrobacter sp. | reverse complement strand
CGGCAAGAATATCGGGGTGAAAGGCAGCGGGATCGAGTTCATCGATCACGCTCTGGAGAAGTGGAAGACCAACCCCGGACTGATGCTCTACAAGCTCCAGACCAACAGCTACAAATTCAGCTGGCTGCTGATCCCCCTATCGGTCCCCTTCATGTGGTTGATGTTTTTCTGGAAATCGCGTTTCCGTGCCTATGACCACGCGATCTTCGTGACCTACTCGATCGCTTTCATGTCGCTGCTGTTCATCGTCGTTTCGGTGATGGTGAAGTTCGACGCACCGGTCTGGGCCTACGTAACCCTGACCACGCTCGTGCCCCCGCTCCATATCTACAAGCAGTTGCGTGGCACCTATGGCCTCTCGCGCTTTTCCGCGTTGTGGCGCCTGTGCATGCTCAGCATCTTCATCTTTATCGTACTGAGCCTGTTCCTCCAGCTACTGCTGGTGCTTGGGGCATTCTGACTGTGGAAACGAAAAGGGCGCCCAGTGGGCGCCCTTCGCAATAGATCGGTAGTGGATATCACGCGCCTTGCGGGGCGCCCTCGCCGCCAAAGCGTTTGCCTGCCTTGGGGACCAGCCCGCCCGATACCGGCTTGACCGTCACAGGGCCCTTTGGCTGGTCCGGACGATCGATCCGACCATCCTTCATCAGCTGGTCGATTTCCTCGCCACTCAGCGTCTCATACTCAAGCAGTGCCTGCGCCAGCAGGTGGAGTTTGTCTTCCTGTTCGGTCAGGATCTGGGTTGCGCGCTTGAGCCCGCCTTCAACCAGGTCCTTGATTTCAGCGTCGATCAGCTTGTTGGTTTCGCCAGAGCGGAAAGTCCGTTGGCTGCCGCCGTAACCAAGATAGCCTTCCTGGGTTTCTTCATACTGCAACGGGCCCAGCTTGTCGGACATGCCCCACTGGGTGACCATATTGCGCGCCAGGCTGGTCGCGTACTGGATATCGCCGCTGGCGCCGCTCGACACCTTGTCATGACCGAAGATGATTTCTTCGGCGACGCGACCACCCATGGCAACCGCCAGGTTCGCATGCATCTTGTCGCGATGATACGAGTAGTTGTCGCGTTCGGGCAGGCGCATGACCATGCCCAGCGCGCGACCGCGCGGGATGATGGTCGCCTTGTGGATCGGGTCCGAAGCGGGCTCGTTGATCGACACCAGCGCGTGACCCGCCTCGTGATAGGCGGTCATCTTCTTTTCGTCGTCGGTCATGACCATGCTGCGGCGCTCGGCGCCCATCATGACCTTGTCCTTGGCGTCCTCGAACTCCTGCATGGCAACGAGCCGCTTGTTACGACGAGCG
This sequence comes from Erythrobacter sp., assembly GCF_038133525.1. Taxonomy (GTDB): domain Bacteria; phylum Pseudomonadota; class Alphaproteobacteria; order Sphingomonadales; family Sphingomonadaceae; genus Qipengyuania. The sequence goes on along the minus strand of NZ_JAYPTL010000028.1, from coordinate 423 downwards.
GCGAGCAGCGCCGCCTCGTTGCACAGATTGGCGAGGTCCGCGCCCGAGAAGCCCGGCGTGCCGCGCGCGATCGTGCGTGGGTTGACGTCGGGCGCCAGCGGCAGCTTCTTCATGTGCACGCCGAGGATCTTTTCGCGCCCGTCGATATCGGGCACCGGCACGACGACCTGGCGGTCGAAACGACCCGGGCGCAGCAGCGCAGGGTCGAGCACGTCAGGCCGGTTGGTGGCAGCGATGATGATGATGCCTTCGTTCGCCTCAAACCCGTCCATCTCGACCAGCAGCTGGTTGAGCGTCTGCTCGCGTTCATCGTTCGAATTGCCAAGGCCATGGCCGCGATGACGGCCGACCGCGTCGATTTCGTCGATGAAGACGATGCAGGGCGCGTTCTTCTTGGCTTGTTCGAACATGTCGCGCACGCGG
>NZ_JAYPTL010000027.1:0-45203 GCF_038133525.1 Erythrobacter sp. | reverse complement strand
GCATACGGTTCTCCCACGCGGCTTCGATCTGTTCGGGTGACAGAACGTTCACACAATCCTCGAGAAAGCTCCCACGAAAACAGGTTTCATCGACACCCTCGTACATTCCGGCATGGGTGTATTTCGGCAGGCCATCGGATTGGGTCAGATGCAGGGCAAAGAATCCCCTTCCCGCCTCGATGGCTTCGTCGCGACTCATCCGGTCGGCTAGCTCGCCTGCTATCCAGTCATCGGCCGCGGCATCGGCACCTACTTGCGGAGCGCCAACGACTTCATAAGGTTGGAGGCTGATTTCCTCGAATCGCTCGACTTGCTGGTCGGTCAATTCAAGATTGTTCAAGGATCGCGTTACCAACTCATGCCATTCGGATTCATGGCCTTCACGCGCCCGAGCCAAGGGGGTTAGATCGAGTCCCATATGCTGTCTCCTGCATCTGCTGCCGAAAGAACCCCCACCTTCCGCCTTGAACCAATAAAGGGCTAAATATGAAAGACTTCATAAGAGTTCCGTATGCCGATGGAGACACTCCACTGACGGCTTTGCGGATGCGACCCGATGGGCCGGCGCGGGCGGCAGTGGCGATATTTCCGACCTTCATGAACTCGACCCCCGGCGTCGAAGCCAAGGCGCACGCCATGGTCGAGGCAGGCTATTCAGTTCTTATTGGCGACTTCTACGGACCCGAAGCTCCAAGCGATTTCCAGCAGGCTTTCGCCGTAATGACGAAGTTGCGATCGAACGCGCAGGCCATGCGTGCACGGCTGCGCGCCACTATCGCCTTGTTGCGCGAACTTGAGCCCGACTTGCCCCAGCTGGCGATCGGCTTCTGCCTTGGCGGTTTCGCTGTGCTTGAGATGGCCCGTGACGGGCAGGATCTAGCCGTAGTGGCCAGCTTCCACGGATTGCTGGAAACGCCACTGCCCGCGACCGATGCGATCCGGCCGCGCATCCTCGTCTGCCACGGCGACGCGGATTCGCTGGTCCCCCGCAGCCAGGTCACCGGTTTCTGGGAGGAAATGGACCGCGTTTCGGCGAACTGGCACTTCCACAGCTATTCCGGGGTCGAACACGGCTTCACCAACCCACTGATGCTCGACGGCTCAGCCAATCCGGCGTTCGATGCCAGCGCCGATCGACAGAGCTGGGCTGCGATGCATGCACTGTTCGACGAGGTGCTGGGATAGACCCTGCTTTCCTACCGTTGGGCGCCTGGACAAATTTGCCGGGTTCTTTCCCATTGTCGATAGCCCATGCTTGCACATGGATTCGTACTTTTCGCGGTCAATGGCGGTGATCTCGGTCAAATGTGAAAGGAAACAGGCGGTTGCGCGAATATCCGCACAACCGCCTGAAACAGCGAATAGAATCCGCTGATAGGAATAATTCCGGAACCCTGGTTCGGAGTTCAACCGCTTCTCCCTAGGCGGCGGTGGCGAAAGCCTCCGCACCCAGCGCCATCATGCTATCCGAACCGGTTTCGAGCTTGCGACGCAATGCGCCGGCATCGGGCAGGAAGCGGTCCATGTAATAGCGCGCGGTGGTCAGCTTGGCTTCGTAGAACGCCTTGTCCTCGGTGCCGGCCGCCAGTGCGGCCTGAGCGACCTTGGACATGCGCAGCCACATCCAGCCCAGCGAGACGATACCCATGATATGCATGTAGTGATGCGCGCCCGCACCAAGATGATTGGGGTTGGCCATCGCATTCTGCATGAACCACATGGTCGCCGCCTGTTGCTGACCCAGCGCCTTTTCCAATGCTTCGGCGAGGGGGCCGAGTATTTCGTCACCCTTGGCTGCGGCAATGTCTTCGCCGATCGCCTTGAAATAGGCCTGGATTGCTGCGCCACCGCCCTGGGCCAGCTTGCGCCCGCAAAGGTCCATCGCCTGCACGCCATTGGTGCCTTCATAAATCTGGGCAATGCGTGCATCGCGCACGAACTGGCTCATGCCCCATTCTTCGATATAGCCGTGGCCACCGAAGACCTGCTGCATGTTGGTGGCGACTTCATAACCTTTGTCGGTACCATAGCCCTTGATCACCGGGGTCAGCAGGCTGATCATCAGATCCGCTTCTGCACGCTCTTCCTCGGTCTGTGCCTTGTGGCTGAGGTCGACGAGAAGCGCACCCCAGATGCACAGCATGCGCATGCCTTCGGTGAAGGCCTTGGCATCCATCAGCATGCGGCGCACGTCAGGGTGGACGAAGATCGGGTCGGCCTGCGCCTGCGGATCGGCGGGGCCGGTAAGCGCCCTGCCCTGACGCCGGTCGAGCGCATAGGTGACCGCGTTCTGGTATGACACTTCAGCCATGCTCAGGCCCTGAATGCCGACACCAAGGCGCGCCGCGTTCATCATGATGAACATGGCGGCGAGACCCTTGTTCTCCTCGCCGACGAGCCAGCCCTTCGCGCCGTCATAGTTCAGGACGCAGGTCGCGTTCGCGTGAATGCCCATCTTGTGTTCGATCGAGCCGCACATCACGCCATTGCGTTCGCCCAGCGATCCGTCGTCGTTCACCAGGAACTTGGGCACGACGAACAGCGAAATGCCCTTGGTCGAGTCGGGCGCGCCCGGGGTCTTGGCCAGGACCAGGTGGATGATGTTCTCCGACAGATCGTGTTCGCCGGCCGAAATGAAGATCTTGGTTCCGGTAATGGCATAGCTGCCGTCAGCCTGCGGCTCCGCGCGCGTCCGAATCATGCCCAGGTCCGTACCGCAATGCGGTTCGGTCAGGTTCATGGTCCCGGTCCACTCGTTGGAGATCATCTTCGGAAGGTACTTCTCCTTCTGCTCCGGCGATCCCTTGGCGATCAATGCCGACACCGCGCCGTTGGTGAGGCCGGGATACATGCCGAAGGCCTGGTTCGAGCTGGAGATGAACTCTTCCATGACCATGCCGAGCACGTGCGGCAGGCCCTGGCCACCGAATTCCTCGGGTGCCGAAAGCGTGCCCCAACCTGCCTCGCGGAATTGGTCAAAGGCTTCCTTGAACCCCTTGGGCGTCGTGACCGAGCCGTCGGGATGGCGAGTGCAGCCTTCCTGGTCGCCCGGCAGGTTCAACGGAGCAAGGACCTCCGCACAAAACTTCCCGCCTTCGTTGATCACCGCGTCAGTGACATCCGGCGACACCATCTCGAACCCAGGCAAGTTGCCGTAGCCGGCAAGTTCGAGAACCTCGTTGACGATGAAACGGGTATCGCGGGTCGGCGCGGTATAGGTCGGCATTATGGCTTCCTTGGCAGGGGTTTGATTACGGCGCTGGGCCGCGGGGGAATTAGTCGAGCTGCGATTCGACGATACCGATGAATTCAGTCAGTTCCTTGATCGAACTGTCGATATCGGCACGTTGTTCCTTGAGCTTGGCGATATGCGCCCGACATTTCTCGATAGTGACGCGGCGCTGTTCCTGGCGTCCGTCATCGAGGTCGTAGAGATCGATCATCTCGCGAATTTCGGTGAGCGAGAAGCCGACGTTCTTTGCGCGCATGATCCAGGCAAGTCGGGCCCGGTCGCGTTTGGAGTAGATCCGGGTCAGCCCCACACGCGATGGAGCGATCAACCCCTCATCCTCGTAAAAACGAAGCGCGCGAGCCGTACAGCCGAACTCGCTGGTCAGGTCCGAGATGGAGAACTGATCGCGGTCTAGTTCATCGGGACGATCGAGATGCGCACCCGCGTGGCGACGGTCGGGGTCGAAAGGCATGGCTTCTTTCGCAAGCGGCTTGTTCATTCCGCTATCTAGCCGCACGTTTACGTAAGCGTCAAGTCTTGACGCGCTGGAGAGCGCCGCCGTCCAGAACACGATAGAAGCAGCTCTTCGCCCCCGTATGGCAAGTTGGCCCTGCTGGCGAGCAGCGCAGGACCAGCGCGTCCTGGTCACAGTCGACCAGCATCTCGCGCACTTCGAGTACGTGCCCGGAGCTCTCGCCCTTTTTCCACAGACGGCCGCGCGACCGGGAATGAAAATGCGCCTGTCCTGTGGCTCGAGTCGCCTCAAGCGCTTCCTCATCCATGAACGCGACCATCAGCACTTCATGAGAATCGGCATCGACTACCACTGCGCTAAGTAAGCCGCGGTCGTCGAACTTCGGCATGAAGCTGGACCCGTTTTCGCGTTCCTCGACGGTCGACACCGGACTGAATTCCTTCTGAAATTGTAGGATTGCGACGATCTTGTTGCAGGATAACCACAAACCACCGGCAAAATGAAGCGCTGGCGTAAATGGTTATTCCAAGAATGGGATTCATCGGGAACATTCTCAATGCAGGTCGCAAGGCCTGCCCACCGGAGCATCGGTGCCAATAGAGCGACAGGTTCATGGGGGTACCGGATCCGCTGCCGTGTTGAGGGTTTGCACGGCGCATCCGGCAACGATGAGGGATGGATCGAGGTGCTGGCTGGGGGGCTGCACCGAAGTCGCAAGACCGGTCCGATAAATTTCGTCACGTGGCGCCCGGGTCCGCAAGGTCCCGGGCGTTTCGTTTAACTGGCCCGGATGGCCCGCGCCGTATCGAGGGCCTCGTCCAGAACCCGGGCAAAGCAGGCAATCGTGACTCGCGAGGCGCCTGCCTGCTTCAGTGCCGCCACGCAGGCAGAGCTCGTCGCACCACTGGTGAGCACATCGTCGATCAGGATAACCTCTGACCCCGCGATACGATCTTTGATGCTGCTCCGCACAGCGATCGCTCCTGCCAGGGCCTTTGTTCGTGCCTGCTTGCCAAGGCCCCCAAGACTCGGTGTGGGCTTTGTCCGGATCAGCGCATCGACCAACAAATCCCCGTGACCTAGTCGAGCGAGCTCACGACCCAGCAGCGCAGCCTGGTTATATCCACGCGACCACAGTCTCCGGCGATGCAATGGCACGGGCACTATCAGCTGGCTGGTGCTTGATGCGGGAAGCCGTGCGGCGATCAAGCGGGCGAGCATCGGAGCGATGGCGATCCTGCCGCCGTGTTTTAACGCGAGCACAAGCTTTCGCGAGGTCTCGGTGTACAAGGTTCCAGCAGCGATCCCGTCATGCTGCGGAGGCTCGACGAGGCATGGGCCGCAGAGTGTGTTCCCGCTCATTGCAGACTGGGAAAACGGGCGCTGGCAAGCAATGCAACACGGTTCCGTAGGGATTACCAGGTTGTTCCAGCACGGCGAACACAAGCCACCGTTCTCGCCGACCGCGGTGCCGCAGGCTGGGCAACGCGGCGGGTAGATGAAGTCGACAATCGGGGCGAGCGCTTGGACGATTGCACGGCTTGTCGACATGCGTGCATGCTGGCCCGGTTGCGCTGCGGGCGCAAGCGCGGCAGGGCGGCGATCTATGGCAAGTGTTGCACCTCCACAGATATTCTCCCGGCAAAGGCGCATCGCGGGGCTTCGCCGTGCATTGGTTCGCCAGTCGCAGCGGGACGCCGCACGCTACATCCTGGCAGATATGGTCGAGGACGTATTGGACCGGCTCGAGTTCATGCGCCTTGCGCCTAGGCGGGTGCTGGTTGTCGGCGACTGGACCGGCACACTGGCTCTCTCGCTCAACGGCAAGGGCACGGTGATAGAAGAGCGCAATGTGGCGACTCTCGACGAAGAGCAGCCGATCCCCGGCGGTCCGTTCGACCTGATCGTCAGCCTGTCGTCGCTTGACCGGGTAAACGACCTGCCCGGTACACTCCTCCATATCCGCAACGCGTTGGCGGACGATGGTATTTTCATCGGTAGCCTGATCGGCGCTGGCAGTCTGACCAACCTGCGCCGGGCAATGATCGCGGCGGAGCCTGACCGGCCGGCGGCTCGCATGCATCCGCTGGTCGACACTCGCGCGGCGATTGCCCTGCTCCAGCGCGCGCTGTTCAAGCGCCAGGTCGTGGACGGGCGGACGTTATCGGTGTCCTACAGTTCGCTCGACAGGCTGGTGTCCGACTTGCGTGACCAGGGCCTGGCTAACGTGCTGGCAAAGCCGGGACCCGCGCTGGGCAAGGCCGCTCTGGAGCGGGCCCGCCAAGCCTTCCTTTCCACTACAGACGAGCATGATAGAGTTCTCGAAGATTTCGAGATACTCACGCTAACTGGCTGGAAAAACTAACGTAAGCTTGCCTGCGCTGCTGCCAGTCGTGCAATCGGCACGCGGTATGGCGAGGCGCTGACATAGTCGAGCCCGGTCCTGTCGCAGAACGCGATGCTCGCCGGATCGCCGCCATGTTCGCCGCAAATGCCCAGCTTGATTGCAGGTCGCGTCGCCCGTCCCCGCTCTGCCGCCAGTTCGACCAGCTGGCCGACGCCTTCGACATCGAGGCTGACGAAGGGATCGCGCGCGAAGATGCCCTTTTCGACATAGGCCGTCAGGAAGCGACCGGCATCGTCACGGCTCACGCCCAGCGTGGTCTGCGTCAGGTCGTTGGTGCCGAAGCTGAAAAACTCACCCACTTCGGCGATCTCGCCCGCCATAAGAGCGGCGCGCGGCAGTTCGATCATGGTGCCGACGAGATAGTCGATGGACGTGCCGTTCGCGGCGAACACCTCTTGCGCCACGCGATCGACCACCGCCTTCAGCAGTTCCAGTTCGCGCTTGGTCGCCACCAGCGGAATCATTACCTCCGGAATTGGCGCTTCGCCTGAAGCCTTGGCGACTTCGCAAGCGGCCTCGAAGATTGCGCGCGCCTGCATTTCGTAAATCTCGGGATAGGTGATGCCCAGGCGGCAACCGCGATGGCCCAGCATGGGGTTGAACTCGTGCAGTTCCCCTGCCCTGCGGCGCAGTTGTTCGACCGGGCGACCGGTGGCCTCTGCCAGCTCGACGAAATCTCCGTCCTCATGCGGCAGGAACTCGTGAAGCGGCGGATCGAGCAGGCGGATCGTGCACGGCAGGCCCGTCATCACCTCGAAGATCTTCACGAAATCGCCGCGTTGCTCGGGCAGTAGCCTGTCGAGCGCAGCCCGGCGGCCAGCCTCGTTCTCGGCCAGGATCATCTGACGCACCAGGCTGATGCGGTCGGCATCGAAGAACATGTGCTCCGTGCGGCACAGACCAATGCCCTCGGCGCCGAACTGGCGCGCCATGCGGCAATCGGCCTCGGTCTCGGCGTTTGTGCGGACCTTCATCCGCCGGTGCTTGTCGGCCCACTCCATCAGAGTGCCGAAGTCCCCCGCCAGCTCGGGTTCGATGGTCGCGACTTCGCCCGCCATAACCTGCCCGTTCGAGCCGTCGATGGTGATCGTGTCGCCTTCCTTGAGTTCGCGGTTACCGATCGTCAGCGTGCGGCCTTCGCGCGCAATCGAGACTTGCGACGCACCGGATACGCATGGCCGCCCCATTCCGCGCGCAACCACCGCGGCGTGGCTGGTCATCCCGCCGCGTGCGGTAAGGATGCCCGCGGCGGCGTGCATGCCGTGGATGTCTTCAGGGCTCGTCTCGACACGAACGAGGATCACCTTCTCGCCGCGATTGGACCAAACCTCTGCCGTGTCGGCATCGAGCACAATCTTGCCGCTCGCGGCGCCCGGCGATGCCGGCAGGCCGCTGGTCAGCACATCGCGCGGTGCCTCTGGGTCGAGCGTCGGGTGGAGCAGCTGGTCGAGGGCCATGGGATCGACCCGCAGGATGGCGGTCTTCTCATCGATCAGCCCTTCCCCCACCATGTCGACCGCCAGCTTGAGCGCCGCCTTGGCGGTGCGCTTGCCGTTGCGGGTTTGCAGCAGCCACAGCTTGCCCTGCTGCACGGTGAATTCGATGTCCTGCATGTCACGGTAGTGCCGCTCGAGCAGGTCGAACAGGTGTGCCAGTTCGGCATAGGCTTCGGGCATGGCCTCTTCCATGCTCAGCGGCTTGGCACCCGCGGCTTCGCGCGCGACCTTGGTCAAATATTGCGGCGTGCGGATGCCCGCCACCACATCCTCACCCTGCGCATTGACCAGCCATTCGCCGTAATAGGCGCGTTCGCCGGTCGATGGATCGCGCGTGAAGGCAACGCCGGTGGCGCTGGTGTCGCCCATATTGCCGAACACCATCGCCTGCACGTTCACCGCCGTGCCCATGTCATGCGGGATATCGTTGAGGCGACGGTAGACCTTGGCACGGTCGCTGTCCCAGCTGTCGAAGACGGCGCGGATTGCGCCCCACAGCTGCTCCTGCGGGTCCTGCGGGAACGGCGCCTCGAGTTCCTCGGCTACGATGCGCTTGTACTCGCCGACCAGCGCCTTCCAGTCGTCAGCCGACATTTCGGTGTCGGCGTAATAGTCGTTGTCTTCCTTGGCGATTTCGAGCGCTTCCTCGAATAGGCCGTGGTCAAGACCAAGCACCACGTCGGAATACATCTGGATGAAGCGACGATAGCTGTCCCAGGCAAACCGCTCATCGCCCGATGCACTGGCCAGCCCTTCGACTGTATCGTCATTAAGCCCCAGGTTGAGGACGGTATCCATCATTCCGGGCATTGAAACCGCTGCGCCCGAACGGACCGAAACCAGCAGGGGGTCCGACTTGTCGCCAAAGCCCTTCCCCACGGTCTGTTCGACATGGGTGAGCGCATCCGCAACCTGGCGGCGCAACTCATCCGAGAAATCGGCACCTTCGTTGAGGTATTTCAGGCACTCTTCGGTCGCGATGGTGAAGCCGGGAGGGACCGGCAGGCCGATGCTCGCCATCTCAGCCAGGTTCGCGCCCTTGCCACCGGTGACGGTCTTGTCCTTCTGTCGTGCATTCGAATGCGGAGCATTCCCGCCGAAGGTGAACACCGTTTCCGACATGGGATTTCCTCTTAAAGCGACAAAGGCGACTTGGTGTCGCCTTCGGTTTTAAACCATCAACGCGTTGTTTTCCGGCGTTTTATAGGTCTTTCGGACCATCGAAGGCGACAGGGACACCCTCCGTCGGAAAATCTACCCCTCGATGCGCGAGAAGTCGGCGACTTTGTGCACTGCAGCACGGAACCGCGCAAGCTGATCGAGCCGGTTTGCCCGCTTGTTTTCTTCAGGCGCATTTACCGTGACTTCATCGAAGAAGCGGTCGATCGGCGCACGCAACGATGCGAGTGCGGCCATGGCAGCGCCGAAATCCTCGGCAGCAATGGCCTTCCCGGCCTGCGGTTCGGCTGTGGCGAGAGCGTCCATCAGCGCCTTTTCCGCCGGTTCGGGCGTGTAGGAAAGCTCCCCCGCGTGGCGCTCGGTCATTTTTGCGTCGATCACGGCCTTCATGTCGGGATCGTCGACCTGGCTTAGCGGATCTTCCTCGCCGGTCCGGGCGATTTCGCCCTCGATACCATGCCAGTCCTCTTTCTTGAGGATATTGGCCGCGCGCTTGTATCCGGCAAGCAGGTTGGTGCCGTCGTCGGTGCCAAGGAATGCTGTCAGTGCTCGTGCCCGTGCCTCGACCCGATCGACGCGCATGTCGATGCGGCCCTGCCATGCTCGCGACGCCAAGATGTAGCCGTGACGCACGCCCTCATCGCGCAACTGCACAGCAAGTCGATCGAGCAGGAAATCTGCCAGTTTCTCCGCCAGCGCGGGGATCGGCTTGCTCGCCCAAGCATGGACGACCTGATCAAGCTCAAGCTTCAGATTGTTTGCCTGCACGAGACGCAGATAACCAAGCGCGGCACGGCGCAAAGCAAAGGGATCCTTCGATCCTGTCGGCAGGATATCGATCTTGAAAAAACTCAAGAGGTTGTCGAGCTTGTCGGCAAGGCTCACCGCCACCGTGGTCGGCGCGGTGGGGACTTCGTCATTTGCACCAACAGGCTTGTAGTGGTCCCTGATTGCATCGGCGACTTCACCCGGTAGCCCTTCCGCACGAGCATAATACCCGCCCATCAACCCTTGAAGCTCGGGGAACTCGCCAACCATTTCTGTCACGAGGTCGGCCTTGCAGAGCTCTGCCGCCATGCGCGCCAGCTTGTGGTCGCCATTGGGAGCCTTGGCATCGAAGACCAGCCAGTCCGCCAACTTGGCAACACGATCGACCTTGTCCTCGAGCGTGCCGAGCTTCTCATGGAACGTAATCCGCGAGAGTTTGCGCGCCTGCTGCGCGAGCGGAGTCTTGCGGTCCTGCTCCCAGAAGAACCGCGCATCGGACAAACGCGCGGCCAGAACTTTGCGGTTGCCGTCGACGATCGCCGCACCGCCATCATCTGCCTCAACGTTGGCGGTGCAGACGAAAGCGTTGGCGAGCTTGCCTGCACTGTCCTCGCAGACGAAATACTTCTGGTTCACCCGCGCGGTGAGCTGGATGACCTCGGACGGCACATCGAGGAATGTCTCGTCGAAGCGACCAAGGAGCGGCACGGGCCATTCGGTGAGGCCAGCGTTCTCGATCACCAGGCCCTCGTCCTCGACCAGCGTTAGGCCTGCTCTCTTGGCCGCCGCCATGGCGCCAATCCTGATCTCATCTTCGCGCAACTTGTGGTCGACGATGACATGAGCGTGGGCAAGCTTCCGCGCGTAATCATCAGAACTTCCGATTTCGATCATCCCGTTGACGTTCAAAACTGTCGGATTTTTGTCCTTGAAGAACTCAATGGGAAGGCCGAAATTGCGCGACTTTGGATCGGTTTTCCGGATGCCGTGGAAGCGATGTCCCTTCGTCTCGCGTCCGCTTTTGACGCCGTGCGCTTCGCACTCAATCACATCGTCACCGAGCAACGCGACGATGCCCGATAGCGGCCGTACCCAGCGAAGGCTCTCGGTCGACAGCGAGGCGGCGCCCCAACGCATCGACTTGGGCCAGCTGAAATCGCGAATGATGGCCGGAATAGTTTCGGCAAGGACGTCCCTGGTCGCCCTGCCCGGCTTTTCGATTACAGCGAACCAGGTGTTGCGGCCCTTGACGTCGCGCAGTTCAAGCTGGTCACGGGTAACGCCGTTCTTGCGGCAGAACCCGTCGATTGCCGCATCGGGCGCACCCTCGGGTGGGCCCTTGGCTTCTTCGCTGACCGCCTCGGTCGCTTCAGGCAGGCCGCGCGCAATCAGCGCGAGACGGCGCGGGGTCGACCAGACGGTGATCTCGCCAACCGCAACGCCGGCGGCTTCCATCTCGCGGCGGAACAGCTTTTCGAGTTCGTCGCGCGCACCCCCCTGCATCCGGGCCGGGATTTCTTCGCTGCGCAGTTCGAGGAGGAAGTCGCTCATTTCGACCACTCCGGATATTTCTCGGCCCATTGGGGCGCTTCCTTGGCCATATAGGCTTCGCAGCTGCCACGCGCGAGATCGCGGACGCGGCCCATGTAGCTGGCGCGTTCCTGCACACTGATCACGCCGCGCGCCTGCAGCAGGTTGAAGATGTGGCTCGCCTCGACTGCCTGCTCATAGGCGGCAATGGGGACTTCTGCGGCGAGCGCATTCTTGCACTCGGCCTCGGCCTTGTTGAACAGGTCGAACAGGGCATCGGTTTCGGCGACTTCGAAGTTCCACTTCGACATCTGCTTCTCGTTTTCGAGGAAGACGTCGCCGTAGGTCACGCCCTTGCCGTTGAAATCGAGATCGTAGACGTTGTCGACGCCCTGGATGTACATCGCCAGGCGTTCGAGCCCGTAGGTCAGCTCGCCGGCAACTGGCTTGCAGTCGAAGCCGCCCATCTGCTGGAAGTAGGTGAACTGGGTGACCTCCATCCCGTCGCACCAGACTTCCCAGCCAAGGCCCCAGGCGCCCAGCGTCGGGCTTTCCCAGTCGTCCTCGACGAAGCGGATATCGTGCTTGAGCGGATCGATTCCGATTACCCGCAGGCTCTCCAGATAGAGGTCCTGGATGTTGGCCGGGCTCGGCTTCAGGATCACCTGGTACTGGTAATAGTGCTGCAGGCGATTGGGGTTTTCGCCATAGCGACCATCGGTCGGGCGGCGGCAGGGCTGGACGAAGGCCGCGTTCCACGGCTCTGGACCCAGCGCGCGCAGCGTGGTCGCGGTATGGAAGGTCCCTGCCCCCATGCGCATGTCGTAAGGCTGGAGGATAAGGCAGCCCTGCGCGCTCCAGAAATCGTGGAGCGTGAGGATCATGTCCTGGAATGACTTCGAAGGGTCGCGGTTCATGGCGAGGCGCCATGGCTTAGCAGCCAAAATGCGTCAATGCCGCAAAGCGGGATCGCCATATCAGCCATATCCTGAAAAGCCATTTGCAAAGTCTTGCATGCGGAATGGTCGAACGCCAATTTGCCGATTATGGGGCAGTGATTGGCTTCACTCATTCCACACCCTTTTGCTTGAGAGCTACAGGTAAGATGTCGTCGATGAACTTGCGCAAGAAACTCCCCCTTCTGCTCGCCCTGCCCGCCTTGCTGACGTTGCAGGGTAGCATCGCCGCGGCCGAAGAACCGGCTGTCGCGGTTGCGGAAGCGCGATCGGGCCCCGCTTTGTGGAAGGTCGCCGACGAAGACACGACGATCTATCTCTTCGGCACGGTCCATGCCCTGCCGACCGATGTCGAATGGTACACCGGCCCGATCGCCAGTGCGCTGGGAAGCTCCGACACGCTGGTGACCGAGATCCCGCCGGGGGCAACCAATGATCCGGCTTCGCAGCAGATGGTCGTCAGCAAAGCCATCCTGCCTGCAGACAAGTCGCTACGCGACATGCTGCCAGAAGAGGATCGCACGACATATGAAGGCGCGCTCACCAAGATCGGCGTGCCGGTCAACCAATTCGACCGTTTCGAACCCTGGTTTGCAGGTATGACCCTGTCGATCCTGCCATTGATCAAGAATGGCTGGACCGCGGACAGCGGGGTCGAGCATGTCATCGACGTCGAGGCGGGCGAAGAGAAATCGCGCGCCGCGCTGGAAACCATCGACTACCAGATCGGCCTGTTCGACGAATTGCCGCCCAAGTCGCAGGTCGCCTTCCTGATGGCTTCGGCCAGCAATATGGACACGATCGTCCCGATGATGGACCAGATGGTCGCGAGGTGGCTGGCAGGTGATGCCGACGGCCTGGCCAAGCTTATGAACGAGAGCCTCGACGACGCGACGCTTGCCCAAATCCTGCTCTATGACCGCAACGCCAACTGGGCCGATTGGATCGAGAAGCGCCTCGATCAGCCGGGTACCGTGTTCATAGCGGTGGGTGCGGGCCACCTGGCCGGCGAGAAGAGTGTTCAGGACTTCCTCGAAGCGCGTTCGATCCCGGTTGCCCGGCTGCAATAGCGGCTGTCCCGCGACCGGGCATCGATCGATAGAGGCTTGCAATGCCAGTCCGCTGCGGCAGGGAGGCGTCGATGAAGCGCTTCATTTCCTGCCTCGCAATTGCGCTCACCCTGAGTGCCTGCCAACCGCGCAACGATGAAGGCGCAGTTCCGGCGTCCTATCCTGCCTTGTGGGAGGTGACCGGCCCCGACGGGCAGAGCGAAGGCTGGCTGTTCGGTACTATCCACGCCCTGCCCGAAGACGTCGAATGGCAATCGCCCAGACTGACGCAGGCGATGGGCGATGCCGACATGCTGGTGGTCGAGGTGGCTAATCTCGACGACGGTGCTGCCTTGTCGAAACTGTTCGAGGACATGGCCTTCGACACGCCCAGCGGCCCGATCCGCCAAAGGGTCGCGCCCGAACTGCGCGAGGAATTCGACAAGTTGCTGGTCGAGGCACGGGTTCGGCGGAGCTATTTCGATCCCATGGAAAGCTGGGCCGCCGCGCTCGCGCTGGCGCAGGTCGCGCAAGACGGAGAGTCTGAGAACGGCGTCGACCGGACGTTGATCAGGGAATTCAAAGGTCGCGAGATCGTCGAATTGGAGGGCGCACAGGCCCAGCTGTCGATTTTCGATCGCCTGCCCGAAAGGGAGCAGCGCGACCTCCTGAATGCCGTCCTGGAGGAAGCCGCGAAGTACGGAAACGAGAGCGGCGACCTAGCTTCGGTATGGAGCAGTGGCGACCTGGAGGAGCTGGCCAGGGTAACACAGCGCGGTATCCTGTCTGACAAGGAATTGAAGCAGGCCCTGCTGGTCGATCGCAATGCGGCATGGACCGCGCAGCTCGAAAACCTGTTCTCGGCCAAGGAACGCCCGCTGGTCGCAGTGGGTGCTGGGCATTTGCTGGGGCCTGAGGGCCTGCCGGCACAGCTGGAGAAGATCGGGTACACCGTCCGCCGCGTCGAATAGGCGCGGTGCCCGCCTTTCCCTTGCGTTTCACGGAAAGCCCGCTATAGGCGCGCCCTTCGGCGTCATGGTCATCCCTGGAGGCGTGGCGGACCGAAGTACCCAAACGCATTCGAAAGGTATGTGACATGAGCGACGCTCTGACCCTGCTGGCCGAGGCGCGCGAACGGGCTGGCAAGGGAGCCTCCCGTCAATTGCGCCGCGAAGGCCGCGTTCCTGCCGTGATCTACGGCGGCAAGGAAGAACCCACACTGATTCACGTGGAAGCCAAGGAACTGGTTCGCCAGCTCGGCACCGGCCACTTCATGAACTCGATCGTCGAGATCGAGCTCGGCGGTAAGAAGGTCCGCACGCTTCCCAAGGACGTCGCTGTCCACCCCGTGACCGACCGCCCGGAGCACGTCGACTTCCTCCGCCTTGCCAAGGGCGCGAAGGTCGAAGTGAACGTGCCCGTCGTGTTCGCGAACGAAGAGAAGAGCCCGGGTCTGAAGAAGGGCGGCGTTCTGAACATCGTCCGTCACGAACTCGACCTCATCTGCGAAGCGGACAAGATCCCCAGCGAGATCGAGATCGACGTTACCGGCAAGGATGTTGGTGATTCGATCCACATCAGCGAAGTGACGCTGCCTGCTGGTTCGGAAAGCGCAATCACCGACCGCGATTTCACTATCGCGACGCTGGTTGCTCCCTCGGCACTCAAGAAGGCCGAAGGCGACACCACCACTGCTGACGCTGGCGCAGTCCCGGCGAGCGAGCAGGACGAGGGTGACGAAGAAGAAACCACCGAGGAAGAGGGCGGCGCGGAGTAATCCCCTCCCCCAACCCTTTGGGTTTCACGAAGCGCCGGTCCCTGATGGGGCCGGCGTTTTGCATTTATGCAAGCCGCAGCTAGAGGGCGCACATGCAGATCTGGACAGGCCTTGGAAATCCCGGACCGCAATATGCGCTTCACCGGCATAATGTCGGCTTCATGGCCTGCGACGTGATCGCGGAGATGCACGGCTTCGGTCCGGCGCAGAAGAAGTTCTCAGGCTGGGTCCAGGAAGGACGCATTGGCAACGAGAAGATCCTGTTGCTCAAGCCAGCGACCTATATGAACGAAAGTGGCCGTTCGGTCAGTGAGGCGCTGCGCTTCTACAAGCTGGACGTGGACGCGCTGACCGTGTTTCATGACGAACTCGATCTCGCGCCGTTCAAGGTCAAGGTCCGCACCGGTGGCGGCCTGGCCGGACACAATGGGCTACGCAGCATCAACCAGCATCTCGGCCCCGATTTTCGGCGGGTACGCATCGGGATCGGCCATCCGGGTCACAAGGATCGCGTCCACGGGCACGTCCTGGGCAATTACGCCAAGGCAGAGATGGACGATCTTGCCGCAATGCTGGGTGCGATCGCTGCCGAGGCCGAATGGCTGGCCAAGGGCGACGACGCCCGCTTCATGAGCGATCTGGCCCTTCGCCTCCAGGATTGAGCGGCATGCGACGGGTCCTCGTGGTTGGCCCATGCGGTGCTGGCAAGTCGACGCTGGCCGTGGAACTCGCGCAGAAGCTCGACCTCCCGCTGTTCCATCTCGACAAGCTCAATTGGCAGCCGGGCTGGATCGAATCGTCACGCGAACAGCTTATCGAGCGGATCGAAGAGGTAATCTCGGGCGAGAGCTGGCTGCTTGAAGGGACCTATGGCAGCACGCTTCCCCAGCGATTGCCGCGCGCAGATACCGTGGTCTACCTGGACTACCCAGTCAGCTTGTGCCTGTGGCGCCTGCTCAAACGCATCAGGCATTGGCGCGGAAAGGTACGACCGGACATGACCGAAGGCTGCGAGGAACGCTTCGACCTGTCCTTCTTCTTCTACGTCGCGGGATGGCGCTGGGGCCCCGGCAAGCGCCTGGAAGAACGACTGGCCCCATTCATGGACAAGGTCATCCGCCTCAAGAGTCCCTCTGCAACCCGCCTTTGGCTTGCTGGTCTCTGACACAGAAAGGTCCCGTGGGCTGGTGCAACCCGCGCTTTCCGGTCATCATGCCCGGGAAGGAGAGACGCTATGCCCCAAGTGACCCGCCGCGCGATCCTCGCCGCTGCAGCCGCCAGTGGTACCGTTGCGCTTACAGGCCGGAGTGCGCTGGCGAGCGAAGACCAGACGCCCCCTGACCTGTCCGGCAAGGCAATACTGCTCACTGGTTGCTCTTCCGGCTTTGGTCGATTGTCGGCCGAACTGTTCGCGCGGAGCGGAGCCCAGGTCTTCGCCACCATGCGCAATACCCCGCGACCCGAGGGTGAAGAGCTTCGCCAGCTGGCAAGCGACGAGAAGCTCGATCTGCACGTGATCGAAATCGACGTGCTCGATGATGCGATGGTCGCAGCAGGCGTTGGTGAAGCCGAGCGGATTGCCGGGCGCGGACTGGACGTACTGGTCAACAATGCCGGTATCGGCATCACCGGCCCTGTCGAGGTACAGGACATGGAGGCGACAAGGCTGGCCTTCGACACCAATGTTTTCGGCTACCAGCGCCTAACACGTGCCGTGTTGCCGGGAATGCGTGCACGCAAACAGGGGCACATCTTTGCAATCTCAAGCCAGCTTGGGCGGGTCATGGTGCCCTATGCCGGGCACTATTCCGCAACCAAGTTCGCGCTTGAAGCGATGTTCGAGCAGCTCGCCTACGAGCTCGTACCGCACAATGTCGGTGTGACGGTGATCGAACCCGGTGGCTATCCGACCAAGGTCTGGGTCAACCGCAACCGGTATTCCAAGGCGTTGAAGGATCGCGCGGACCCGATCCACAAGGACGGCTATCGGCAGGCGGTTGCAACCATGGGGCAAGAGGACGGTTCTGGGCGAAGCGCCGATCCGATGGATATCCCGCGAGCAATGGCGCGCGTCATGGCCATGCCGAAGGGGCAGCGGCCCGTGCGCCTGCCGGTCAGTGCCGGAAGCATTCCCCAGGCTGCGATCAACGAGGTCTGCGCGCGGACGCAGGTCGATTGGCTGGGCAATTCACCCTTCGGTCCAATGGTCCGGGCAGTTCACAACGTCTGATACGCTGGCAATTGGTGCAGAGCGCGGCTAAGGGCGCCGCCACACCATATTTCCGGAGTTATCGATGGGTTTCCGCTGCGGGATCGTCGGCCTGCCGAATGTCGGCAAGTCCACCCTGTTCAATGCATTGACCGAGACGCAGGCCGCGCAGGCCGCGAACTATCCGTTCTGCACGATCGAGCCGAACGTGGGCCAGGTCGCGGTGCCCGACGAGCGGCTCGACAAGATCGCAGCGATCGGGAAGTCGGCCAAGATCGTCCCGACGCAGCTCGCTTTTGTCGACATTGCCGGCCTGGTGAAGGGCGCGAGCAAGGGCGAAGGCCTGGGCAACCAGTTCCTCGGGAACATTCGCGAAGTCGATGCAATCGTGCACGTACTGCGCTGTTTCGAGGATGACGACATCCAGCATGTCGCCAACAAGGTAGACCCCATCGCCGATGCGGAGGTGGTCGAGACCGAACTGATGCTCTCAGACCTCGAGAGCCTGGAGAAACGCGTCCCCGCTGCGGCCAAGCGCGCGACCGGCGGCGACAAGGAAGCCAAGCTGATGGCGTCGGTACTCGGCCAGGCGCTGGACCTGTTGCGCGAGGGCAAGCCAGCGCGCCTCACCGAACCCAAGGACGACGAGGAAGCGCGTATCTTCAAGCAGGCGCAGCTGCTTACCGCCAAGCCGGTGCTCTATGTCTGCAATGTCGCAGAGGAAGACGCCGCCACGGGCAACGCCCTGTCCGAACTGGTGTTTGCCAAGGCCGCTTCCGAGGGTGCCGAGGCGGTGGTCGTTTCCGCAGCTATCGAAAGCGAGCTCGTCGCCATGCCGGCAGAAGATCGCACCGAATATCTCGCCGACCTTGGTCTCGACGAAAGTGGCCTTAGCCGGGTGATCCGTGCGGGCTACAAGCTGCTCGGCCTGAAGACCTTTTTCACCGTCGGCCCCAAGGAAGCCCGTGCATGGACTTTCCCTTCAGGCGCCAAGGCCCCGCAGGCAGCCGGCGAGATCCACACCGATTTCGAGCGCGGCTTCATCCGCGCCGAGACGATCGCCTATGACGATTACGTCGCCCTGGGCGGTGAGAGCGGTGCCAAGGAAGCCGGCAAGCTGCGCCAAGAAGGCAAGGAATATGTCGTCCAGGACGGCGACGTGATGCTGTTCAAGTTCAACGTCTGACTACCGCCCTGGACGCAGGTCCGCTCCAACCTATTGGCTGGGCGGATCTTCACTTGACCTTGCGGCCAGGGATTCAGGCGTGCGAAGCCTGCGTGTCGTCTCTCCGCTCGGCGCGGCCGGTGCGGTGTATTCGTAATCGTGATCCTCACCCTTGTTGAACAGCGCCATCACCCGCTTGCGGAAGACGCCGAATCCCACGGCAATTGCCACGAGAATGGGTTTCAGGAATTTCAGCAGGAGAGCGAAGATACCTAGCTTCTTCGCTGCTGCGACGCCCGCACCTGCAGCAATCAAGCCTCCAATGCCGAAACCTGCTTCCTCGTCGGTCTCCGGATTGAAGTCCTCATAACGTGCACCGGCCGTGAAACTTGCGCGCTTCGCGAGGGAATTGGCAGCAACCTGTACAGTGGGCAGGTCTTTCATGGTCGAGACGAGATTCATGCTCAGCACGCCGTGTCGCCCCAGCGTCCGCAAGTCGTAGTTGAGCGTGTGCTCACCCGGATTGCTCGAGAACGCGAGGTTCTTGGCCCAGACGACCGAGTGCGATTTGGGGTCGTAGACGGGACGCGCAGCCCAACCGACCAGCTTGATCGATTCGAATCCCGCGTCGATGCGGGCCTCGTTATTCTCTTCAGTCGCATCCTGCAGCTCTTCGAGCAATTCGTCGTAATCGACGTCGGCTGCATCGTCGTCTGACACATAGCCAACGTCTTCGAAGGTGATGACCGCCCCCCAGCTGTCGGAGAACGGAGTCGCCCATTTGGGCATCACCAGACCAAGCACGCCTTCCGCAGCTTCAGGGGGATTCCCCCAAGCCTCGGTCAGGATCTTCCAGGCATCGTCTTCCCCGTAGAATACGTAGCTGTCGCCAAGATCGAGCTGCGCATTTGCGGTCTCGATCCTGACCCGGCCGGAACGTGGGGAAAGATCATCCAGCCAGGCGACCATCTCAGGCGTCAGCTCACTGTCTGTCGCCGGAGTCTGCGCCCATGTGGGCACGGCCAGCGCTGCCGCAACGACGGCCATCAGCATCTTCAGCATACTTCGCATTTGCGACTCCCTGATTTTTATTCTTATTGTTGTTTGAAGAGGTTATAGTTCGAAACCTGTAGTGAGTGCGATGTACAGGAAATATTGATTAATTGTTATTATTTGCGTTGGTCGCACGGAAACATCTCTGACCCTGACGATCTGATTCCGGTCGCTGAAGAGCAGCAGCGTCGCCGTTGGTCGAGTGGTGTCGGAAATCTCCCGATTCCAGTCTCGCATTTGTAGCGTGTCACGACTAACGGGGCCCCATGCGCATTCTCTTCGCCCTGTTCGCGGCCGCCTGGCTTTCCGCCGTTCCTGCCCAAGCAGAGGAGGCGGATCGTCCCGTGACGATCCTGGTCTCGATCGACGGCTTCCGCACCGACTATCTCGACAGGGGTATCACGCCGCACCTCAGCGCGCTTGCGGCGCAGGGAGCAAGCGGGCCGATGCGGCCGAGCTTCCCGACCAAGACCTTTCCCAACCACTACACTGTGGTGACTGGAATGCGTCCTGACCGGAACGGGATCTCGGGCAACAACATGATCGACCCGCGACGCCCTGGCCAGATGTTCAGCCTGGGCGATTCCAGGCAGGCGCTCGACCCGTTCTGGTGGAGCGAGGCCGAGCCGATCTGGATCACGGCGGAACGTGCTGGGATCCGTACCGCGACGATGTTCTGGCCAGGCAGCGAAGTCCCTTTCGAAGGGACGCGCCCGAGCGACTGGCTGCGTTTCGACCAGAATATCAGCAATGCCCAACGGGTCAGGACTGTGATCGACTGGCTGCGTCGCCCGCAGGCAATCCGGCCAGCGCTCGTCACGCTGTATTTCGACACTGTCGATACTGCGGGTCACCGTTTTGGCCCCGATAGCGAACAGGTGAACGCCGCGATTGCCGATGTCGATGCCCGCATCGGTGACCTCGTGAAGGAGATTGGCGAGCTGGGCCAGGCGGCCAACTTTGTCATCCTTGCCGATCACGGCATGCGCCAGACCGACGGTTCGCGGGTGATCCAGCTCGACGACTTCATCGATCGCGAGAGCTATATCGCGGTCGAGGTTGGTCCCTATGCCGCCATCGAACCGATCACCGGCACCGATAGCCGCGTGGCGGATGCCCTGCTAGTCCCGCATGATCACATGGACTGCGCGCGCAAGGAAGACCTGCCGGAACGGCTGCACTACGGCACCAATCCCCGCGTTGCGGCGATCGTCTGCATTGCGGAGAATGGCTGGACCATTCTGGCCGGGCCGCCACGCTATCCGGTGGAAGGTGGCGCGCATGGCTATGACAATGCCGATCCGGAAATGCTGGCGCTGTTCATCGCCAGTGGCCCGGCCTTCGCAACCGGCGTAAAGCTGCCGGTGTTCGACAACGTCGATGTCGCACCCCTGCTGCGCGAAGTGCTCGACCTGCCGCAGAATCCCAATCTCGATGGTACGCTGGCCCCGGTGCAGCCTGCGCTTGCCGGGGGTTAAGCTTTTGCCCGTTGCCTGAACTTCAGGCCTGCGCCATCGATCCCGCATGAAATATTTCGAAGATATCGAGATCGGCGTGGTGCAGTCCTTCGGTCACTATCCGGTGACGCGGGAGGAAGTGATGGAATTTGCGGGCAAGTACGATCCGCAGCCGTTC
Organism: Erythrobacter sp.; assembly: GCF_038133525.1. Classification (GTDB taxonomy): domain Bacteria; phylum Pseudomonadota; class Alphaproteobacteria; order Sphingomonadales; family Sphingomonadaceae; genus Qipengyuania. The sequence continues at coordinate 24,272 of NZ_JAYPTL010000027.1, read as the reverse complement.
CATCTCGACGACGAAGCTGCCGCGCAAACCCATTTCGGCCGTCTGTCGGCCAGTGGATGGCATACCTGCGCCATGACCATGTCGATGATGGTCGCGAACATGAAGGTAGAGAAATCGGCGGGCCTCGGATCACCGGGCGTCGACAATCTTCGCTGGGTCAAGCCGGTCTACCCGGGCGACACCTTGCGCTGTGAGAGCGAGGTCCTTGAAAAGCGGCGCAGCCACTCACGCCCCGAGATGGGCATCTTCAAGGTTCGTCACCGCACCTTCAACCAGAATGACGAGCTGGTGCTGGACATGGTTAGCAATGGCCTGATCCGCGTACGCAACCCCGAGGCACCGATCGAGGACTAGGTCACGCCCCGCATTGGGCGATGCCTTCGGCCTGGTAGACGACGCGTTCCTTGCTGTCCGTAACAGCCAAAGTGGCCGGGTAATTGATCGCTTCCTCGCCGGCCTCCTTACCTTCGATTTCCTGCAACGTTAGCGAGAAGGCATAGTCGCGCCCGTCATATTGGCCGTGCGCCAGATATGGCAGCTCCTTGCTTCCCTTGTCCGCGGCGAAGCGCATGATTTCGCCGTCGCGCTTCATGTAGCCTTCTTCCGCCATGGCGAGCGCAACCGCTCCCAGACCTCCACCATCGGGTACGAAGCTGCATCCGGCGCCGTACAGATTGTTCTTCTCGATGTCCGGGTAGCCAATGGCCTGCGGGCCAAAAGCCAATGGAGGCGCCTCCTGCGCCTGTTCGACTTCGGCTACCGCCGCCTGCCGCTCCGCCTCGGTCGGCTCATCCGAACAAGCACCCAAAATCACCAGCGAAAGCAATAGGGCTTTACGCATCAATGCCTCCCGAACAGCTTTTCGACGTCATCCATCGACAGCTTGATCCATGTCGGGCGGCCGTGATTGCACTGGCCTGAACGCGGGGTTCGTTCCATTTCGCGCAGGAGCGCGTTCATTTCATCGACGCGCAGTGCCCGCCCGGCCCTTACCGAGCCATGGCAAGCCATGGTCGCCAGCACCAGGTCGAGCTTCTCGCCCAGCAGCAGCGCATCACCGTTGAGCGCGAGATCATCATCGATGTCGCGCAGCAGCTTCTCCGGATCGGTCTTGGCAATGGCATGCGGCAGCGCGCGCACGAGCATGGCTGCCGGGCCGAAGCGTTCGATCACCAGGCCCAGCTCAGCCAGTTTGGGCGCCGCTTCTTCGAGCCTGTCGCAGGACGGTTCGTCCATTTCGACCACATCGGGGATGAGCAAGGCCTGTTCGCGCCTGACGGCTTCTTCCGCGCCAGCAGCGCGCAGGCGTTCGAGCACCAGCCTTTCATGGGCCGCGTGCTGGTCGACGAGAATGAGGCCGTCCTTCGCCTCAGCCACGATATAGGTGTTGGCGACCTGCCCACGCGCAATGCCAAGCGGGAAATCCTGCTCGTCCTCGCTGATCGGTGCAGCTTCTTCCGCGCGGCCGCGCGGTGCAGCCATCACTTCGGCCTCCACCCCACGCCATGCCGCACTGGCTTCGGAAACTCGCGCCAGCGGTGCAGCCCAATCGCGCCCTGCGAAGATAGACCGCAGGGCGGGTGCTGGTTCGTCGCGTACCGGCTCCGCCTGCCACCGCCCCATCGCTGCCGCATCGGGTGCCTGCGCGCTGCGCTGATCACCGGTCGCGAGAGCCTGCCTGAGCCCGGAAACGATAAAGCCGCGGACACCCTGGGCATCGCGAAAACGCACCTCGGTCTTTGCCGGATGTACGTTCACATCGACATCTTCCGGCGGCAGTTCAAGAAATAGCGCCAGCACTGCGTGGCGATCACGCGCCAGCATGTCTGCATAGGCACCCCGCACCGCGCCCGCCAACAGGCGATCTTTTACCGGTCGACCGTTGACGAACAGGTACTGGTGATCGGCGACGCCGCGATTGTAGGTTGGGAGGCCGGCAATGCCCGTCAGGGTCATACCGCCCCGCTCAAGCTCGATCGCGACCCCATTGTCCTTCAGTTCCCGCGCGATGACCTGTGCGACGCGATTTGCCAGCCCTTCCCCGCCCTGAAGCCCCATGATCCTTCGGTCGCCATGATCGAGCGTAATCGCGACATCCGGGCGTGCCATGGCAAGCCGCCGCACGACGTCGAGACAGGCAGCATACTCGCTCCGTTCGCTGCGCAGGAACTTGCGCCGCGCGGGTACCTTGCCGAAGAGGTTCTCGACCCGGACCCGTGTACCGGGCGGCAAGGCGGCAGGCCCTTCCCCTGCCAGTTCGCCGTGATCGACCGTTCGGCGCCATCCCTGTTCGGCACCTTTCGGCCGGCTTTCCAGCGTAAAGCGCGCGACGCTGGCGATGCTGGGCAGCGCCTCACCGCGAAAGCCCAGCGTGACGACTTGTTCTATGGCTTCGTCAAGCAGCTTGGAGGTGGCGTGCCGTTCAAGCGCCAAGGCCATGTCATCGGGCGTCATTCCGCACCCGTCGTCGGTCACCTCCAGGCTCGTCAGCCCGCCGTCGACCAGCTTCACGGCAATCCGCGTCGCCCCCGCGTCGATCGCGTTTTCGACCAGTTCCTTGAGCGCGGACGAAGGGCGTTCGACCACCTCGCCGGCTGCAATGCGATTGACCAGATTTTCGGGCAGGCGACGGATTTGGGGCATTGGTTACAAAGGTAGCGACGAATTGCCGCAAAGCCGAGGCCGGACGATGCTATTTCCCCCATCGGAACCGCACAAATTTTTGGCATTTTGCCGATTGTCTCGCTATGCACCCGCCACCTATTCGCGCATGGGGTCACGGAGGGGTTGAATGGAGAACCCGGCAGGCCCCGCCTTCAGACGGAAAATCGAGTTACAATGGGCTTCTGGAACAATCTCTTCAAATTCGGTTCGCAGAACATGGCGATCGACCTCGGCACTGCCAACACACTGGTCTACGTTCAGGACCAGGGCATCATCCTCAACGAGCCGAGCGTGGTCGCGATCGAAACGATCAATGGCGTCAAACGCGTGAAGGCCGTGGGTGACGATGCGAAGATGATGATGGGCAAGACCCCGGACAGCATCGAAGCGATCCGTCCGCTGCGCGACGGCGTCATCGCCGACATCGAAATCGCCGAAGAGATGATCAAGCACTTCATCCGCAAGGTGCATGGCCGCAAGAGCCTGCTGCGCTATCCGGAAATCACCATCTGCGTCCCTTCGGGTTCGACCTCGGTCGAACGGCGCGCGATCCGTGACGCCGCATCGAACGCAGGCGCTTCGCAGGTTTACCTGATCCTGGAGCCGATGGCCGCGGCGATCGGTGCTGATATGCCGGTGACCGAACCGGTTGGCAGCATGGTCGTAGACATTGGCGGCGGCACCACCGAAGTTGCGGTGCTGTCGCTGCGCGGCCTCGCCTACACCACATCGGTTCGCACCGGTGGTGACAAGATGGATGAAGCGATCGTTTCCTATGTCCGCCGACACCACAATCTGCTGATCGGCGAAGCCACGGCAGAACGGATCAAGAAGGATTACGGCGTGGCCCGCCAGCCAGAAGACGGCATTGGCGAGAGCATCACCATCAAGGGGCGTGACCTGGTGAACGGCGTACCCAAGGAAATCACCATCAACCAGGGCCACATCGCCGAGGCGTTGAGCGAACCGATTGGGGCGATCGTCGAAGGCGTGCGTATCGCGCTGGAGAACACGGCCCCCGAACTGGCCGCGGATATCGTGGATCAGGGCATCGTGCTGACCGGCGGTGGCGCATTGATTGGCGGGCTCGACGAATATCTGCGCGAAGAAACCGGGTTGCCGGTGACCATCGCGGAAGATCCGCTGTCCTGCGTCGCGGTTGGTACTGGTCGGGCGATGGAAGACCCGGTCTATCGCGGCGTCTTGATGACGGCCTGAGGAAGGATCCGGGATGGCGCCGCCAAATCAACGGCGCTCGAGCTACTCTCGCAGGGCGCAGTACAACGTTTTCACCGGCTATATCCTGGCCGGTTTGGGCGCACTCGTCGGTGCAGTACTGCTGGGCCTGTCGTTCTTCCAACCCAACCTGTTCGGCTGGGCTAGATCCGGTGCGAACGATGCGGTGACGCCTGCCGCCGAGACAACAGCAACCGTGCGCTCAGGCACGCGGAGCTTGTGGGAGTCAATCACGGGCTATTACCGTGCCGGATCCAAGAACGCCGAGCTTGAGCGCGAGATGGACATTGCCCGCATCCGGCTCGCCGAAGCCCGGGCGATCGAGCAGGAAAACCGCCGTCTCAAGGCTTTGATCGGCTTGCAGGATGCGTCCAGCAAGCCGGTCGCTCTCGCGCGCCTTATCGGTTCGACCGCGTCAAGCACGCGGCGTTTCGCCTATGTTGGGGCCGGAAGGAGCAACGGCGTCAAAATCGGCATGCCAGTTCGAAGCCCACGTGGCGTGGTCGGTCGCATTCTCGAGGTTGGGGCCAATAGCGCCCGCGTTCTCCTGCTCACCGACAGCGAAAGCGTTTTGCCGGTCCGCCGTGCCAAGGACGAAGTTGTGGCTTTCGCCGAAGGGCGCGGCGATGGCCTGTTGCGCATCCGCCTGATCAACCTTGGCATCAACCCGCTGGAACCTGGCGATGTATTCGTGACCAGTGGTGCAGGTGGCTATTACCGGCCAGGTATTGCGGTCGCGATCCTTACCGAAAAAACCGATGATGGTGGCTTGGCCAGATTGATCAGCGATCCTGCCGCTACCGACTTTGTGGCGATCGAGCCCATTTTCGAACCTGAGGCGGCAATTGCCGTGGAGACGCCTATCGAGCGGGAGCTCGAGAACTGATGGAGAGGATGAACCCGCGTTCGCGCAGCGATGCCTATGGCAGCCGCATAAACCGGTCGCACTCTCCTTCCCTGGCCTATTCCGTTCCCTGGCTATCTATCATGTTGGGATCGCTGTTTCCGCTATTCCTGATCGCGATTGCCATGCCGATGGTGCCGCCGGTTGGCTTGCTGATGCTTTTGGGCTGGCGGCTTGTGCGCCCGGGCTTGCTCCCCGTCTGGGCGGGATTTCCATTGGGCTTGTTTGATGACCTGTTCAATGGCCAGCCCTTTGGCTTTGCCGTTCTTGCCTGGTCATTGGCGCTCATAGCCATCGAATTCATCGAGCTTCGTTTTCCCTGGCGCAGTTTCTGGCAGGATTGGTTCACCGCCGGTATACTACTGATCGGCTACCTTTTTTCGGGGTGGCTCCTTTCGGGCGCTACGCCTACCGGCTCTTCACTTGCCGCCCTTGGTCCCCAAGTTGTGTTCACCGTTTTGCTCTTCCCGCTCTTCGCCCGATTTGTCGCCCGTCTCGACCAGTTCCGCCTGACCCGCAGGAAACGGATCGCATGAAGCGGTTCGGCAAAACAAAGGTCAAGCAGCGCGAGGTGGTCAACCAGACCAAGCTCGACAATGCTTTCGACCGGCGGACCTTTGTCATCGGTACCGTGATGGGCGGGGTCGGTATCTTGCTGGCATCGCGCCAAGCCTACATCGCCATTGCCGAGAACGAGAAATACGAGCTCGAATCCGAAAGCAATCGCGTAAACCTATCGCTCATCCCTCCCCGGCGAGGCTGGATTCTCGATCATAACGGTGCCCCGCTCGCCTCCAACCGTGCCGACTTTCGCGTCGACATAATTCCCGACAGAACGCCCGATCCGGATCGCACTATCGATGAACTGACGAAGATCCTCGAACTCGATGCGAACCAGGCGGCCGACGTCAAGAAGCGGGTCAAGGACTCTCGCGGGTTCCAGCCTGTCGAAGTTGCCTCAGGGCTCAAATACGAACAATTCGCCGCGGTCAGTGTACGCCTGCCCGACCTGCACGGTGTGGTCCCGCAACGTGGCTTCTCACGCTACTATCCCACCGGCCCGTCCGTCGGACACCTGATCGGCTACGTCGGCCCTGCAAACGCAGAGGAGTATGCCCAGGATCGCAATCCCTTGCTGGTCACCCCAGGTTACAAGATCGGCAAAGACGGCCTTGAGAAGGTCTTCGAACAGGAAATTCGCGGTGTCCCCGGCGCGCGCCGGGTAGAGGTAACGGCATCGGGGCGCATCGTCCGCGACCTGGAAACCCGCGAGGACGTTCAGGGTGATCCCGTCCAACTGACGATCGACGGGCCACTGCAGGATTACGCAGCGAGGCGCATTGGGCTGGAGAGCGGTTCGGTCGTCGTGCTGGACTGTGAGACCGGCGATATCCTGTGCATGGCCTCGATGCCCAGCTTCGATCCCAACAGCTTCTCGCAGGGGATCGGGCGGGTCGAGTATTCGATGCTCAGCGAAGATGAGCGGGTGCCGCTTCGAAACAAGGTCCTGAAAGGACTCTATCCACCCGGTTCCACGGTTAAGCCGATGGTGGCGATGAGTTTCCTGCGTGAAGGCCTGTCTCCCGATGCAGCGACGGTCTGCAACGGAGGGCTCAGGGTCGGCAATCGCGTGTTCCACTGCTGGAACCGCAGGGGGCATGGCCATGTCGATATGGCCAAGGGCATCTACCAGTCGTGCGACGTCTATTTCTACCACTTTGCCCAGCAAATCGGCATGGACCCGATCGCGGCCATGGCCCGGCGCGTGGGACTGGGCCAGAAATTCGACCTGCCGGTAACCAGCCAATTCTACGGAACCGTGCCTGACCCTGCATGGAAGCTCAATAAGTACGGCAAGGAATGGCAAACCTTCGATACGGTGAACGCCACGATCGGCCAGGGCTACATGCTGTTCAATCCGCTACAACTTGCGGTTTATGCGGCGCGTATCGCGTCGGGGCGGCATCTCGAGCCACATCTGGTCAAATCAAAAATCCGCCAGCCCTTCGCGCCCGCTGATTTCAGCCAGGACCATGTCGACATCGTGCGCCAGGCCATGAGCGATGTGGTGAATGGCCCCGGGACAGCAGGGCGCGCTCGCCTGCCTATTCCAGACGTATTGATGGCCGGTAAGACAGGCACCGCACAGGTCGTGGGCCTCAACCTTTCGAACGGCAAGTCGGGTCCGTGGAAGTATCGCGACCACGGGCTGTTCGTGTTCTTCGCGCCCTATGACAAACCCAGGTATGCCGGTGCCGTTGTGATCGAGCATGGGGGCGGTTCGGGGGCAGCCTACCCAATCGCGCGCGACGTGATGACTTTCCTGTTCGATCCCGCGAAGGCACTTGAGACCCTGCGCAGCTACGAAGCGCAATGGGGCGGAACGGCACAGCAGCGCCTGGATGCAAAATACCGCGCCTACGCCGCAGCGGCTGGTCAATCGGTAAAGCCGGTGCCCGCGCGCGAGGAGGATATCTTCGACCAGGTCGAGGCCGAGGCCCGCGTGGCCGTGCGTCAGAGTGAGACCATCGCCGAACAGACCTTGCAACCACGCGTTGATACTTTGCCCGGCGACACCTCACCTCCACCCGGTGCGACCGTTGAAGCCGACACGCAAACGACCCAATCAGTGTCGACATTACCTGACCCAGCGGTCGACGGGGTGGCGCAATGAGCAGCATTGTACCCGCGCCGATCGCGCGCCAGCCCTGGGCCATGCTCTTCCCGCTGCTGATCCTGATCGGTTTCGGCTCCTTGGTTCTCTATTCCGCAGCAGGCGGTTCCTGGACCACCTATGCCGAGAACCACGTGGTGCGCTTCCTCGTCTTCCTGGTGATGGCCTTCGTCATGAGCCGCTTCACCAAGGAAATGGCGATGTTCTTCGCCTTTCCCATTTACGGCGTATTAGTTCTGCTGCTGGTCCTGGTCGAAGCGATCGGTTTTGTTGGAGGCGGGAGTCAAAGGTGGCTCAACCTTGGCTTCATGCAACTGCAGCCATCGGAATTGATGAAGCCGGCAGTCGTACTGGTCCTGGCTAGGTTCTATGCGATCCTTCCCATCGGCATGATCCCGACATGGCGCTCGCTTGTCCCGGCGGCAGCCCTGATGGGTCTCCCCGTCGGACTTGTCTTGCTGCAACCCGACCTTGGGACCTCGCTGGCCATAGCGTTCGGTGGTGTCGTTGTGATGTTTGTCGCCGGCCTGCCAATTCGCTGGTTCCTGGGCGCCGGTGCTGCCGGTGCAGTGTTGGCTCCCCTCGCCTTCTTCTTCGGACTGAAGGAATATCAGCAAAAGCGGGTCTTCACGTTCCTTGACCCGGAAAGCGACCCGTTGGGCGACGGGTACCACATCACCCAATCCAAGATTGCGATCGGTTCAGGGGGGATGTGGGGCAAGGGCTTCAACGAAGGTTCGCAGAGCCACCTGAACTATCTCCCCGAACCGCATACTGACTTCATCTTTGCCACCATGGCCGAAGAATGGGGTTTCTTCGGAGGGCTTGTGGTGTTGGCATGCTTCGCCCTGATCCTCAGCTGGGGACTGCGTGTCGCCCGCTACAGCAACGATCGCTTCGGCAAGCTTCTCGCAACCGGAATGACAGCCACGGTGTTCTTCTATGTGGCGATCAATCTCATGATGGTCATGGGCCTCGCCCCCGTTGTGGGCATTCCGCTTCCCTTCATGAGTCACGGCGGCAGTTCGATGATGACCAATATGATCTGTCTGGGCTCCCTGATGATGGTGAGCCGTTGGAACCGCTATGCCCCTCAAAGCGGTCTTGCACGCTAGGCGTCTATCAACCCCAACTGTAGTGCCTTGACCGTGGTCGCGACCCGATCGTTGGTTCCAAGCTTGTCGTAGATCCGCTTCGTGTAGGTCCGAACCGTTTCGGGCGAAATCCGGAGAATCTCGGCGATATCGGCGCTCGACTTCCCTTTGCTCAACCATTCGAGCACTTGGGCTTCGCGCTTCGACAGCGATACCTTCTGTTCCCTCGCATCCAGCAAGGCGCAGATGCGCAGGTGTGCGGCCTGCATCAGGACGTGCAGCATGGTCTGCACGCCTTCATCGAGCGGACCTGAATCCTGCGGGAAGCCAAACGATGCATAGGCATCGCGATGCCCAGGTCCGAACAGGGCAAGGCTGAATCCCGTGGTAAGGCCATGACGGATGCACGCCTGGGCATACTTCTGACCAATGTTCTTTGACGCGCCCAGTTCGAAAGCCCGATCCCAGGTGAGCACCGGACCATGTGCGAAAGTGAGTCGCGGCATCGGGTCGATCTGTCGCAAACCTTCGCTGCGATATTCCTTTGCGAATGCAGCAGGGAACCCTTGCTGATAGATCACGGCCTCGTCCGAGGTGTGTGAGCCGAAAACAGGAGTACAATGATAGGTTTGCTTGTCCGCGCCCAGGCGCCGTGCCAGGCGGTTGACGAAACGCAGCACCTCGCTGGGCTGTTTCAGGCTGTCCATATGCGCCGCATAGCGCTGCATGGCTGTCCCCCGCTTGAGTGACTGGAAATAAGCATATCAGAAACTAATAAAACGCCAAAATATGTTCCCATGGTCGCAGGGGGTTTTAGTGTTCGTGGTGATCCTTCCGTGAGCGGGTCGAAGGCGGCCCTTGAACTGGACTTTGAACACATCGTTGAAATTGATTGCGAAAGCCTGACCGTCGAGTTGGGTACGGACATGTCTGACTCTGTCCTGCTCGCACTCTGCCATGCCGGCAAGAAGGAGCGGAGTACCACGATCTGGGATTTGCCCACTCTGACGGGCCTCTCACTCCAGGACGTTTTCTCGACAGTGCGGGCGCTAGAGTTCAACCGTCTGGTGCGAATCTGCGACAATCCGGCAGACCCTTTTGCATCAGTGGTTTCGATCGAGGAATCGGGCGCACAAAGGCTCGCTGAACTCCGGTCAGCCTAGCCAAAATAAACCCCTTCCAATCCGCGCGAGGCCAGCTATATGAGCGCCTCCCCCGAGTCGGGGCGCCCGGAAAAGGGCACGCGGTTAGCCGCAGTGTGGACGCATAGCTCAGTTGGTAGAGCAGCTGACTCTTAATCAGCGGGTCCTAGGTTCGAGCCCTAGTGCGTCCACCAATTTTCCACCTTCACACTACGATGTCGTAAAGGAATTGGATATCACACTCTAATGTGATATCTGAGTCGCATGGCTACAGACATCATCACACGAGTCCGCACCCTTATCGAAGATGGCAAAATGACCCGCGCGGGCCTCGCGCGAGCAGCAGGCCTGCATGCCAACACACTTCGCGACTGCGGCGAACCGGGTTGGAATCCCACCGCCGATACGCTGGGCAAGCTAGAGCGTTTCCTCGAAGCCAACGATGAAACCCCGGTGCTCGTCGGGATCGAGGAAATCATCGAAGAAGCCCGCAACGGTCGGATGTTCGTTCTTGTCGACGATGAGGATCGTGAAAACGAGGGGGACCTCGTCATCCCAGCGCAAATGGCGACTCCAGACGCGATCAACTTCATGGCGACCCATGGACGCGGCCTCATCTGCCTGACGCTTACCCGCGAGCGGACAGAACAACTTGGTCTTCAGCTGATGAGCCGATCTAATGGAACGCGGCACGAAACCGCCTTCACTGTCTCAATCGAAGCGCGCGAAGGGGTGACGACCGGCATTTCCGCGGCCGACCGCGCCCGCACCGTCTCGGTGGCAATAGATCCCACGCGCAATGCGCAGGACATCGTCACTCCTGGCCATGTATTCCCTTTGATCGCCCGCGACGGCGGCGTTCTCGTTCGCGCCGGGCACACCGAGGCGGCGGTCGACATCTCGCGGCTTGCCGGCCTCAACCCTTCGGGCGTGATCTGCGAGATCATGAACGAAGACGGCAGCATGGCCCGGCTCGAAGACCTGATCGGCTTCGCCCGTCGCCACGGCCTGAAGATCGGCACGATCCGTGACCTCATCGAATACCGCATGCGGCATGATCATCTTGTCGAACGGGCGAGCGAGAGCGAGTTCGTCTCGGACTACGGCGGCGACTGGCGGGCCATGACTTACCGCAATGCGGTCGATGGCAGCACGCATGTCGCCTTGCAAAAGGGCCACGTTGAGCCGGGCAAGCCGACCCTGGTGCGCATGCATCGCATCTCGATTTTCGATGACGTCCTGGGCCGCCCGAGCGAGCGCAAACGCACCCTGCAACGCGCGATGAAGGCGATCGGAGACAATGGTAGCGGCGTGGTCGTGGTACTGATGCCCAATCGTCCGGAAAGCCTGCAGAACGAAGTGGGCGGCGTCCGTCCCGCCGACGGTGGTGAGCTGCGCGAATATGGCGTTGGAGCACAGATCCTCGCCGACCTTGGTGTGCATGAAATGGAACTGCTCACCAATTCACATCACAATGTCGTCGGCCTCGAAGGCTATGGCATCTCGGTGGCTGGCGAACGCCCAATCCCGGCGTGAGCACGGCGGAGTTCCTGTTGAAGCGGATGCGCCTCCCCGTTGATGAGGCGGCGGAGCCCAAATACGCGCATCTCGAACGCGAACGGCGCTGGCTTGTCGATCCCGATCGCCTCGACATTGCCTCACTAGAAGATCCGATTACGATCCACGATCGCTACATTCTTGGTACAAGGCTGCGACTGCGTTCCATGCAAAGCGGTCGGCAATCAGTGTGGAAGCTCACGCGTAAATACGAGTGCGAAGATCCGCTGGCACGACCGATCGTGACAGCCTACCTCACAGAAGAAGAGTATGAGACTTTGGCAACTTTGCCTGCGCTCGATCTGCGCAAGGTGCGGCACAAGGTTCACAACAGTGGCTCGGATTTCTCGGTAGACCGCTTCGAAGGGAATCTTGCGGGCCTTTGGCTTGCGGAGATCGAACTCGAAGACGGCGACCTACTGGTCGCTCGAGGATGTCAGCCACGATCCGCGCTATCAGGGTTTCACCCTCGCCCATAGCGGCATCCCCAAGGATTGATCATGGCCCGTTTTCTTATCGTCGAAGCCCGTTTTTACGATCACCTCAACGACATGCTGGTGGAAGGCGCACGCGCTGCGCTTGCCCAGGCAGGGCATGAAGCCGAGGTCCTGACCGTCCCTGGCGCCCTCGAGGTGCCGGGCGCCATAGCACTTGCATCGGAGAGTGATCTTTACGACGGGTACGTGGCGATCGGTGTGGTCATCCGCGGCGAGACCTATCACTTCGAAATCGTTGCCGGCGAAAGCGCACGCGGGATCATGGCCTTGACCATGGATGGCATGGCGATCGGCAATGGCATCCTCACCGTCGAGAATGAGGAACAGGCGCTGGTCCGCGGCGATCCTGCGCAGAAGGACAAGGGGGGCGAAGCGGCCAAGGCAGCGATGGCACTGCTCGACTTGCAGGCGCGCTTCGCAGCCTGACCGCATGGTCGAAACCGCCGCGCTGATGATGATCGCCTCCGGCGCGATCCACGCGACGGTGAATGCTGTCCTCAAATCGGGCAACGACAAGCTGGCGAGCCGGGCACTGATCGATCTCAGTGGCGGGATGCTGGTGCTGCCTGCCGTTATCTTCGTACCCCTGCCGCACGGTGCATGGGGTTGGTTGGCAGGGTCGCTCGCGGTTCACGCGATATACTTCCTCGCGCTGGTCCGCGCCTTCGAAGTGGCGGAGATGAGCGCAACCTATCCGATCATGCGAGGGACCGCGCCGGTCTTCGCGGCATTGGGTGGTGTGTTCATTCTTGGTGATGCCATCACCTTGCCGGTCGCAGCCGGGATGGGACTGGTCGTTTCGGGCATCATGCTCAGCGCCATCGGCCGCAATCTCACGTGCGCCGCGCTGGGCTACTCACTCCTGACCGGAATGGCCGTCGCCTGTTACACGGTCTTCGATGCTGGCGGCGTTCGGAACGCGCCGACACAGCTATCATACATCGCCTGGGCATTCCTGGTTCTTGGCGCAGTGATCGGTGCGGCCTTCGGCGCTTGGCGTGGGCGGACCTTCGTCGATTACGCCAAGCGCAACTGGCGATCATGCGTAGTGGCGGGGGCATTGGGCGTGGTGTCCTATGGCCTGGCCCTCACGGCCTACTCGGTGGGCGACTTGCCCCGCCTTGCATCACTGCGCGAGAGTTCGATCCTCTTTGCGCTCGTCATCGCCATCATATTTCTGGGCGAAAAGGCCGACAGGTTGAAGCTGGCTGGAGGGGCGTTGATCTTTGGCGGGGTGGTTACCCTGCTCCTTACCCGCTAGCGCGCACCATCGAGGAATTCACCGAGGCCCAGTGGTGAGAAGGGGCCGATGATCAACTGTTCGAACACGCCGATCCCTTCCGAACCGTCGCTTCCCACTACCCGGACGGGCATCTGGACGTGCAGATTTTCGGGCAGAAGCGGATCGAGATCGGCGAGCTCGATGTCCTCACGTTCCACTGCAAGAGACCCCTTGTAGTGTCCATGGCCCCATTCCGGGTGGGTGTAGCCGAGCCCACGCATCTGGAAACGGCCAAGGGGTTCGAAACTCACTTGCTCGGGCGCACCACGCACCGCCAATGACAGCGTGCCCCCCGATGGCCAGCGGGTTCCCTGATCCAGCCTGGTGCGCATGCTTCCGTGGCCCTCTGTAAGGTCCGCGGCGTCAGCACCCTCGCCTGCCCATGCTGCGCGAGTGTTCCACGCTTCGCCGTGCTCGTCGTTATTGACGTGGAAGAACAGGCTGCCTTGCGGGAAATTGACGGGCGTCCACTGCCAGAAGAACCCTGGCAACATATGTCCGGGGGTCGGTTGCGGGTCGCGCGCACCGATTGGACGCACGCCCCAGCTGCGATCGCGGGTTCCCATGGTCCCTTCGGCAAGAGGGCGTCGGTCGCCATCGACCTCGATCCAACCTTCATATCGACCGTTTTGGGTTAGCCGCGTGTAGTCCATAAAGGCCCGCGGACCGATGCGGTGGATGAAACGCGGTTCCTCGATCGGAAAGGCGCGCCCTTCGAAATACAGATCCGCGGAAATACCTTGGAAATCATCGACCACCACCCGCAAGCGTTGAAGGGGTTCGACAATTTCGATGCGGATGGGGCCGACCTGCAGGTCCATCCGCTCCATTTTCAGCTCGCGGCTCGCATGAATACAGTGCTGTATCCCGCCGCGGATGACATTGAAATGCGCATCGATCACATCAAGGTGCGGATACACGCCGAGGGCCACGGCAAAGAAGCCGCTGCCGTCCGGCGCATAGCCGTTGAAGAAGTAGCGATCGTAGAAATTGCGATCGGTGCCCGAATAAGCGACCGGCTCAGGGGTCTGGTGGATTGGGTAGTCGTCGCCGCGGGTCAGGACCATCAGAGCGTCTCCTTCAGGGCCGAGAGACTGTCATGTGCCAACGCAAGCGAACAGCCCCCTCGTGCCATGGATAGAAAATTTGCATCACCCCGCTCGGTGCGCTCAACGAAAGCTGCACTGAAGACAGCTGTCGAGACACCGTGGAGTATGCCAAGCAGATAGTCGTGCCAGATGTCATCCCGGGTCAGCGCCCTGCCCCGCGCGGCCATTTCGGCCAACCACAGGTTGAGGAGCTCATCCTCGTGCTCGCGCCACAGCGCTTCGCCGATACCGGTGCCCATGAAGTAACCGACGTCGGTCATCGCCTTGCCGACCGTGACGGTCTGCCAGTCTAGGATCGCAATGGGTTCACTGCCACCACGGATGTCGAACAGCATGTTGTCGAGACGGAAGTCCCCGTGAACCATGCATTGCGGCGGCTCTTCGCGCTGGAAATAGCGACCGCTCATCTCTGCCAGTTCTTCGCAGAGCCGCATCATCTCCGGCTCGAGCGTATCGGCGTATCGCTCACGCCAGACCGCCTGCGCTTGCGGGTAAAGCGCTCCTAGCTTCTGCCCTAGGTCGGGCGGGGGCGCGTGCCATTGCGCTTCGAGTAGCTCGCTGACACCCCAGCTGGGTGCATGGATTGCCGCCGCCTGCCTGATGCCGGCGCGTGCATCCTCAAGGGTGCATCCGCGGATCTGATCGCCCTGGCGAGCGGGACCCATGTCCTCAAACAACAGGATGAACTCACCGCCGTCGTCACTTACCGCCGCGAAGTGGACGCCGGGTACGCGTACGCCAAGCCTCGGCGCCGCCTGTCGGTAAAACTCGACTTCCTTGCGATAGAGGCCGAACATGATTGCAGTGCCGCGGCTCGCTGCGTCCTCGGCAGCGAATTTGCCAGCAAGGGTTGCAGGGACAGCATGTCCTTCGAGGTGAAAGCGGGCGCTATCGCCCACCTGGCCGGTACCGATCGGCTCCCATCGCACAGCATCGACACGCGCGCCCAGAACCTCGGTTAGCCACTGCGGGGTAACCTCTGCCGGATGCACCGGAAATTCGCCCAAATCGCTCTCTCCCACGATATCGGTTGCTGATAGCTACCTGTCGTGGGCGCGACTGACAATGGTGCATATCCAGTGGGAAAGGGCCAGCATAAGCCCCCTCCCCACAGATCCTACCAGACCTTCACCCGCTTTTCCGGGGCGAGGTAGAGCGCGTCGCCCTCCTTTACATCGAAAGCCTTGTACCAGGCATCGAGATTGCGGACGGTCAAGGCGCGGTATTGCCCGGGGGCGTGACCGTCAGTCGCTATCCGCTGCCGAAGGGCCTCTTCGCGAAACTTCGTGGCCCAGGCTTGCGCATAGGCGATGAAAAAGCGCTGATCGCCGGTGAACCCACCAATGACCGGGGCCTCCTTGCCGCCAAGCGATGCGCGATAGGCATCGTAGGCAGCCGCGAGCCCTGCGACGTCGGCAATATTCTCGCCCAAGGTCAGGTCCCCACGCACATGCAGGCCCGGAAAGGGTTCGTATTGGTCGAACTGGTCCGCCAGAGCCTTGCCTGCCTCGTCGAACTTGGCCTTGTCGGCATCGGACCACCAATTGCGCATGGCGCCCGAGGAATCGAAGGCCGCGCCGTTGTTATCAAAGCTATGGCTGATTTCATGGCCAATCACCGCGCCGATAGCGCCATAATTGAATGCCGGGTCGGCCTTGGGATCGAAGAATGGACGCTGGAGGATCGCAGCCGGGAAGTTCAGCGCGTTCTGTACCGGCAAATTGACCGCGTTCACCAGCTGCGCATTCATCCACCATTCGTTCTTGTCGAGCGGCTTGCCCACCTTCGCCAGCTGTTGCCGATAGCGCAGCAAATCAGCTGCCTGGCGGTTGGCAAAGGCGTTGCCAGGTTCGACTTTGAGTGAAGAATAGTCCGTCCAAGTGTCGGGATAGCCGACGCCCACCGCCATGGTCTCGACCTTCTTCTTGGCTTCAGCCTTGGTTGCAGCTGCCATCCAAACGAGCGCGTCGATCCGCTTGGCGAAGGCATCCTTGATATTGCCAACCATGCCCGCGATCGCCGTCTTGTCGGGAGCGGGAAAGTATTTCTCGACATAGAGCTTGCCCAGCTCGTCACCAAGGTGCTGGTTGATGGCACCAAGCGCGCGCTTGTCGCGGCCGCGCTGCTCCTCTTGCCCGAAGAGCGTCTTGCCATAGAATGCAAAGTGCAGCTCATCGAGACGGGTCGGCAAGACATCGGTGTTGGCGTTGATCCGATGGAAGGTCATCCAGTCCTTCCACGCCGTCAGTGGTTCCGATGCCACGAGCGCCGAAAGCTTGGTGATCGCACTCGGATGATAGGCGTCGAAAGTGCTGAAACCTGCCAGCTGTGCGGACTTGAAGAAGGAGTCCCAGTCCATCCCCGGGGCCTTGGCCTTGAAATCGGCCTGCGACCACAGCGAGCTGGCGGTTGCCCAGTCGTCGCTCTCTTCGCGACTGACATGCGCCTTCGCGATCTTCATTTCGAGATCGAATATGCGCTGCGCCTTCGCGTCTGCATCCGCCACGCCGGCGGCCTTCAGCACGTCTGCGATATAGGTCCTGTACGAGGTGCGCAGGCCCGCCATCTTGGGGTCCGAAGACAAATAGTATTCGCGTTCAGGCATGCCGAGGCCACCCTGCAGCAGATACGGTACCACTTCCCCGCCCTTGAGGGCCTGCGTCACGAAGACGCCAAAGAGGTTCTCGGTCTCGAAATCGGTGCTGTTGAGCGGATCGACGTCCGCGCGCATGCTTGCCCCGATCGCGCTGGCGAGTTGTGCCTTGTCCGCAATCGCTTCGATCTTGGCCAGGTCGCCCGCGACAGGCTTCATACCCGCGGCATCGATCGCCTTGGTGTCGAGGAACGCTTCATAGAAGGTCTTCACTCGCCAGGCATCGCTACCCTGCGCCGGATCGGATTTCACGATCCCGTCGATCAGCGCCGTCAGGTTCTTCTCGGTCTGGAGGAAGGCGATGTAGAAGCCGCCAACATTCGAGCGATCTGCCGGTATCTCGGTACTGTCGAGCCAGCTCCCGTTGGCATAGCGGAAGAAGTCGTCGCCGGGCTTGACCGAGCTGTCCATCCAGCTCTGTTCGATCCCCAATTCGGTTCCGACCGAAGCGATCTCAGTCTCCTCGCCAAACTGACTGCAGGCGACGGGACCAAGCGTGACGGCGGCGGTACCAAGCAGCAGCGCTGCAACGAGACGGTTCTTCATGAGTGCAGCTCTCCTGAGGCGCGGCCCGCGCCCGATTGAAAGCTGCCTGATATGCGCACACCCGACGAGCGGCAATTGCCGCTCGTCGAGGCATCGCTGGGTTCGGTCGAGTTAGCCCAACCGGCCGAAGCAAGCGCGACCCGCGTAGACTGCACTGCCACCCAGCTCTTCCTCAATGCGGATGAGCTGGTTGTACTTGGCGAGGCGATCCGAACGCGCCAGCGAACCCGTCTTGATCTGACCGCAGTTGGTAGCGACCGCGAGATCGGCAATGGTCGCATCTTCGGTCTCACCCGACCGGTGCGACATGACCGCGGTGTATCCTGCACGGTTGGCGATGCTGACGGCGTCGAGCGTTTCCGAGAGCGTCCCGATCTGGTTGACCTTGACCAGCAACGAGTTGGCCAGGCCCTTTGCAATCCCGTCACTAAGCCGCTGCGGGTTGGTCACGAACAGGTCGTCGCCAACCAGCTGGACCTTGCCGCCGATAAGGTCGGTCAAGGCCTTCCATCCGGCGAAATCGTCTTCGCTCATGCCGTCTTCGATCGACCGGATCGGATAATCGTTGCACAGATCGGCCAGATAACGCGCCATCTCCTCCGGCGTCAGCGAGATCTGCTCGCCAGCCAGGTCGTAACGCCCATCGGCGAAGAACTCGGTCGATGCGCAATCCAGCGCCAGCGCAATCTCTTCACCTGGCTTGAAGCCTGCCTGCTCGATCGATGCCATGATGAAGTCCAGCGCATCGCGCGTGCTGGCAAGGTTCGGCGCGAAGCCGCCTTCGTCACCCACCGCAGTAGCCAGTCCCTTCTGCGACAGGCCTTTCTTCAGCGTATGGAACACTTCCGCACCCCAGCGGACAGCTTCGGCGAGGCTGTCTGCTCCTACCGGCATGATCATGAATTCCTGGATGTCGATCGGATTGTCGGCGTGTTCGCCGCCATTGATGATGTTCATCATCGGAACCGGAAGGACATGTGCCGATACCCCGCCAATGTAGCTATAAAGCGGTAGGCCGCGCGCCGCTGCGGCCGCCTTGGCCACTGCCATGCTGGTGCCGAGGATCGCATTGGCGCCGAGACGCGCCTTGTTCGGCGTGCCATCGAGCTCGATCATGGTCGCGTCAATGTCGCGCTGGTCTTCGGCATCGAGACCAAGGATCGCATCGGCAATCTCTGTGTTCGCGGCATCGACTGCCTTGAGCACACCCTTGCCCAGATAGCGGCCCTTGTCCCCATCGCGCAGTTCGACCGCCTCATGCGCACCAGTCGAGGCACCTGACGGAACTGCCGCGCGCCCGAAGCTGCCGTCTTCGAGCAGGACATCAACCTCAACCGTGGGATTGCCCCGCGAGTCGAGGATTTCTCGGGCATGAAGATCGATGATCGCGGTCATAGTCGGTAGCGCTCCGGACAAAGGTGTTGTAAAATGCTATAACACCCCCAGATTGGGGTTTGACGCGCTCTATGCGCCGGAACATCGGTGCGCAAGTTGCGTTGGAAAAGGAAGGCCGGAGTCTCCCGATCCGGCATGAATACGAATTGAGGGCAAGGACGAGAGTTATGGCCGAAACGACCAAGACCGCTGCGCCAAAGAAGCGCAAGACCACTGCCGCAAAGAAGACCGTCGCATCCGCCAAGCCGCGTAAACCCGCGGCAAAGAAACCCGCAAGCAAGGAGACCACTGCCGTGACCAAGACAGCAGACAATCGCACAGAAGCAAAGTCGCGCTTCAACGCGGCGCTTGAGGAAGCAAAAGCTGGTGCCGCCGCACTGAAGGCCGAAGGGCGCGATCGCGCGGTAGCCTATCGCGATCAGGCAAAGGGCAAGGGCGAAGATTGGGTTGCCGAAGCCAAGGCCTATGGTGAGGAAGCCAAGGTCAAGGGCAAGGAACTGGCCGTTGAAGGCAAGGTGAAAGCTGGCGAAGGCCTGCGCGCCCTGAGCCGCCTGGTCAATGACAATGCCTATCAGGTCGACGAGAAAGTTGGCGCCAAATACGGCGATTATGTCCGCACCGCCTCGAAGTCGCTTGATGAGTACGCCACCAAGCTGGATGCCAAGAGCGTCGACGACCTGGTTGAAGATGGCCGGGAATTCGTCCGCAAGAGCCCGGGCAAGGCCCTGGGCATCGCAGCGATTGCAGGCTTCCTCCTTTCGCGGTTATTCCGCCGCTCGCGCTGACGCGAACAGGAGGGGCTGCAATGCGGGATAACGATGGTGAGCGGACCCAGGACTATGCCGGTCCACTTGACCTACCCGATGACTACGGAGCCCCTGAAGACGAGGACGGCCAGGCTGGCCCTTCGCTGACCGATGATCTCACGGCTTTGATCGAGGACGTCAAGACCTACGCCGAAGCCGAACTCGCCTTCCAGAAAAGTCGCGCCGCTTTCACGGCCGACCGCGCGAAGGGTGCCGTAGGCTACGCACTGCTTGGCCTTGGCTTTCTCCACCTTGCCCTGATTGCGGCCACGGTGGGGCTCCTCTTCGCACTAATCCCTACGGTAGGGCCTTGGGGCGCGACGGCAATCGTCACGATTACGCTGTTGGTAGGGGCGGCGGTACTGCTCCGGCTGGTCAAGGCCCGTGTAGATGAAATCGCCTCCGCATTTGGAGACGACAAACAGTGAGCGAATTGCGCACCCGGATGGTCTCCGACCGCCACCTCCGCGATACGGCCCGCGCACTTGTCGAGGCAGACGTCGAGAATCTGAAGACGACCTACTCGCAGAAGAGCCTCACGACCCGCGCCATGGATAAGGCCCGGGAGAGCGCAGTCGACATCTACGAAGAGGCGCTCGAAGTTGCCGACGACAATCGTGGTGCATTGGCAGCGCTGGTTGCCGCCATCGTGGTCTGGTTCGCGCGCAATCCCATATTGTCGCTGTTCGGCCTGGGGGAGGAGGACGATCCTGCCCCTGACGACGCCAACAGCTGATATCGAAAACGGAGCCCCCATGTCCGAAGTCCCTCCCCTCTCCAAGCCCAAGACCGATGAACAGAAGCGTGAAGCCCTGCGCGCTCGGATCGAAGCCGCACAACAGCGCAATTCCGATCGCACTCTGGCCGAACAGGCGCGCCACGCAGCGGACGAGGCGATCGCGTTCACGCGCAAGCACCCGTTGGCTGTGGTCGGCGGTGTCGTGCTGGCCGGCTTTGCCATCGGCGCCATGACCAAGAGCGGCCGAAAGGTGGGCAAGCGAGGAGGCGTGCTGATGAACCTCGCACTGGAATCGACCTTCGCATATGGCGCAAAAATGCTTCAGGAAGCGCTGATTGCCGCGCGTGATGCAGGGGACAGGCTTGAAGACTTCGGCGACGATGCAGCCACCACGGCCCGCGGTTTGAGACGGGACGTCGCCTACAAACTCGACGTTGCGGCTGATGCCGTCCGGGCAAAGTCGCGCAAAGTCACTCGCAAGGGTTCGCGCGCCGTTCGCTCGCTCAAGGAACGCACGGGGCGCTGATCCTCGCAGAGAATACGATGCCGTAGCGGCGCGATGGGCTTGCCTGTCGCGCCGCTTTCGCTATGGGGCCAGCCAATCCGAAAATCAGCCATACCTCCCCTCCCCAAGGAGCTTCACCAGCCATGGAAGAAAAAGAGAGCAAGCAGGCGCTCTATCTCGTCATGGGCGGGCGCGTTACCGATCCCCGCGCCGTGACCTTTGCCGATCCAGAGAGCATCCACGTCGCCGGCGTGTTCAGCAGCTATGACGCTGCGGTCGACGCATGGCGCGCCAATGCCCAGCGGACGGTCGACGACGCTGAGATGAAATACGTCGTAGTCCATCTGCACAAACTGCTCGACCCGGGCGCCTGAACGAACCGTGGCCTACTTGATCAGGCCATTTCGCGACGATGATGCCGAGGGACTCCCGCATGTCTGGCGGGAGGCGATACTCCGTGTTGGTTCGCTAAAATACTCGCCAGAGCAGGTGCAAGCGTGGCTCCGCTGGCAAGCGACTCCGGAGAAGTTCCGCAGCCGCGTGGGCGAAGGGGCAACGATCCTCGTCGCCGTCGACGGAGAGGATCGCGCCGTCGCCTATGCCTTGCTTGAGCGCGATGGCCACCTGGACCACCTGTACAACCACCCGGACCATACCCGCCAAGGTCTCGCTGCGCACCTGCTTGGTGAGGCAGAGGTATTGGCGCGTAGCAGGGGCGTGACGCGGCTCTATTCGGAGGCGAGCGACCTTGCGCGCCCAGCCTTCGAGCGTGCAGGCTATGTCATGACACACAAACGCGAGTTCGAGATCGGCGGAGTGCCGATCCACAACTGGGCGATGGAGAAGCCGCTTTAGCTACGGCTTTTCGGCTCAGATAAACTCGATCTTCTCGATCAGGTAGAACCTGTCACCCGAAGGAACGGTCACTTCGACTTCCTCATCGACCTGCTTGCCGATCAGAGCCCGGCCAATCGGCGAATTGTAGCTGATCCGGCCCTTGTTCGCGTCCGCCTCTGTCTGACCGACGATCTGGTAACGCACGGGCTTATCGTCCTCGTCGAGCAAGGTCACCGTTGCACCAAAGATCACCTTGTCGCCCGAAAGCGTGGTGGGGTCGATGATCTGCGCGCGGCTGACCTTGTCCTCGATCTCGGCGATCTGCGCTTCGACCTGGCCCTGGCGTTCCTTGGCGGCGTGGTATTCCGCGTTCTCCGACAGGTCGCCATGCGCGCGCGCTTCCTCGATCGCATCGACGATCTTCGGGCGTTCGGCGCGCAGCACCTTGAGGTCCGCTGTCAGCTTCTCATAGCCCTCTGCCAGCATCGGCACCTTTTCCATGGGCCTCAGTCCTTCCTGTTCTCGCTCTCACTGGGACAATTCGAACCCGGTCCGCGGGGTGCGGAGCCTTTCGGGTCCAGATGTCAGGGAAGCGTAGGTGTGATTTCGTCAGCTATAATAGTCTTGCAAAGAACGCACTTCAAGCTGGCTCGGCGAAACCTCTGCTATTGACCTCGCAACAGCCAGGCAGGCTGTGGCGGTCGTGTAGTAAGGAAGCTTCTTTTCCAGCGCACTGGCCCGGATCGATTGGCTGTCGAGCAGTGACTGCCATCCTTCGGTGGTATTGAAGATCAGCGCCACTTCCCCGTCGATGATCGCATCGACGATGTGCGGGCGCCCTTCGGCCACTTTGTTGACCCGCTCCACGTCGAGCCCCTTGGCCTCGAGGAAGCGCTGTGTACCCCCAGTCGCGATCACCTTGAACCCGTGATCGAGCAGCGTCTTGACCGCCGGGACGATGATTTCCTTGTCGCTGTCCTTGACCGATACGAACAGTGTGCCCTGCTGTGGCAGCGTCATACCGACGCCCAGCTGCGATTTGAGGAAGGCGGCGGGGAAGCCATCGTCGATCCCCATGACCTCGCCCGTCGACTTCATTTCCGGGCTCAGCACCGGGTCCGACCCGGGAAAGCGGCTGAAGGGGAACACGGCTTCCTTCACCGCCATATGCTTCGGCCGGATGTCGAAAGGTTCGAAGGTCCGCAGATCCTCGCCAGCCATGACACGGGCCGCAATCTTGGCGATCGGGCGGCCAATCGCCTTGGCCACGAAGGGCACCGTGCGGCTTGCGCGCGGGTTCACCTCGATCAGGTAGACCTCACCGTCCTTGACCGCGAACTGCACGTTCATGAGGCCGCGGACCTGCAGCGCCTTGGCCAAAGCCTCACCCTGTCGTTCCATCTCGGCGACGATCTCGTCAGGCAAGCTATAGGGCGGCAGCGTGCAGGCGCTGTCACCCGAATGGACGCCGGCTTCTTCGATATGCTGCATCACGCCTGCGATGCGCACCTCCGAACCGTCCGAAACGACATCAACGTCGCACTCGATGGCGTCGCGCAGGTACTGGTCGACCAGTACCGGGCTGTCGCCCGACACGTTGACCGCGGTGTTGATGTAGTCATCGAGCTGCGCCTCGCTGTCGACGATCTCCATCGCACGGCCACCAAGGACGTAGCTGGGGCGCAGGAGAACGGGATAGCCGATCGCACGCGCAACCGCGGCGGCTTCGTCGCGGCTGCGGGCAATTCCGTTCTCAGGCTGTTTGAGCTTGAGCTTGGCCACCAGTTTGGCAAAGCGTTCGCGATCTTCGGCAAGGTCGATCGCATCCGGACTGGTACCCAGGATCGGAATGCCCTCGCGCTCCAGCGCCGCGGCCAGTTTAAGCGGGGTTTGCCCGCCGAACTGAACGATCACGCCGACCACTTCGCCCGTCGACATCTCGACCCGTAGAATTTCGAGCACGTCCTCCTCAGTCAGCGGCTCGAAATAGAGCCGATCTGAGGTGTCGTAATCGGTCGAAACCGTCTCCGGGTTGCAGTTGACCATGATGGTCTCGAACCCGGCTTCGCTCAGCGCGAAACAGGCGTGAACGCAGCAATAATCGAACTCGATGCCCTGCCCGATACGGTTGGGGCCGCCCCCCAGGATAACGATTTTCTTGCGATCGCTGGGCTGTGCTTCGTCCTCGGGCTCGCCGAAGGTCGGCGCTTCATAGGTCGAATACATGTAGGGCGTCACGGCTTCGAACTCGGCCGCACAGCTGTCGATGCGCTTGTAGACCGGAAGCACGCCCAGCTTGTGACGCAGGTCGCGCACTTCCTGCTCGCTCGTGGCACCTGCCATGGCGCGCAGTGCGTCGTGCAGCAGTCCAGAGCGCTTGGCCTGGGTTTCGCCGAGGCCGCCTGCCACACCAACCGACCTGACAGCCAGTGTAGCCAGACGCTTGTCGGAAAAGCCCATGGCCTTGAGGCGCCGCATCTCGGTCGCGTCGCGCGGCAAGCCATTGTGACCAATCATCTTCTCTTCGTAGATGATCGATTCAATCTGGCGCAGGAACCAAGGATCGAAGCCGGTGATGGGCTGGATTTCCTCGACGGTCAGGTCCTCACGGAAAGCCTGCGCGATCTTGAGT